>JBNGCX010000027.1:0-46963 GCA_049974865.1 Paracoccaceae bacterium
CAGCAGCGCCCCCAGCGCCGACAGCGCATCGCGGGCGAAGCCCTGCGGGTCGTCCCCGGCCTCCAGCCGCTTGGAGAACATGGGGATGAAGGCCATGTTGAAGGCGCCCTCGGCAAAGAAGCGCCGGAACAGGTTGGGCAGCGAGAAGGCGATAACGAAGGCCTGGTGCGCGGGCCCCGTTCCCAGCCAGGCCGCGATCAGGATGTCGCGCACGAAGCCCAGCACCCGGCTGGCCATGGTCCAGGCGCCGACGGTCAGGAAGCCCGAGATCAGGCGGATCGGCCGCATCAGCCCTCGGCCCGCTCGGCGCCGCGCTGGATGGCCTGGCGCAGCTTCTCGGCCAGCGCAGCCTGCTTGGCCTTGGAATGGATCTTCAGCCCGAACATGTCCTTGACGTAGAACGTGTCCACCACCTGCGCGCCGAAGGTCGCGATCACGGCGGAGGCGATGTAGATGTTGTTGCTCGCCAGCGACCGGGTCAGGTCGAACAGAAGGCCGGGGCGGTCGCGGGTGTCGACCTCGATGATCGTGTAGATCTCGGAGCCCTCGTTGTCGAAGCTGATCGAGGTCGGGAAGCGGAAGCTGCGCTCGCGCTTCTTCAGCTTGTCGCGGTCGGCCAGCTTGTCGCGCGGGACGATCTCGCCCTTCAGCGTCTTGTCGATCATCTGGCGCAGGCGGGGCAGGCGGCTGGCCTCATAGGGGTGCCCCTCGCCGTCCTGCACCCAGAACACCGCGGTGGCATAGCCGTCCTTGGAGGTGTAGGTGCGCGCGTCCACAACGTTGGCGCCGACCAGCGCCAGCGCGCCCGCCAGCCGCGAGAAGATGCCCGGATGGTCGGCCAGGGCAAAGCAGATGCGGGTGGCGTCGCGGTCCTCGTCCTGGGTCAGGTCGATGCGGATCTCGTCGGTGCCGATGCCGCGCAGCATGTTGGCGAAGACCGCGTGGCTCTCGGTCTGCAGGCCCTGCCAGTAGGGGCCGTAATGCCGGGCGATCTCGGCGCGCAGCTCTTTCTTGTCCCAGTCGGAGAGCGCCTCGCGCAGGGCGCGCTTGGCCTCGGCCTCGCGTTTCTCGGTGTTCAGCGCCTCCAGCCCGTTTTCCAGCGCGTTGGCGGTTTCCTCGTAGAGCGTGCGCAGAAGCTGCGCCTTCCAGTTGTTCCAGGTGCCGGGGCCGACGCCGCTGATGTCGCAGACGGTCAGAACGGCCAGCAGGTTCAGCCGCTTCTTGGTCTTCACCAGCTTGGCGAAGTCGCGCACCGTGCGCGGGTCGGAAATGTCGCGCTTCTGAGCCATGTCCGACATCAGCAGGTGATAGCGCACCAGCCATTCCACAGTGGCGCATTCGCGCGGCTTGAGGCCCAGCCGCGGCGCCACCTTGCGCGCGATCTGCGCGCCGAGGACCGAGTGGTCCTCGGGCCGGCCCTTGCCGATGTCGTGCAGCAGCAGCGCGATATAGAGCACCTTGCGGTTGACGCCTTCCTCGAGGATACGGCTGGCGATGGGCAGTTCCTCGACAAGTTCGCCGCGCTCGATCTTGGCCAGGTGCGAGATGCACTGGATGGTGTGTTCGTCCACCGTGTAGTGGTGATAGACGTTGAACTGCATCATCGCCACGATCGGCTTGAACTCCGGGATGAAGGCCGAGAGCACGCCCAACTCGTTCATCCGGCGCAGCGAGCGTTCGGGGTTGCCGTGCTTGAGCAGCAGGTCGAGGAAGATGCGCTGCGCCTCCTTGTCGGTGCGCAACTCGTCATCGATCAGGTCGAGATGGGCCGAGACCGCCCGCATCGCGTCCGGGTGGATCAGGGTGCCGGTCCTCAGCGCCTCCTCGAACAGGCGCAGGATGTTCACCCGGTCGTCGAAGAAGGTCTCCTCGTCCTCGATGCTCAGCCGGTTCTGGACGATGACATAGCCCTTCTTGGCGCGGCGGCGGCGGAACAGGCCCAGCAGCTTGGGCTCGCGCTTCACATGGCTGGCCTCGAGCGCGGTGAGGAAGATGCGGGTCAACTCGCCGACATGGGTGGCGTGGCGGAAATAGTCCTGCATGAAATGCTCGACCGCGCGGCGCCCGCCCTTGTCCTCATAGCCCATCCGGGCGGCGACCTCGATCTGCAAATCGAAGGTCAGCTGGTCCATCGCCCGGCCGGCGATCAGGTGCAGGTGGCAGCGCACCGCCCAGAGGAAGTTCTCGGCGCGGCGGAACTGGTCCATCTCTTCCTGGGTGAAGACGCCGAGGTTGACCAGGTCGCGGGTATGTTCGACCTGGTGGACGTATTTCGCGATCCAGAACAGCGATTGCAGGTCGCGCAGCCCGCCCTTGCCTTCCTTGACATTGGGCTCCAGCATGTAGCGCTGGCCGCCCTGTTTCTTGTGCCGGTCCGCCCGCTCGGCCAGCTTGGCTTCGACGAAATCGGCCGCGGTGGAGCTGAAAAGGTCGCTCCAGAGCGTTTCCTTCAGTTCCTCGGCCAGCGGCGCGTGCCCGCCGAGGAAGCGGTGCTCCAGCAGGGCGGTGCGGATGGTGTAATCCTCGCGCCCCAGCCGCAGGCAATCCTGCACGGTGCGCGTGGCGTGGCCGACCTTCAGCCGCAGGTCCCACAGGATGTAGAGCATGGTCTCGACCACGCTCTCGGCCCAGGGGGTGACCTTGTAGGGGGTGAGGAACAGCAGGTCGACGTCGGAATAGGGCGCCATCTCGGCACGGCCGTAGCCGCCGACCGCGAGGACGGCGATGCGTTCGCCCTCGGTAGGGGTGTTCAGCGGGTGAATGCGCTGGGTGGCGAGGTCCAGCACCGCGCCCACCAGGCAATCGGTCAGGTAGGCATAGGCGCGCACCGTCTTGCGCGCCTCGAAGGGCGCGGCCTCGAAGGCGGCGGCGATGGCGGCGTCGCCGGACTTGCGCGCCTGCTGCAGCAGGCGCACCGCGGCGTCGCGCAGGCTGCGGGCGTCGGCCTCGGGGCCGGCCTCGCGCGCCAGCGCCGCGTCGAAGGCGGTGCGGTCGAAGATCTCCTCCGGCGGGCAGATCAGCTTGTCGGGCGCCAGCGCCGGGCTGCGGGGCAGGGTGACCGGGTCAGAACCCGGCACCGCCGCCAAAGCTTCTTGGGGCAGGGTCAATCACAAACACCTGTTTGTCGCGGATTTCGGCGACCGCGAGGCCGCGCTCGTTGGTGCCGTCTTGGCGCAGGCGGAAGATGCCGTCAACGCCGACGAAGCCCGAGGGCTGGGTCAGCGCCGAGGTGGTCAGGGCGTCGCGGTTGCCCTGCTTGACCAGCGCGCCGATGGCGGCGACGCCGTCATAGGCCAGCCCCGCGATCGGGTGCGCGCCCTCGCCGAAGGCGGATTCGTGGCGGGCGCGGAAACGCTCGTTCAGCGCCGGGTCGGGCAGGGCGAACCAGCCGCCCTGCACGCCGGGCAGGGCCAGGGTGCTGGCCGGGATGTCCCAGCGAGTCAGGCCGATGAACTGGGTGGTCTCGGTCTTCACGCCGTTTTCCGGCAGCAGCTGCGCCAGCAGCGGCAGCGCGCCCGAGGTGTCGGCCGTCAGGAACAGCGCGTCGGGCTGGTTGGCCTCCACGGCCTCTTTGATGGCGGGGATCGCCTGCACCACGCCGTTCTGCGAGAATTCGTAAGAGGCGCTCCCGGCGGGGATGGCCCCGGCATTGTAGATGGCGCGCTCGATGGCATCGCTGCCGGCCACGCCCGCCACGGTCTGGTCGTGCACGACCATGATCCGCCCCTTGTCGTTGGCCTGGGCATAGCGCACCAGCCGGTCGGCGGTGTTCTCGAAGGTCCGGCCCAGCACGAACACGTTGCCGCCCGCAATGTCGGAATTGTTGGAGAAGCTCAGCACGTTGACATTGCGGTTGGCCACGGCGAGGCCGGCGGCGTTGGCGGCCTGGGCATAAACCGGGCCGAGGATGATCTTGGCGCCCTCGCCCACCGCCTGGCGGGCCACCTCGGCCGCGCGCCCGGCGTCGCCGGCGGTGTTGTAGACGCGCAGGTCGACCGACACCCCCTCGAGATCCGACACCGCCAGCCGCGCGGCGTTCTCCAGGCTTTTCGCCAGCAGCGCGTCGCCCGGCTGGTCCGAGCCGCCGGGCACCAGCAGGGCCACGGGCACGGGCGCGCGGGTGTTGATGCTGGGGCCGGTGCCGCCGCCCGGGCCGGGCTGGCAGGCAGCCAGGGCCAGCGCCCCGGCGACAACGGCGGCGCGCGCCAGCGACTTGCGGGCGGAACGCAAAACGGCAAACATGGTGTAATCCTCACTCCCGGGGCATGGGCTTCCTGGTCACCGGGACAGTAAGCATTTCGCCCCCCCAAGTAAACGTCTCAGAACGGAGCCTCCCGCCGTGGAAATCCAGAACAAGCCGCTCGACCCCGGGCTGTATTTCGTCGCCACCCCGATCGGGGCGGCCCGCGACATCACCCTGCGCGCGCTCGACATCCTGGCCAGCGCCGACGTGATCGCAGCCGAGGATACCCGCACCGCCAAGCACCTGATGCAGATCCACGGCATCACGCTGGGCGAGCGGCCGGTGATCGCCTATCACGACCACAGCGCGCCCGGTCTGCGCGACAAGATCGTGGCGATGATCGCCGAGGGCAAATCGGTGGCTTATGCCAGCGAGGCCGGCACGCCGCTGGTGGCCGATCCGGGGTTTCAGCTGGCGCGCGCGGCGATCGCGGCGGGGCAGACCGTGACCACGGCGCCCGGTCCCTCGGCGGTGCTGGCGGCGCTGACCGTCTCGGGCCTGCCCACCGATCGCTTCCTCTTCGCGGGCTTTCCGCCCACGGCCAAGGGCGCGCGCTCAAAGGCGCTGGCGGAACTGGCCGCGATCCCGGCCACGCTGGTGCTCTACGAGTCGCCGAAACGCGTTCACCGCTTGTTAGGGGAATTGGTTCAGAGTTTCGGGGAGGACCGGCAGGCGGTGGTGTGCCGGGAACTGACCAAGCGGTTCGAGGAGGTGGCGCGCGGCACCCTGGCCGAGTTGGCGCAGACCTTCGCGGACCGTGCGGTGAAGGGCGAGATCGTGGTCCTGGTGGACCGGGCGCCGGAGGTGCAGGCGGATGCGCAGACGCTGGAGGAGGCGCTGCGGGCCGCGCTGCCGCGCAAGTCGGTGAAGGACGCGGCGGCCGAGGTGGCGGCGGCGCTGAACCTGCCGCGCCGCCAGGTCTACCAGGAGGCGCTGAGGCTGGCCGGCGAGGAGTGAACGGAGGGCGAGAGATGAGCGGTGGGCGACAGATGTGCAGAGGGCGAGACGCGCGTGGCGGGACGTCCTATCACGCCGGGCGCGTGGCCGAGGACATGGTGGCCGAACGCTACCGGCGGCGGGGGTTGGCGATCGCCGGGCGGCGGTGGCGCGGTGCGGGCGGCGAGATCGACCTGATCGTGCGTGACGGCGAGGCCGTGGTTTTCATCGAGGTCAAGAAAAGCCGCAGCCATGCGCGGGCGGCCGAACGGCTGGGCCAGCGCCAGATCGCGCGCCTTTTCTCAGCGGCTTCGGAGTTTCTGGCCGGCGAGCCGAAGGGGCAGCTGACCGAGGCGCGGTTCGACGTGGCGCTGGTGGATGGCATGGGCCGGGTGGAGATCCTGGAAAACGCCCTGGCGGCCTGAGGCGAACTCGGTGATTGCAACGCGGCGCCGGGTCGGCCATGTAAAGTCCGAACCGAGGAGGGCTTTGCATGAAGCTGAAAGTTGCCATCCAGATGGACCCGATCGAGGACGTCGATATCGACGCCGACAGCACGTTCCGGCTGGCCGAGGAAGCGCAGGCGCGCGGGCATGAGTTGTTCTACTACAATCCCGAGAACCTGTATTGGAATGACGGGCGGGTGATGGCCCGGGGCTGGCCGCTGCGGGTGCAGCGCGTGGCCGGGGCGCATTTCACCCTGGGAGACGAGGCCGATGTCGATCTGGCCGGCTTCGACGTGGTCTGGCTGCGCCAGGATCCGCCCTTCGACATGGGCTATATCACCACCACCCATCTGCTGGAGCAGGTGCATCCCGACACCCTGGTGGTCAACGATCCCTTCTGGGTGCGCAACTTCCCCGAGAAGCTCTTGGTGCTGCAGTTCCCCGAGTTGATACCGCCCACGCTGATCGCGCGCGACCTGCTGACCATCCGGCAGTTCAAGGAACTGCACGGCGACATCATCCTCAAGCCGCTCTACGGTAACGGGGGCGCCGGCGTGTTCCGGCTCGATCCCGCCGACCGCAACCTGTCCTCGCTGCACGAGCTGTTCACCTCGCTCAGCCGCGAGCCGCTGATCGCGCAGAAATTCCTGCCCGACGTGGCCAAGGGCGACAAGCGGATCATCCTGGTGGATGGCGTGCCGGTGGGGGCTATCAACCGGGTCCCCGCGCGGGGCGAGACGCGGTCGAACATGCATGTGGGCGGCCGGCCCGAGAAGATCGGGCTGAACGAGCGCGACCTGGAGATCTGCGAGGCTATCGGGCCCACCCTGCGCGATCACGGCCAGATCTTCGTGGGCATCGACGTGATCGGCGGTTGCCTGACCGAGATCAACGTGACCTCGCCCACGGGCATCCAGGAACTGGAGCGCTTCGACCAGGTGAATATCGCCGAGAAGGTCTGGGAGGCGATCGAGGCCCGGCGCCGCTAGCCGCCCACGGCGAGGCGGAAGCTGACCGCCTCGGCCACGTGGGGTTTGCGCACCGCCTCCGATCCGTCCAGATCGGCGATGGTGCGCGCCACCCGCAGCACCCGGTGATAGCCCCGCGCCGACAGGCCGAAACGTTCCGCCACCCGGGCCAGCAATTCGCGGCCCTCGTCGTCGGGCGTGGCGATTTCTTCCAGCAGCCGCCCCTCGGCATCGGCATTGACGCGGGCGCTTTCGATCCCGTCGAACCGGGCCGCCTGCACCGCGCGGGCCTTGGCCACGCGCGCGGCGACCTCCGCCGAGCTGTCGCCGGATTCGGGCAGGTCGAGATCGGTGTAGGCCACCGGGGGCACCTCCACCCGCAGGTCGAACCGGTCCATCAGCGGGCCCGAGATCCGGCCGAGGTAATCCTCGCCGCATTGGGGCACGCGGGCGCAGGCACGCGCGGCATCGGCCAGGTGGCCGCACTTGCAGGGATTGGCCGCCGCCACCAGCAGGAAGCGGCTGGGATAGCGCATATGCGCGTTCGCGCGCGAGACCACGACCTCGCCTGTCTCGATCGGCTGGCGCAGGGTTTCCAGCACGGCGCGGGGGAATTCGGGGAATTCGTCCATGAACAGCACGCCGTTATGCGCCATCGAGACCTCGCCCGGCTTGGCGCCGCGCC
This sequence comes from Paracoccaceae bacterium, assembly GCA_049974865.1. Classification (GTDB taxonomy): domain Bacteria; phylum Pseudomonadota; class Alphaproteobacteria; order Rhodobacterales; family Rhodobacteraceae; genus JAGSOU01. The sequence goes on from JBNGCX010000027.1 coordinate 7,279, forward strand.
CGCCGCCGACGATGGCCGCCATGGAGGCGGTGTGATGCGGTGTGCGGAATGGCCGCGCGCGCGAGATGCCGCCCTCGTCCAGGAGCCCGGAGAGCGAATGGATCATCGAGGTCTCCAGCGCCTCGACAGGTGTCAGCGGCGGAAGGAGGCCGGGCATGCGCGCGGCCAGCATGGATTTGCCCGAGCCCGGCGCGCCGACCATCAGCATGTGGTGGCGCCCGGCGGCGGCGATCTCCAGCGCCCGCTTGGCCCGCTCCTGCCCCTTGACGTCGCGCAGGTCGCGCGTGCCGGTTTCGGCCGCGACCTCGCCCGGGTCGGCCGGGGGCAGCGGCGCCTGGCCGGTGTAGTGGCGCACCGCCTCGCCCAGCGATCCCGCTGCCAGCACTTGCGCGGCGCCGACCCAGGCGGCCTCGGCCCCGCAGGCGCGCGGGCAGAGCAGCGCCCGGTCCGCCTCGGCCGCGGCCATCGCCGCGGGCAGGGCCCCCAGCACCGGCACCAGCGAGCCGTCGAGCGACATCTCGCCCAGCGCCACCGTGCGCTCCACCTCGTCGCGGGGGATCACCTCGAGCGCGGCCAGCAGGGACAGCGCGATGGGCAGGTCGAAATGCGAGCCCTCCTTGGGCAGGTCGGCGGGCGAGAGGTTGACCGTGACGCGTTTCGACGGCAGCGCGATGGACATCGCCGTCAGCGCCGCGCGCACCCGGTCGCGCGCCTCGCTCACCGCCTTGTCGGGCAAGCCGACGATGGAAAAGGCGGGCAGCCCGGCGGTGACGGCGCATTGCACCTCGACCATCCGGGCCTCGACCCCTTCGAAGGCCACCGTGTAGGCCCGCGCCACCATGCGTCTCTCCGCCGTTTCCCTGGTTAACGGCTACGGCGAAACTGGTTTAAGAATGGTAAATTCCTGGGCTGTCGGATCAGGTTTCCGCATCGCCGGGCCAGGGGCGTCGGGGCAGGTCCATCGCGTAGGGTTCGGGATCGTAGCTGACAGTTAGCCCCTGGGCGCGCCAGCGGCGGAAGGCCGGGTCGGCCAGATGCGCGTCCACGTAGGCGTGCGAAACCGCGTTCACGGGCAGGTCGTAGCCGGCGATCCGCGCGGCGACCGGCGCGTAGAAGGCATCGGCGATGCTGTAGGCGCCGAAGAGCCAGGGGCCGTCACCGCCGAACCGCTGCCGCGCCAGCGACCAGAGCAGGTCGAGCCGTTCCAGGTCGGCGCGGACCGCGGGGTCGGGCTCGAACCCGGCGTAGGCATGGGCGAGGTTCATCGGACATGCGGCGCGCAGCGCGGCGAAGCCCGAATGCATCTCGGCCACGATGCCGCGCGCCAGCGCGCGGGCCGCGCGGCCGGTCGGCCAGAACCCGGCCTCGGGGTGCCGCTCGGCCAGGGTTTCGGCGATGGCGAGGGTGTCCTGCACGACGTCGCCCTCGGGCGTCCGCATGGCGGGCACCAGCCGGGCGGGCGCCAGGTCAGCCAGATCCCGGGCCATGGTGCCGTCGTAGAGCCCCACCATGTGCACCCGGTAGGGCAGGCCGAATTTCTCGAACATCAGCCAGCCGCGCAGCGACCAGCTGGAATAGGTCCGGTCGCCGATGAAAAGGTCGTAGGTCATACGTGTCTCCGTCGCGCTGTGATCGGCGGCACGCTAGGGCGGTATGGCGCGATCACAAATCGATGATTTGTGCGAAGGCTCATCATGGTTGATGATTCATGTGATCCGAAAGGATCCTGGCCGCGTATCCCCGTTGAAGCCAACCAGAGGGGGAAGCCGATGCCGCTTGATCTGCAAGCCGAGACGTCCCTGTCCCGCAAGGCCATGAAGGCCGAGTTGCTGGATGCGGAGACCGAGCTGGAACTCGCCTATGCCTGGCGCGACCGCCGCGACGAGGCGGCGCTGCACCGGCTGGTCACGGCCTATATGCGGCTGGCGATCTCGATGGCGGCGAAGTTCAGGCGCTACGGCGCGCCGATGAACGACCTGATCCAGGAGGCGGGGCTGGGCCTGATGAAGGCCGCTGACAAGTTCGACCCTGACCGCGGGGTGCGCTTTTCCACCTACGCGGTGTGGTGGATCAAGGCCTCGATCCAGGATCACGTGATGCGCAACTGGTCGCTGGTGCGCACCGGCTCCACCTCCAGCCAGAAATCGCTGTTCTTCAACCTGCGCCGGGTGCAGGCCCGGCTGGAGCGCGAGGCCAGCGCGCGGGGCGAGGAACTGGACCGTCACCAGTTGCGCCAGATGATCGCCACCGAAGTGGGCGTGTCGCTGGCCGATGTCGAGATGATGGAGGGTCGGCTGTCGGGCTCGGATTTCTCGCTGAACGCGGCGCAGAGCACCGATGAGGACGGTCGCGAATGGATCGACACGCTGGAGGATGACAGCACCCAGGCCGCCGAGCAGGTGGCAGAGGCGCATGACATCGATCGGCTGCGCGGCTGGCTGGTCTCCGCCATGGGCACGCTGACCGAGCGCGAGCGGTTCATCGTGACCGAGCGCAAGCTGCGCGAGGCGCCGCGCACGCTGGAAAGCCTCGGGCAGGAGCTGGGCCTGTCCAAGGAGCGCGTCCGACAGCTGGAGGCCGCCGCCTTCGCCAAGATGCGCAAGCGCCTTGAAGCGACCAGCCCGGAGGTGCATGAGTTCTTCGCATGAAGAAGGCTCTATTCCTCGCGGCGGCGCTGGCTGCCGCCCCGGCCTGCGCCGAACGGATCGACGCGCCGGCGCTGAACGACCTCCCGGAGGCCGACGTGGTCGTCCTGGGCGAGGTGCATGACAACCCGGCCCACCACGCCAACCAGGCGCGGGCGGTGGCGGCGCTCGCCCCCTCTGCCGTGGTGTTCGAGATGTTGACGCCGGAACAGGCGGCAAAGGTCACGTCGGATCTGCGCGCCGACCGCGCGGCGCTGCAGGCGGCTCTGGGCTGGGACAACACCGGCTGGCCGGATTTCGCGATGTATCACCCGATCTTCACCGCCTCCGACGCGGCGATCTACGGCGCGGCGCTGCCGCGCGAAGAGGTGCGCCGGGCCGTGGAGGACGGGGCGGCCGCGGTCTTTGGCGAGCAGGCGTCGGCCTACGGTCTGGCCGGCCCGCTGCCCGCCGATCAGCAGAAGGAGCGCGAGGATCTTCAACGTGACGCGCATTGCAATGCCCTGCCCGAAACCCTCTTGCCCGGAATGGTCGAGGCGCAGCGCCTGCGCGACGCGGCTTTCGCCCGCACCGTGGCGCAGGCGGTGGCCGAGACCGGCGGCCCGGTCGCCGTGATCACCGGCAACGGCCATGCCCGCCGCGACTGGGGCCTGCCCGCGGCACTCGCGCTGGCCGCGCCGGGGCTGTCGCTGATCTCCATCGGGCAGCTTGAGGAGGCGCCGGCAGAGGACGCGCCCTATGATTTCTGGCTGGTGACCGAGGCGGCCGAGCGCGGCGACCCCTGCGCGGGGCTAAAGGCCGACTGAGCTTGCCCCGCCCCGCGCCGCGCCCTAGACATTGGGCAGGAGTTGCGAAAGGGGCCCCCATGCTGGCAGGCAAACGCATTCTGTTGATCATTGGCGGCGGGATCGCGGCCTTCAAGGCGCTGGACCTGATCCGCCGCCTGCGCGAGCGCGGCGCGGCGGTGACCCCGGTTCTGACCCGCGCGGGCGGGGAATTCGTCACGCCGCTCTCGGCCTCGGCCCTGGCCGCCGAGAAGGTCTATCGCGACCTGTTCGACCTGACCGACGAGGCCGAGATGGGGCATATCGAGCTCTCCCGGGCCGCCGACCTGGTGGTGGTGGCCCCGGCCACGGCCGACATGATGGCCAAGATGGCGGGCGGGCATGCCGACGATCTGGCCTCGACCCTGCTGATGGCCACCGACAAGCGGGTGCTGATCGCGCCGGCCATGAACGTGCGGATGTGGGAGCATCCCGCAACGCAGCGCAACCTGGCCACGCTGGCGGGCGACGGCATCCTGACCGTCGGCCCCGAAGAGGGCGCCATGGCCTGTGGCGAGTTCGGCCCCGGCCGCATGGCCGAGGTGCCGCAGATCGTCGAGGCCGTCGAGGCCGCCCTTTCCGACGGGCCGCTGAAGGGCCGGCACATCATCGTCACCTCCGGCCCCACGCATGAGCCCATCGACCCGGTGCGCTATATCGCCAACCGCTCGTCGGGGGCGCAGGGCACGGCGATCGCGCGGGCGCTGTCGGCGCTGGGGGCGGATGTCACCTTCGTCACCGGACCGGCCAGCGTGGCCCCGCCGCAGGGCGTGCGCGTGATCCGGGTGGAGACCGCCCGCCAGATGCTGGAGGCGGTCGAGGGCGCGCTGCCCGCCGAAGCGGCCGTCTTCGCCGCCGCCGTGGCCGATTGGCGCGTCGCGAACGAGGCGTCGAGCAAGATGAAGAAAACCAGGGGCGGGCTGCCCGTTCTGGAATTCGCCGAGAACCCCGACATCCTGGCCACGATCAGCAAGATGGGCGCGGGGCGGCCCGGCCTGGTGGTGGGCTTCGCCGCCGAGACCGACGACGTGGTCGCCCATGCGAAGGCCAAGCGCGAGCGCAAGGGCTGCGACTGGATCGTGGCCAATGACGTCTCGCCCGGGACCGGCATCATGGGCGGGGCCGAGAACGCGGTGACCCTGATCAGTGCCGAGGGGGCCGAGGACTGGCCGCGCATGGGCAAGGACCAGGTGGCGCAGCGGCTGGCCGCGAAGATCGCGGAGGCGCTGGCATGACCGCCCCCGTGATCCGCATCCTGCACGAGGACTGGGCCGATCTGACGGTTCCGCTGCCCTCCTACGAAACCGCGGGTGCCGCGGGGGCGGACATCCGCGCCAACCTGCCGCCCGATATCCGGGAAGACGGCCTGACCTTGCAGCCGATGGAGCGGCGCATCTTGCCCACCGGGCTGCGGGTGGAGATCCCCATCGGGTTCGAGATGCAGATTCGGCCGCGCTCCGGCCTTGCCCTGAAGCACGGCATCAGCCTGCCCAATACGCCGGGCACCATCGACAGCGACTATCGCGGGCCGCTGGGGGTGCTGCTGGTCAACCTGGGGGCCGAGCCCTACCTGATCCACCACGGCGACCGCGTGGCCCAGATGATCGTGGCCCCGGTGGTGCAGGCGCGGTTCGAACTGGCCGATGGCGAATTGAGCGAGACCGCGCGCGGCCAGGGCGGCTTTGGCTCGACGGGGCGGCGCTGATGGGGTTGGTTCTGCTGCTGGCGGCCGGGCTGTGGGCGCTTGGCGTGGTGCTCAAGGCCCCGGTGAAGGCGCGGCTGGGGATGATCGGGGTCCTCTATCTCGGGGTGCTGGCCGCGCAGTTGGCCCTGCCCGAGGGCCACGCGCTGCGGGCGGCCATCGGCGGCAATGCCCAGAGCTGGCTGGCGCTGGGCGTGATCGCGGCGCTGGTGGCGGGCTATGCCGCGGTCGTGCGGCTGCTGCGCCGCCGCGCAAAGACCGCTAAGCCCGAGCGGGAGGACGAAGGCCCCTTCCGCGCCGCCGAGCTGGAGCGCTATGCCCGGCACATCATCCTGCGCGAGATCGGTGGGCCGGGGCAGATGAAGCTGAAGAACGCCAAGGTGCTGGTGATCGGGGCCGGCGGCCTCGGCTCGCCCGCGCTGCTTTACCTCGCGGCGGCGGGGGTGGGGACCATCGGCGTGGTCGATGACGACATTGTGGACGCCTCCAACCTGCAGCGGCAGGTGATCCATACCGACGACCGGCTGGGCATGCCCAAGGTCCATTCCGCGGCCGAGCAGATGCGTGCGCTGAACCCCTTCGTCGAAATCCGCCCCTACAACCGCCGCCTGGCCGGGGAGGAGGACGCGGCGGAACTGTTCGCCGAGTATGACCTGATCCTCGACGGCACCGACAATTTCGAGACCCGCTTCATGGTCAACCGCGCCGCGGTGGCGGCAGGCAAGCCGCTGATCGCGGCGGCGATCACGCAGTGGGAGGGGCAGATCAGCCTTTACCACCCTGCAAGCGGCGCGCCCTGTTACCAGTGCATTTTCCCCGAGGCCCCGGCGCCGGGGCTGGCGCCGACCTGCGCCGAGGCGGGCGTGATCGGCGCGCTGCCCGGCGTGATGGGCTCGATGATGGCGGTCGAGGCGATCAAGGAGATCGCGGGGGCGGGCGAGAGCCTGCGGGGGCGGATGCTGTTCTACGATGCGCTTTACGGCGAGAACCGGCAGGTGCGGCTGAAACGCCGCGCGGATTGCCCGGTCTGCAGCGCGGGCGGCTGAGGACGGGAGCCTCCGGCGGGGATATTTTCGAACAGAAGAAGGGGCAGGCTGGACCTTTGTCCCGGCCGGGCCTAGCTGTTGGGGCAAAGGAGATGCCGATGACGAACCCGTTGCTTGCCGCCTGGACCACGCCTTTCGAGATGCCGCCCTATGCCGAGATTTCGGACGGGGATTTCGCGCCGGCGCTGGAAGCGGCGCTGGAGGAGGCGCGGGCCAATGTGGCCGCAATCGCGGATAACACCGAGCCGCCCACGTTCGAGAACACTATCGAGGCGCTGGAGTTGGCGGACGCCGCGCTGGGCCGGGTGCTGGGGGTATTCTATTCGCTGGCGGGCGCCGACAGCAATCCGGCGCGCGAGGCGCTGCAGAGGGATTTTGCGCCGAAACTGGCGGCCTATTCCTCGGATGTCACCCTGAACGAGCGGCTCTTCGCGCGGATCGAGGCGCTGTGGCAGGAACGCGGGGCGCTGGGCCTGGACGAGGAGCAGGCGCGCGTGCTGATGCTGACGCGGCGCGGCTTCGTGCGGGCGGGGGCGCAACTGGAGGGTGCGGCGCGCGAGCGGCTGCGCGAGATCACGGCGCGGCTGTCGGTGCTGGGCACGCAGTTCACCCAGAACCTGTTGGCCGATGAACGTGAGTGGTTCATGGAGCTTTCCGAGGCCGATCTGGAGGGCCTGCCGGGCTTCGTCACGGCCGCCGCCCGTGCCGCGGGGGCGGAGAAGGGGGTCGATGGGCCGGTCGTCACCCTGTCGCGCTCGCTGATCGTGCCCTTCCTGCAATTCTCGCCGCGCCGGGAATTGCGCGAAAAGGCCTTCCGCGCCTGGGAGGCGCGCGGGGCGAACGGGGGCGAGACCGACAACCGCGCGATCACCGCCGAGATCCTCAAACTGCGCGAGGAGCGGGCGCATCTGCTGGGCTATGCCGATTTCGCCAGCTTCAAGCTGGAGACCGAGATGGCCAAGACGCCCGCGCGCGTGCGCGAGCTGTTGATGCAGGTCTGGGAACCCGCCCGCGCCGCGGCCGAGGCCGACGCGCAGGAGCTGGAGCGGATGATGCACGAGGACGGCATCAACGGCCGGCTGGAACCTTGGGACTGGCGCTACTACGCCGAAAGGCAGCGCAAGCTCCGCCACGACCTCGATGAGGCCGAGCTCAAGCCCTATCTCCAGCTCGACCGGATGATCGAGGCGGCGTTCTCCTGTGCGAACCGGCTGTTCGGGTTGGAGTTCAGGCGGCTCGACGTGCCGCTCTACCATCCCGATGTGCGGGCCTGGGACGTCACCCGCGGCGGCCGGCACCTGGCCGTTTTCATCGGCGATTACTTCGCGCGCGGCTCGAAACGCTCGGGCGCGTGGTGCTCGGCCAGCCGCTCGCAGAAGAAGCTGGGCGGCGAGGTGCGGCCCATCGTGCACAACGTGTGCAATTTCGCCAAGCCCGCCCCGGGGGACCCGGCGCTTCTGTCCTATGACGACGCGCGGACGCTGTTCCACGAATTCGGCCACGCGCTGCACCAAATCCTGTCGGACGTGACCTATGAATCGATCTCCGGCACCTCGGTGGCGCGCGATTTCGTGGAGTTGCCGAGCCAACTGTTCGAGCACTGGCTGGAGGTGCCGGAGGTCTTGGCCGAGTTTGCCACCCATGCCGAGACCGGCGCCCCCATGCCCAAGGCGTTGCTCGACCGGCTGCTGGCCGCGGCCAGCCATGACATGGGGTTCCAGACAGTCGAATATATCGCCTCGGCGCTGGTCGACCTGGCCTTCCACGAGGGCGCGGCGCCCTCCGACCCGATGGCCCGGCAGGCCGAGATCCTTCGAGAGATCGGCATGCCGCACGCCATCACCATGCGCCACGCGACCCCGCATTTCGCCCATGTCTTCGCCGGCGACGGCTATTCCAGCGGTTACTACAGCTACATGTGGTCCGAGGTGATGGATGCCGACGCATTCGAGGCCTTCGAAGAGGCCGAGGGCGCCTTCGACCCGGACATCGCGGAACGGCTGGAGCGGTTCATCCTCTCCAAGGGCGGGGCGCGGGACGCCGAGGAGCTGTACACCGCTTTCCGCGGCCGCCTGCCGGGGGCCGAGGCGTTGCTGAAGGGCCGGGGGTTGCTGCCCGCCTGATCGCCGTCTTCCGGTCCTGGATTCCCGGGGCCAGGCCGCGGAAGCCTGTCCCCGAGGGAAGGCGATGGCTTTGCCGGTTGCCGCTTGACGAGACCGCGCAAGGCATCCGGGCCGGCCTTTCCGTTCTCGGCTGCGCGGCCCTGGGCCGTCAACCTTTGGCGAATCCCCTCGCCGCGGCCTGAACCACGACCAGCGGGTAGTCCTCGCCGAGGCCGACCCGGCAGCTGCGCCGCACGATATCAAGCGTGCGCGGGCACATGTCCGCGGAATACTCCACCGGGCGCGCGGCCCAGGCCCAGGGGTTCATCTTGGGATGGAAGGTCCTTTTTTCGAGGATCGGTTCCCAATTCGAATAGATATGCTTCGTGTTGTCGAAAAGCCGCGACACGCCCCGCCGTTCGGCGAAGGTCGCGGCCTCTTTCTCGGTATCGAAGGTCACCACGATGCCCAGCGTGTTTTCAGAGTCGTTCTGGGGGGCGACGGGCAACCCCCCTCGTTCCAGGGCATCCAGCATCACTTCGTAGCGCCGGCGCATGCGTGCGATGCGCTTGGGAAGTTTCGTGAGCTGGGCGTTCAGCATCGCGCCCTCGATCTCGTTCACCCGCAAGTTCATCCCGATGAAGATCGGATCGGGGTCCGCGAAATTCCGCCCCCGGAACGAAATGCCGATGTCGTGGAAATTGAAGGCCCGCGCATAGGACCGGTCATCCCGCAGCAGGACGGCCCCGCCCTCGCCGATCGTCAGGTTCTTGTGCTGGTTGAAACTGAATGCCCCGGCATCACCGATCGCACCGCAGAACTTGTCCCTGAATTTTATGCCCACGGCCTGGCATGCGTCTTCGATCACGAGGAGACGGTGCTTTCGGGCGATGGCGAGGATCGCCTCCATGTCGCAGGGCCTGTTGCCCATGTGAACCGGCACGATAGCGCGTGTGTGGGGGCTGATCTTTCGCTCGATATCGGCCGGGTCCATGGTCAGCGTCTCGTTGATTTCGACCAGGATCGGCACCGCGCCGACATGCACCGCGGCAGCGGCGCTCGACATCCAAGTGTAGGCCGGCACCAGCACCTCGTCTCCGGGGCCTACCCCGAGCGCGGCCAGGGCGACTGTCAGCGCTGATGTGCCGCTGTTGACGGTCAGGGCATGCGTGGCGCCGGTCATGTCCGACAGGCGTTTCTCGAAGCGCTGGCAGAACTGTCCCTGCCCCGAATTCCGCAGCAGGTCATTGCGAGCGATAGCTTTTCCGGCCGAGAACCACTCGCGGAAACCAAGACGTTGCATTCTATACTGTTACCCGAATCACATTCTTGAACACGACTTACATGCCTTCGATCGAAGTCCACGAGGCCCGCCAAAGCAAGTGATATGGGCCTCATGGCGCCCGTGAATTTCCGAAACGGCTATGCGGGCGGATCTGCCCTTGGGGAGACGATTTTCGGTGACGCGATGAAAATTGACTTTTTCGATGAACTGCCGCCGGAGGCGACCGTCGACGCCGATCTCGTGGTTGTCGGAGGCGGCGCCTGCGGCACCACGATCGCGCGGGAGATGGCGGGCGCGGGCCTTCGGGTGCTCGTCGTCGAAAGCGGAGTGATGTCCGAGACCGCGGAACACGCGGCCCTCAATTCGGTCGACATGCCGGAAATGGTAAACCAGGAGGCGGTCCGGCGGGCGCGCGCCGCCTATCACAGCGTCCTGACCCCGGTGTGGAACGAGCAGCAGCAGCCCTTCGGCGTGCGGTGCCGGGGGCTTGGGGGCTCGACGCTCGCGTGGGCCGGGAAATCGGCGACGTTCAGCGACATAGACTTTCAGCGGCGGTCCTGGGTGCCGGACTCCGGCTGGCCGTTTTCGCTGTCGTCCCTCGAACCGTTCATAGAGCGTGCCGGCGAGGTGCTCAATCTCGGCCCGCACCGGTATGACGAGACGTTCTGGGAACTGGCGGGACAAACGCCGCCCGAGCCGAAAATCGACACGGCGGATTTCCGCGATTTTTTCTGGCAGTTCGCCAGGTCGCGCCTGGACCCGCTGGACACGATGCGGATGGGCGCCGATTTCGCCAGCCTGGACGCCGGCAACATCCGGGTCCTGCTGAATGCCACGGCGACGAAAATCCACACCGATTCCAGCGGCGGGCGCTTCGAAAGCGTCGATATCTCCGGTCTCGGCGGGAGTGGGCGAACCGTGAATGTGCCCGCACGGGCTTGTGTGCTCGCGGCCGGGGCGATCGAAAACGCGAGGCTGCTTCTGCTGTCGTCGGATGCCCAGCCGTCGGGACTGGGCAACCGGAATGACTTGGTCGGCCGTTACCTTTCCGATCACATTCAGGCGAAACTTGGCGATTTCGGCGCCGCGGAGGCGCCCGACATTTCGCACCGCTTCGGGTTTTTCGGAATCCGGCATGGCGGGCGCAGCCATATGTATTCGCATGGCCTGATGCTGTCCGAGGAGCGTCAGGAGGCCGAGGAACTGCTGAACGGCGCCGTGTATTTCATGGAGCACCGCGCGCCGGATGATCCGGTCAGCGCCGCCGACCGCCTGCTGCGGCGGCAGAGCAAATCGCCTTTGCGCGACATCACGTCAATCGCGCGCAGCCCCGGCACCCTGCTCAAGGCCGCCGGCCAAAAGGCGTTGGCCAGTGACAAGATGCCGGGACGCATTCGGAGCCTGGTCGTGGAGTCCGCGATCCGGCTCTTCCCGAACACCGCTGCCAGGGAATACCGGTTTCGCGGCCTGTCTCACAAGCTGATCGGCGCCGAAGTGCAGGGGATCGTCGAACAAGTGCCGGTGCACGGAAACCGTGTAACGCTTTCCGAACGCCGTGATCCGCTCGGGCTGCGGCTGCCGCTGGTGGTCTGGCGGCCGGGTTCCAAGGAAAAGCAGACGCTCCTGCGCATGGGCGAGATGCTGGTGCAGGCATTTGACAGGGCCGGCATGCCCTCGCCGTCCCTGCCTGACTGGATCGCAGACAAACGGCCGGACGACGGCGTCTTCATCGACATGGGCGCCACGATGGGAACGACCCGGATGTCGGCCTCGCCGCAAACCGGTGTCGTGAGCCCCGATCTCGAGTTGCACGACGTCAAGGGATTGTTCGTTGCCGGCGGTTCCGTGATGCCGACGACCGGCCACGCCAATCCCACTCTCATGATCGTGGCGCTTTCGATCAGGTTGGCGGATCACTTGAAACGCCGGTTCGCGACCGGGTGAGAGCCCGCGGCCCGGGCCAGGCCGCGCCCAAATCGCAACCGATGCCCGATTGCTTGCGCTGTAGAGGTGCCGGACCCGCCGAGACAGCGACGTTCAGCGCACGGGATCCTTGTGGATGATGACATCGGTCTCGGGATAGGCCTCGAGGATCGCGTGTTTCAGCCCCGCGCCGATGTCATGCGCCTCGGTCAGCGTCAGGTCCCCGTCCAGTTCGATATGCAGGTTTACGAAGATGGTGGAGCCTGAAGACCGGGTGCGGAAATCGTGATACCCGTGCAGGCCGGGCCAGGTCTTCACGATCTCCTCGATGCCGGCGACCACCTGCGGATCGGCGGCGCGGTCCATCAGCGCGTCCCAGGCGGTCTTGCCGATGCCCAGCGCGCCCACCGCCAGCATTGCCGCGGCGCCGATCGCCACCGCGCTGTCGATCTGGGTCAGCCCGAACTGGGCCGAGGCCCAGAGCGCCGCGATCGCGCCCAGATTGGGCAGCAGGTCGCCCAAGTAGTGCAGCGAATCCGCGCGCACCACCTTGTTTCCTGTGCGCCGGGCCACCCGGCGCTGCCAGAACACCAGCGCCAGCGTCAGGGCGATGGATATGCCCATGACCAGTGCGCCGCGCCCTTCGGCGGCGATGGGGGCGGGGGTCTCGGACAGCAGCCGGCGCACCGCGGCCCAGGCGATCAGTCCGCTCGAGACCAGGATGAACACCGCCTGCGCCAGCGCGGCCAGGTCCTCGGCCGAGCTGTGGCCGAAGGCGTGATCCTCGTCCGGCGGCTTGGCGGCATAGAAGATCGCGGCCAGCCCGCCCAGCGAGATCATCAGGTCCAGCGCCGAATCCGCCAGCGAGGCGGCGATGGACAGCGCCCCGGTCTCGCCCAGCGCCCAGAGCTTCAACGCAACCAGCACCACCGCCACGGTGACCGAGGCCAGCCCGGCCGAGAGGTTCAGATGGGTGCTGTTGGACATGGGCGGGCTCCGAGCGGGGAAGGGCCGGGCTTGCCTAGCGCGCACCGCGCGCGGCTGGCAAGGGGTCAGTCGCGGATCTCGTTCGGTTTGACGCCCCACAGGTCGGCCTTGGGCACCCAGCCCGACACGCCGTCGGCGCTGATCTCGCACCAATCGGGGCTGCACTCGCCCAGGCGCGCCACCACGCCCAGTTCGGCATGGGCGGCGACCGGGGCGTCGACGGCGGGGCGTCGGCGCAGCGGCAGCAAGTCGGTCTCGACGATCACCGTGCGCACGCCCGACAGCAGCGAGTAATGCATCCAGCCGCCCAGCCCGTCGCGGTCGCGCACCCGGCGCCAGTGGCCGTATTCGGCGGTGATCTCCAGCGGCATGTTGCGGCGCTTGTAGACCCAGTCGATGCGGTGGGTCAGGCTGGGGCCGCGGCGGACATTTCCCTCGGCCGCCTTGAGCGACACGAAGCGCGGCAGGGGCAGGTTGGTGACCGGTCCGCGCTCGGCGGCCCCGGCCGACGACATCAGCACAAGGGCCATCCCCAGCACGGTGAGAAAAATGCGCATGCCTGCCTCGTCCGCCTCTTTTGCGAAGTCTTTTTGTCGCTTGCCCGACGGGGTCTTGTGCCTTGCCCCGTTCTCCGACAGTTTGCCAATATGCAAGGCGCAAGGAAAGCACAGGGAGGCTCCGAATGCCCACTCCACGCCTGAGTGTTGTCGTCACGCGACGGTTGCCCGAGCCCGTCGAGACGCGGCTCAAGGAACTCTTCGACGTCGAGCTTTCGGAAAGCGATGGCAAGATGGGCCGCGACGAGCTGATCGCGGCCATGCAGCGCGCCGACGTGCTGGTGCCCTGCGTGACCGACCAGATCGACCAGGCGATGCTGGCCGCGGCCGGCGACCGGCTGAAGCTGATCGCCAATTACGGCGCGGGGGTGGATCACATCGACGTGCAGACCGCGCGACAGCGCGGCATCCTGGTGTCCAACACGCCCGGCGTGGTGACCGAGGACACCGCCGACATGACCATCGCGCTGATCCTGGCGGTGGTGCGCCGCATTCCCGAGGGGCAGGCGGTGATGCAGGCCGGCGACTGGCAGGGCTGGGCGCCCACGGCCTTCCTCGGCGGGCGGATCGCCGGGCGGCGGCTGGGCATCCTGGGGATGGGCGCGATCGGCCAGGCCGTAGCGCGCCGGGCCAAGGCCTTCGGCATGCAGGTGCATTACCACAACCGCAAGCGCGTGCATCCGCAGATCGAGGAGGAGCTGGAGGCGACCTACTGGGAAAGCCTCGACCAGATGGTCAGCCGGATGGACGTGATCTCGGTCAACTGTCCGCATACGCCCTCGACCTTCCACCTGCTCAACGCCCGGCGGCTGAAGCTGATGAAGCCGAGCGCGGTGATCGTGAACACCTCGCGCGGCGAGGTGATCGACGAAAACGCCCTGACCCGGATGCTGCGCGCGGGCGAGATCGCGGGCGCCGGCCTCGACGTGTTCGAGCACGGCCACCAGATCAACCCCCGCCTGCGCGAACTGCCCAACGTGGTGCTGCTGCCGCATATGGGCTCGGCCACCGTCGAGGGGCGGGTCGAGATGGGCGAGAAGGTGATCATCAACATCAAGACCTTCGCCGACGGCCACCGCCCGCCGGACCTTGTCGTGCCCTCGATGCTGTAAGCCCCGCGTTGCCGCGGGCGCGGCGCTGCGCTAAAGCCGGGCAAGGCAACGGCGGAGGCAGACGATGGGCCGGGACAATCTCAAGCTGAAGGTGAACCGCGCGGCCAGCCGCTGGGCGGCACGGCTGCGCCCGTTTTACCGCCGCTTCCCCTACACGGGGCCGATGTCCTTCTTCAAGGTCGATCCGCGCGGCGCCTATTCGCCGGTGGAGCCGTTCTTCTACAACCGTGTGCCCAAGGCTGCGAATTCCACCATCACCCACACGCTGCGCCGGCATTCCACCTATCGCCGCCCCTTCGCCAAGGACAGCGACCCCAAGGACCATTTCCTGCGCCCGTCTTACCTGAACGCTCGCGACGTGGAGCGGCTGGTGAAGGACGCGTTCAAGTTCACCGTGGTGCGCAACCCCTACACGCGCACGCTGTCGGCCTTCCAGGACAAGATCTTGGGCCATAAGCCGCAGGAGCGGGCCTTTCGCGACTGGTTCGGCTCCGACGCAACGCCCGGCTTCGCCGATTTCTGCCGCTATCTCGATGACGGCAACCTTCACGTCGACATGCACTGGGCGCCGCAGACCGATATCCTGCTCTTGCCGCTGGAGATGTTCGATTTCATCGGCCGCGTCGAAAACCTGGACGCCGACCTCGCCCGTATCGTGACGGCGATCTGGGGGGCGGATGCCTCCGAGGGGATGGTGCAGGCGGGCAAGACCACCGGGGCGCGCGACAAGGCCGCCGCCGCCTACGGCCCGGCCGAGATCGAGATCGTCAACCGGCTCTTCGCCCGCGATTTCGAGGCCTTCGGATACGACATGCGCTGAGCCGGGCGTCGGTTTCGCGCCATGTTAAGTCGGATGGTTCTCGCCTGAGCGCGACGATTTTGCGTAACTGTGCCCGAGACGCAGTCACAAGAAAGAGTCGTGGTCATGAAAACCCATGTCAAAGCCCTGGTCGTCGGCGGCGGCGCCGTCGGAACCTCGATCGCCTATCACCTCGCCCGCGCGGGCTGGAGGGACGTGATGCTGCTGGAACGCGACGAGCTGACGAGCGGGTCAACCTGGCATGCGGCGGGGCTGCTGCCGTATTTCAACATGTCCTACGCGACGACGCATATCCACGACTACTCGATCAGGTTCTACAAAACGCTGGAGGAGGAGACCGGCCTCAACGCCGGCTTCGCCGTGGTGGGCAACCTGCGCATGGCCCAGACCCAGGCGCGCATGGATGAATACATGCTCTACGCCTCCACCGCCGAGACCTGCGGGGTGCCCTACGAATGGATGACCCCCGACCAGATCAAGGAGCGCTGGCCGCTGGTGCACACCGAGGATCTGAAGGGGGCCATCTATCACCCCACCGACGGCTACATTAACCCGGCCGACGTGACCATGGCCATGGCCAAGGGTGCCCGCCAGCGCGGCGTGACGATCGAGCGGAAATGGCAGGTCGACGGCTACGAATGGACCGGCTCCGAGTGGAAGGTCACCTGCACCAGGATGGGCGAGAAGGGCGGCAACCTGGTGCCCACCGACGAGAAGATCGTCATCACCGCCGAGCACGTGGTCACCGCCACCGGCAACCACGCCCAGCGCACCGCGCAGCTGCTGGGGATCAAGATCCCCGCCATCCCCGTTGAGCACCAGTTCATCGTGACCGAGCCCGACCCGGCGCTGGTCGAATTCCGCAAGGCCGGGCACCCCGAGCACCCCGTGCTGCGCGATGCCGACGCCAAGTGGTACGTGCGCGAGGAGCGCGGCGGGTGGATCCTCGGGCCCTACGAGCGCGGCGCGCCCGCGCGGTTCGAATACGGCGTGCCCGACAGCTTCCGCGCCGACCTCTTCCCGCTGGACCTGGAGCGGATCGAGGAGGAATACATGTCCATGATCCACCGCATCCCCAGTTCCGAGACGGTGGGCCTGAAGGACGATTTCAACGGTCCCATCTGCTACACCCCCGACGGCAACCCGCTGATCGGCCCCGCCCCGGGGCTGCGCAACATGTGGCTGGCCGAGGGGTTCAGCTTCGGCATCACCGCGGCCGGCGGCTCGGGCCATTACCTGGCGCAACTGATGGTCGAGGGCGAGGCCGAGATCGACATGGCCAGCCTCGATCCCAGGCGTTACGGCCCCTGGATGACCACCGAATACGCCGCCCGCAAGAACGAGGAGGCGTATGAGCATGTCTACATCCTCCACCACCCCGACGAAGAGCGCCCGGCCTGCCGCCCGCTGCGCACCTCGCCCGCCTATGACCGGCTCAAGGCGCGCGGCGCGCAGTTCGGGCAGGTGAACGGCTGGGAACGGCCGAATTACTTCGGCCCCCTCGACGCCCCGGCCGATTTCGACCACGACGCCCGGTCCTTCCGCCGCGGGGGGTGGTGGCAATACGCGGTGGATGAGGCGAAAGCGATCCGCGAGGGCGTCGGCCTGATCGACGCCACCGCCTTCACCAAGCACGTGGTCAAGGGGCCGGGCGCGACCGCCTTTCTCGACTGGTTCACCTGCAACAAGTTGCCCAAGGTGGGGCGCATCAACCTGACCTACGCGCTGACGGCTGCCGGCACCACGCGGACCGAATACACCATCGTGCGGCTGGCCGAGGACGAGTATTACCTCGTCTCCGCGGGGGCGTGGTCGGCCTATGACGCCGATTTCCTGCGCAAGGCGGCCGCGGACAGGGCCCCCGAGTTCGGCTATGTCGAGATCCAGGACGTCACCACCCAATGGGGCGTCTTCGCCATCGCCGGGCCGAAAACCCGGGACGTGCTGAAAGAGTTGATCAAGGATGCCGAGCCGGACACGGCGCTGAGCAACAAGCGCTTCCCATGGCTTTCGGCCCGCGAGATCGAGCTGGGCATGTGCCCGGTGCGCGCCATCCGCGTGGCCTATACCGGCGAGCTGGGCTGGGAGCTGCATCACCCGATCGAGATGCAGAACTACCTGTTCGACCTGCTGGAAAAGGCCGGCGGGGTGCACGGGATGAAACTGGTCGGCGCCCGAGCCCAGAACTGGCTGCGGCAGGAAAAGAGCTATCGCGCCTTCGGCACCGAGCTGGGCCGCGACGCCACCCCGCTGGAGGCCGACCTGCCGCGCTTCGTCGACCTGTCCAAGGAATTCCAAGGCAAGCAGGCCATGGAAGACACCGGCATCCGCGCGCAATGCTGCACCCTGCTGATCGACGGCCCCGAGGATGCCGACCCCTGGGGACGCGAGGCGCTGTATGACGGCGAGACGCGCGTGGGACGGCTGACCTCGGGCGGCTACTCGGTGGCTTTCGGCAAGTCGATCGGGATGGGCTATGTCACGCCGGAGCTGGCCCAGCCCGGCACCCGGCTGAAGATCAAGATGTTCGACCGACTCTGGGATGCCGAGGTGGTCGAGGACAGCCCCTACGACCCGAAAAACGAAACCATCCGCAAGGATGGCTGAAACGCGAAACGCCCCGGCGACGGCCGGGGCGTTTTTCGATTTTCCAGCGGATCACTCGACGGGGACGGGGGCGAAATCCTTCAGCGTCACTACGCCGTCTCCGTCGCGGTCCATCATCTCCAGCCAAGCCGCGGTCTGGCCGACGAATTCCGCCCGCGTCACCACGCCGTCTCCGTTGGGATCGTTGAACCGGCGCCGCATGCCCTGATCGGCGAATTCCAGCGGGCTGGGAAAGCGGCCGCCGGGGCCAAAGCCATAGCCCGGCCCAGGCCCCATGCCCTGGCCCTGTTTCGTGCCCATGCTTTGACCCTGTCCCTGGCCTTGCCCCTGGCCGTTGCCCGGGCCAGGGCCGCGCGCCAGCCCGTAGGGGCCGCCGTGCTGGGCCTGGTCGTTGGCGCGGGCCTCGTCGAAGAGGTCATACTCCTCGCCCGCCAGTTCGCCGTTCTCGTCCGCATCGAAGCTGAAGAACACGTCGCCGCGGCGCTCGGTGGCCTCGTCCAGCGTCACCTTGCCGTCTCCGTCGAGATCCCAGTTGTCCAGGAAATGTTGCCCCGGCACCGGTGCCTGGGCGGCCGTCAGACCGGCGCCGAAGGTCAGCGCCGCCGCGGTGATGAATACCCGTTTCATGAATGCCTTCCTTGTCCGTGCCCCGCGGGCTTCCAGCCCGTCAATCGGCCTTTGCCTGCGCTTCCGTCAGTTCGTCGAAGCATTCCATCGCCTTGGCGGCATACATCATGGCCGGGCCGCCGCCCATCTGGATGGACATGGCCAGCACATCACCCACCTCCTCGCGTGTGGCGCCGCAGCGGATCAGGGTTTCCATGTGCAGCACGATGCAGGCCTCGCAGCGAAGCCCGACGGCGATGCCGAGGGCCACGAATTCCTTGGTCTTGAAATCCAGCGTGCCGCCCTCTTTCACGGCTCGGCTCAGCGTGCCGAAGCCACGGGTGGCGTCGGGGATCGCCTTGTTCAGGCCGCGCAGTTGGTTCTTGGTCGCGTCGCGTTTTTCGGTCCAGCTCATGGCGTGCTCCTGTGGTTTCTCGGGCGAGCAAAACCAGCCCCGTACGCGCGGGGCCTTGATCAGGGTCAAACCGGGATCGAAAACTCAGCTTTTTCGGGCGAGGAAGGTCAGGTTGTTGGCGGGCATCTCGACCGTGCGGATGTCCTGCAGCCCCGCGGCGCGCAGCCAGCCGGTGACCTCGTTCACCGATTTGTAGCCGATCTCGGGGTCCTGTTCGCGCAGGCGGGCGTCGAAGTTCGCGTCGCCCTCGCTGGCGAATCCCTGGGCGCGGCGGAACGGGCCGTAGAGGAACAGCAGCCCCCCGGAGGCGAGGGCGCGGCCGACCTCGGTGATCAGCGCCTGTGCCTCGGGATGGCTGATCAGGTGCAGCAGGTTCACGGTCACGATCAGGTCGAGCGGGGCCAGATCCGACGCCCAGCCGGTGCGCGCGGCGTCCAGCAGGATCGGATCGGCCAGGTTGTCCAGCCCCGCCGCGGCGGCCCAGGCGCGGATCGAGGCCAGGTTTTCCGGCGCGAGGTCGCTGGGCTGCCAGCGCAGCCGCGGCAGGGCCTCGGCAAAGGCGCGCACATGCTGGCCGGTGCCGCTGGCGATCTCCAGCGCGCGGCCCTTGGCCGGGGCCTCGCGGGTCAGCAGGCCGAGGATCGGCCCCGCGTTGCGCCCCGCCGAGGGGGCGAAGCGGCGCCCGTCCGCGCTGCTTTCGCCCATGGCCACGGTGTCGGGCAGGTGCAGCTTGCGCGGGGTCATCGTTCAGCGGAACCGCGCGGGGCTGAGTTGCCGGGCGATGTCGGCGCCCATCTCGGGTTCCCGCCCGGCCAGCACGTCGGCGGCGAGCTGGCTGGCGGCGGGCGCGGTCTGGAACCCGGTGCCGCCTTGGCCCGCGTGCCAGAAAAAGGCGGGTTCGTCCGGGTCGGGCCCGATCACCAGCGCGCCGTCGGGGGCGAAGGTGCGCAGGCCCGCCCAGGAGGCGACCAGACGCGTCACCGGCTCGGTCACCATCTCCTCGTAGCGCGCCAGCCCCTCGGCCAGCACCATGTCATCGGCCCAGGCGTCATGCGGCTCCTGCGGGTCGGCCTCGGAAGGCGAGACCAGCAGCTTGCCGGCATCGGGCCTGGCGTACCAGCGGTTGCCGCAGGCAAAGACCATCGGCCAGCCGCTGACGTCGTGCCCGCCCGGCGCCGGCAGGCGGGCCATGGAGCGCCGCTTGGGCGTTAGGCCCAGCGGCGTGACGCCGGCAAGTTTCGCGATCTCGTCGGCCCAGGCGCCGGCGGCATTGACCAGGGTGCTGGCCTCGAAGGCCTCGCCGGCCTCGGTTTCCACCTGCCACAGCCCGCCCGAGCGGCGGATGGCGGTGACGCGCTGCCGGGTCAGGACCTGCCCGCCATTGCCGCGCAGGTCGCGGATGAAGTTCTGCATCAACAGGTCGGTGTCGATATCCCAGGCCTCGTCGTGATAGCCGGCGCGGGCGACCGTCTCGGGGTTGAAGATCGGGATTTTGGCGCGGGCCTCGTCGATGCCGATCTCGGTCATGTGCATCTCGACGAGGTCTTTCTCGAACTCCGCGTTGTCCTCGGCGCGGGCCACGATCATCAGGCCCCGCGGCGAGAGAACGCCGCCATGGGCGGTCATGTGATAATCCTTGCTGGCCTCGTTCAGCATCACGCCTATCGGGTGGCCATAGGTGATCTCGAACAGCGCGGCCGAGCGGCCAGAGGCGTGGTAGCCCGTCGCCTCCTCGGCCTCGAGCACGGTAACCTTTCCCTGCTCGGACATGCGGGCCGCGGCTGAGAGGCCGGCGATGCCGCCCCCGATGACGAGAATATCGCTTTTCATGTTTCCTCCAATCGGTCGGTGGCCGGGGCCGGGGTGGGGGTCAGGGCGGCGATCCGGGCGTAAAGCTCGTCGGGCATGTCGTATTCGATGGCCGCAAGCGAGGGCGCGAGTTGCTCGAGATTTCGCGCCGACAGGATCGGCCCGGTGACCGCCGGGTGCCGCGCCGCCCAGGCCACGGCCAGGGTGGCGGGGCTGACGCCCAGTTCCTGTCCGATCCCGGCCAGTTCGGCGGCGGCCTCGTGCATCCAGGCGAGGCCGTAGCGCGCCTTGTAGTTCTCGTCCTCCAGCAGCCGGCCGCCCTGACCAGCGGCGTATTTTCCGGTCAGCAGACCGCCGCCCAGCGGCGAATACGGCGCGACGAGGAACCCCTCGGA
Organism: Paracoccaceae bacterium; assembly: GCA_049974865.1. Classification (GTDB taxonomy): domain Bacteria; phylum Pseudomonadota; class Alphaproteobacteria; order Rhodobacterales; family Rhodobacteraceae; genus JAGSOU01. The sequence continues at coordinate 28,114 of JBNGCX010000027.1, forward strand.
GGCCGCCATGGGCAGGATCTCCACCTCGGCCTGTCGTTTCACGAGGTTGTACATCGGCTGCAGGATGGAAATGGTCAGGTCAAAGCCTGCGGCCACGCGCGCGGCCTTCATCACCTGCCAGGCGGCGTAGTTGGAGACGCCCACATGGCCGATCTTGCCGGCCCGCTTCAGCTCGGCCAGCGCGCCGAAGCTTTCCTCCAGCGCCACCTCCCCGTCCCAGCGGTGCAGGTAGAGGATATCGACATGGTCCATGCCCAGCCGCTGGCGGCTTTCGTCGAATTGGCGGACGATGTTCTCGGCGCCGCAGCCGCCCTCCATGCCGCATTTCGTGGCGATGACCAGTTTGTCCCGCTCGGGCCCCGCGAATTCTCCCAGCAGGGTTTCCGAGGCGCCCGCGTTATAGACATGGGCGGTGTCGAAAAAGGTGATCCCGGCGGCGCGGCAGGCGTCGTACATGGCCCGCGATTGCGCGGCGTCCGCGCGCCCGCCGAACTGCATCGTGCCGAAGGAATAACGGCTGGCGGGGGTGCCGCCGCGGCTGATCAGGGAGGGGGGCTCGGTCATGCAAATCTCCTTTGGCCCCAGACCTAACCGGCGGAACAGGCCCGGGCAAGCCGAGAGCGCCGCAGACACCGCGTCGGTATGGAATATCGCAGCGAACCTGATACGGTTTCCGGGAACGGGCCTTGGAGGGAGCCTCGCATGATCATCAAGACCATCCGTGACATCCTGGGCGGCCGCCCGCTGCACCACGTCGCGCCCGAGACCACCCTGCGCGAGGCCGCGCAGATGATGGAGCGCCATGACGTGGGCGCCCTGGCGGTGCTGGAGGGCGGCAGGCTGGCGGGCATCCTCAGCGAGCGCGATTTGGTGCGCCGGGGCGTCGGCCAGGGCCTGGCACCAGAGCGGGCGACCGCTGCGCAGGTCATGACCCGCGACCCGGTGACGGTGGGGGCGGACGACGCGCTGTCGGACGCCCTGGCCGCGCGGATCGGCGGCGCCTTCCGTCACCTGCCGGTGATGGAAGGTGAGCAGGTGGTGGGGCTGTTGTCCTACCGCGACATCCCGGCCGAATACCTGGCGTTGTTCGAACGTTTCCACGAGATGTCGACGGCCAAGGCCGACGAGGCGCCTTGAGGGGACGCCGCCTGTCTGTTCGGCCCGGCGTTTAGGCCGGGCAGCGCCCGCCCTGAGGCGGGCGCTGCGATTTTTTTCCGTCGGGCGCCCCAGCCACGGAGAGACGCCAGACCCGTGCGACAGTCCGGGCCCATGCCCAAAGAAAAAGGCCCGGGGGTGCCTCCCGGGCCTTCGTCTCCGGTCTCGGCGGCCGCTTACTGCGGGATCTCGCCGGTCAGCCCCTCGACGTAGAAATTCATCCCCGCCAGGGTGCCGTCATCGGCCGTCTCGCCCTCGGCCAGCCAGGGCGTGCCGTCCTGCTTGTTCAGCGGGCCGGTGAAGGGGTGGTACTCGCCGCTGGCGATGGCCTCTTTCAGGGCCAGCGCCTCGGCCTTTACGTCCTCGGGCACGCCGCTGGAGATCTCGCCGATCTTGACCATGCCCGGGCCGATGCCGTCCCAGGTGTCGACCGATTCCCAGGTTCCGTCCATCACCGCCTGCACGCGCTCGATGTAATAAGGCGCCCAGTTGTCGATGATCGAGCTGACGCGCGGCAGCGGGGCGTATTCGCCCATGTCCGAGGCCTGGCCGAAGGTGATCACGTTGCCCGCCTTCTCGGCCGCCGCCTGCGGCGCGGTGGAGTCGGTGTGCTGCAGGATCACGTCAGCGCCCTGTTCGATCAGTGCCTGCGCGGCGTCGGCCTCTTTCGCCGGGTCGAACCAGGTGTAGGCCCAGACCACCTTGAACTGCACATCAGGGTTCACCTTCTTGGCGTGGATATAGGCCGAGTTGATGCCCCGGATGACCTCGGGGATCGGGAAGGAGGCGATATAGCCGATGACGTTCGACTTGGTCATGCGCCCGGCGATGGTGCCCTGCACGGCGCGCCCTTCGTAGAACCGGGCCGAATAGGTGGAGACGTTGTCAGCGCGCTTGTAGCCGGTGGCGTGCTCGAATTTCACGTTCGGGAATTTCTTGGCCACGTTGATCGTGGGGTCCATGTAGCCGAAGGAGGTGGTGAAGATCAGGTCGGCGCCCGACAGCGCCATCTGGGTCAGCGCGCGCTCGGCATCCGCACCCTCGGGTACGCTTTCCTGGTAGATGGTTTCGACCGCATCGCCGAAATGCTCCTCCACGGCCAGGCGGCCCTGGTTGTGTTCATAGGTCCAGCCGCCATCGCCGATCGGCCCGACAAAGATGAAGCCGACCTTGGTGGGCTCGGCCGCGGCCGCCCCGGCAAGGCCCAGCGCCAGCGCCGCGCCGGTCAGAAGTGTGGTGAGTTTCATGAATACGTCTCCCAAGTTGGTTGCGGGCGCAGCGGCCCCTGGTTGGCAGCAGCCCCTAATTCGAGGCGTGAAAAACACGGCCCAGCGAGGCCGGCGCGTTCAGCGCCGCGCGGGCCCGCCCGGCCGACATGATCACCAATACGAGGATGGTTATCAGATACGGGCTCATCGACAAGTATTCGACGGGAATCGCCACGCCCGCGGCCTGAAGGTTCAGCTGCAGCACGGTGATGCCGCCGAAAAGATAGGCGCCCAGCAACACGCGCCACGGCCGCCACGAGGCGAAGACCACGATCGCCAGCGCGATCCAGCCGGCGCCGGCGGTCATGCCTTCGGTCCATTGCGGCACGCGGATGAGACTCAGATAGGCCCCGCCCAACCCCGCGCAGGCGCCGCCGAAGGCGATGGCCATCAGGCGGATGCGGATCACCTTGTAGCCCAGCGCATGCGCCGCCTCGTGGTTCTCGCCCACCGCGCGCAGGATCAGACCGGCCCGGCTGTATTTCAGCACCGCCCAGACCGCCGCCACCAGCGCCAGCGAGAGGTAGACCACCAGGTCATGCGAGAACAGGATGCGCCCCAGCACCGGCAGGTCCGACAGCACGGGCAGGTCCAGCCGCGGGGTGGCCGGCGCCTTGATGCCCACGTAATCCTGCCCGATCAGCGCCGACAGCCCCAGGCCGAACAGCGTCAGCCCCAGGCCGGTCGCCACCTGGTTGGACATCAGGTATTGCGTCAGGATCCCGAACAGCAAGGACAGCGCCGCGCTGCCGAGGGCCGCGAACAGAAAGCCCAGCGCCGGGCTCCCGGTTTCGACCGCCACGACGAAGCCGCAAACCGCGCCGGTGATCATCATCCCCTCGACCCCGAGGTTCAGAACGCCGGATTTCTCGACCACCAGTTCACCGATCGAGGCCAGCAGGATGGGCGTCGCCGCCACCATGAGCGAGGCGATCAGCAGGACGGGGTTGATTGCCGACAGGTCCATCACGCCACCTCAGGTTTGCCGATGCGGATGCGGTAGTTGGAGAACATGTCCATCGCCAGCAGGAAGAACAGCAGCATCCCCTGGAACAGCTGGATCGCGGCCGAGGGCAGCCCCAGCATCAGCTGAGCCAGCTCGCCGCCGATATAGGTCAGTGCCATCAGCAGCCCCGCCAGCAGGATGCCCACCGGGTGCAGGCGGCCGAGGAAGGCCACGATGATCGCGGTGAACCCGTAGCCCGAGCCGAAATCGATGCTGATCTGGCCGGCCGGTCCGGCGACCTCGAACATCCCCGCGGCGCCTGCCAGCGCGCCCGACAGGCCGAGGCAGACCAGGATCAGCCGGGTGGGGTTCACGCCCGCAAAGCGCGCCGCCCGCGGGCTCTGTCCCGCTAGGCGGATCTGGAAGCCCAGCATGTGCCGGTTCAGCAGCACATAGGCGAAGATGACGGCGACGAAGGCCGTCACCACGCCCCAGTGCATGCCGGTATTTGCGATCAGCTCGGGGTTCGCCGCTGCGGCCCATTGCTGGAGATTCCTGCTCCCCGGGAAGCCCATCCCCTCGGGGTTGCGCAGTAGCCCCGAAGAGACCGAGACCAGGATCTCGTTTGTGCCGAAGCGCGTTTTCAGAACCGCCGGGATCATCGCCCAAGCCCAGCCGCCCAGGGCCCCGGCCGCCACCATCAGCGGGAAGATCAGGAAACTCTCGGACGGATAGAAGGCCAGACCGGCGCCCGCCCCGCAGATGGCGCCCATGATGTATTGCCCCTCGGCCCCGATATTCCAGATCCCGGCCCGGAAGCCGAGGCTCAGCCCGATCGCGATCAGGATCAGGGGCCCCGCCTTGACCAGAAGCTGCGGCCTCGAATAGGCGGCGAAGTTTTCATGGAACAGCGGGTCCCAGAAAATGGTGCGGATCGACTCCAGCGGGTCCTTGCCCAGCGCGGCGAACAGGATCGCGCCGGCCACCATCGTGGCCAGCACCGCCAGGACCGGGGTAAATCCGCCCCAGAACCGCGACGGCGTGGGGCGCTTTTCCAGCCGGATCATGCCGCACCTCCCGCCGCACCCGGCCGCGGGGCCTGCGCCATGAGTATTTGAACCAAGAAGAAGCCTCCTTCTTCCTGGCGGAAAATACTCCCGCCGGAGGCATGAAAGTTTTTCTCAGCCATCCACATGCGCCACCTCCATGTCATGGGCGCCGCCCATCATCAGGCCGATCTCTTCGAGGGTGAGTCCGTCGGCGGGGCGGGGCGCGGAAAGCCGCCCCTCGTTCAGCGCCGCGAAGCGGTCGGAGATTTCCATAAGCTCGTCCAGGTCCTGGCTGATCACGATCACCGCCGTGCCGCTGGCCGCGAGGTCCAGCAGCGCCTGCCGGATCGCCGCGGCGGCCGAGGCATCGACGCCCCAGGTGGGCTGGTTCACGACCAGAAGCTCGGGGCGCTGCAGCACCTCGCGCCCGATCACGAATTTCTGCAGGTTCCCGCCCGACAGCGAGCGCGCCGCGTTGCCGGGCCCGGGCGTGCGCACGTCGAAGGTCTTGATGATCTTCTCGGCAAATTCGCGGGCGGCGGGCCACTTGAGGAAGCCGTTGATCGCCAACCCCTGCCGGATAGCCGCGGTCAGCAGGGCATTCTCGGTCAGGCTCATATCCGGCGCCGCGGCATGGCCGAGGCGTTCCTCGGGCGCGGCCAGAACGGCGATGTGGCGGCGCGGGTTGGGGCCGAGATGGCCGATCGGCTCCCCGTGCAGCCTGATCGCCTGGGGTTTGGCCAGCGCCTCGCCCGACAGCGCGGCCAGGAGTTCGTCCTGCCCGTTGCCCGCGACGCCGCCGATGCCGAGCACCTCGCCGGCGCGTACCTGGAACGAGATGTTCCTGAGCGCCGTGCCGAAAGGCGAGGCCGGGCTGAGCGACAGGTCGTCCAGCTCCACCACCACGTCGCCGAGTTCGCGCTTGGCGCGCTCGGGGCGCTGCAGCTTGCTGCCCACCATCATCTCGGCCAGCTCTGCGGCGGATTTCTCGCGCGGGTTGCAGCTGTCCACCACCTTGCCCAGCCGCAGGATGGTGGCGGCATCGCAGAGCGCGCGGATCTCCTCCAGCTTGTGCGAGATGTAGAGGATCGCCGTCCCCTCGGCCGACAGCTTGCGCAGGGTTTCGAACAGGATCTCCACCTCCTGCGGCGTCAACACCGAGGTGGGTTCGTCCATGATCAGCAGTTTCGGGTCCTGCAGCAGGCAGCGGATGATCTCGACCCTCTGGCGCTCGCCCGCCGACAGGTCGCCCACGATCCGGTCGGGGTCGAGCGGCAGGCCGTAGGTCTCGGACACCTCTCGGATGCGGGCGGCGAGCTGGCGCTGGGGCGGCGGGTTCTCCATGCCCAGCGCCACGTTCAGCGCTTCGAACAGCGAGAAATGCTGGAACACCATCGCCACGCCCGCCGCGCGCGCCGCGCGCGGCTCGGGCGGTTCATAGGGGGCGCGATGCAGCGTCATGCGGCCCGCATCGGGCTTCACCAGCCCGTAGATCATCTTGACCAGCGTAGACTTGCCCGCGCCGTTTTCGCCCAGCAGCGCATGGACCTCTCCCGGCATGACCTCGAAGGAGACATGGTCGTTGGCCACGACGCCCGGGTAGGCCTTGGTCAGCCCCTCGACGGTCAGAAGCGGTGTCACCTGGCGGCATCCTTTGCGTTTTGCGTGGCGGTCGAAGGGTTTAGTAGCGCGGCGGCCACGCCCACGGCAATGGCCTGCGGATGTTTCCCTAGGGTCGGGTCCCCGATCGGGCAGCGGATGCGGGAGATTTGGGCGTCGGAATGCCCCAGCTGCCGCAACCGCTTGCGGAACCGCGCCCATTTGGTGGCCGAGCCGATCAGCCCGGCGCTTAAAAACCCGTGGGACAGCAGCCGGTGGCACAGCTCCAGGTCCAGCGCGTGGGAATAGGTTAGCACCAGGTGCTCGGCCTCGCGCGGGGCGTGGCGCACCAGTTCGACCGGGTTGCCGGCGACAAGCTGCGTCACGCCCTCGGGGATCGTTGCGGGGAAGCGCTCGGCGTCGGTGTCCACCCAGGTGATCGCGAAATCCGGCAGCGGGGCCAGCGTGCCGACTAGCGCCCGCCCGACATGGCCCGCGCCATAGATCCACAGGGGGCGCGCCGGGGTCGAAACCGGCTCGATCATCCAACCCTGCAGCAGCTGCGGGCGCGGCGCCTGCCCGGTGCTGCGCGCCTGCGCCAAGAGCCTGCGCACCGCCAGCGGCGGCTCGGCCGGACCGGCCACCGGGCGGGCGAAGACCGCCTCCGCCGGCACCGCCTCGAACAGCTCGGTCAACAGCCGCACCGCGCCGCCGCAGCACTGCCCCAGCGCCGGGCCCAGCGCATGCCGCTCCAGCCGCCGCGCGGGGCCCTCCGCCAGCATCGCCCGTGCCGCCCGGGCGGCCTCATACTCCAGCGTGCCGCCGCCGATGGTGCCGTCCTGCCCGTCTTCCGAGACCAGCATCGCCGCCCCCACCTCGCGCGGGGCCGAGCCCTCGACGCCGGCCACCACCACCCGCGCCACGCGGCGGTGTCCGGCCAGCGCACGGCCCAGGGCTGCGGCGTCGAAGCTCATCCTCGCCCCACCCGTTTCACCGCCGCCAGCACCCGTTCGGGCGTGGCGGGCGCATCGAGCGCCGGATAGCCCGGCCCGCAGGCTGCCACCGCGTCGCTCAGCGCCATCAGCACCGAGATCCCCAGCATGAAGGGCGGCTCGCCCACGGCCTTCGACCGGTAGATCGTCTCCTCCCGGTTCTGGTTCTCGAACAGCGCCACGTTGAAGATGTCGGGCCGGTCCGAACAGGCGGGGATCTTGTAGGTCGAGGGCGCATGAGTCGTCAGCCGCCCCTTGTCGTCCCAGACCAGTTCCTCGGTGGTCAGCCAGCCCGCGCCCTGCACATAGCCACCCTCCACCTGCCCGATATCCAGCGCCGGGTTCAGCGAGGCCCCGGCATCATGCAGGATGTCAGCGCGCAGGATGCGGTGCTCGCCGGTCAAGGTGTCGATCACCACCTCCGACACCGCCGCGCCATAGGCGAAGTAGAAAAACGGCCGGCCCTCGCCGCGCAGCCGGTCCCAGGCCAGCTTCGGCGTCTTGTAGAAGCCTGTGGCGCTCAGGCTCACCCGCGCCTCGTAGGCGCTCTTCGCCGCCTCGGCGAAGCTCATCTCCTCGCCGCCCACGAACACCTTGCCCGCCTCGAAACGTACCTTGCGCGGCTCGGTCTGGAACCGCTCGGCCAAGTGCGCCGCGATCCGGTTGCGGATCTCGTCGCAGGCGGTCTTCACCGCCATCCCGTTCAGGTCCGACCCGCTCGACGCGGCGGTGGCCGAGGTGTTGGGCACCTTGGCGGTATCGGTCGCGGTGATCTTCACCGCCTCCGGCCCCACGCCAAAGGCGCTCGCCGCCACCTGCGCCACCTTCTGGAACAGGCCTTGCCCCATCTCGGTGCCGCCGTGGTTCAGATGGATCGAGCCGTCCTGGTAGACATGCACCAGCGCCCCCGCCTGGTTCAGATGCGTCAGCGTGAAGGAAATCCCGAATTTCACCGGCGTCAGAGCGATCCCGCGCTTCAGCACCGGGCTTTCCGCGTTCCACTCGGCGACCGCCGCCCGCCGCGCGGCATACTCCGCCCTTTCCTCCAGCGCCGCCACCATCTCGTGCAGCACGAAATCCTCGACGGCCTGCCCATAGGGCGTCAGGGTCCGCTTCTTCTGTTCGGAAATATCCTCGGGGGGGCTCGCCGCAGGCGAGCGGGGGGCAGACAGCCCCCCTCCCGGCGCCGAATAGAAATTCCGCCGCCGCACCTCCAGCGGGTCCAGCCCGAGGTGATGGGCGACATGGTCCATCACCCGTTCGATCCCCACCATCCCCTGCGGCCCCCCGAACCCGCGGAAGGCGGTGGCCGACTGGCTGTGGGTCTTCAGCCGGTGGCTCTCGATCCGCACGGCGGGCAGGAAATAGGCGTTGTCGGCATGCAGCATGGCGCGGTCGGCCACGGGAAGGCTCAAATCCTGCGCCCAGCCGCAGCGCGCGTAATGCACGAAGTCCACCCCGGCCAGGCGCCCCTCGCCGTCGAAGCCGGCGCGGTAACGGATGCGGAAATCGTGCCGCTTGCCGGTGATCACCATGTCGTCGTCGCGGTCATAGCGCATCTTGCAGGGCCGGCCTGTCAGGCGGGCGGCCACCGCGCAGGCCACCGCCAGGGCGTTGCCCTGGCTTTCCTTGCCGCCGAAACCGCCGCCCATGCGGCGCGTCTCCACCCGCACCGCGTGCATGGGCAGGCCCAGGGCCTCGGCTACCTTGTGCTGGATCTCGGTGGGGTGCTGGGTGGAGGCATGGACCACCATGTCGCCGCCTTCCTGCGGCAGCGCCAGCGCGGCTTGGCCCTCCAGATAGAAATGCTCCTGTCCGCCGATCTCAAACACGCCCTCGACCTGCTGCGCGGCCCCGGCGATCGCCGCCGCCGCATCGCCGCGCGACCAGATGACCGGCCCGCCTTCGAAGCGCGACCCGGCCGCCAGCGCCTCGTCGATGCTCAGGATCGCCGGTTTTTCCTCGTAGCGGACCTTGCCCAGCCGGGCGGCCTTGCGCGCCGCCATGTGGCTCTCGGCCACAACCAGGAACAGCGGCTGCCCGGCATAGAAGACCTCGCCTTCGGCCAGCATCGGCTCGTCATGGATCGAGGGCGACACGTCGTTGGCGAAGGGCAGGTCTCGGGCGGTCAGAACCGCCGCCACGCCGGGCGCCGTGCGCACCTCGGCGAGGTCCATCTCCGTCACCGCGCCCCGCGCGATCTCGCTGATGCCGAAGGCAAGGTGCAGGCAATCGCCTGGCACGGGGATGTCATCGACGTAGCGCGCCGCGCCGGTGACATGCAGGCGCGCGGCGTCGTGGGGGAGGGGTTTGGCCACGCTCATGCCCGCACCTCCAGCACGTTGGTCGCCGCGCCGAGATACTCAAGGAAATAGCGACTTAGCATGCTGCGCGCGGCGGCGAGCCGGTATCCGGACGAGGCGCGCATGTCCGAAAGCGGCGTGAAATCCCGCGCCCAGGCGCCGTTGGCCGCGGCCAGCGTATCCTCGTGCCAGGGCTGGCCGGTGATCGCCGCTTCGACGGCCGTGGCGCGCCTGGGCACGCCGGCCATGCCGCCGAAGGCGATGCGCGCCGCCTCGACCCTGCCGTTGCCGATGATGATATTGAAGGCGCCGCAGACCGCCGAGATGTCCTGGTCGAAGCGTTTCGACAGCTTGTAGACCCGCAGCCGGTCGGGCTGGCGGGGGAGGGTCACGGCCTCGACGAACTCGCCGGGGGCACGGTCCTGCTTGCCGTACTCCAGGAAGAAATCCTCGAGGGCGATCTCGCGCCGCGCATCGCCCTTGCGCAGCTGCAGCCGGGCGCCCAGCGCGATCAGCGCGGGCGGCGCGTCGCCGATGGGCGAGCCGTTGGCGATATTGCCCCCGATCGTCGCCGCCCCGCGCACCTGGGCCGAGGCGAAGCGGCGGATCATGGCGGCGAAGGAGGGGTGGTACTCGGCCATCACCTCGCCCAGTTCGGCGATTGTGACGCCGGCGCCGAAGCGGATTTCGGTTTCGCTCACATCGACCTGCCGGAGGTCGACGCAGCCGCCCAGGAAGGCCACCGGGGCGAGGTCCCGTAGCTGTTTCGTGACCCAGAGGCCGACATCGGTGGCGCCGGCGATTAGCGTGGCCTCGGGGTGGGCCACATACCACTCGGCCAGGTCGTCGGATGTCGCGGGGCGGAAGGCGTCGGAGGCGGGGGGCTGTCTGCCTCCCGCGTCCGCTGACGCGGATGCCCCCCCCGAGGATATTTCGGAACAGAAGAAGGAGGGATCGGCGGCGGCCTTTCGGTCGGCCTGCAGCCAGTCGGGCACGGGGCGGGCGGCGGCGGCCCGGGCGGCGCGGACGATGGGGGCGTAGCCGGTGCAGCGGCAGAGGTTGCCGGCGAGCGCGGCGTCGTGATCGGTGTCGCCGTTGAGATGGGCGACCGCCAGCGAGACCACGAAGCCCGGCGTGCAGAAGCCGCATTGCGAGCCGTGATGGTCGATCATGGCCTGCTGGACAGGGTGGAGTTGGCCATCGGGGCCCGAGAGGCCTTCGACCGTGCGCACGGCCTTGCCGTGGAGTTGCGGCAGGAACAGGATGCAGGCGTTCAGCGCCTGGGTGCGGCCGGCATCGGTCACCATCACCGTGCAGGCGCCGCAGTCGCCCTCGTTGCAGCCTTCCTTGGTTCCGGTCAGGCCGCGCGTTTCGCGCAGCCAGTCGAGCAGGGTGTGCGTGGGGTGGGGGTCCGCGAGGCGGACGGTCTCTCCGTTCAGAAGAAACGCGATTTCGGACATCTGGAATCCAGCGCCGCTTTCTGTTTGGCGGTTATGTTCCGCGTCGCCCCGGCCCGATGCGGCGTAAAGCCGGGCTGTCCCTGTTGGTTTACTCCAGCAAAGCCGGTGCCGGGCGGTTTGGCAAGCCCGGCGTTTTGCAGGTGCGGGGAAAAGGACCTTCAAGAAATTCTTGAAAATCGGGCGCGATACGGGGGCCTTCGGGCTGGCAGGGCCGGTCGAAGGCAAGCATAATCGCGGCAAGACCGGAGAACACGCCATGCCCCCGATTTCACTGCATCATGTCCAACTCGCCATGCCCGCCGGCGGAGAAGCCGCCGCGCGGGCCTTCTACGGCACGCTGCTGGGGTTGGAGGAGACACCGAAGCCGCCGGAGCTGGCCGCCCGCGGTGGGGCGTGGTTCGAGAAGGGGGCATTGCGGCTGCACCTGGGGGTGGAGGAGGATTTCCGCCCCGCCCGCAAGGCGCATCCGGCGCTGCTGGCCGAGGACCTGCCGGCGCTGGCCGAGCGGCTGGAGCGGGCGGGCGCGTCGGTGCATTGGGACAGGAACCTGCCGGGGTTTCGCCGCTTCTACACCGCCGACCCGTTCGGCAACCGGATCGAAGTGCTGGAACCCGCGCCCGCCGCCCGGTAGCTTGGGCGCATGAGCAGCCCCCGATTCATTCACCTCCGCCTGCATACCGAATATTCCCTTCTGGAAGGGGCGGTCCGGGTCAAGAAACTGCCCGGCCTGTGCGCGGCCGCGGGCATGCCCGCGGTGGCGGTGACCGACACCAATAACATGTTCGCCGCGCTGGAATTCTCGGTCATGGCGAGCGGCGACGGGGTGCAGCCGATCATCGGTTGCCAAGTCGACCTGGCCTATGATCCCGCCGTGCCGGGCGAACGGCCCCGCGCCCCGGCGCCGCTGGTCCTGCTGGCGCAGGACGAGGCGGGCTACATGAACCTGATGAAGCTGAATTCCTGCCTCTACCTGCGCGAAGACGGGCAGGAGCCCCATGTGACCGTCGAAGAGCTGGAACAGCATTCCGACGGCGTGATCTGCCTCAGCGGCGGGCCGGAAGGGCCGGTGGGAATGCAGCTTCAGGCCGGGCAGCGGGCCAAGGCCGAGGCGCTGATGCAGCGGCTGGCCGCGGCCTACCCCGACCGGCTGTATGTGGAGTTGCAGCGCCATCCCGGCGAGGGCGGCCAGCTGACCGAGGCCGAGCGGCTGACAGAACGCGGTCACGTCGAGATGGCCTATGAGATGGGCCTGCCGCTGGTGGCCACCAACGACGTCTACTTCCCCACGTCCGACATGTACGAGGCGCATGACGCGCTGATCTGTATCGCCGAGGGCGCCTATGTCGACCAGGCCGATCCGCGCCGCCGCCTGACGCCGCAGCATTACTTCAAGTCGCCCGAGGAAATGGCGGCGCTGTTCGCGGACCTGCCCGAGGCCATCGAGAACACGGTCGAGATCGCCCGGCGATGCGCCTTCAAGGCGGAGAAGCGCGCGCCGATCCTGCCGAAATTCGCCGATGACGAGGTCGAGGAGCTGCGCCGCCAGGCCAACGAGGGCCTGCAGAAGCGGCTGGCGGTGATCCCGCACGCCGCGACGCCCGAGGAATACCAGGAACGGCTGGATTTCGAGCTGGGCATCATCGAGAGCATGGGGTTCCCCGGCTACTTCCTGATCGTTGCGGACTTCATCAAATGGGCCAAGGAGCATGACATCCCGGTGGGGCCCGGGCGGGGGTCGGGCGCGGGCAGCCTGGTGGCCTACGCGCTGACCATCACCGACCTCGACCCGCTGCGCTACAGCCTGCTGTTCGAACGCTTCCTGAACCCCGAGCGGGTCTCGATGCCCGACTTCGACATCGACTTCTGCATGGATCGCCGCGAAGAGGTGATCCACTACGTGCAGGAGAAATACGGCCGCGACAAGGTGGCCCAGATCATCACCTTCGGCGCGCTGCTGTCCAAGGCCGCGGTGCGCGACGTGGGGCGGGTGCTGCAAATGCCCTATGGGCAGGTCGACCGGCTGTCCAAGCTGATCCCGGTGGAGGGGGTGAAGCCCGTCTCCATCAAGCAGGCCCTGATCGACGAGCCGCGCCTGCGCGAGGAGGCCCGCAACGAAGAGGTGGTGGACCGGCTGCTGACCTATGGCCAGCAGGTCGAGGGGCTGTTGCGCAATGCCTCGACCCACGCCGCGGGCGTGGTGATCGGCGACCGGCCGCTGGATGAACTGGTGCCGCTCTACCAGGACCCGCGCTCGGACATGCCGGCGACCCAGTTCAACATGAAATGGGTGGAGCAGGCGGGCCTGGTGAAGTTCGACTTCCTCGGGCTGAAGACGCTGACCGTCATCCAGGGCGCGATCAACCAGATCCACGCGCAGGGGCGCGACCTGCATATCGCCGCCGACGGCACGCAGATATACGAGCCCGCCGAGGGCGCCGAGAACGACATCGGGCATATCCCGCTCGACGACAAGAAGACCTACGACCTCTACGCCAGCGCCAAGACGGTGGCGGTGTTCCAGGTGGAAAGCTCGGGCATGATGGATGCCCTGCGCCAGATGAAGCCCACCTGCATCGAGGATATCGTGGCCCTGGTGGCGCTCTACCGTCCCGGCCCGATGGAGAACATCCCCACCTATTGCCAGGTGAAGAACGGTCAGAAAGAGCGCGCCTCGGTCCATCCGCTGATCGACCACATCCTGGAGGAAACCCAGGGCATCATCGTCTACCAGGAGCAGGTGATGCAGATCGCGCAGGTGATGGCGGGCTACAGCCTTGGCGGCGCCGACCTGCTGCGCCGCGCCATGGGCAAGAAGATCAAGGAGGCGATGGACGCCGAGCGCCCGAAATTCGTCGAGGGCGCCAAGAAGAACGGGGTCGATCAGAAGAAGGCCGAAGAGGTCTTCGCCCTGCTGGAAAAATTCGCCAACTACGGCTTCAACAAGTCCCACGCCGCGGCCTACGCGGTGGTCAGCTACCAGACCGGGTGGCTGAAGGCGAACCACCCGGTGGAGTTCATGGCCGGCGTCATGAACTGCGATATCCACCTTACCGACAAGCTGTCGATCTATGCAGAAGAGGTGCGCCGGGGCCTGGATGTCGAGATCATCCCGCCCTGCGTGAACCGCTCGGACGCCCTGTTCGCGGTGGCCGACCAGAAGCTGGTCTACGGGCTCGGCGCGCTCAAGAACGTGGGCGTCGAGGCGATGAAGCTGATCGTCGAGGGGCGCGACGGCAAGCCCTTCGCGACGCTCTACGATTTCGCCCGCCGGGTAGATCTGAAACGCATCGGCAAGCGTCCGATGGAGATGCTGGCCCGCGCCGGGGCCTTCGACCAGATCGACCCCAACCGCCGCCGCGTCTTCGACAGCATCGAGGCGCTGATCGGCTATTCCGCGGCGATCCACGACCAGCGCAACTCGGCGCAGGTCTCGCTGTTCGGCGAGGCGGGCGACGATCTGCCCGAGCCGCGCCTCGCCCCGGTCACCGACTGGCTGCCCAACGAAAAGCTGACCGAAGAGCACAAGGCCATCGGCTTCTACCTCTCGGGCCATCCGCTTGACGACTACATGGGGCCGCTGAAGCGCAAGAAGGTGATGACGCTGGAAGAGGTGCAGGAGGCCGCGCAATCCGGGCCGACCGTGGCCAAGCTCGCCGGCTCCGTCGCCGGCCGGCAGGAACGGAAATCGGCCAAGGGCAACCGCTTTGCCTTCGCCCAGCTTTCCGACCCCACCGGGTTCTACGAGGTGACGCTGTTCTCGGACGTGCTGGAGGCGTCGCGCGATTTCCTCGAAACCGGCTCCAACGTGGTGCTGACGGTCGAGGCGACGCTGGAAAGTGACCAGTTGAAGCTGCTGGCGCGCGGCGTGCAGCCGATCGACCGGGTGGTGGCCGATGCCGGCGGCATGGGGCTGAAGGTCTTCGTCGACGAGGCGGGCGCGGTGCAGGCGGTGGCGGGGCTCTTGGACCGTGCCAAGGGCGAAAGCGGGCTGAGGGGGCGCGGCCCCGTCCAGTTCTGCCTGATGGATCCGGCCCTGCCCGGCGAGGTGGAAATGGCGCTGGGCGAGTTCCCGGTGAACCCGCAGATCAAGGGCGCGATCAAGTCGCTGCCGGGCGTGATGGCGGTGGAGGAGGTTTGAAACCACGGTCGCTCTCCCTCGCCGCCCCGCCATTGCGTGTTTCCGTCCCGGGCTGCTAAATGGGCCTCGTCCCGCCGTCCGAGGAACCCCGATGACCTCCCGCAAACTGCCCCGCGTCGTCCTGATCGGCTTCAACAAATGCGCCACCCGCAGCTTTGCCCGGCTGTTCGAGGGCGCCGGGCACCCGTCGCTGCATCACAAGTGGCGCCGCCCGCTGCGCCGGTCGCGCACCGTGGCCAGGATCATGCGCGACAACCTCGCCGCCGGGCGCCGGGTGTTCCAGGGAATCGAGGATTTCACCTTCTATTCCGACCTCGTCTTCGTCACCGACAAGATGGCCTACGAGGGAAACTCGGCCTATCGCGAGATCCTGCGCGACTATCCCGACACGATCCTGATCCTGAACCTGCGCGACCGCGAAGACTGGATTCGCTCGCGCATGAAGCACGGGCATGGCGAGTTTGCCGACCGCTACGGCAAGGCGCTGGGCCTGCGCTCTTTCGAGGAGGTGCAGGAGCATTGGCGCGCCATGTGGGACGAGCATGTCGCGGGCGTACGCGCCTTCATGGCCGACAAGCCGGGGCAGCTGATCGAGTTCGACATCGACCACGATCGCATCGAGGACCTGATCGCCAAGCTGCCGCAATACGGGCTGCGGGCCGAGGATTGGGGCGTGACCGGCCAGTCGCGCGGGCGCAAGCTGTCGCCGCGCATGGCGCGGGCGAAACGCGCCTGGGCGCATTTCCGCGCCCGGCCCCGCCGCTAGGCCGAGAAGCTCAGTACCGCCAGCGCGGTCGCGGTCAGGGCCAGCGCGGCGCCGGTCTTGCCCAGCTTCGCCATGAGCGCCGGATCGGGGGGCGATTTGCGGGCCATCCCCCAGAAGCTCAGCACCTGCGCCGTGCCCGACACGGCGGTCAGCGCCACCACCGCCGCGATCTTGGCCCAGAAAAGCAGGGGCATCGCCGCCCAGCTGGCGTAGAGGGCGGCGGCCAGCGCGATGCCCGACACCCACAGCAACACCAGCCCCAGCGCCGCGGCCTGGCCGATCTGGCGCATGGCGAGGGCCAGTGCGGGTTTGGCGGGGCCTTCCGCCGCCCGCAGCCGGCGCATCAGGATCAGGTTGGCCACGCCGCCGCCGACGCCGACGACCAGCGCGAAGATGTGGATCATTTTCCAAAGGGTCATCATGGGCCCGGCTCCGTGCAGCTTCGGTCGAAGCCTAGGCCGCAACGCGGCACCGCGGCAAGGGCCTTACCAGTGCGGCGGCCTCTGGTCGGCCAGCGGGATGGTTCCGCCCTCGTCGTATTCGCGCTCGGCCTCGCGCTGGATAAGCATCTCGACGCGCCGGGTCAGCCGGTCGATCTCGCGCTGCTGGCTGGCCACCACGTCCGACAGGTCATCCATCGCCGCGATCAGATGCGCGATGCGTTCTTCCAAAAGGGTCGTGTCGCTCATGTCCTCTTCCTTTTCTTCTGTTGCCGCGCGTGGCCGCGCCACCTTGCCCCTGCGCCGCCCATCCGCTATGCCGCGCGCGAACCCAACCCAAGGGACGACAAGCGATGGCCAAGGACAAGAAACCCCGGCGCCCCAAGGCAGAGGCGCCCAAGGGCTTCCGTGACTATTTCGGCGCGGAGGTGACCGAGCGCAAGCAGATGCTCGACCAGATCGCCGAAGTTTACCATCGCTACGGCTTCGATCCGCTGGAAAGCTCGGCCGTCGAGACGCTCGAGGCGCTGGGCAAATACCTGCCCGACGTCGACCGTCCGCACGCCGGCGTCTTCGCCTGGCAGGAGGACGAGGGCGACTGGCTGGCCCTGCGCTATGACCTGACCGCGCCCCTGGCGCGCGTGGCCGCGCAGTTCCGCAACGACCTGCCCAACCCCTATCGCCGCTACGCGATGGGGCCGGTCTGGCGCAACGAAAAGCCGGGGCCGGGCCGGTTCCGCCAGTTCTACCAGTGCGACGCCGATACGGTGGGTGCGGCCTCCGTCGCCGCGGATGCCGAGATCTGCGCGATGCTGTCCGACACGCTGGAGGCCGTGGGCATCCCGCGCGGCGACTACATCGTGCGCGTCAACAACCGCAAGGTCCTGAACGGCGTGATGGAGGTGGCGGGCGTGCTCGACCCCTCGGACCCGTCGAAGCACGAAAATGAGCGCGGCATCGTTCTGCGCGCCATCGACAAGCTCGACCGGCTGGGCCCGGACGGGGTGCGCGCCCTGCTGGGCGAGGGCCGCAAGGACGAATCCGGCGATTTCACCGAAGGCGCCAAGCTGGGTGGCGAGCAGGCCGAGGTGGTGATGGAGTTCATGGCCGCCAAGCGCGAAGACGGCGCCACCACCTGCGCGCGCCTGTCCGAGCTGGTGGCCCACTCCAAGATCGGCGCCGAGGGCGTGGCCGAGTTGCAGCAGATCGAGGAGTTGCTTGAGGCGCAGGGCTACGGCCCCGACCGCATCACCATCGACCCCTCGGTGGTGCGCGGCCTGGGTTATTACACCGGCCCGGTCTTCGAGGCGGAACTGACCTTCGAGATCACCGACGAAAAGGGCCGCCCGCGCCAGTTCGGCTCGGTCGCCGGCGGCGGTCGCTACGACGACCTGGTGAAACGCTTCACCGGCCAGGCGGTGCCTGCGACGGGCATCTCGATCGGCGTCGACCGCCTGCTGGCCGCGCTGCGCGCCAAGGGCCGCATCCACGGCCAGATGCAGGGGCCGGTGGTGGTCACCGTCATGGACCGCGACCGCATGGCCGACTACCAGGCCATGGTGGGCGAGCTGCGCGCCGCCGGCATCCGCGCCGAGGTCTATCTGGGTAACCCCAAGAATTTCGGCAACCAGCTCAAATACGCCGACAAGCGCCGCTCGCCCGTCGCCGTGATCGAGGGCGGCGACGAAAAGGAACGCGGCGTCATCCAGATCAAGGACCTGGTGCTGGGCGCCAAGATCGCAGAAAGCGCCACGCTTGAGGAATGGAAGGAACGCCCCTCGCAATTCGAGGTGCCGCGCGACCAACTGGTCGCCGAGGTCCGCCGCATCCTGGCCGGAGAGAGCTGATGACCGACAAGGCCAAGGTCCGCGCCCAGGCCGAGCGCCTACAGGCGTTCTTTATCGGCGCGGGCGCACGGGTGGTCGAGGCCGACATCCTGCAGCCCGCCGAGACCCTGCTCGACCTTTACGGCGAGGACATCCGCGCGCGCGCCTATGTCACCTCGGACCCGCTGCGCGGCGAGATGATGCTGCGCCCGGACTTTACCGTGCCGGTGGTGCAGGCCCAGATGGCCGAGGGCACCGCCGCCGGGGCCGTCACCTACATGGGCGAGGTCTTCCGCAAGCAGGAGCACGAGGGCGCCCGCGCCAGCGAATATATCCAGGTCGGCTACGAGATGTTCGGCGACAGCGACGAGGAGGCCGCCGAGGCCAGGGTCTTCGCGCTGTTCGACGAGGTGCTCTCGCCGCTGGGGCTGCGCGCCGCGACCGGCGATATCGGCATCCTGATGGCGGCGGTCGACGGGCTGTCGACCACCGAGCGGCGCAAGGCGGCGCTGAAGCGCCACCTGTGGCGCCCGCGCCGCTTCCGCGCGCTGCTGGACCGCTACGGCGGGCGCAGCCCGGTGCCCGAAAGCCGCGCGCGCCTGCTGGAGGCCGCCGGCAAGAAAGGTGCCGCCGCCGTGGCCGAGGCCGCGGGGCCCGATATCGGCCTGCGCGCGCGCGAAGAGGTGACCGAGCGGATCGAGGCGCTGCTGGCCGATGCCGCCGAGGCGCCGATCTCGGAGAACGAGGTGGCGATCCTCGACCACATCCTGTCCTTGCGCGAAACCAGCGTGAACGCGCTGGAGCAGCTGCGCGACATCGCCGTCGATCTGCCCCAGATCGCCCCCGCCGTCACCCGCATGGACCGCCGGCTCGAGGCGCTGGCCGGGCAGGGCATCGACGTCGATGCC
>JBNGCX010000028.1:0-46587 GCA_049974865.1 Paracoccaceae bacterium
CGCCCGCGCCGGAAAACGCGCGCGCCGCATGTCCCGAAGGCGTCCGGAAACATCCAGAAAATTCCGGGGAAATACCGGATTTTCGCCAAAAAAATTTTGGAACAGGTTACAACCCAAGCGTGAAACACCAAGGAGTGAATACCGCCATGCCCGACACATCGCATGAATTCAGCGAGGCGGCGAACGAGCAGCTTTCCCAGCACGGCTTCGATCAGCGCACAGGTCTTTTGCCGGTCGGCACCATCATCCTGACCCTGCGCGGGGCGCTTCCCGTGGAGGACCTGCACCGTGGCGACCGGGTTTGCACCCGCGCCGGCGCCTTTCCCGTCCGGCGGGTCAAGACCTACGGCCAGGACCATATCGCGCTGCATCTCGAGGGCGACGAATCCGCCTATGTGCTGGACGAGAAATACTGCAATCAGTACCGGCAAACCGACGATTGAGACGCGATGCCGCCCTTTCGCCCGATGCGACGGGTAACCGGGCCCCGGCGGTCCTGCCGCTCGGCGCGATCGTGCTGACGATGGACGGCGTGCTGCCGGTGGAATATCTCGGCCCTGGCGACCGGATCGTCACCCGCCGCGGGATGCGGGTGCTCAGGCGCATCGAAACACCCGCGCCGCAGCACTTCGCCCTGGGCTTCGATACGCCGCAGGTGATCTATGCCGACGGGCGCCCCGTCCTTTCCGACAGCGCCGCCGCGGCGCCCGACTAGAGCCCTAGATCGCGGAACACCTCCGGCAGAATCTCCGGCAGATCCTCGGCGATCAGGCCGGGGCCGAATTTCAGCGCGCATTCCACATGCAGCCAGGCGGCGGTCTCGGCGGCCCCCATCGGTGCGACACCGCGCGCCAGCAGCCCGGCGATGAACCCCGTCAGCACGTCCCCCGCCCCGGCCGTGGCCAGCCAGGGCGCGGCGCGCTCGTAAAGGGCGGCATTGAGGACGCATTTGCCCGACGGGTTTGCGATCACCGTGTCCGCCCCCTTGAACAGCACCACGCAGCCCGCCCGCGCCGCCGCCGCGCGCGCGGCGTCGACCTTGGAAAGGGCCGGGCCGCTGGTGGCCGGGACCTTCAGCCTCTCGGCGATGTCCGGGAACAGGCGGGCGAATTCTCCGCCATGCGGGGTGAGCACGCAGTCCGGGTGCAGCATCTCGAACAGCTCCTCCGGGCGCTCCGCGAAGGCGGTCAGCGCATCGGCGTCCAGCACGCAGGGCCGTCCGGATTGCAGGGCATGTTTGACCAGGTCGCGCGTCTCGCCGCCCAGGCCCAGCCCCGGCCCCAGGCACAACGCGTTGAGCCGAGCATCCTCCAGCAAATCTTCCAGATCAGCCCCTCCGTCGCAGCGCCGCAGCATGATCGCGGTCAACTGCGCCGCGCATTCGTCCAGCGCCGATTTGGGCGCGCCGACGGTGACCAGCCCGGCCCCAACCCTCAGCGCCCCCCGCGCCGCCAGCCGCGCCGCGCCCGAGCGCGCCTTGGGCCCCGACAGGACCAGGGCATGGCCATGGGTGTATTTGTGAGCGTCCTCGTATTTTCCCAGGATGCCTGAGTATCCGCATCTCCCCAGAATACTTCCGTGCCGCTCCATCAACCCTACGATTTCGTCCAGCGGCACTGCCGGGCCCGGCCCGGCCGTAGCCAGACGCGCAGCCCCCTCAAGGCCGATATCCTTGACCACCAATTTGCCGGACAGGCCCGGACCGCCCCCGTAGTGGCCATCGGCCAACAAGTAATGCCCCAGCTTGGGCCGGTGAAAGGAGACCGTAAGATCCACCGGCGCGGCCCCAAGGCTTGCACCGGTGTCGGTGTCCAATCCGCTTGGAGCGTCAACTGCGACATATTTGGGGCGACGGTCGGGGTCGATGCCCAAGACATTGGGAACGAAACCATGCCACATGCGCTCTGTGTCGTCGGGCATCGGACGCGTCAGCCCAGTTCCGAACAGCGCGTCGACGACGAGATCATGCGCGAAACTATCCGGCTGCCCCTCAATGAAATCGTCCAACCGGTCCTCGATCAGGTTGTCGTTCCATGGCAATACAGGTTCACACACCGCCCACCGCTCATAATTCGTCCTCGCATCCTGCGGCAGCCTGTCCGGTTCGCCGTAGAGGAAAACCTCCACCTCCCAGCCCCATTCCTTCAGCAGCCGCGCCACCACGAATCCGTCGCCGCCGTTGTTGCCCGGCCCGCAGAGCACCACGGCCCTGTGCGGCGCCTGCGCCAGCTCCGGCCATTCCTCGAACACCGCCTCCACCACGCCGCGCCCGGCGCGCTCCATCAGTTCCAGCCCGGTCACCGCGCCGGAGCCGATCGCGGCCTGCTCGATGGCGCGCATTTGGGCAGATGTCAGCAGTTCTCGCATTGAAAATGGCCCCGAAAGTTCGCAAAATGCCCACGGGAGGTGCAATTTGCCCATTTTTTAATCACCACCCCGAGAATCCACGCGGGCAGCTTCCACCGCTCAGCGTAGCCAATTGTGGCCGCGCGGCGAAAGTGGTCTGTCACCAGACGAACGCATATTGCAAGGGAGTCGGCAGCCGTGAAGAAAATCGAGGCGATCATCAAGCCCTTCAAACTCGACGAGGTGAAAGAGGCGCTGCAGGAAATCGGCGTCCAGGGCCTCAGCGTGATCGAGGTCAAGGGCTTCGGCCGGCAGAAGGGCCATACAGAGCTGTATCGCGGCGCGGAATACGTGGTGGATTTCCTGCCCAAGGTGAAGATCGAGGTGGTGCTGGCCGACGACCTGGTCGACGGCGCCGTCGAGGCGATCATCGGCGCGGCCAAGACCGGCAAGATCGGCGACGGCAAGATCTTCGTCTCGCCGGTCGAGCAGGCGATCCGGATCCGCACCGGCGAATCGGGCGAGGACGCCCTGTAAGAGCAACGGGCGGAAACGTCCTTTCAAATCATCGGCCCGGGTGCCCTGCCCCGGCCAGACGAGACCAATCCAGAGAAGGGAAAAAGGTCACATGAGCAAAGACGCAGTTCTCAAGACCATCGCGGATGAGGACGTTCAGTACGTGGACATCCGCTTCACCGACCCGCGCGGCAAGTTGCAGCACGTCACCGTGATCGCCGACGAGGTCGACGAAGACTTCCTCGAGGAAGGCTTCATGTTCGACGGCTCGTCGATCGCCGGCTGGAAGTCGATCGAGGCTTCGGACATGAAACTGATGCCCGACACCAACAGCGCCTACATCGATCCGTTCTACGCGGAAAAGACACTGGCCGTGCACTGCTCGGTGGTCGAACCCGACACCGGCGAACACTATGAGCGCGACCCGCGCGGCACCGCCGAAAAGGCCGAGGCCTACCTGAAGTCCTCGGGCATCGGCGACGTCTCCTACTGGGGCCCCGAGGCCGAGTTCTTCCTGTTCGACGACGTGCGCTACTCGGTGGAGATGAACAAGGTGTCCTACGAGGTGGACGCGCAGGACGCCGCCTGGAACACCGACACCGAGTACGAGATGGGCAACATGGGCCATCGTCCGGGCATCAAGGGCGGCTACTTCCCGGTGAACCCGATCGACGACGCGCAGGACCTGCGCTCGGAGATGCTGTCGACCATGAAGCGCATGGGCATGAAGGTCGACAAGCACCACCACGAGGTGGCCTCGTGCCAGCACGAGCTGGGCCTGATCTTCGGCTCGCTGGTGGAGCAGGCCGACCACCTGCAGAAATACAAATACGTGATCCACAACGTGGCGCACGCCTATGGCAAGTCGGCCACTTTCATGCCGAAGCCGATCGCGGGCGACAACGGCACCGGCATGCACGTCAACATGTCGATCTGGAAGGACGGCAAGCCGCTGTTCGCAGGCGACAAATACGCCGACCTGAGCCAGGAGGCGCTGTATTTCATCGGCGGCATCCTGAAGCACGCCAAGACCCTGAACGCCTTCACCAACCCCTCGACCAACTCCTACAAGCGCCTGATCCCCGGCTTCGAGGCCCCGGTTCTGCGCGCCTACTCGGCCCGGAACCGTTCCGGCTGCGTGCGGATCCCGTGGACCGAGAGCCCGAAGGCCAAGCGCGTCGAGGCCCGCTTCCCCGACCCGTCGGCCAACCCCTACCTGTGCTTCGCGGCCCTGCTGATGGCCGGCCTGGACGGCATCAAGAACAAGATCGACCCGGGCGAGGCGATGGACAAGAACCTCTACGACCTGCCCGCCGAAGAGCTGGAAGGCATCCCCACCGTCTGTGCGAGCTTGCGCGAGGCGCTGGAATCGCTGGAGGCGGATCACGACTTCCTTCTGGCCGGCGACGTGTTCACCAAGGACCAGATCGATGGCTACCTCGACCTGAAGTGGGAAGAGGTCTACGCCTTCGAACACACCCCGCACCCGGTCGAGTTCAAGCTGTACTACAGCTGCTGATCCTTCGGGACATCAGGGAATAACGAAAGGCCCCCGCGCGTCGGGGGCCTTTTTTTCATGGCCGGGCCGGTCACGGTCCCCGACGCATCGTGCAAACGAGGTTGACGGGACGACCCCGCGCGCGCGGCTTTCCGCCCCTCTCGCCCGGCGCCGAATTGCGGTTCCAATGTGGCAACAACGGTTTGGCCCTGCCCCATTGGCGCGGAAATCTCCCCATTCAGGCCCAACTGTCTCCGCATTCCCGGTTCAGGTTGTGAGCATCGGAAAAACCATCCGGGCTACGGAGTTGAGCAATGTCAGATGTCACGACCAGCACCACTGCGACCATCCTGTTCGATGGCCCGCCGGACCTGGACTTCGTCGGTCTGATCAACGAGTTGAAGCGGACGTTCCGCAATATCGCTCTCGAATTCGACGAGGTCGAGGTGGACGAGCATCTCTATGCGCTGTTCACCAACGACCGCCTGACCCTGAAGGTGGCCCGCGGCCAGGAGACAGTCCCGGCCGAGACGCTGGCCGCCTCCGCCCGCCCGAATCAGACCCGCAGCTCGGATGAGGAAATGGCCGCGATGCTGCGCGACTACGGCCACACGCTCACCGTTTCGGTGTCCGACGGCCACAGCCGCAGCGTGCCCGAGCGGCTGCGCGTCTCGGTCTGCTACCACGTGGTGCGCCAGCTGCTGCGTTGCCACGAGGCGACCCTCGTCCACTGGCACCACACCAACACGCTGTTCACCGCCGAAGAGTTCGAGAACCCCACCAACGCGCAGCCCACGGTGACGCCGCGCCGGCCCAAGGCCCAGGGCACCCGCGTGCCGCGCCCGCAGCCGCTGGAAACCACGCTGTCGGGCGGCGCCGACCGTTTCTCGGCCGGCTACATGGGCGTGGCCGAGACACATGACCGGCTGGACGAAAGCTTTGCCCAGGTGGTCGATCCCGAGCATGTCCACAGCCATGACGAGAACGCGGCGCAAGAGACCGGCGGCCGCAGCGGCTGGAAAGACATCCTGCCCAATAACGCGCCCAGCGAGGAAAAGCTGCGCCGCTCGCGCCTGGCCATCTTCGCCAGCGACCTGATCGAGATCGAGGACGTCAAGCTGGAGGCCCCCGAGAAAGAGCCGGAACTGCCCGAGCAGCTGACCGTCTACGTGATGACCCTGACCATCATGGTGATGCTGTTCCCGGCCGGTTTCGCGATGATGATCTACAACATCCTGGCCGGCGAGAACCTGAAGATGACCGCGCGCGCCATGGCCCTGACCGGCGTCGGCATCGCGCTGAACTTCGCAGGGGTCACCGATCAGCTGATCGGCCTGATCTGAGCCGTCGCATCCCACAAGGGGCCCCGCCATGCGCGGGGCCTTTTCTCGTTCCGGCCCGGGCGCTGAGGAGACGCCCGCCCGCAGCCCTTCGGGCGCCTGGCCTCTCAGCCCTGGGCGGCCGGCCGCTCGTCCAGCGCCGCCTTCTGCGCCTCGGTCAGGTCGGCGACATGCACGACATAGGTGTGGATCGAGAACACCACCGCCCGCGTCCGCGGCAGGCGCAGCAGGCATTGCCGCTCGGACCGCATATAGGGCGTGGGGGCCTCGGCCTGGCGGCGCGGCGCGGCCTCCGGGCGCGGCTGGTGCAGCGCCGGGTCCTCGTAAAAATGCGCATTCGCCCGCCACAGCGCCCGCCCCGGCGCGAGCGCGTCGAACAGGCGCTGCACGCGGCGGGCGACATCCGCGTCATAGGGTGCCACCGGCCGGTGGATGCGGATCAGCGGGCGCATGAATTTCTCGGCCAGGGTCCAGCTCGCCGGGAAGCACAGCGCGGCGCCGGTCAGGATATGCTCCTCCGCCCCATCGGGCCTTTCCATCAGGCACAGGTCCTCCTGCACCAGCCGACCGGCGGTCAGCAGCGGCGCATCGCGGTCCAGCGCCACGCGCACCCCGTCGGGGCGCGTCACCGCCGCCTTCCCGACCTCGAAATCGCCGCGCGCGGCCAAGTGCGACAGCACGGTGTCCAGCAATTCCCGCGCCGCCGGCAGGGCGGCGGGGTCGAGCGCATGCACCTTGTCGGGCGCCTCGGCGAACAGCCGCTCGCGCTCGGCCATCTGGAGGGCATAGGCCTCGTCCACCACCAGCCAGTCGGCCGGGTCCAGCGGCTGGATGCCCGGCAGGCGGGACATCCGCGGATCGGCCCAGGGGGTGTAGGGAAGTGTCTTCTGCAGGATCGCCATGCGCCCTTTATAGACGCCGCACCGGCCCTTCAAAGGCCAAATACGACATGACGGCGCGTCGCATTTGGGCCGGACGCCGGGCCGCCCCT
This sequence comes from Paracoccaceae bacterium, assembly GCA_049974865.1. Lineage (GTDB taxonomy): Bacteria > Pseudomonadota > Alphaproteobacteria > Rhodobacterales > Rhodobacteraceae > JAGSOU01. The sequence goes on from JBNGCX010000028.1 coordinate 6,692, forward strand.
TGGGCAGGCTTCGTGCTGAAAGGGGAGGCGGCCATGGACCAGTATTACCGCGACACCCGCAAGATCGACCCCGGAAAGGGCGCCCTGCTGGGCGACGGCACGCCCAACATCGCCGACCGGGTCGAGATCGGCCCGACCGAACTGGCCTATGCCGAATGGGAGGCCGCGGGCCTGGCCCTGCCCGACCTGCCAAGGATGCGCGAATACCGCTGGCGCCGGCTGGTCGAGGCGGTGGCGGCGCGCGGCTATGGCGGCGTGCTGCTGTTCGACCCGATGAACATCCGCTACGCCACCGACAGCACCAACATGCAGTTGTGGAACGCGCACAACCCGTTCCGCGCGCTGCTGGTCTGCGCCGACGGCTACATGGTGATCTGGGACTACAAGAACGCGGTCTTCCTGTCGAAGTTCAACCCGCTGGTGCGCGAGCAGCGCACCGGCGCCGACCTGTTCTATTTCGGCCGCGGCGACCGGATCGACATCGCCGCCGACGTGTTCGCCAACGAGGTGCGCCTGCTGATCGAGGCGCATGGCGGCGGCAACATGCGGCTGGCCGTCGACAAGCCCATGATCCACGGCTACGAGGCGCTGGCCGCACAGGGCTTCCGGCTTTTTCACGGCGAGGAACTGACCGAGAAGGCCCGCGCCATCAAGGGCCCCGACGAGATCCTCGCCATGCGCTGCGCCAGCCACGCCTGCGAGCGCGCCGTGGCGGCGATGGAAGAGGCCGCCGTCCCGGGCCTGTCCGAGGACGAGATCTGGGCCGTTCTGCATGCCGAGAACATCAAGCGCGGAGGCGAGTGGATCGAGACCCGCCTGCTGGCCACCGGCCCGCGCACCAACCCCTGGTTCCAGGAATGCGGCCCGCGCCGGCTGCGGAACAACGAGATCCTGGCCTTCGACACCGACCTGATCGGCAGCTACGGCATCTGCGTGGACATCTCGCGCACCTGGTGGGTGGGCGACCGCCCGCCCCGGCCCGACATGGTCTACGCCATGCGGCACGCGCATGAGCACATCATGACCAACATGGCCATGCTGGAACCGGGCGTGCCCCTGCGCGATCTGACCATGAACGCCCATGTCCTGGACGCGCCATTCCAGAAGCAGAAATACGGCTGCCTGATGCATGGCGTCGGGCTTTGCGACGAATGGCCCATGGTCGCCTATCCCGACAGGTTCGTCGAAGGCGCCTTCGACCACGTGCTGGAGCCGGGCATGGTGCTCTGCGTGGAGGCGCTGGTCTCGCCCGAGGGGGGCGATTTCTCCATCAAGCTGGAGGACCAGGTGCTGATCACCGGGGACGGCCACGAGAACCTGACGCAATACCCGTTCGACGCCCGGCTGATGGGCGGCTGAGGGCGCGGCTCGCGCCGCGTCACCTTGTCGTGACGGCAGGTGCGCAGCGGGTTGCGGCGGGCGCGCCCTGCCCCCACTCTCTGCCCCGACCGATCACAGCGGGAACCAGACCATGCCGATGGAAAGAATCACCTTCCCGGGCCATGCCGGCGACCAGCTCGCCGCGCGGCTCGACCTGCCCGAGGGGCCCCACCAGGCCACCGCTCTCTTTGCCCATTGCTTCACCTGCGGCAAGGACATCGTCGGCGCGCGCCGCATCGCGCAGCGCCTGGCCGCGATGGGCATCGCGGTGCTGCGCTTCGATTTCACCGGGCTCGGCCATTCGCAGGGCGAGTTCGAGAACACCAGCTTCTCCACCAACGTGCAGGACATCGAGGCCGCCGCGCGTTACCTCGAAAGCCGCGGCATGGCGCCCGACCTGCTGATCGGGCATTCGCTGGGCGGTGCCGCGGTGTTGAAGACCGCGCCGCGCCTCGACAGCGTGAAGGCAGTGGTCACCATCGGCGCGCCCTTCGATCCCGAACATGTCACCCGCAACTTCGCGCCGGCCCACCCGACGCTCAGCCGCGAGGGCGTGATCGAGATGTCGCTGGGCGGCAAGACGGTCCGCGTCGGGCGCGGCTTCATCGACGATGTCGCCGCCGAGAAACTGGAACCCGCCATCGCCGGGCTGAACCGTGCGTTGCTGATCATGCACGCGCCGCGCGACGCGGTGGTGGGGATCGAGAACGCCACCGCCATCTTCAAGGCCGCCAAGCACCCCAAGAGCTTCGTCACCCTCGACGATGCCGATCACCTGCTCTCCGACCCGGGCGACGCCGAATACGCCGCCGAGGTGATCGCCGCCTGGTCCGGCCGCTACCTGGGGCTGAAATCCCCGCCCCCGCCCCCCGGCGCGCCCGAGGGCGTCGTCCGCGTCTCCGAGATCGATCCCGAGGGCTTCCTGCAGGATGTCCAGCACGGCCCCCGCCACCACGCCCTGGCCGACGAGCCCGAGGCCTATGGCGGCACCAACCGGGGCATGTCGCCCTACGGCTTCCTGGCGGGCGGCCTCGGCGCCTGCACCTCGATGACCATCCGCATGTATGCCCGGCGCAAGGGCTGGCCGCTGACCCATGTCCGGGTGGACGTCACCCATGACAAGGTCCACGCCCAGGACGCCGAGCATGCCGCGAACGTCAAGATCGACCGCTTCATCCGCGAGATCACGCTTGAGGGCGATCTCGACCCCGACCAGCGCGCCCGCCTCATCGAGATCGCCGACAAATGCCCGGTGCACCAGACCCTAACCCGAAGCTCGAAAATCGAGACCCGCCTGCGCGACTGAACCGGCAGGGCCGTTTTGAGTATTTTCTCCAAGAAGAATTCCCCCCTTCTTCTTGGTCCCAAATACTCTCGCGCCGCAGTCGCGAAACACCCGCCCGAAGGGCCAAAAAAATGAGGCGCAGCCAGTGGCTGCGCCTCGCGATTTGACAGGTGGGACGGGGCTCAGCCGCGGGCGCGACCGACCAGTTTCCACACGCCCGGCACGATCAGCGCCGCCAGCACCAGCTTCAGCGCGTCGCCGATGATGAAGGGGGTGAAGCCCCATTCCAGGATCGGCTGGTCCCAGCCATAGAGCTGGCCCAGCCACAGCAGGCCCGGCACGTAGATCAGGGCGTTACCCACCAGCATGGCCAGCGCCATGCCCACCACCGAGCGGTCCATGCCGCGGCGCGCGGCAAGGCCCAGCGCCACCGTGGCCAGCACATAGCCCAGAAGGTAGCCGCCGGTGCCGCCCATCATGTATTCCAGCCCGGCCGTCTCGGCCGAGGAACTGGCGAAGACGTCGAAGCCCAGCGCGCCCACGGCCATGTAGCCCAGGATGGTGGCCAGGCCCAGGCGGGGGCCGTAGGCCGCGCCGATGGTCAGCACGGCGAAGGTGCCCATGGTCACCGGCACCGGCCACATCGGCACCTTGATCTTGGCGGCGATCGCCAGCGCGGCGATGCCCAGCACCACCAGAACCGCCTGCTTGACGCGCCGCGCCGCGCCCTCGTTGGCGCCGAACGCCTCGGTCAGCACCTTGTCCGTCATTGCCAGAGCCATATCGGGTCTCCCTTTCAGATCCGTTTGAGGCGTTTTGCCCCAGCCCCGCGCTTCGCGCAAGGCTCAATCACACCGCCGGCGCATAGCGCGAGCGCATCACGTAGTCCTTGCGCGGCCCGCGCACGCGCCATTCGGCGCGCCACTCGGGCCAGCGGCGGAAGTCGTAGCGCACCCGGTAGAGATCGGGCGGGCAGTCGTGCTCGGCCCCGGGCCGCGCGCCCGGCCCGATCAGGTGAAAGGGCCGGCCATCCTCGAAAAACACCGCGATATCGGCGCCCTGCGCCCGCCACAGGTAGCACCGCGCGGCGCGCATCGGCGGCTGGCCGGGCAGGGTCATCTCGCCCGCCTCCTCGACGGCCAGACCCTCGGCGTCGGCGCGGAACACCGCCTCGCCGGAAAACCGAACCGTCTGGCCGGCCTTCGCATCGTCGATTTCGCGCTCCAGCCGCCAGCGCCCCTCGAAATCCGCCAGCGCCGGGCGCGCGCCCTCGGCCTGCTGCATGCTTGCCCCCTTTCCCTGCGCCCGTTATGAGACCCGGCAAACCCCGGAAACACAAGGTTGCGCCGATGATCCCCCGCTATTCCCGCCCCGAGATGACCGCCATCTGGGACCCCGCCACCAAATTCCGCATCTGGTACGAGATCGAGGCCCATGCCTGCGACGCGCAGGCCGAACTGGGCGTCATCCCCAAGGAAAACGCCGAAGCCGTATGGAAGGCCAAGGATGTCGAGTTCGACGTCGCCCGCATCGACGAGATCGAGGCCGTCACCAAGCATGACGTGATCGCCTTCCTCACCCACCTGGCCGAGCATGTGGGCAGCGAGCAAGCGCGCTTCGTCCACCAGGGCATGACCAGCTCGGACGTGCTGGACACCTGCCTGAACGTGCAGCTGACCCGCGCCGCCGACATCCTGATCGCCGACATGGACAAGGTGCTGGATGCGCTCAAGCGCCGCGCCTATGAGCACAAGGATACGGTGCGCATCGGCCGCTCCCACGGCATCCATGCCGAGCCCACCACCATGGGCCTGACCTTCGCCCGCTTCTACGCCGAGATGGACCGGGGCAAGCGCCGCCTGCAGGCCGCGCGCGACGAGATCGCCACCGGCGCCATCTCGGGCGCCGTGGGCACCTTCGCCAATATCGACCCCTATGTCGAAGAGCATGTCTGCAAGATGATGGGGCTTAGCCCCGAGCCGATCTCCACCCAGGTCATCCCGCGCGACCGCCACGCGATGTTCTTTGCCACGCTGGGCGTGATCGCCTCGTCGATGGAAAACATCGCCGTCGAGATCCGCCACATGCAGCGCACCGAGGTGCTGGAGGCAGAGGAGTTCTTCTCGAAGGGCCAGAAAGGCTCCTCCGCCATGCCGCACAAGCGCAACCCGGTGCTCAGCGAGAACCTGACCGGCCTGGCGCGCCTGGTGCGCATGTCGGTGACGCCCGCGCTGGAGAACGTGGCGCTGTGGCATGAGCGCGACATCTCGCACAGCTCGGTCGAGCGCGGCATCGGGCCCGACACCACGGTGACGCTCGACTTCGCCCTCAACCGCCTGGCGGGCCTGATCGACAAGCTGGTTGTCTATCCCGAGAACATGCTCGCCAACATGAACAAGTTCCGCGGCCTGGTGATGAGCCAGCGCGTGCTGCTGGCCCTGACCCAGGCCGGTGTCTCGCGCGAGGACGCCTACCGCCTGGTGCAGCGCAACGCGATGAAGGTCTGGGAGGAAGGCAAGGACTTCAAGACCGAGCTCTTGGCCGACCCCGAGGTGACCGCCGCGCTCAGCCCCGCCGAAATCGAGGAGAAATTCGACCTCGGCTACCACACCAAGCATGTGGACACGATCTTCGCCCGCGTTTTCGGCGAATGACGCATCGGCGCGCCCGGGCCTTCCGGGCGCGCTTTGACCCGGCGGCAACCCGTGCTACCCTTATGGCCATGAGCAACGGGAGCATTGCCATGTCCATCAAGACCATTCTTGCCGCGCTTGCGCTGATCCTTTCGCCCGCCCTGGCGCTGGCCAATGGCTGCCAGTGGGAAAAGACCGCCCATCAATGCGGCGAGGACCAGAGCTTCGACGCCGCCTCGGGCACCTGCGTCGACAAGGCCACCTCCTGACCCCTGCCCCGGCCGGGCCGCACCACGCCTGAGGGATCGGGCGCGGGTGGCAGGCCTTGCCCGCGCTTGTGATCGCCGCCGCCCGGCACTATGTCTGGCCGCGCCCCATCGCGGGCAAAGCTTGAACCGGGCGGACGATGGCCAGCACGAAAAAGAACAAGGCAAAGCGCGGACGCGGCGCGGGCTCGTGGCTGCTGAACGCGGTGGTGCACGGGCTGATCCGCGGCGCGCTGCGCCTGCCCTACGAGCGCCGCATCCCGCTGGCCGGCTGGGTGACGGGCCATATCCTCGCGCCCCTGGCCGGTTACGACCGGCGCATCCGCGACAACCTCGCCCTGGTCTGCCCCGACCTGCCCGAGGCCGAGGTCAAACGCCTGCAGCGCGCCGTGCCCGACAATGCCGCGCGCAGCTGGATGGAGATGTATTCCGGCGCCGAGTTCATCGAGCGGGTCAAGGACAGCCCCGTCCGCGGCCCCGGCCTGCCCGTCGTGCAAGAGGCCCAGGCGGCCGGGCGGCCCGTGGTCTTCGTCACCGGCCATTTCGGCAATTACGACGTGGCGCGGGTGGTGCTGATGGCGCGGGGGTTCCGCATCGGCGGGCTCTACAACCCGATGCGCAACGTCTATTTCAACCGGCACTACGTCGAGGCGTTGGAGCGTATCGGCAAGCCCGTCTTCCCGCGCGGGCGGCGCGGGCTGGCAGAGCTGCTGCGGTTCCTGAAATCGGGGGGGATGACCGCCTTCCTGGTCGACCTCAACGTCAAGCGGGGCGTGCCGCTGCGGTTCTTCGGCAAACCCGCCAAGACCGCCCTTTCGGCCGCCGAACTGGCCCTGAAATTCGACGCGCCGCTGGTGCCGGCCTATGGCATCCGCCAACCCGACGGGCTGAGCTTCGAGGTCGTGATCGAGGCGCCGATCCCGCCCGGAGACCCGGCCGAGATGATGCAGGCGGTAAACGACAGTATCGAGGCGATGGCGCGCGACCACATGGAGCAGTGGTTCTGGATCCACCGCCGCTGGAAGGCCTAGCGCAGCCGCGCGGCGGCCAGGATGCGCCCCGGCCCGCGGCGCTGAACCAGCACCACGGCGGGCAGATCGCCGGGCGCCTGCACCGTCAATTCCAGCGGCTGGGTGCCGTCCCAGTTGGCCAGCACGTGCCACTCGGTCACGATATTTGTGTAGCGCAGGGTGCGCCCGCCGTTCTCGCCGCGCTTGATCGACACGGTCTGCTCGGGAACGTAGCGCACCAGTTGCAGGCGCATCGCGTCCGGCTTGGCGCTGCGGGCCCGCACCAGGAAGCCGCCCTCGCCGCGCTCCACGCCCAGTTCCACCTGGCTGGGCGCCTCGCGGTGGGCGGCGATCAGGTCCGCCACCTGCATCGGCTGCAGCCCGACCACGTGGTCCACCCCGCCGATCACCATCTGCGGCGTATAGACGGTGCGCGACCCGGCGGCGCGGGCATAAGCCTTCTGCCGTGCGGTGAAGGCCGGGCTGGCGAAGACATCCTTCCAGCCAATGTAGTCCCAGTAGTCCACATGCAGCGCCAGCGCGATCACGTCGTCGCGCTGCGCCAGCTTGGCCAGGAAGGCATCGGCCGGCGGGCAGGAGGAGCAGCCCTGCGAGGTGTAAAGCTCGATCACCACGGGCCGCTCATCGGCCCAGGCCGCTGCCGCGGCAAACCAGAGCGAGAGAATCGAGCAGAGCACTGCGCGCATGAAGAGGCCTTTTCCCGGTTTGTCGTTATTCCCTTTCCTATGCCAGCAACGGGGGGCTTGCCAATCAAGGTTTCGAGAGAGCGGCGCGAGCGGACACTTTCTGTATACAATGGTGCACAATTTTGCGCCCTCCCCCTTGATCGCGGGGGCGCGATGGGGCAAGAGCAGGCCAGCGAATACCCCCGTTCCATCTGAGGGAGCCAAGCCCATGACAATCATCGTCGGACAAGACACCGCCAAGACCCGCCGCACGCTCAGCGCGGGCGGCGCCACCGTTGCCTATTACTCGATCCCCGCCGCGCAAGAGGCCGGCCTGGGCGATTTCTCGCGCCTGCCCGCCGCCCTGAAAGTGGTGCTGGAGAACATGCTGCGTTTCGAGGACGGCAAGACCGTCTCGACCGACGACATCCGCGCCTTCGCCGAGTGGGCCCAGAAGGGCGGCCAGAACCCGCGCGAGATCGCCTACCGCCCGGCCCGCGTCCTGATGCAGGACTTCACCGGCGTTCCCGCAGTGGTGGACCTGGCCGCGATGCGCGACGGCATCAAGGCGCTGGGGGGCGACGCCCAGAAGATCAACCCGCTGAACCCGGTGGACCTGGTCATCGACCACTCGGTCATGATCGACGAGTTCGGCAACCCGCGCGCCTTCCAGATGAACGTGGACCGCGAATATGAGCGGAACATGGAGCGTTACCAGTTCCTGAAATGGGGCCAAGGCGCGTTCAACAACTTCCGCGTGGTGCCGCCGGGCACCGGCATCTGCCACCAGGTCAACCTGGAATACCTCGCCCAGACCGTCTGGGCCGACGAGGACCAGAACGGCGAGACCGTGGCCTATCCCGACACGCTGGTGGGCACCGACAGCCACACCACCATGGTCAACGGCATGGCCGTCCTCGGCTGGGGCGTGGGCGGCATCGAGGCCGAGGCCGCGATGCTGGGCCAGCCGATCTCGATGCTGATCCCCGAGGTCGTGGGCTTCAGGCTGACCGGCCAGATGGTCGAGGGCACCACCGGCACCGACCTGGTGCTGAAGGTGGTCGAGATGCTGCGCAAGAAGGGCGTGGTGGGCAAGTTCGTGGAATTCTACGGCGAGGGCCTGGATCACCTGCCGCTGGCCGACCGCGCGACCATCGCCAACATGGCCCCCGAATACGGCGCCACCTGCGGCTTCTTCCCGATCGACGACGAGACCCTGCGCTACCTGCGCCAGACCGGCCGCGACGAGGACCGCATCGCGCTGGTCGAGGCCTATGCCAAGGAAAACGGCTTCTGGCGGACCGCGGATTACGACCCGGTCTACACCGACACGCTGGAGCTGGACATGGGCACCATCGTGCCCGCCATCTCGGGCCCCAAGCGCCCGCAGGACTACACGCCCCTGAACAAGGCCGCCGACGCCTTCTACAAGGTGGTCAGCGATTTCCGCGGCATCGACATCACCGACGAGGCCCGCGACATGGCCTCGGAGGGCGACACGAACATCGCGCAGAACGACGTGCGCAAATCGGTCGAGGTCGAGGGCGAGGACTACAAGCTGCGTGACGGCTCGGTGGTGATCGCCTCGATCACGTCGTGCACCAACACCTCGAACCCCTACGTGATGATCGGGGCCGGCCTGGTGGCGCGCAAGGCGCGCGCGCTGGGTCTGACCCGCAAGCCCTGGGTCAAGACCTCGCTGGCGCCGGGCAGCCAGGTCGTTTCGGAATACCTGGAGGCCGCCGGCCTGCAAGAGGATCTGGACGCCATCGGCTTCAACCTTGTCGGCTATGGCTGCACCACCTGCATCGGCAACTCGGGCCCCATCCAGAAGGAACTGAGCGAAGCCATCGCCAAGGGCGACCTGGTGGCGACCTCGGTGCTGTCGGGCAACCGCAACTTCGAGGGCCGCATCAGCCCCGACGTGCGCGCCAACTACCTGGCCTCGCCGCCGTTGGTGGTGGCCTATGCCATCGCGGGCGACATGAATGTCGACCTGACCACCGAGCCGCTGGGCGAGGACAAGGACGGCAACCCCGTCTACCTCAAGGACATTTGGCCCACCAACAAGGAGATCGCCGACCTGGTGCACGAGACCGTGACCCGCGAGGCGTTCCAGTCCAAGTACGCCGATGTCTTCAAGGGCGACGAGAAATGGCAGTCGGTCGAGACCACGGACGCCGAGACCTATGACTGGCCGGCGACCTCGACCTACATCCAGAACCCGCCCTACTTCCAGGGCATGTCGCCCGAGGCGGGCACCATCTCGGATATCGAGGGGGCGCGGGTGCTGGCAATCCTGGGCGACATGGTCACCACCGACCACATCTCGCCCGCCGGTTCGTTCAAGGCCGAGACCCCGGCCGGCAAGTACCTGACCGAGCGCCAGGTGCCCGTGCGCGAGTTCAACTCCTACGGCTCGCGCCGCGGCAACCACGAGGTCATGATGCGCGGCACCTTCGCCAATATCCGCATCAAGAACGAGATGCTGGACGGCGTCGAGGGCGGCTTCACCAAGGGGCCGGACGGGCAGCAGTCGGCGATCTTCGACGCCGCCATGGCCTATCAGGAGGCCGGCACGCCGCTGGTGGTGTTCGGCGGCGAGCAGTACGGCGCGGGTTCGTCGCGCGACTGGGCGGCCAAGGGCACCAACCTGCTGGGCGTCAAGGCCGTGATCGCCGAGAGCTTCGAGCGTATCCACCGCTCCAACCTGGTGGGCATGGGCGTGATCCCGTTCGAGTTCACCGGCGGCGACACCCGCAAGACGCTGGGCCTGACCGGCGACGAGACGGTCTCGATCCACGGTCTCGAAGGCGACCTGAAACCGCTGAGCGAGGTGCCCTGCACCATCACCTACGGCGACGGCACAACCCGCGAGATCATGCTGAAATGCCGGATCGATACCGCGGTCGAGAAGGAATATGTCGAGAACGGCGGCGTGCTGCACTACGTGCTGCGCAACCTCGCCAAGAGCTGAGCGTCCCCCGCCTGAAACGCATGGGCCCGCCCCTTCGGGGGCGGGCTTTTCCTTGACCGAAGAGCGCGCTGGACTGCCCGGCCAAGCCCGGCGCCGATCGGATGTCCCGCCCGGCGTCTGCGCCGGCAGCGCCCACCACGGGGGGACGCCGCCCTCGCTTCCAGGCAAATCGCAAGGCACCGATCGGAACGATCCCGCGCCCCCTCTCGGGCCTTCCGCGCTGATTCCCTGCGACACGGGCGGCACGCTGACCGGGAACGCCCAATCCCGCCCCATTGTTTCCCCGGCCGCAACTTTCGCAAGTTTGCAGGGCCAAGACGCTCCGCAGCGCAATCCGAGCGTGTGCGAAACACTCTGTTTTCACCGGAAACCGGGATTTTTCAGAGACTGTTCACCAGCTCTGCGCTAGACCTCCCGCATCAGCGAACAGTCAAAACTTTGAGTAACCCATGTACGAGTCGACGAAGAATTTCATTTTCTCCGCCCCCGCATTCGAGGCGCTGGCCCTGATTGCCTTTATCCTGGTCCTGAACATGGCCGCCTGAGGACAGGCTACTGCTGCGCCTCCTCGATGGCCGGCAGGATGGTGTGGCGCAGGATGTCCTCGGTGATCGGCCCGGCAAAGCGCAGCCGCACGACCCCCTCGCCATCGATCACGAAGGTCTCGGGCGCGCCATAGACGCCCCAGTCGATCTTGGTGCGCCCGCTCTTGTCTTCGCCCAGGGCGGTGAAGGGGTTGCCCTCCTTGGCGAGGTAAGCCTCGGCGCGGGCGGGCTCGTCGTTGTAGTTCACGCCGTGAATGGTGATGCCCAGCTCGTCGGCCATGCGCAGAAGCTGCGGATGCTCCAGCCGGCAGGCCACGCACCAGGTGCCCCAGAAATTCACCAGCTTGACGCCGGGCTCGGCCAGCACCTCGTCGGTGAGCAGCGGCATGCCCGCCAGCGGCGCCAGGTCGACCGCCGGCACCGGCTTGTTGATCCGGGTCGAGGGCAGCGCGTTCGGGTCGTCGCGGTTCATCCCGAAGAAGAACAGCGCCGCCACGCCGACGAAAATCAGCGGCGGCAGGACCATCATCGGTGAAAACTTCTTTTTCTCAGCCATGTTTCGACCGGCGCTCCTCGATCTCGTCCAGCTGGCGGCGCACACGCGCGCCGCGCCAAAGGGTCAAACCAACGATCGCGGCCAGCAGCACCAGCGTCGAGCCATAGGACGAAAGCACCGTCACCGCGTATTTTCCAAGATCCGGCATCATCCCATCCGCTCCCGCGTTTGCAGGGCCTTGATGCGCCGCACCCGGATCTCCGTGCGCGTGCGCAGAAGCACCAGGGTGAGGAACAGCAGGATGAACCCCGCGATGCTGATGAGCAGCGGGATATAGAACACGTCGGCGATGTTTTCTTCGGCATCCATGCTCAGGGTCGCGCCCTGGTGCAGGCCCTGATTCCAGAAATTCACCGCGTAGCGGCTGAGGATCGCGAAGACCGAGCCGACCATGCACAGCACGGAGGTCAGGTCGGCCGCCGCATCGGGGTTCTCGATCGCCTCCCACAGGGCCATGTAGCCCAGGTAGAACAGGAACAGCACAAGGAACGAAGTCAGCCGCGGGTCCCATTCCCACCAGGTGCCCCACATCGGCTGCCCCCAGAAGGCGCCGGTGATCAGCGCGATCAGGGTGAAGACCATGCCGATCGGCGCGGCGGCGCGGGCGGCCAGCGCACTGACATGGTGGCGGCGGATCAGCCAGATCAGCGAGGCCACCAGCATCATCGCCCAGGCGTTGATCGCCATCATCGCGGCGGGCACGTGGATATAGATGATCTTGACGGTGGAGCCCTGCTTGTAATCGTCAGGCGTGAAGAAGAACCCCCAGACCAGCCCGGTGACCAGCGCCGCCGCCGTCAGCACGACGAGAAACGGCAGCAGGGCCCCCGAGGTCTGCATGAACTTCTTCGGATTGGCGTATTCCCAGATCGACATGGCGACTATTTATGTCCTGTTTGGCGGGTTCTCAATGCACTAGCGTGTGAAGCGGGGCGGCAGATTGACCTATCTCAGATTGACGCGGATCGCCGCCGCCGCCGCGAAGGGGAGCAGCGCGAGGCAGGCAAAGGTGATCCCCGCCAGCATCAGCAGCGGCGTCGCGGTGGCCATGCCCTGCGTCCCCCGCGTCACCGCCAGCGCGCCGAAGATCAGCGTGGGCACGTAGAGCGGCAGCACCAGCAGCGACAGCAGCAGCCCGCCGCGCTTCAGCCCCACGGTCAGCGCCGCGCCGAAGGTGCCGATCATGCTCAGCGCCGGGGTGCCCAGCAGCAGGCTCACCACCAGCCAGGGGAAGGCGCCGGTGTCGAGGTTCAGCAGCACGCCCAGCACGGGCGCTGCCAGCACCAGCGGCAGGCCCGTGGTCACCCAGTGCGCCACCGCCTTCATCACCACCACGCCCTCCAGCGGCACCGGCGCCGTGGCCAGCAGGTCGAGCGAGCCGTCCTCGAAATCGAGCGCGAAGATCCGGTCGAGCGACAACAGGCAGGCCAAGAGCGCCCCCACCCACAGGATGCCCGGCGCGATCTCGCGCAGCACGCCGCTTTCGGGCCCCACGCCGAAGGGCACCAGGATCGTTACGATCAGGAAGAAGGCCAGGCCCAGGCCGAACCCGCCGCCCGCGCGCACCGCCAGCACCATGTCCCGGGTCAGCAGCGCGATCATGCGAAGGCCTCGTCGAAATCCTCCAGGTCGCGCGGCGCGGCCTTGAAGGGGGTCAGCTCCAACTCCTCGGCGAGGAAGCCGAGGTCGATATGGGTGGCGATCAGGGCCGAGCCGCCCTCTTCCAGGTGATCGCGCACCGCCTGGCCGAACAGGTGGACGGAGTCCATGTCGAGCGACACGGTCGGCTCGTCCAGCACCCAGATCGGCCGCCCGGTCACCAGCAGCCGCGCCAGCCCCAGCCGCCGCTTCTGTCCGGCGGACAGGTTCTGCGCCTGCCGGTCGGCAAGGTCGGCGAGGTTGAACCGCTCCAGCGCGTGGTCGATGCCCCTGGTGCCAAAGACCCGCGCCCAGAAGCGCAGGTTCTCGGCCACGCTCAGCGTCGCCTTCAGCCCGTCGGCATGGGCGGCATAGGCCATGCTCTCGGGCGGGACCGAGATCTCGCCCGCCAGCAGCGGCTGCAGCCCGGCCAGCGTCCGCAGCAGCGTTGTCTTGCCGATGCCGTTCGGCCCGCGCAGGAACAGGGCATGCCCGCCCGACAGGGCAAAGCTCACCCCCTCCAGCACCGGCACGCCTCCCCGGGCGCAGGCAAGATCGGTCACGCGCAAATCCATCGCTCTCCCGCATAGCCCATCGGCGCGCGACGCGAAAGCGGCAAAACCCCGCCCCCTTCTTCTTGGTGAAAATACTCCCGCCGGAGGCGTCCCTACCCCTCCACCGGCAGCAAGGCCGCGGCAATGCGCCGTCCTTCCGACAGAAGCACGTTATAGGTCCGCGCGGCGGGGCCGGTGGCCATGGTCTCCACCCCCAGCCCGGCGGCCTCCAGCCGCTTGCGCAGATCGGGCGGCAGATGCGCGGTCTCCGACCCCGTGCCGATGAACAGCACGTCCACATGCCCCGCCAGCGCCAGCAGCGGCTCGGCATCGTCGAGCCCGCCCCAGCTGCGGGTGTCTTTCGCGGTCAGCAGCACCGGCCCCTCGACCACCTGCCCGCCCACCCGGAAGAACCCCGGGCCGTAGCCGTCGACGGGCTGGGCATCGGTGAAAAGGATCTCGTTCAGGCGCATGGGTCAGCTCCAGATCGGCAGGCCGGTGATCGCCGAGGCGGCAATCAGGGTATAGGCCACGCGGCGATAGGCGGTTTCGCGGCCGGGCCGGAAAATCGCGGCCCCGGCGATGTTGCCCAGAAGATAGACCGGCAGGATCACCAGCGCCAGTGCCAGCGCCTCGCCCGCCAGGTGGCCGCTGGCCCAGAATACCGAAATCAGCAGCACGTCGACCCCGATCAGGTAAAGCAGCAGATTGGCCCGGATGGTCTGCGCGGGCAGCGTGCTGGCCATGTAGAGAAGGATCGCCGGCGGCCCGGACAGCCCGGTCGAGCCGCCCAGGAACCCGCCCAGCCCCCCGGTGGCCAATGTCAGCCCCTTGCCCAGCCGCCCGTGATAGCGCCAGCCGCCCGCCAGCAGCGCCACGAGCGCCAGCGCGAGCAGGGACACGCCCCAGCGGAAGGCCTCGACCGGCAACGCGGTCAGCAGCGCCACGCCCAGCGGCACCCCGACGGCCGCGCCCAGCATCAGCCGGCCGACGTCACGCGGCTCGCCGTCGCGCAGCGCGCGCGGAATGTTGGGCAGCGGACCGAAGAGATCCATCACGATGAGCAGCGTCAGCGCCCATACCGGCGACAGGAAAAGCCCGGCAACCGGCATGAAGACCAGCGCCGTGCCGAAACCGGAAAAGCCCCGCACCGTGCCCGCGACCGCCGTCGCGGCGATCAGCCAGCCCAGGCCCGGCAACGCCAGGGCCTGGGACAGCATCTCAGGCATCGACATTGGCGAATTGGGTGCCGCCGCCGTCCGATTTCTTGGACCAGTCGCGTTTCACGCCCAGGAACAGCACGATGTTCTTGGCCACGAAGACCGAGGAATAGGTGCCGACGATCACGCCCCAGGTCATCGCGAAGACGAAGCCGCGGATCACGTCGCCGCCCAGCACCAGCAGGGAAATCAGCGCCAGCAGCGTGGTGCCCGAGGTCATGACGGTGCGCGACAGCGTCTCGTTCACCGAGAGGTTCATCACCTCGCGCAGCTCCATCTTCTTGTATTTGCGCAGGTTTTCACGCAGCCGGTCAAAGATCACCACCGTGTCGTTCAGCGAATAGCCGACGATGGTCAGAAGGGCCGCGATGATCGCCAGGTCGAACTTGATCTGCAGCACGCTGAAGATGCCGATGGTCAGCACCACGTCATGCACAAGTGCTGCCACCGCACCCACCGAGAACTGCCATTCGAAGCGCAACCAAATATAGACCAGCACCGCGCCGATGGCGAGCAGCACCGACAGGACGGCGGTCTGGACCAGCTCGCCCGATATCTTGGGGCCCACGCTTTCCACCGAGGCGAAGGTGATCTCCGGGTCGATGGCCTGCAGCGCGCCCTCGACGGCGGCGACGGTCTCGGCATTGACGCTTTCGGCCCCTTCCTGGGCCTGGATGCGGATCTGCGTGACATGGCGGTCGGCGCCGAAGGTGGGGTCGAACACCTCGGTGATCGAGACATCCCCCAGCCCCAGCCCCGACAGCGCGTCCCGGTAGGCCCCGACATCGACGGCGGTGCTGCTTTCGGTACGGATCGTCGTGCCGCCGCGGAAATCGATGCCGAAATTCAGGCCGACGACGAGAAACAGCACGATCGACGCGATGACCGCCACCACCGAGGCGCCGAAGGTCAGGCGCGCGTGGCGGAAGAAATCCCAGTTTGTCTCGGAGGGAACGAGTTTGAGTCTCATCGGCATCTCTCCGTCAAACCGTGATTGTCTTGGGACGGCGGCGTTCCATCCATGTCACGATGATCAGCCGCGTTACGAAAATCGCCGTGAAGACCGACGTGATGATCCCCACGCCCAGCGTCACCGCAAAGCCGCGCACCGGGCCCGAGCCCAGCATGAACAGGATCACGGCGGTGATCAGCGTGGTGATATTGGCATCGATGATGGCCGACAGCGCCCGCTCATAGCCAAGCTCGATGGCCCGCGCAGGGCCCTTGGCCGATTTCAGTTCTTCGCGGATACGCTCGAAGATCAGAACATTGGCGTCCACCGCCATGCCGATGGTCAGCACGATCCCCGCGATGCCCGGCAGGGTCAGCGTGGCCCCGATCGCCGACAGCAGGCCGAAGATCATGCCGACATTCAGCAGCAGGGCGATATTGGCGATGATCCCGAACCAGCCATAGCTGAGCGCGATGAAGACCAGGACCCCCGCAAAGGCCACGATGCAGGCGATCTTGCCCGCCTCGATGCTGTCGGCGCCCAGTTCCGGGCCGATGGTCCGTTCCTCGAGGAAGGTCAGCTCGGCCGGCAGGGCGCCGGCGCGCAGCAGCACGGCGAGGTCGGTGCTTTCCTGCACGGTGAAATTGCCGGTGATGATGCCCGAGCCGCCCGGGATCGCCTCGTTGATCACGGGGGCCGAGATCACCTCCTCGTCCAGCACGATGGCGAAGGGCGAGCCAACATTCTCGGCGGTGTAGGTGCCGAACTTGCGCGCGCCGGTGGGGTTGAAGCGGAAATTCACCGCCGGGCGGCCGTTCTGGTCGAAGGAGGGCTGCGCGTCGACCAGCTCTTCGCCGGTCACGACCGGCGTCTGTTCCAGCACGTAATACACGCCCTCCTGGTCCATCGCCGGGTAGAGCACGTTGCGCGCGCCCGGCGACTGGTCGGGATCGGTGGTGCGGCTGACGACCGGGTGGAAGGTCAGCCGCGCGGTGGTGCCGATCAGCGCCTTCAGCTCCTCTGCAGAGCCGATGCCGGGGACCTGGATCAGGATCCGGTCCTCGCCCTGGCGCTGGATGGTGGGCTCACGCGTGCCGACCTCGTCGACGCGGCGGCGCACGATCTCCAGGGATTGCTGGATGGTGCGGTTGTCGGTGGCCAGCCGCTCGGCCTCGGACAGGGTGACGATCAGTTCGTCGCCCTCGGCCCGCACCTCGATGTCGGACGAGCCCACCCCGGTGAGTGTCACGATGGGCCGGGCCAGGTCGCGCACGGCCTCGATGGCCGTCGGCATCCCCTCGGGCTGCGAGATGCGCACGCGCAGCTCGTCGGGGGCCGAGTCCTGCCGGCGGATGGTGCCCACCGCCGCGCGCTCTTCGCGCAGGGCGTCGCGCACCTCGGGCCAGAACCCGTCCAGCCGGTCGGCATAGACATCCTCGACCTGCACCTCGGCCAGCAGATGCGCCCCACCCCGCAGGTCGAGCCCCAGGTTCACCAGGCCGCTGGGCAGCCAGCCGGGCCAGGCGGCCTTCATCGCGGCAAGCTCGGGGGTCTCGTCCCCGTCCTCGATCGCCTTGATGGCGTCGTTATGCCCCTCGACCCGCGTGTAGAACGCGTTGGGCATCGCCATCAGCAACCCCAGCGCGCACAGGCCCCAGATGATGACCCGTTTCCAGAGTGGGATGTTCAGCATCTGTCAGGCTCAGGCTTTCTCGGCCGGTTCGGTCTTGCTCAGCACCTGCGAGATGGTGGCGCGCACGACGCGGACCTTCACGCCCTCGGCGATCTCGACCTCGACCTCGTCGCCTTCCTTGACCTTGGAGACCTTGCCGATGATGCCGCCCTGGGTGACCACCTGGTCGCCCCGGCGCAGCGCGTCGACCATGGCCTTGTGCTCTTTCATCTTCTTCTGCTGCGGGCGGATCAGCAGGAAATACATGATCGCGAAGATCAGGATCAGCGGCACGAAAGAGGTGAAGGCACCCCCGGCGCCTCCGGCGGCCTGGGCATAGGCGGGCGTTGCGAACATCAGCGGTTTCCCCATGTTGGCGGGGCGCGGAACGGCCCCGGTGGAATTGGCGGGCACCCTATCGGCGGGTCTGTCCCTTGGCAAGGCGGCGCGGGGCGTGAATTGACGGTTCAAATACCCCGCATCATGAGGCATATGGGGGCGGCACGTGACGTTACAATCTCAGGATCCCCTTCATGCACGACATCAAGGCCATTCGCGAAAACCCCGCCGCCTTCGACGCCGCCCTCGCCCGCCGCGGGCTGGAGGCCATGTCGTCGCAGATCCTCGCCCTCGACGAATCGCGCCGGGCCAAGATCCAGGCCGCCGAGGAGGCCAAGGCCGAGCAGAACAAGGCGTCCAAATCCGTGGGCGCCGCCAAGGCCAAGGGCGACGAGGAAGAGTTCGAGCGCCTGCGCGCGCTGGTGGCCGAGAAGAAGGCCGAGATCGCCCGGCTCAACGACGAGGCCAAGGCCGAGGATGCCCGGCTGACCGACCTGCTGATGGGCCTGCCCAACCTGCCCTATGACGACATCCCCGACGGCGAGGACGAGGACGACAATGTCGAGATCCGTCGTTGGGGCACCCCGCGCGACTTCACCTTTGCCCCCAAGGAGCATTACGAGTTGGCCGCCGTGCAGGGCGGCATGGATTTCGAGACCGCGGCCAAGCTGTCCGGTTCGCGTTTCGTGGTCATGTCGGGCGCGGTGGCCCGCGTCCACCGGGCGCTGGCGCAGTTCATGCTCGACACCCATGTCGAAGAGAACGGCCTGACCGAGACCATCACCCCCGTGCTGGTGCGCGAGGAGATGATGTATGGCACCGGCCAGCTGCCGAAATTCGGCGAGGACAGCTACCGCACCGAGGACGGCTGGTGGCTGATCCCCACCGCCGAGGTGACGCTGACCAATATCGTCAACGGCGAGATCGTCGACGAGGGCTATCTGCCCCGCCGCTATGTCGCCCACACCCAGTGCTTCCGCTCCGAGGCGGGCTCGGCCGGCCGCGACACCGCGGGCATGCTGCGCCAGCACCAGTTCGAGAAGGTCGAGATGGTCTCGGTCACCAAGCCCGAGGACAGCGAGGCCGAACACGCCCGCATGACCCGCTGCGCCGAGATGATCCTTGAAAAGCTGGACCTGCCCTACCGCACCGTGGTGCTGTGCACCGGCGACATGGGCTTCGGCGCGCGCCGCACCCATGACATCGAGGTCTGGCTGCCCGGCCAGGACACCTACCGCGAGATCAGCTCGGTCTCGACCTGCGGCGATTTCCAGGCCCGGCGCATGAACGCGCGCTTCCGCCCCGAGGGCGGCGGCAAGCCCGAGTTCCTGCACACGCTGAACGGCTCGGGCCTGGCGGTGGGCCGCTGCCTGATCGCGGTGCTGGAGAACGGCCAGCAGGAGGACGGCTCGGTCGTTCTGCCCGAGGCGCTGCATCCCTGGCTCGGCGGCAAGACCCGCATCACCGCTGACGGGCAGCTCGCCTGATGGACCCGATCAAGGCCGTCCTCACCTTCTGCGCGGCGCTGTTCTTCGTGCTGTCGCCGCTGCTGACGGGCGGCTTTTCGGGCTACGACCCGGCGCTGTTCCCGGTGCCGCAGGACAACCCGCCGGCGCAGCCCGCGGGCTATGCCTTCGCCATCTGGGGGCCGATCTACATCTGGTTGCTGGTCTCGGCCGGCGCGGGCCTGTTCACCGCCCGCAGCACCGACCCGGAATGGGAACGCACCCGCCTGCCGCTGATCCTCAGCCTCGGGCCCGGCGCCGCCTGGATCCCGGTGGCGGGGTTCACCCCTCTCTGGGCCACGGCGCTGATCTTCTGGATGCTGGGAACCGCCCTCTGGGCGCTCTTCGCCAGCCCGGCAAAGGACCGCTGGCTGCTGCAGGCGCCGCTGGCGCTCTACGCCGGCTGGCTGACGGCGGCGGCCTGGGTGTCGCTGGCGCTGGTCGGCGCGGGCTATGGCATCGGGCCGGGCGCCACCGGCTGGGCGCTCGTCGCGCTGGCCGGCGCCTTTGCCACCGCGGCCCTGGTCCAGACCCGGCTGCACCGCGCCCCGGAATACGGCGCCGCGACCGTCTGGGCGCTGATCGCGATCACGGTGGCCAACGCCGGCAGCGCCACGGTGGTCGCGATGCTGGCCGCCATCGGCGCCATCGGCCTGGCCACCCTGGCCTGGCGGGCGCGCTGATCCCTTCTTCCTGGCTTAACTACTCACTGGTGCAGCCTTGAGTACTGAGACCAAGAAGACGGAAGCCGGGCGCGCTCAGTCCGAAAGGGGTTTCTTGCCCAGGTGCTTGCGCAGCCGCGAGGGTGTGCTCTTCTTGCGGCCCTTGTAGGGGTTCTTTTCCGCCTGCGAGCGCAGGGTTAGCCGGATCGGCGTGCCCGGCATGTCGAAATCCTCGCGCAGCCCGTTGACCAGGTAGCGGCGATAGCTGTCCGGCAGCTTCTCGGGATGCGAGCACATCACCACGAAGCCCGGCGGGCGGGTCTTGACCTGCGTCATGTAGCGCAGCCGGATGCGCCGGCCGCCCGGCGCCGGCGGCGGGTGCGCCTCGACCATCTCGGCCAGCCAGCGGTTGAGTTGGGCGGTGGGAACGCGGCGGTTCCATATCTCATGCGCCCGGATCACCGCGCCGCGCAGCCGGTCGAGGCCGCGGCCCGTCTTGGCCGAGATCGTTACCAGCGGCGCACCCTTGAGCTGCGGCAGCAGGCGGGCGAATTCCTCTTTCAGCTCGCGCAGCTTGTCCTGCTTCTCGTCCTCGAGGTCCCATTTGTTCACCGCCACCACGACCGCGCGGCCCTCGCGCTCGGCCAGGTCGGCGATGCGCAGGTCCTGCTGCTCGAACGGGACCTCCACGTCCAGCAGCACGACCACGACTTCGGCGAATTTCACCGCGCGCAGCGCGTCGGAGACCGAAAGCTTTTCCAGCTTTTCCTGCACCTTGGCCTTTTTCCGCATGCCGGCGGTGTCCCAGATGCGGGTCGGCAGCCCCCCCCAGTCGAACTGGGTCGAGATCGCGTCGCGGGTGATCCCGGCCTCGGGGCCGGTCAACATCTTCTCTTCGCCGATCAGGGCGTTGATGAGGGTGGACTTGCCGGCGTTGGGGCGGCCCACCACGGCCACCTGCAAGGGCTTGTCGCGGGTGGGCTGGCGCAGGCCCTCGGCCTCGCCTTCTTCGTCGACATCCACGTCGGTGATGGGCGCGTTGGCGGCCTCGCGCTCGGCGAATTCGTCGGCGAGCGGCATCAGGACGGCCAGCAATTCACCCAGCCCCTCGCCATGTTCGGCGGACATGCGGATCGGCTCGCCCAGGCCCAGGCCGTAGGCCTCCAGCACGCCGGCATCGGCGGCGGTGCCCTCGGCCTTGTTGGCGGCCAGGATCACGCGGGCCGACTTGCGCCGCAGGATGTCGGCAAAGACCTCGTCGGAGGGCAGGACGCCGGCGCGCGCGTCGATCATGAACAGGCAGATATCGGCCATCTCGACCGCGCGCTCGGTCAGGCGGCGCATGCGGCCCTGCAGGCTGTCGTCGGTGGCCTCTTCCAGGCCGGCGGTGTCGATCACGGTAAAGCGCAGGTCGCCCAGCCGCGCCTCGCCCTCGCGCAGGTCGCGCGTCACGCCCGGCTGGTCGTCGACCAGCGCCAGGCGCTTGCCCACAAGGCGGTTGAACAGGGTGGACTTGCCCACGTTGGGACGGCCCACGATGGCCAGCGTAAAGCTCATTTCATGCTCCGGATCGGCGTCAGACCGCCCCGTTACACCATTAAGCGCTCAGCGGAAAGCGTGGAGTTGCCCGCGCGCCGACACGACATAGAGCGTCTGCCCCGCCACCACCGGCCCCGCGGCGGCGCCGCCGGGCAGCGCCAGCGTGCCCTGCTCGGCCCCGGTCGCGGGATCGAAGAAGCGCAGCAGCCCGTCGTCCGAGGCCACGATCAGCCGGCCGCCAGCCAGCACCGGGCCGAAATGGGCGAAGATCGCGTCGCGGCGCTTGACCCGCTTCTTGGTGAAATAGGGCAGCTGCACGCCCCAGACCCGCGCGCCGGTCTCGGCGTCGAGCCGCACCAGCTCGTTCTGGTCGGACATCAGGAAGACCGCGCCCGCGACCGGCCAGACCGGGCCGTAGGCGCCTTCCTCGGCGGTCCAGAGGCGCTCGCCGTTCGCCGCGCGCATGGCGGCCAGGCGGCCCTGCTGGTTGCCGGCGTATAGCACATCGCCGTCGATCACCGGGTCGCCGGTGATGTCCTTGACCTGGGCATAGACGCGGCCGCGCCGCTGGCCCGAGAGCAGCGCGCTCCAGACCCGCACGCCGCCCTTGCGCAGGACCGCGACCAGCTCGGACGAGCCGAAGGGGAAGACCGCCAGTTGATCGCCCACCGCGGGCGCCGCGCCGCCCAGCATCCCCGAGGGCGAGGGCGTGCCCGGAATCTGCCATTGCACGCGGCCGTCCTCGGCCCGGACCGCCCAGGCGCGGTTGTCGCGGCCCACCACGTAGACCAGGCCGTCGGCAACGGCCGGGGCGCCGGTCACGGCGGCGTCGGTGCGCTGGGTCCACAGCTCGGCGCCGGTTGCGGCGTCCAGCGCCACCAGTGTGCCGAAGCCGGTGGTGGCGAAGACGCGGCCGTCCTCATAGGCCAGCCCGCCGCCGGTGGCGTCGCGGGTGCGCTCCGAGGCCGGGGTCAGGTCGGCCGACCACAGCGCCTGGCCGTCCGGCCCGTGCGCCATGACGCGCGACTGCGAATCCAGCGTGAACACGCGGCCCTCCGCGACCACCGGCTCGGCCGTTATCTGGTGGCGGCGGTCGTTGCCCGCGCCGATGTTGGCGCTCCAGGCCAGATTGAGCGTGCCGGGCAGCGCGGGATGGGTGATCTTGTGCGCGGCGTTGCCGCGTTTCTGCGTCCAGTCGGAATTGACGACCGGCGCCGGCAGGCTCAGCGCCATGTCCGCCGCCGGCGCGGTGGCGTCGAGCGGTTCGGCCGGGCCCTCTTCGGGCAGGTTCAGCGCCTCGCGCACGCCCACCCGCTCGCCCTCGAGAATCAGCTCGGGCTCGGTGCAGCCGGCCAGCAGGCCGAGAGTGACGATAATTGCGACGCCCTGGGTTAGTTTCACCGCCCCGTTTCCCTTCATCCTTGCGCCCCCATCCGCGCCGCGATCAGGCGGGCTCGGGCGTGCCTCCAAGCGCCACAATCAACTGTGTGGCGCGCTCACGCAAGCCCGCGGTGGCCTCGGGCAGGTCCAGCAACTCGCGCAGGCGGTCGATCGCCGCCTCGGTGTTGCCCTGCTCGATCTCGATCAGCGCAAGCTGCTCCAGCGCCAGCGGGCGGAAGGGCGCGCCGGGCTCGGCCAGCGGCGTAAGGTCGGCGCGGCGCTCGTCGGCGGGGCGCGCGTCGCCCTCGATCAGCAGCAGCTTGAGCAGGGCAAGCTGGCGATAGGTGGCCGGGGCCTGCGCATCGTCGGCCAGCGCGCGCAGCCGCGCCGCGGCCTCCGCGTCCTGCCCCTCGGCCGATTCCTCGCCCGCGGCCAGCAGCGCGATCAGCGGCGCGGCCTCGGCACCGGCCTCGACGGCCTCCAGCGCGGCCACGCGGGCGGCGGCGTCATCCTTGTCCAGGGCGGAGAGCAGCGCGTCGCCCAGCGCCTGCGCCGCCGCCGTGTCGCGCGCGTTCCGCCATTCCTTGTAGGCCGCGCCGCCGACGATCAGCACGACCGCCAGGACGGCGATCCAGCCATAGCGCCGCATCAGCGCGAACAGACGGTCGCGGCGGACCTCTTCGGTCACTTCCTCGATGAAACTGTCGGGATTGCTCATATGCCTCTCTCCGCCGGGTCCGGCCCGTCTTAACGCAGCATTCGACGGCTTGCCAAGCCCCGTGCCGGGCCTGCTTGCGCCGCCCTGCCGAAAAGATTAAACTGAACTGGTCGGTTCAGCGTAAACGGATTGTGTCTGACAGGCGGCTTGACCAGCGGGCAAAATTGGGCCCGAAACCCGGGCTGCGCACAGGAACGAGGATTGCATGCGTTTTATTTCCTTTCTGACCGCCTGCATTGTGACGGCGGCCCTCTACCTCATGATCATGGAGCGCGACCGGGTGATAGAGTTCGTCGGCCGCGGCGCACCCGAGGACGCCCCCGCCGCCGCGCAGCAGGCGCCCGCGGCCCCCGTGGCCGCGGCCCCCGCCGAAGACGAACCGCGCCGGGTGTCTGTAGTGGCGCTGCGCTCGGTGGCGCGCCCGGTGGCCGACGCGGTGCTGGTGCGCGGCCGGACCGAGGCCGCACGCCAGGTCGAGGTCAAGGCCGAGACCACCGGCACCGTGATTTCCGAGCCGCTGCGCAAGGGCGCCTTCGTCGAGGCCGGCCAGGTGATGTGCGAGATCGACCCCGGCACGCGCGAGGTGACGCTGGCCGAGACGCAGGCCCAGCTCGCCCAGGCCCGCGCCGCCCTGCCCGAGGCCAGGGCCCGGCTGGCCGAGGCGCAGGCCCGCCTCAGCGAGGCCGAGATCAACGACCGCGCCGCCAGCAGCCTGTTGCAGGAGGGCTTCGCCTCGCAAACCCGCGCCGCCTCGACCAGGGCGGCCGTGGAATCGGCCAAGGCCGCCGTGGAGGCCGCGAAATCGGGGCTGGAGGCCGCCGCCAGCGGCGTGCAATCGGCCGAAGCCCGCGTCGCCGCCGCCGAGAAGGAGATCGAGCGGCTGACCATCGAGGCCCCCTTTGCCGGCCTGCTGGAGACCGACGGCGCCGAGCTGGGCGCGTTGATGCAGCCCGGCACCCTCTGCGCCACGGTGATCCAGCTCGACCCGATCAAGCTCGTGGGCTTCGTGCCCGAGACCGAGGTCGACAAGGTGACCGTCGGCGCCGAGGCCGGCGCGCGGCTGGCCACGGGGCGCGAGGTGCAGGGGCGCGTGACCTTCCTCGGCCGCTCGGCC
Source organism: Paracoccaceae bacterium (assembly GCA_049974865.1). Lineage (GTDB taxonomy): Bacteria > Pseudomonadota > Alphaproteobacteria > Rhodobacterales > Rhodobacteraceae > JAGSOU01. The sequence continues at coordinate 31,323 of JBNGCX010000028.1, forward strand.
GATCCCAACACCCGCACCTTCCGGGTGGAGATCGAGATCGCCAATCCCGATCTCTCGATCCGCGACGGCCAGACCGCCGAGATCGTGGTCTCGTCCGGCGAGCAGGTCGCGCATCTGCTGCCCCAATCGGCGCTGACGCTGGATGACGAGGGCCGCATCGGCGTGCGGATCGTGGACGAGACCGACCATGCCCGCTTTGCCCCGGTCCGCGTGCTGCGCGACACGGTCGAGGGGATCTGGGTCGCCGGCCTGCCCGAGGCCGCCGACGTGATCGTCGTGGGCCAGGAATTCGTCACCGACGGCGTGCCGGTGACGCCCACCTACCGCGAGGACGTGACCCAATGACCGGCATGATCGACTGGGCCGCCAGCCGCGCGCGGATGGTGCTGGCCTTCATCGCGCTGTCGCTCTTGGCCGGCGCCTTCGCCTATACCGGCCTGCCCAAGGAGGGCGAGCCGGATATCGAGATCCCGGCGCTGTTCATCTCGGTCCCCTTCCCCGGCATCTCGGCCGAGGATTCCGAGAAGCTGCTGGTCAAGGTGATGGAGACGGAGCTGTCCGATCTCGACGGTCTGGACAAGATGTCGGCCGTCGCGCAGGAGGGCTATGCCGGCGTCGCGCTGGAATTCGAGTTCGGCTGGGACAAGACCAAGACCATCGCCGACGTGCGCGACCGGATGAACACCGCCGAGGCGGATTTCCCCGACGGGGCCGAGAAATACTCGATCAACGAGATCAATTTCTCGGAATTCCCCATCATCATCGTCAACCTGACCGGCCACCTGCCCGAGCGCACCCTGCTGCGGCTGGCCAAGGACCTGCAGGACCGGCTGGAAGGGCTGGAGCCGGTGCTGGAGGCCGGCCTTGCCGGGCATCGCGACGAGATGCTGGAGGTGGTCATCGACCCGCTGCGGCTGGAGGCCTACAACGTCACCGCCGGAGAGCTGATCTCGGTCGTGCAGAACAACAACCAGCTGATCGCGGCAGGCGAGGTCGAAACCGCGACCGGCGCGTTCTCGGTCAAGATCCCGTCGAGCTTCGACACGCCGCAGGATGTCTATGACCTGCCGGTCAAGACCAATGGCGACCGGGTGGTCACGCTGGGCGACCTGGCCGATATCCGCCTGACCTTCGAGGACCGCAAGGGCACCGCGCGCTTCAACGGCGAGACCACGGTTGCGCTGCAGGTGGTCAAGCGCAAGGGCTTCAACATCATCGACACCGCCCAGCTGGTGCGCGAGGAAGTGGAGAAGGAGCGCGCCACCTGGCCCGCCGAGCTGCAGCAGGCGGTGACCGTGGGCACCTCGATGGACCAGTCGCACACCGTGGCCTCGATGGTCAGCCAGCTGGAAGGCTCGGTCCTGACCGCCATCGCGCTGGTGATGATCGTGGTGCTGGCCTTTCTCGGCTCGCGCTCGGCGATGCTGGTGGGCTTTGCCATTCCCACCTCGTTCCTGCTGTGCTTCGTGCTGCTGGGCCTGATGGGGGTGGCGATTTCCAACATCGTGATGTTCGGCCTGATCCTGGCCGTGGGCATGCTGGTCGACGGCGCCATCGTGGTGGTGGAATACGCCGACCGCCGCATCTCCGAGGGCGTGGGGCCGATGCATGCCTTCACCGACGCCGCCAAGCGGATGTTCTGGCCCATCGTCAGCTCCACCGCCACCACGCTCTGCGCCTTCCTGCCCATGCTGTTCTGGCCCGGCGTGCCGGGCGAGTTCATGGGGATGCTGCCGGTCACGCTGATCTTCGTGCTGTCGGCCAGCCTGGTGGTGGCGCTGATCTACCTGCCGGTGATGGGCGGCGTCGCGGGGCGCTGGACGCGCGTCCTCGACCGTATCGCCGAACGGCTGAAGCCGCTGCCGTGGATCGTCCGCGCCGCCTTCGTGCCTGTCGCGCTCTACCTCGTCTTCCTGGGCGGCATGCAGACGCTGAACCCCGCCTACCTGTTCGGCGGCACCTCGCCCCTGCCCGCCCCGGTGCAGATCGTTCCCGGCGCGGCGCTGTTCCTGCTGGGCGCGGCGCTGAGCTCGATCGCCCTGACCGCGGCCAAGATCGAGCACCGGCGCAAGCGCATCCGCGCCGGCTATCGCCGGTCGGTCTTCGGCTGGGTGATCCGGCTGATCTCGGGCAACCCGATCATGCCCATCGTGACCATCGCGGCCGTGGTGGGCTTCGTTGTCTCGGTTTTCATGGCCTATGGCCAGAACAACAAGGGCGTCGAGTTCTTCGTCGAATCCGAGCCCGAGCAGGCCATCGTCTATGTCCGCGCCCGGGGCAACCTGTCGCTGGCGGAAAAGGACGCGCTGGTCGGCAAGGCCGAGCAGATCGTGCTGGCCCATCGCGGCGTCGACGCGGCCTTCGCCTTCGCCGGCGAGGGCGGGCTGAACCAGAACACCGGCGGCGCGCAGCCGCCCGTGGACACGATCGGCCAGATCCAGGTGGAGCTGGTGCCTTGGGAAGAGCGCTCGAACCAGCCCGAGCTGGACGGCGATGTCGTGCTGGCCGAGCTGGAGGCGAAACTATCCCAGATCCCCGGCATCCGGACCGAGATCCTGTCGCAATCCATGGGGCCGGCCTCGGCCAAGCCGGTGCATCTGCGCATCAAGGGCGACAACTGGGACGACCTGCTGAGGGCCACCGCCATCGCGCGGGACAAGTTCGAGCAGACCGAGGGCCTCACCGATATCGAGGACACCCTGCCCCTGCCCGGCATCGACTGGCAGATCGACGTGGACGTGGAAAAGGCCGGCCGCTACGGCGCCGACGTGGCCACCGTGGGCGGCATGGTGCAGCTGGTGACCCGCGGCCTGCTGCTCGACACCATGCGCGTGCCGTCCTCGGATGAGGAGATCGAGATCCGCGTCCGCCTGCCCGAGCAGGACCGGGTGCTGTCGACGCTGGACAGCCTCAAGGTGCGCACGCCCGACGGGCTGGTGCCGCTGTCCAACTTCGTCACCCGCGAGCCGGTCAAGAAGCTGGCGCTGATCAACCGCGTGGACGGCGAGCGCTATTTCGACGTCAAGGCGGCCGTGGCGCCGGGGCTGGTCAACGACAAGGGCGCGCCGGTCAACGAGAACGAGCGCATCGCGCTGCTGACCGAGTGGCTGAAGACCGACCCGCTGCCGGCCGGGCTGGAATGGGAATGGACCGGCGACCAGGAGGACCAGCAGGAATCCGGCCAGTTCCTCATGAAGGCCTTCGCGGGTGCGCTGGGGCTGATGTTCATCATCCTGCTGGCGCAGTTCAACAGCTTCTACAACGCCACGCTGGTGCTGCTGGCGGTGGTGCTGTCCACCACCGGGGTGCTGATCGGGATGATGGTGATGGGGCAGCCGTTTTCCATCATCATGACCGGCACCGGCATCGTGGCGCTGGCGGGCATCGTGGTGAACAACAACATCGTGCTGATCGACACCTACATGGAGTTCAGCCAGTACATGCCCAAGCTCGAGGCCATCGTGCGCACCGCCGAGGCGCGCATCCGGCCCGTGCTGCTGACCACGGTCACCACCATGGCGGGCCTGGCCTCGATGATGTTCGGGCTGAGCTTCGATTTCATCGACGGCGGCTACACGATCGACAGCCCCACCGCGCTGTGGTGGAAGCAGCTCGCCACGGCGGTGGTGTTCGGACTGGGCATCGCGACGGTGCTGACGCTGATCTTCACGCCCTCGATGCTGGCGCTGCGCGTGTGGTTCTGGACCGGCGCCTACCGTTCGGTGAACGCGCTGCGCGCGCTCAGCCTGGGCCGCAACAGCCGGGTCGCCCGCGACCGGGCACTGCGGCGGGCCGCGCGCAAGCTGCGCGCGCCCGAGCTGTTGTGGATCGACGAGACGGACACGGCCCCGCAGGGCGACGCCGCGCCCGACCTGGCACCGTCCGACGAGGGCGGGGACACGCCCCGGGGCGGCACCCCTACCCCGCTACGCGCCGCCGAGTGACCGACGGCGCGCGGAAAACTCAGGGCAGGAAGGTGTCGCGGATATAGACCGGGATAAAGAGGATCGCGGCCACTTGCTGGCTGCCGTCGAACATCCCGGCCATGTCCGGCAGATCGGCGCTGACCTCCTTGTCGCCTGCGACGGGCTTGCCGAGCGCCGCGCTCATCACCAACTCGACCATCTGGTCGTAGCGGTAGATGCGGTGGAATTCCGGCTTTGCCGCGGAATGGGGCAGCGCCTCGGCGCCGCGCACCAGATTGCCCGCGCCGGAGGTGAAGGACAGGTCGACCGCGATCTTGCCGCCCGCTTCGGGCGTGACCACCCAGCTCTCGCTGCGCGTGGTGGCCCCGTCCGCGCCCACGGCGCTCTGGCTGGCCCGCGTGATTTGCGCCGGGGCCGAGTTACTGTAGGGATCGACCATCGGCGCGGGCTCGAACACCCGCGTGATGAACATCCGCGGGCCGGGCTGCCCTTCGGCCACGCCGTAGCTGAGCAGCGCCGCCGCCCTGCCCGACGACGGGGTCTGCGGCTTGCCGTCGGGGTCGAGGATCAACTGCCGGTCCATCAGCACCAGCATCACGTTCGCCCCCGCCAGCGGCCCCTTGGGCAGGGTGATCGCCTTCCACCCCTCGGGCATCCAGGCCAGCGCGGCGGCATCGTCGACCTTGAAGCCCACCAGCAGGCGGCTTTCCACGGTCGAACCGACGGGTGTTTCGGCCCGCGCGGGAACTGCGCAGAGAAACACCGCGGCCAGCAGGACCAGGGCCGCCGGAAGCCTGTTCATTTCAATGAATTTCATGGTCAATTTCCCCCCGTTCAAATACCGCGGGCCTGCCAAGGGCCAATGCCCGCGCAGAACAGGCTAGGCCCGCGCGCCGGGGGCGTCGTTGACGTGGATCATTTTGCGTCGGCCATACAGATGGGCGCCTAGGCCGCCGCGTCGCTGTCCTCGCCGGCCTGCTGGCGCGCCCACATGGCGGCATAGCGCCCGCCCGCGGCCAGCAGCGTGTCGTGGCGGCCGCGCTCGAGGATCTCGCCGTTCTGCAGCACCACGATCTCGTCGGCATCGACGATGGTGGACAGGCGGTGCGCGATGGTGATCACCGTGCGGCCCACGCCCATCGCCTTCAGCTCGCTCTGGATGCCGGCCTCGGTCTCGCTGTCCAGCGCCGACGTCGCCTCGTCCAGCAGCAGGATCGGCGGGTTCTTCAGCAGGGTGCGGGCGATGCCCACGCGCTGTTTCTCGCCGCCCGACAGCTTCAGCCCGCGCTCGCCGACCATGGTGTCATAGCCCTCGGGCAGCGCGGCGATGAAATCGTGGATCTTGGCGGCGCGGGCGGCGGCCTCGATCTCGGCCCGGCTCGCGTCGGGGCGGCCATAGGCGATGTTGTAGAGGATGGTGTCGTTGAACAGCACCGTGTCCTGCGGCACCACGCCGATGGCGTCGTGCAAGCTGTCCTGCGTCACGTCGCGCACGTCCTGCCCGTCGATCAACAGCGCCCCTTCGTTCACGTCGTAGAACCGGAACAGCAGCCGCCCGATGGTCGACTTGCCCGAGCCCGAGGGCCCCACGATGGCGACGGAGCCGCCGGCGGGCACGGTCAGGCTGACGCCCTTCAGGATGGGCCGGGCGGGGTCGTAGCCGAAGACCACGTCGCGCAGTTCGACCACGCCACGGTCGCAGGCGAGATCGGGCGCGCCGGGCTTGTCGGTGACCTCGGCGGGCTGTTCCAGCAGGTCGAACATCTCGCCCATGTCCACCAGCGCCTGCCGGATCTCGCGATAGACCGTGCCGAGGAAGTTCAGCGGCATGGTGATCTGGATCATGTAGGCGTTGACCATGACGAAATCGCCCACGGTCAGCTGCCCCGCCTGCACCCCCATCGCCGCCAGCACCATCACGCCGACCAGCCCCGAGGTGATCAGGAAACTCTGCCCGAAATTCAGGAAGGCCAGCGAATAGGCCGTTTTCAGCGCGGCCTGCTCATAGCCTGCCATGGCGCTGTCGTAACGCTCGGCCTCGCGCGCCTCGGCGCCGAAATACTTGACCGTCTCGAAGTTCAGCAGGCTGTCGATGGCCTTCTGGTTGGCGTCGGTGTCCTGTTCGTTCATCTGGCGGCGGATCTTCACCCGCCATTCGGTGACCTTGAAGGTGAACTGGACGTAGAGCGCGATGGTGCCCACCACGATTGCCAGGTACCACACGTCGAAGACGAAGAAGAAGATCGCCGCGACCAGCGTCAGCTCCAGCACCAGCGGCCCCACCGAGAACAGCAGGAAGCGCAGCAGGAAATCGACGCCCTTGACCCCACGCTCGATGATGCGGCTCAGCCCGCCGGTCTTGCGAGTGATGTGGTAACGCATCGAGAGGCGGTGGATATGGGTGAAGGTCTCCAGCGCCAACTGGCGCAGGGCGCGCTGGCCCACGCGGGCGAAGATCGCGTCGCGCAGCTGCTGGAAGCCGACGTTCATCAGCCGCGCCATGCCATAGGCCACGGTCAGGCCGATCGCGCCCACGCCCAGCGTCCAGGCCGGCGTGGCGGTCTCGCCGGTCAGCGCGTCGACCGCCGCCTTGTAGAAGACGGGCGTGGCGACCGAGACCAGCTTGGCCAGCACCAGCACCATCAGCGCCAGCACCACGCGGCGCTTCACCCAGCCCTGCCCCTCGGGCCAGAGATAAGGGCCCACGCGGGCGATGGTGCGCAGCGCGCTGCGGCGTTCGAGGGCGGACAGGTCGGCGGTGGTAGGGCGCGGCGGCATCGGCAATCCTTCGTCAGGCGATGCGCACAGACCTAGGCATTCCGCCCCGGAATGGCCAGAGCGCTATTCCGCATCCACCTGTGGAATTTCGAACACCTGGCCGGGATAGATCAGGTCCGGGTCGCGGATCTGGTCGCGGTTGGCCTCGTAGACCTTCACGTAGAGCAGGCCCTCGCCATAGCGCCGCTCGGCGATCCCCCACAGGGTGAAGCCCGGCTGCACCGTGACCACCGACACCCCGACCGGCGCGGCCGGATCGGTGGCGTCGGCCGGCTGCGCGGCGCGGGCCAACTCCTCGGCCGCCTCGCGCTTGAAGGGGGTCTCGTAGCGCGCGGTCACCCGCCCCTCGGCATCCAGCTGGTCGGCCCGCAGGGTGTAGACCCCCGGCTCGATCCCGTCGAACTCGGCCTGCCAGCGGCCGTCAGGGCCGATCCGCGTCGCGCCCAACGCCGCGTTGTCGAGGTAGAGCCGCAGCGGCGCCCCGCCCTGCCCCCGGCCCGACAGCACCACCGCCCCGGAGGCGGTATAGGAAACCGCGTCGATCACCACCCCCTGGCCCAGATCGGGCGCGCCCGGCCCCTGCAGCACGCGCACGCCGCTGTCATCGGCCAGCAGCACGGTGGGCGCGCGCGGCTCTGCGGCGGGGCCCTGCACGCCGGGGGCGCCGGTTTCGGCGGCGGGCGGCGTGTCGGACGGGGCCGTTGCGGGTGCGGGTTTGGCGGGGTCCGATACACTCGGCCCGCCCGAGGTCGAGGGGGCGGACGCCTCCTCGGCGGCTTGCATGCGCGCCGGGCTGGTGTCGGCCTCCGGCGCGGCCCCGGGCGCGGCGGGTTCGGCCGCGGAGGGCGCGGCGGTCTCGGGCCCGGGGGCGGGTGCACCGGGCACTTCCGGCTCGGCCTCGGCGGTGACCAGCGGGGCGGGCTCGGGCGCGGGCACGGCGTCGGGCGTGGGGGCGAGGATCACGGTTTGCTCCGAGGCGATCTCGGAACCGTCGGCCAGCCGCATCAGCAGCGACACGATGCGCGGCTGCGGGCTGGGCGCGATGTCGAACAGCGCCACGAAGCGGCCGCGCGGGTCGCTGTCGGCCCGGGCCACCTCGTCCTGGTCCACCCGGATCACGATTTGCGCCCCCGGCGCACCCTGGCCTGCCACCAGCGCGTTGCCATCCGGGGCCACGCGCACCACGTCGAAGCGCGGCGGTGCCACGGCGGCGGCCTCGGGCGTGATCTCGGGGGTCGCCTCGGGCGCAGCCTCTTCGGCAGCAGGGTCGGCGGCGGGTCGAGCCACCTGCGGCGCGGCGGCCTCTTGCTGTGCGGCTTCGGGGGGCGCGGCCTGCCCGGCCGGTTCCTGCGGCGCGGCGGCGGGAGCCTCGGCCGGTTCTGCTGCCGGTGCGGCCTCGGCAGGCTCCTCTGTCGGTGCGGCGGCGGTTTCGGGCACAGCCTGCGGCGCCGCCGGCTCCGGCGTCACGGCGGCCGGTTCCGAAGGCGCCCCGGGCGCCGCGATTTCCGACTCCGGCCCGCGCCCCGGCGCGTTCACGGCCGTATAGATGAAATACCCCGCGGCGCCCCCCACGACCACCGCGATCCCGGCCAGCAGACCCTTTGTGCCGGCACCGGCTCTTGTCCAGATTGTCATTACCCAATTCCCCTGCGCAGCTCTGTTTCCGGCCGCGCTTGCGGGACCATAACAACCCCGTTATCACGGGTCCAGAACCCTTGCCCGGAGCCCCTTCCATGCCACCAGTTTCCCGTTCCGTCTGTGTCTTTTGCGGCTCACGCGCGGGACACGACCCGGCCTATGCGCGGGTGGCCGAGGAAACCGGGCGGACCATCGCCGAACAGGGCTGGCGGCTGGTCTACGGCGCGGGCGACGTGGGGCTGATGGGCCGGGTAGCGCGCGCCACGCAGGAGGCGGGCGGCCAGACCTTCGGCGTGATCCCCGTGCACCTGTTCGAGCGCGAGGTCGGCAAGCGGGACCTCTCGACCTTCATCGTCACCGAGAACATGCATGAGCGCAAGAAGGTCATGTTCATGAATTCCGATGCGATCGTGGTGCTGCCGGGCGGCGCCGGCTCGCTGGACGAATTCTTCGAGGTGCTGACCTGGCGCCAGCTGGGCCTGCACGACAAGCCGATCCTGCTGCTCAACACCAACGGGTTCTGGACACCGCTGACCGGGCTGATCGACCATTTCATCGCCGAGGGCTTCGCCGATCCCTCGCTGCGCGACTTCGTTCACGTGGTGGGCGACGTGCCCGCGCTGAGCGCCGCCCTGCGCGCCGCCCTGTCCTGACGCAGGCTCTCCAGCGAATAGATCGCCAGCGCGACCCAGATCAGCGGGAAGGCGATGGCGTGCCATTTCGTCACCGGCTCGGCGAAGGCCAGCGTCGCCACCAGGAATTGCAGCGTCGGGTTGAGGTATTGCACCAGCCCCACCGTGGCGAAGCTGACCCGCTTGGACGCGTAGGAGAACAGGATCAGCGGCCCGCCCGTCAGCACGCCCGAGGCCGCCAGGATCAGCGAATCCCGCAGGTCGTGGCCGAAGGTGCCCAGGTTGCGGCCCACCAGCCCCTCCCAGCCCTGCGTGTGGACGCCCCACAGCCAGACCAGCGCCAGCGGCGAGAGCAGCAGCACCTCGGTGGTGACCGAGACCACCGGCCCGGCGGGCGTGCCCCGCTTCAACAGCCCGTAGAAGCCGAAGGTGAAGGCGATCGCCAGCGAGATCCAGGGGGCCACGCCCAGCCCCCAGGTCAGCACCCCCACCGCCGCCGCGGCCAGCCCGACGGCGGCCCATTTGCCCGCGCTCAGACGCTCGCCCAGCAGGAGGAAGCCCAGCATCACCGCCACGAGCGGGAAGATGTAGTAGCCCAGGCTGGCCTGCATCGCGTGGCCCGTCTGAACCGAGTAGATGAACATGAACCAGTTGGCCGAGATCATCACGGCGGCGAGGAACACCAGCGCCAGGACGCGCGGGGCGCGGAACAGCCGCGCGATCTCGCCCAGCCGCCCCTGCAGCGCCAGGACGATCCCGAAAAAGGCCAGCGACCACAGGGTGCGGTGGCTGAGCACCTCGAGCGGCGGCACATGCGCCACCAGCTTGTAATAGAGCGCCGACAGCCCCCCGATGCAGCAGGCCGCCACCATCGCCAGAATGCCTTTCTGCGCCTCGCTCATCGCCCTGCCGCTCCTCGTGAAGACACCCCCTCCTAGTCCAACGGGGGACCGACCGCCAGAGCCCCCGGCGCTTTCGGATCACAGCCGCCCGGACGGTGCCTTGACATACGTCAATGCCCCGATACCGCGCAGCCGCCACAGTTACCCGAGGTCAATCAAGGGAGGATACGACCATGCGGACGACCCCAATGCTGGCCGCGCTCGCGGCCCTGATGCTGCCCGCCGCCGCATCCGCGCAGGAGATGTCCATCGGCGAACGGGAATACATGAACAGCTGCGCACAATGCCACGGCCCCGAAGGAAAGGGCGACGGCTACCTGGTGGAATACTTCCTCGAAGGGGGCGCGCCGGATCTCACCGGACTGCAGAAGGCCAATGGCGGCGTCTTCCCGGTCGCGCAGGTCTACGCCCTCATCGATGGCACCGCCACCGAGGGCATTCACGGCGACAGCATGATGCCCACCTGGGGCTACCGCTATTCGATGGAGGCCGAAGAGGATTTCGGCCGCTATTTCGCCCTCTCGCCCGAGGACCAGGCCGCGGCCGTGCGCGCCCGCATCCTGGCGCTGATCGAGCACATCTCCACCCTGCAGGTGGAGTGACGCGCCGCCCGGCACGGCACGCACGAAAAAGGCCGCCCCGGTTGCCGGGGCGGCCCTATCGTTGTCACCCTGCGTGGCAGGCTCAGGCGTTCGACAGCCGCTCGGCCACGTTTTCCCAGTTCACCAGGTTGTCCAGGAAGTTGGTCAGGTAGGCGGGGCGCTTGTTGCGGTAGTCGATGTAGTAGGAATGCTCCCACACGTCGCAGCCCAGCAGCGCGGTCTGGCCAAAGCACAGCGGGTTCACGCCGTTCTCGGTCTTGGTGACCTTGAGGCTGCCGTCGGTGTCGACCACCAGCCAGGCCCAGCCCGAGCCGAACTGGCCGGCGCCGGCGGCGGCGAATTCTTCCTTGAAGCTGTCGACCGAACCGAAGGCATCGGTGATGCGCGATTCCAGCTCGCCGGGCATGGCGACCTTCTTGGGCGACATCATTTCCCAGAACTGGGTGTGGTTCCAGTGCTGCGAGGCGTTGTTGAAGATGCCGTTCTGGGCGACCGCACCGGCCTGGTAGGTGCCCTTGACGATCTCTTCGACCGACTTGCCGTCCCACTCGGTGCCGGCGATCAGCTTGTTGCCGTTGTCGACATAGGCCTTGTGGTGCAGGTCGTGGTGGTATTCGAGCGTTTCCTTGGACATGCCCAGATCGGCCAGCGCGTCATGGGCATAGGGAAGATCGGGAAGTTCAAAAGCCATTGTTCGGGCTCCCTGTTCGTTGGAAATCAGATTGCCCCCTAGATGGAGGCCACCGGGGGCGGAGGTCAAGCCCCGCCGCCCAGTTACCGGCCCTCGTTTCAGAAATACCCGACCTCGCCGCCGGGGGCGGCCGCGCCCTTCAGCAGGTCGAAGACATATTGCGCGACCGAGCGGAAGCAGACCAATTCGAACGCCTCGTCGCCCACCATCCAGAAGGCCGCCGGCACCTGCGCCAGCCGGGTGCGCCGGATCGTGCCCGGGGCGAAGGCCGCGGGCGACAGGTCGACCGGCGCCAGCTTGGCCAGCACCTCGCGCGCTCCGGGGCCCTCGATGCGGAACACCGCGCGGGCGTCGGACACGTCCACGACAAGGCTGTGCTCGCCCGCCAGCGTCTCGGCCATGGTGGCCACGGCGGCCGGGGCCTCGGCATAGGGCAGCATGACGAGCACTTCGTCGGGCGACATCCAGGCCAGGCCGCGCTCGCCCACCACGTGGCATTCGCGCCGCGCCGGGAAATCGACCCCGGCCACGCCGGTCGCCGCGTTCTTGACCGCGACCGAGGCCAGGTCGCCGCGCAGGGTGATCATGCCGCGCGGCCCCTGCTCCGCCACCTTGGCGAAACCTTCGTAGGCGGCGCCGTTCAGGGCGCTGACAGGCTCAGACATTCTGCTTCTCCCCGTCCTTGTCGTAGAAGACCGGGTCGACGATCTTCGCGCTCATGGTGGCACCCTCGAGGGTGGCGAATTCCACCACCTCGCCCATCCGCTCCGGCCCGCGCCGGATCAGCCCCATGGCGATGCCGCGCTCAAGCGTGGGCGAGTAATAGGTGGAGGTCACCCGGCCTTGCGTGTTGCGCTGGCCGTTGGCGTTGTGCTCGGGCGCCAGCGCATAGGCGCCGTCGGGCAGCACCGCGCCACCCAGCGTCTCCAGCCCCACGAGCTGCCAGCGCTCGGGGTCGGTCATGTGCGACCGCTGCTGCGCCCGCTTGCCGATATAGTCGTCCTTCTTCTTGGAGATCGCCCAGTGCAGCCCCAGATCCTGCGGGATCACCGTGCCGTCGGTCTCGTCGCCGATCATGATGAAGCCCTTCTCGGCCCGCATCACGTGCAGCGCCTCGGTGCCGTAGGGCATCAGGCCGAATTCCTCGCCCGCCTCCACCAGCCTTTCCCAGAAGGCCAGCCCCTCCGAGGCGGGCACCGCGATCTCGTAGCTCAGCTCGCCCGAGAAGGAGATGCGGAAGACCCGGGCACGGGTGCCGGCGATCTGCCCCTCCTGCCAGGCCATGAAGGGCAGCGCCTCCTTGCCGACATCCATGCCGCCGAGCTTTTCCAGCAGCTTGCGGGCGTTGGGCCCCACCACGGCGATCTGGGCGAATTGCTCGGTCAGGTTGGCGGTGTAGACCTTCCAGTCCCACCACTCGCATTGCAGCCAGTCTTCCATATGGGCATGGACATGCTCGGCCCCGCCCGATGTGGTGTGGCAGAGGAAGGTCTCCTCGTCGATGCGCGCCACCACGCCGTCATCCATGAGAAAACCGTTCTCGTTGCACATCAGGCCATAGCGGCAGCGGCCCGGCTTCAGGCTGGACATCATGTTGGTGTAGAGCATGTCGAGGAACTTCCCCGCGTCCGGCCCCTTCACCAGTATCTTGCCCAGCGTGGAAGCGTCAAGCAAACCAAGGTTTTGCCGGGTGTTCTTCACCTCGCGCCGGACGGCCTGCTCGCGGGTCTCGCCGTCGCGCGGGTAGCAGTACGGGCGGCGCCACTGGCCCACCGGCTCCCAATCCGCGCCGTGCGCCTCGTGCCAGCCATGCATGGGCGTGCGGCGCAGCGGCTGGAAGGTGTCGCCGCGCGCCTCTCCGGCGATGGCGCCCAGGCTGATCGGCGTGTAGGGCGGGCGGAAGGTGGTGGTGCCCACCTGCGGGATATCCGCGCCCAGAGATTGAGAAAGCACCGCCAAGCCGTTGATATTGCTGAGCTTACCCTGATCGGTGGCCATGCCCAGCGTGGTGTAGCGCTTGGTGTGCTCGACGCTTTCATAACCCTCGCGCGCGGCGAGTTGCACGTCCGAGACCTTCACGTCGTTCTGGTAGTCGAGCCACATCTTCATGCGCAGCGCGGCGCCGGCGCCCTGCGGCATCATCCAGACCGGCTCCAGCGGCCCTTCGGCCGCGGCCTCGGCCTTGGGCACGGCCCCGCCCTTGGCGGCGAGCCCAAGCGACTTCACGGCCCGCTTGCCGGCGGCGTCGCCGTCGGCAAGCGTCTCGCCGGCCAGCAGATACCCGTTGGCCGCCCCTGCCGCGATCACGAAGGGCGCGCCGTCATGGCCGGTGGGGGCGCGCTCGGGGTCGGGGCGGAAATGCGCCTGTGCCGCGTCCCAGTTCAGCTTGCCGCCGCAATGCGACCACAGGTGCACCACCGGCGACCAGCCGCCGGACATGGCCACGGCGTCGCAGGCGATCTCCTCCAGCACCGCGCCCTCGCCCGCCTGGGCGCAGAGCGCCACGCCGGTTACCCGCTTGGCGCCCTTGACCTTGGCGATGCCGCGGCCCGGCTCGACCCTTATGCCCGCCTCGCGCGCGGCCTGCACCAGCGGGCCGGAGGGCGTGGCGCGGGCGTCGATGATCGCGGGCACCACCAGGCCGGCATCCTTGAGCATCAAAGCGGTGCGGTAGGCGTCGTCGTTGTTGGTGACCACCACGGTGCGGTCGCCCGGGCTGACCGCCCAGTTGCCGACGTAGTCGCGCACCGCCGAGGCCAGCATCACGCCGGGGATATCGTTGCCGGCGAAGGAGAGCGGGCGCTCGATCGCGCCGGTGGCGGTCACCACGCGGGCGGCGCGGATGCGCCACAGCCGGTGGCGCGGGCGGCCGTCGCCGGGGGTGTGATCGGCCACGCGCTCGTATCCCAGCACGTAGCCGTGGTCGTAGACCCCGGCGCCCATGCAGCGGCTGCGCAGGGTGACGTTCTCCATCGCCTCCAGCGTTTTCAGGGCCTTGGCGATCCAGTCATCGGCCGCGTGGCCATCGATGGTCACCCCGTCGACCGGCGCGCGGCCGCCCCAATGGGCCCCCTGCTCGATCAGCAGAACCTTGGCCCCCGCCTTGCCCGCAGCCAGCGCCGCCTGCAGCCCCGCGATGCCGCCGCCGATGATCAGCACGTCCACGAAGGCGTAGAAATGCTCGTAGCGGTCGGCGTCGCGGTCGGTCGGGACCTTGCCCAGCCCGGCGGACTGCCGGATGAAGGGCTCGTAGACATGTTTCCAGAACGGGCGGGGCTGGATGAAGGTCTTGTAGTAAAACCCCGCGGGCAGGAAGCGCGCCAGCGGGCCGTTCACCGCGCCGATGTCGTAGTCTAGGCTGGGCCAGTGGTTCTGCGAGGCGCAGGTCAGCCCGTCGAACAGCTCGGTCGTCGTGGCCCGCTGGTTGGGTTCGAACCGTTCGCCGCTGCCGAGATTGACCAGGCCGTTGGGCTCCTCCGCGCCTGCCGCCACGAAGCCGCGCGGGCGGTGGTATTTGAAGGAGCGGCCCACCAGCATCTGGTCGTTGGCCAGCAGGGCCGAGGCCAGCGTGTCGCCGGCGACCCCCTCCATCCGGCGGCCGTTGAAGGTGAAGCTGCGGCGGGCGTTGCGGTCGATCAGGCGGCCGCCGGTTTGCAGTCGGGTGCTCATGCCTGGGCTCCGGTTGTCTTGGGCCGCGTGGCGCCGTGAGTATTTTTGCCAAGAAGAACGGTCATGCGAACGCCCTCCAGCGCCAGCCGGGGCGCCTGGCGGTGATGGCGTCGCGGATGTCCTGCGGCGGCTCGGCGGTCTGGGCGCTGTAGGTGCCGAAGACCTCGAGCGTGGCGGTGCAGCGGGCGGCGATGAACCACTTGCCGCAGCCATGGGCATGGCGCCAGCGCTCGAAATGCACGCCGCGGGGGTTTTCGCGGTGGAAGAGGTAGGACTCGAAGTCCTCGTCCGAGGAGCCGGGGCCGAAGCGCTTCAGATGCGCCTCGCCGCCGGGGGCGAGCTCGGTTTCCTCGGCATCCACGCCGCAATGGGGGCAGTGAAGGATCAGCATGCAAGACTCTCCCAAACAGAGCAGAGGGCAGCGGCC
>JBNGCX010000029.1:0-45841 GCA_049974865.1 Paracoccaceae bacterium
GCTGGGCGTCGCGGCGCTGCCCGTGGCGGCACCGGCGGCCGAGGACGCGGGCCACAGCAAGGACTACCGGACCTTCCTGTCCGGCGGCGAGATCGAATACGGCGATATCGGCGACAGCTACTCCGCCGACCTGGTCATGTACCTGGCCGGCAACCAGTTCATGGTGATGGAAGAGCTGATCCGGGACTTCCAGGCCCGCAACCCCGACATCGCCAGCATCTATGTCGAGACCATCCCGCCGGGGCAGATCCTGAAGGGCCAGATCATGAAACAAGGCCAGATCGAGGGGCAGGACACCGCCATGAACCCCGATCTCTTCGCCTCGGTCAATCTCGGGCACCTGAAGATCCTGAAGAGCGAGGGGATCATGTCAGACTACATGATCTACACCCATAACAAGCTGGAGCTGATGGTGGCCGAGGGCAACCCCAAGGGCATCCGCGGGCCCGAGGACCTCGCCCGCGACGACCTCGTGCAATCGCATCCCAACCCGCTGACCGAGGGCATCTTCAAGTTCTACGGCAGCCAGATGCTGAAGGACGTGGGCCTGCACGCCAAGGTCACCGGCGGGGCCGAGTGCCGGGGCTGCTGGGCGGTGGACGGCAAGACCTGGTTCACCAAGCGCCACCACCGCGAAACCCCGGCCCGCATCGAGGCGGGCGAGGCCGATGTCGGCATCGTCTGGACGACCGAGGTGGTGCACGCCAGGGCCGAGAACCGCAAGGTGGACGGCGTGGCGATCCCGGCGCCGCTGAACCAGCAGGACCGGGTCGGCTATGCAATCGGCGCGCTCAAGACCGGGCGCAACCCGTTCAACGCGATGCGCTACCTCGCCTATCTGGGCACGCCCGAGGCGCAGGCGATCTATGCCAAATACGGGTTCATCGGCGCCTCGGACGACGAGCTCAAGCTCAAGCCGATCCCGGCCGCCAACTGACCGGCCCGAAGGCGGGCCCCGCATCGGGGCCCGCGACCGGGCTGATGCGGCCCGCAGCTTCGGCCGGGCCGCGGCCCGCGCGATCAGGCGCGATCCAGCCAGGCCTTGAAGGCGTCGCCGTAATCCGGGTGCCAGCGCGACAGCGGCGGGCGGTTCTCGGCGATGTCGCCGGCGGCCCAGAGGATGCGCTTTTCATCCGTTGCGCGGTCCACGTCGTTGTCCGGGCACAGGATGTAGAAATCCTGACGCCCGAGCGCGTCGAACAGGAAATCCACCACCTGTTCCGGCGTCCATGCATCGGCGGGCTTCTCGGTACGGCCGCGCGCGGTCAGGGGCGTGAACACGAAACCGGGGATGAACAGCCGTGCCTCGACGGCGCAGCCCTCGGTGTTGCGCAGCTCGTGCTGCAGCGCCTCGGTGAACACCTTCACCCCGGCCTTGGAGACGTTGTAGGCCGGGTCGCCCGGCGGCGTGGTGATCCCCTGCTTGGAGCCGGTGTTGACGATCAGGCCGGGTCGGCCCGAGGCGATCATGCCCGGCGCGAAGACCTGCGCACCGCGGATGATGCCCCACATGTTGACGCCGATGATCCGTTCCCAGTTGCCCTCGGCATCGAAGATGGAGCTGCCGGGCTGCATGCCGGCGTTGTTCATCAGCACGTTCACCGGGCCGAGATCGGCGGTCACCCGCGCCTCCAGCGCGCGCAGCTGGTCCACATCCGAGACATCGGTCGCGACGCAGAGCACGTCCCCCGCTGCGGCCCCTGCGGCGCGCAGCGCCTCTTCGGCGGCGTCCAGCCTGTCGCCGGGCAGATCGGCGACGCAGACCTTCAGCCCCATCCCCGCCAGCCGCGCCGCGGCCTCGAGCCCGATCCCCGACGCACCGCCGGTGACGACGGCGGTGTTTCCCTTGGCAAGCGCCTTGTGCATGGTTCCTCTCCCTTCAAATGCGTTCGCCGGTTTCCGCGTCGAAGAGGTGCGCCTTTTCCAGGTTCCATCCCAGCGCGACCGTCTCGCCGGGGCGGAACGGGTGGCGTTCGCTGAACACCGCGCAGACGCGCTCTCCGGCCAGGTCCACGAAGACCTCGATATTCGCGCCGGTCGGCTCCACCACGTCGACCGTGGCCGCGACCCCCTCGCCCTCGTGCGCCAGGCGCAGATGCTCCGGCCGCACCCCCAAGACCACGGACTGGTCGTGCCACGCCGAGGACACGGCCGAGACCGGCAACTCTGTCCCATCATCGCAGATGACCGCCGCCCCGTCATCCGTGCGCCGGTAGCGGCCCTTGATGAAATTCATCGAGGGCGAGCCGAGGAAGCCCGCCACGAACAGGTTCGCCGGGCTGTCATACAGTTCCAGCGGCGCGCCGATCTGTTCCACCCGGCCGGCATTCATGACCACAATCCGGTCGGCCATGGTCATGGCCTCGATCTGGTCATGGGTGACGTAGACCGAGGTGGTCTTGAGCCGCTGGTGCAACGCCTTGATCTCGGTCCGCATCACCACGCGCAGCTTGGCGTCCAGGTTCGACAGCGGCTCGTCGAACAGGAACACCTGCGCGTCGCGCACCAGCGCCCGGCCCATCGCCACCCGCTGGCGCTGCCCGCCCGAAAGCTGGCCCGGAGACCGCTCGAGATAGGGTCTGAGGTTCAGGATATCGGCGGCCTCCAGCACCTTTTCCTCGATCTCGGATTTCGGGCGCTTCCGCAGCTTCAGGCTGAAGCCCATGTTGTCGAAAATCGACATATGCGGGTAGAGCGCGTAGTTCTGGAACACCATCGCGATGTCCCGGTCGCGCGGCGGCACGTCGTTGACCACCTTGTCGCCGATCACGATCTCGCCGCCCGAGATCGTTTCCAGCCCCGCGATCATCCGCAAGAGCGTGGACTTGCCGCAGCCCGACGGGCCGACGAGAACGACGAATTCGTGGTCCTTGACGTCGATATCGACGCCATGGATCACCTGCAGCGCGCCGAAGGTTTTCTCGACATTGCGGATTTTGACAGACGCCATACTCTTCTACTTCCTGTGTTGTTCCGTCCGGGCCTATTTCACGGCGCCGAGCGCCATGCCGCGGATCAGGTATTTCTGCAGCCACGAGAACACGATCGCCACCGGCACCGTGGCCAGCACCGTGCCCGCCATGACGTGGTGCCATTCGACCTGGTAGCGCCCGGCCACCTGCGAATAGATCTGCACCGGCAGGGTGAAATCGTCGGACGAGCGGATCATGGTCAGCGCCAGCACGAACTCGTTCCAGCCGTTGATGAAGCTGAAGATCGCGGTCACCGCCATCGCCGGCACCGCCAGCGGCAGGAAGATGCGCACCAGGCTGGTGAAATGGCTGGCGCCGTCGATCCAGGCGGCCTCTTCCAGGTCGCGGGGGATGGTGCTGAAATAGCTTTGCAGCATCCAGATGGTGAAGGCCATGTTGAAGGCCGCGTAGGTCAGCACCAGCGAGTTGAGGTTGTTGACCATCCCCAGCGCCACCATCAGCCGGAACAGCCCCAGCACCAGCACGATGGGCGACATCATCTGCGTCATCAGCAGGAAGGTGCGATAGGCGCCCTTGCCCGGGAAGCGATAGCGCGACAGCGCATAGGCCGCCGGGATGCTGAGCACCAGCGCCAGCGCCGTGGACAGCACGCTGACATAGAGGCTGTTGAACAGCGCCTCGCCGAAATTGGTCTTGACCCACATCTCGGCGAAATTGCCCCAGCGGAACTCGCTGAAGCCCCAGCGCGGCGGATAGACGAACAGCTCGTCCCGGGGCCGCACGGCGGTGACGAACATCACCGCGAAGGGGAACAGGATCACCACCACCAGCGGCGACAGGATGGCCCAGTAGATCAGCGACTTCTTCAGTTTCGACGGCATGTTACGCGTCCTCCCCCGCGGCGCTGTCCTTCTCGCCGCGCATCACCAGCGCGACGTAGATGACGGTGAAGACCAGCAGCACCCCGAACATGATCAGCGAGATCGCCGAGGCCTTGCCCAGTTGCCCGAAACGGAAGGCCAGCTTGTAGAGATAAGTCACCAGGATATCGGTGCCGTTGGCCGGGCCGCCCTCGGTCATCACCCAGATGATCGGCAGCGAGTTGAAGACGTAGATCACGTTCAGCACGATGGCGATGTTGATGAAGGGCTTCATCAGCGGCAGCGTGATGTGGCGGAACTGGTCCCAGCGGGTGGCGCCGTCGACCATGGACGCCTCGTAGGAATCCTGCGGCAGCGACGACAGCCCGCCCAAGAAGATCGTGGTGGTGAAGGGGATCGACACCAGGATGCCGATCAGGATCTCGACCGTGAAGGCCAGCTGCGCCTCGGCCAGCCATTCGATCGGCTCGGCCAGCAGACCCATGTCCATCAGCGTGGCGTTCAACAGCCCCGCGCGCCCGTTCAGCGCCCACCGCCACACGACGGCGGTCATGGTCAGCGAGATCGCCCAGGGCAGCATGATGATGACCCGGGCGATGCCGCGGCCGTAGAAATCGTCGTTCAGGATGATCGCGATCGGCAGCGAGATGACCAGCGTGCCCCCCACCACCGTCACCGTCCAGATCGCCGTCCGTTCCAGCGAGCCCCAGAACAGCGGGTCCGCGAACACCTCGGCGAAGTTGTCCAACCCGGTAAAGCCGCGAAGCTGGCCGAACCGGCTGACCTCCTGCAGCGAGGTGTTCGCCAGGTCCAGCACCGGGTAGCCGATGATGAACATCGCCAGCAGCAGGCCCGGCAGGATCATCGCCAGCGGCTTGAATCCGTTGAGGGATTTCATTCAGTCACCCGAAAACTCGATGCCGGGACGGGCCCGGCCGGAAAAAGAAGGGGCGGCACGAGGCCGCCCCATCAGGTAGAGGTTCATTTGCCACGGATCTTGTTGATCTCGGCGGCCGCGGCGGTCAGCGCCTCTTCCGGGGTCTCCTGCCCCAGATAGATCCGCTGCAGCGCACGCACGGTCACGTCGGCGATCTCTTCCCAGTTGGCGATCGTCGGCGCGAACTTGGCATAGGGCAGACCGGCGGCGAAACCGGCGATGTCCTTGTCGGTCTTGTAGTAGTCCTCGGCGGCGACGTTCTTGGTGACCGGCAGGAAGCCCTCGCCGTGGTCGAACTTGGTGCGCCATTCGTCCTTGTAGGCGAACTCGATGAACTTCCAGGCTTCTTCCTTGGCGTCCGAGTCGGCGAACATCATCAGCGTGTCGGTCACGCCGTAGGTCGCCTTGGCGCTTTCCTCCGGGAAGGGCATGACCTTGTAGTTCAGGTCGGGCGCCTCTTCCTTGATCTGCGGGATCAGCATCGGGAAGGTGAAGACCATGCCGACCTTGCCCTGCTTGAACAGGTTGAACAGGTCTTCGCGGCTGTAGTTGGTGGGCGACGGCTGGGTCAGCCCCTCGTCCAGCATCTTCTTGTAGAGGGTCGCGGCCTCGATCGCCTCGGGCGCGGCCAGGCCGGAGGTGCCGTCCTCGTTCAGGATGTCGCCGCCATGGGTCCACAGCGAGTAGTAGAAATAGGCGTCGGTCTCGATCTCCTTGCCCTGCAGGCCGAAGCCATAGCTGTCGGGCAGGGTCGAGATCTTCTGCGCGGCATCATAGAGCTGGTCCCAGGTCTCGGGCGGGGTAGCGCCGGCCTGCTCGAACAGGTCCATGTTGACCAGCATCGCGCGGGCCGAGGCCGCCACCGGCAGGCCCATGATCTGGCCGTCGATCACCGAAGGCGCCATGAAGGTGTCGATGAAGGTGCTCTTGAACTCGGGCGTCAGGTAGTCGTCCACCGGCTCGGCGATGCCCTGCTCGGCAAAGTCCAGCAGCCAGCGGGTGCCGATGATCGAGATGTCGGGCGCGGCGCCGCCGGCGATGTCGGTGGTCAGGCGCTGCAGCAGCGTGTCCCACGGCACCACCTCGATGTTGATGTCGATATCCGGGTTCTCTTTCTCGAAGGCGGCGGCCACCTCTTCGAAATAGGGCCCGGTCTTGGAACTGTACTCGGCCACGGTGAAATCCACCGTGGTCTCGGCGAAGGCGGCGCCGGCCATGACGCCGAGCGTCAGGGCCGAGGCGGCCAGTGTTGTCCTCTTTGCGGGGGTCATCGGGTCTCTCCTCTGTCGAACTTATTGCCGTCGCACCCGCGCGGCGGGCGGCGGTGCCAAAACGGAATGACAGGGAAAGTCTGCGGCGAATTCCGACGTCTGGAAAATAGAATTATTGCATGGTCATATGTGGATCCGGCATCACGTCGGCCCGCGATAACACCACGACTGGCCCGGCCGCGCAAGGGCGGCCGGACCGTTGAAAACAAGGGGTGCGCTGGCGGTTCAGCGCTTGCGCCAGGAAAACTCCGGCGCGTAGCCCAGCACGCGGCGGGCCTTTTCGATCGACAGCAGGGTCTGGTGCAGCTCCAGATCGCCCTTGACCGGAACGTCAGGGTAAACCTCGGCCAACAACTCGGCGCTGGTCTTTTCCATCACCGTGTCGGCATTGGCGATGATGAAGTGGTCGGCGCCCACGAAATCGACATGCAGCGCCTTGCGCACCGCCTGCGCGCAGTCGCGCGCGTCGATATAGCCCCACAGGTTCCACTGTCGGAAATTCGGGTCGTCCTGCCAGCCGGGGAAACTGTCGTAGTCGCCCGGCTCCATCACGTTGGACAGGCGCAGGCCGATGAAGGTGGTGTCGGGATTCCAGCGCTGCATCTGGCGCGCCATTTCCTCGCCCAGGTCCTTGGACAGCGAATAGGCGCTTTCGGGGCGCATCGGGTGATCCTCGTCCACGGGCGCGTAGGCGGGCGGGTTGTCGGGGCTGAAGGGCAGGCCCAGCGTGGTCTCGCTCGACGCCCAGACGATGCGCTTGATGCCCACGCGAAGCGCGGCGTCGAACACGTTGTAGGTGGAGACCATGTTGTTGCGGAAGGTGACGTCCTCGGGCATCAGGTCGGGCGCCGGGATGGCGGCGAGATGCACCACCGCGTCGGGGGTGCTGAACTCGCGGAAGGGGTGGTCCTTGCCGCCCGTCCATTGCAGCGCGTCCATCACCTGGCCGCGGTCGTTCAGGTCGACCTTGTAGAAGGGGCAGACCGGGTCCGGGGACGGCTGCATGTCGATGTTGAGAACCTTGTAACCCTGCTCGACCAGGTGCCGGCACACGGCGCGCCCGGCCTTCCCGCTCCCGCCGGTGACAACGATGTTCTTCATGTCAGTCTCCTGTTGTTCGCAGGCGCCCGGCCGCAGGGGCGGCGCCGCTGAAGTTTGGTTCAGACTACGTCTGCCGGGACCCGAATGCCGAATGCCGATTTTGAAACGCATGATGTTTTCTCGGCATTGGTCGGGTGTCGCGGCTTCCCCTACCCTGCCTGTAACGACAGCCAGACCGGACCGGATCCGCCGCGATGACACGGCATATCATGTATCTCTACCCATGGGACCTCCGCGACGAGGGCGCCTGGGTCGTGGCCGAGCGCCTGCGGGTCGCAGGCATCGACAGCGTCGCGCTGGCCACCAGCTATCACTCGGGCAAGTTCCTGCGGCCGCACTCGCCCCGGGGCAAGGTCTGGTTCCCCGAGGGCGGCACGGTCTATTTCCAGCCGAACGGCAGCCGCTATGGCCGCCTGACGCCGCAGCGCGCGCAAATGGCCGAAAACTACGATGCGCTGGCCGAGCTGGCGCAGCACGCCCCGGACCTGAAGGTCACCGCCTGGACCGTCGGGCTGCACAACTCGCGGCTGGGCCGGGCGCATCCGGCGCTGACCGCGCAGACCGTCTATGGCGACCGGCTGGTCAATTCGCTCTGCCCGGCGCAGCCCGAGGTGCAGCATTACCTCGTCGCGCTCTGCGCCGACACGGCGGCGCAAGAGAGCGTCACGGAAATCGCGCTGGAAACCCCCGGCTGGCAGGCGTTCCGCCACGGCCATCACCACGAATTCGAACTGGTCGAGTTGCCGGAGACGGTGCAGACCATGCTCGGCACCTGCTTCTGCTCGGCCTGCCGCAAGGGCGCACGGGAACAGGGGATCGACATGGGCCGGCTGGCCCGCGACACCGCCGCGCAGCTCGACCGTTTCTTCGCCACCGGCGCGCGGCCCGCGACCGACCCGGCCACCGATCCCGACTGGCAGGCGCTGCATGCCTGGCGCGCAGGGGTCGTGACGGGTCTGGTGGCCGAGATCCGCGCCACCCTGCCCGAGGCCGTGAAACTGGCCGTGATCCCCACCACCCAGACGCCGAACAGCCTGTGCTGGATCGAGGGCAGCGACCTGTCCCGCCTCGCCGCCGCGGCCGACCGGCTGGAACTGCCCGCCTATCAATGCGGCGTTGACGACATCGCAAGCGACGCCGCGGATGCCCGCGCCGCCGCCGGCGCAGAGGCCGAACTCGGCTTCATCCTGCGCCCAACCTTTCCCCACCTGACCGACGCGGAGGACGTCGCGCAGGCCGTTCAGGCCCTGCGCAAGCTGAACCCCGCGTCGGTCTCTTTTTACAACTACGGCCACATGCGCCTGCAGTCGCTGGACTGGATCGCGGCGGCGCTGGCCTGACGACGAAAGGACCCCCCCATGCCCGACCATTCCGACACCGTGGCCCTTGTCACCGGCGCCGGGCACGGCATCGGCCGCGCCATCGCGACACGGCTGGCGCAAGAGGGTGCCGCCGTCTGCGTTCTGGACATCAACGGCGAGCAGGCCGGTGACACCGCCCGCCTGCTGCGCGAGGCCGGTCACACGGCCGCCTGCAAACAGGCCGACATCACCGATTTCGCCGCCGTCGAGCGCGCCGTGGCCGAGACCGAGGAAGAACTGGGCCCGATCGGGCTGCTGGTGAACAACGCGGGATTCACCGATGCGGGCGACCTGGACGGGATCGCGCTGGCCGATTGGCACCGCGAGGTCGATGTGAACCTCAACGGCCCCTATCACTGCCTGCGCGCCATCCTGCCGGGGATGAAGGCCCGCGGCGGCGGGGTGGTCGTCAACATCTCGTCGGTGAACGGCGTGTGCTTTTTCGGCAATCCCGCCTACAGCGCGGCCAAGGCCGGTGTGATCAACCTCACCCAGTCGGTGGCCTCGGAATACGGCAAGCACGGCATCCGCTGCAACGCGGTGCTGCCCGGCTCGGTCCGGACCGAGAACGCCTCGTGGGAGATCCGGATCAAGAAGGACCCGGACGTCTTCAAGAAGCTGGCACGCTGGTACCCGATGGGCCGCGTCGCCGAACCCGAGGACGTGGCCAAGGCGGTCTCGTTCCTGGCCTCGGACGATGCCGGCTACATCACCGGGGTCACGCTGCCGGTGGATGGCGGGCTGCTGGCCGGCATGAATGTCATGATCGAGGAATTCATTTTGGAATCCAAATAGTACCGCTGGTAAGTTGATATTTTGCATTAGCTCTTGGGGGCGCGCCTGCGACCACCTCGCCGCGTCAACCGAAACACTGCGCCCGCCGGCGCCGCAAACACCACTCAGAAGGGCCGAACAGGAATGACCCCGAAAACCCTCTACGACCTCCCCACCCCGAGCCTCGTGCTCGACCGCGCCAAGCTGGCCCGCAACATCCGCCGCATGGAAGAGGCCTGCGCCCGCAACGGCGTCACCCTGCGCCCGCACCTGAAGACCGCCAAGTCGATCGACGTGGCGCGCATGGTGCTGAACGAGCGGACGAAAGGAATCGCCGTCTCGACCCTCTGCGAGGCCGAGTATTTCGCGGGCCACGGCATCCGCGACATCCAGTATGCCGTCTGCATCACCCCCGACAAGCTGGAGCGCGTGGCCGCCATTCAGGCCGGCGGTGCCAAGGTCGCCCTGATCACCGACAATGCCGGTGTCGCCCAGGCTATCGCCGAGGCGAACGGAAAGATCGGCACCACCTTCCACGTCCAGATCGAGGTGGATTGCGGCGAGAACCGCACCGGCGTCCCGCCCGGCTCCGACCAGGTGACCGAGATCGCGCGCATCCTCGACGCAGCCCCCAACGTGGATTTCGACGGGGTCATGACCCACGCGGGCCATTCCTACGCCTGCCGCTCGCTGGCAGAGATCGAGGCGCTGGCCGAGACCGAGCGCCTTGCCGCCGTCACCGCGGCCGAGGCGGTGCGCGCGCTGGGGATCGAATGCCGGACCGTCAGCGTCGGCTCCACCCCCACCGCGCTGCACGCCCGCAACCTCGACGGCATCACCGAGACCCGCGCCGGGGTTTACATGTTCGGCGACGTGTTCCAGGCGCAGATCCTGTCCTGCACGCTGGACGATCTCGCGGTGTCGGTGCTGACCGACGTGTCCAGCCACCGCCCCGACCTCAACCACCTGACCGTGGACGCGGGCGCGCTGGCGCTGTCCAAGGACCGCAGCACGGAAAAGGTCTCCAACGATGTCGGCTTCGGCCTGGTGGGCGATGTGACGGGCAAGGTCGTCGCGCCCCAGCTGATCGTCGAGCGGGTCTACCAGGAACACGGCCTCGTCCCGATGTGCGAAGGCCAGCGGCTGGAAGATTATCCCATCGGCCGCCGCCTGCGGATCTACCCCAACCATGTCTGCATGACGGTGGCGATGTATGACCGTTATTACGTCGTGGACAGCGAGGAAGGCAACGGCACCGACATCGTCGCCGTCTGGTCGCGCGTGAACGGCTGGTAAGCGCCCCACGCCCGCCGAAAGCGAAACGCCCGGCCGTCTGGCCGGGCGTTTTCTTTTGCGCGTCCCCCGGCCCGGCTCAGCGCAGCAGCGCCGGCAGGGTCGAGGTCAGCTCGGGGATCAGCACCAGCAGCACCACGACCCCCAGTTCCACCAGCAGGAAGGGCAGCACCGCGCGGAAGATCGGCATCACCGGGCTGTCGGCGATCCGGCAGGCCACGAACAGGCACACCCCCACCGGCGGCGTGATCAGGCCCAGCGTCAGCGTCAGGATCACCACCATGCCCAGCTGCATCGGGTCGATCCCCATCGAGGCCGTCACCGGCATCAGCATCGGCACGATCAGCACGATCGCGGCCCCCGGCTCCAGGAACGTGCCGACCAGCAGCAGCACCGCGGCCAGCGCCATCAGGAACAGGGTCGGGTTGCCGGCGAACTGCGCGGCAAAGGACTGCACCATCATGCCGATCCCGCCGATGGTCAGCACGTAGGACACCACCGTCGCCGCGGCGATGATCAGGTAGATGGTGGCGGTGATGCGCGCCGCGCGCTTCAGCGACTGCCACAGGCTGGGCCAGTCCATCGTGCGGAACACCAGCCAGGACACGGCCAGCGCATAGAGAACGGCTACGCCCCCGGCCTCGGTCGCGGTGAACACGCCCAGAAGGGTGCCGCCCACGATCAGCGCCGGCAGGCCCATTACCAACAACCCGTCGCGGATCATCACCATGATCTCGTGCCGCTCCACCCGGTGCTGCGAGCGCGGCAGCCGGTCGCCGCGCGCCTGCAGGAAAATCACCAGCCACATCGCGCCGGCCAGCATCAGCCCCGGCACGATCCCCGCCACGAACAGATCGATCACCGACAGCCGCGTCACGGCGGCATAGATGATCATGATGACCGAGGGCGGGATGATCGGGCCGATGATCGACGAGGCGATGGTGACGGCGGCGGCGTAGTTCTTGTCATAGCCCTCTTTCGGCATGCCCTTGATAAAGACCTGCCCAAGCGCCGCCGTGTCGGCCACCGCCGCGCCCGAGATGCCGGCGAACAGCACCGAGGACGAGACATTGGCATACGCCGTGCCGCCCGGCACGCCGCGGGTGATCAGCCCGGCCAGCCGGATCAGCCGCTCGGTGATGCCGCCGCGGTTCATGATCTCGCCCGCCAGGATGTAGAAGGGGGCGGCCAGCAGCACGAAATTGTCCATGCCGGTAAACAGCCGCGTGGGCACCGTGATCAGGTCCAGGTCCAGCGCGTACAGGCCCACCGCCCCGGCGATGCCCAGAGCGAAGACGATCGGCACCCCGATCGCCAGCGTCACCGCGAATGCAATGGCCATCGCGATCATGGCGCGCCCTCCCCGTCTTCCAGCCCCGACAGCGCCTCGGCGGGCAGCAGCATCATGCAAATCGTGTTGATCAGCACCAGAACCGCCCCCACCGGGATCGCCAAGTAGGGGATGGTCATCGGGATGCGGACGGCGGGCGAGACCTGCCGCATGTTGTCGATCGCGGCCGGGAAGCCCTTGACGATCAGCAGCACGCAGAACCCCGCCACGCTCAGATGCACCAGCACCCCAACCGCCCGGCGCAGCCAGGCGGAGCGGACGCCGTCGAACAGGCTGACCTCCATATGCTCGCGCCGCAGCAGCGCAGGCGCGGCGGCCAGCATCACCATCCAGGTGGTGGTGTGGCGCATGGTTTCCTCCGACCACGAGATCGGGTCGACCAGAACATAGCGGAAAAACACCTGCGCCAGGTTCATCGCGATCACCGCGATCAGCAGGATCGCGGCCACCGCCTCCGTCCCCCTGGTGAGGATCAGCGCCCATCTCAATACCGTGCCCTGCACGTTCCTGCCTCCTGCCCTGTCTTTGCCCCGGCCCAAGGACCGGAAGGCGAACGGGAAGCGCCATGGCGGCGCTTCCCGTCCCTTGTTACGCCCCGTCAGGGCTTATTTGCCATAGAGGGTCGGCTCGTAGGAAGCGGCCGTTTCCAGCAGGTCCGCCACCAGTTCGTCGCCGACCTGCTCGCGCAGGTATTCCAGCACCGGCTCCTGCGACACGGCGGCAAAGGCCTCTTTCTCGGCCATCGTGGTCATGTGAACCTCGACGCCCTTCTCCTTGATCAGATCGATGTATTTCTTGGCACCGGCCAGCTTCTGCGTGTTCTCGATGCGCGAGGCCAGCAGGGCCGCCTCCATCACGATCGCCTTCTGATCGTCGGTCAGCTTGTCGAAGAACTTGTCCGAGATGATGTAGGCGTGCACGCCCAGGATATGCTCGTCGGTGGACATGTATTTCTGCACGTCCATCAGGTTGTAGTCATAGTTCACCTGGGCGGGGTTTTCCTGCCCGTCGATCACGCCCTGCTTGGCGGCCATGATGATCTCGGAGCCCGGCATCGGGGTCGCGGCGGCGCCGAAGGATTCGACGAAGCGCATGAAGACCGGGCTTTCCATGACCCGCATCTTGAGGCCCTTGAGGTCCTCGGGGCCCTTGATCGGGCGCACGTTGTTGGTGAAGTCGCGGAAGCCGTTCTCGCCCCAGGCCATAACGCGGATGCCGGTCTGGGCGCGCATGTCCTCGGCCAGCTCGGCGAAGAACGGGCTGTCGAACACCTTCCAGGCGTGGGCCGACGACTTGAACAGGTAGGGGATCGAGAGCACCTGGATGTCGTTGTAGAACCCGGCCAGCGCGCCGGTATCCACCAGGCAGACCTCGACCGTGCCCTGCTGCACCTGCTCGGCGCAGGCGCGCTCGGCGCCCAGCTGCGCGCTGGGGAAGAGCTGGACCTTGATCTCGCCCTCGGTCTTGTATTCGACGTGGTTCTTGAACGCGGTCAGCGCGTTCCATTCCGGGTTGTCGCCCTGCGGCGCGTTCATCCCGAACTTGATGGTCTCGGCCATGGCCGGCGTCGCGGCGAGCAGGGCCGCGGCGGCCGCGGCAGCCAGGCCCTTGGTGAGTGATTTAGTCATCTTTTCCATTTTCTTTTTTCCCTGTTGGGCGCGGAGAATGTATCGCAGGAAAAGCTTACGGGCGCCCCGCCATCAAAGAAAATGCAAAGTCCGGATTGGTCTATGCCGCAGCCGTATGAGCGGGCCGCCCATGCATGAAAAGACCGCCCGCCGGCCGGGGGCCGGGGACGGTCTTGGAAACGCGCATGAACGTGCGGTGGTCAGGCCGGGATGGCCCAGTCCACCTCTTGATCCACTGGGAAAACAGGACGCGGCAAGTTCTTGAAATCAAAGCGGGAAAGGATCGGCGAGGTCAGGCCCGGCGCATCCACCTCGATCACCTGATCGGGGCCGAAGAACTCGTTGAAACCGGCGCGGAAATGGCCGCGCGATTTCACCACCACGGCCCGTGCCTTGGCAATGTCCAGCCCCATCATTTCCAGGAAGACCGGATCGGCGCATTGGGTGCGGATCGAAATCACCACCACCTGGATGCCGCCCAGATCCAGCAGCACGCTGCGCCCCAGCTTCATCCGCCGCCCGGCGTAGAAGCCGCGCCGCCCGACACAGTCGCCGTCGCGCACCCGCACCACCCTGGCCTCGGCCTCGAAGCGTCGCGAGAACTGGTCGGGCTCGTCGCGGTTGAACACCGCGGTGAAGGTTGCCCCCTCGCCCAGCTCGGCGGCCTCGGCGGCGAGCGCCGGGTCGTTGATGACACCCGCGATCACGCCGGTCGCGCCGGCCTTGTGCAGCGCCTCGATGATCCACATCGTGTTGCCGTTGCCGCCGCCGCCCGGGTTGTCGGCCACATCGGCCAGGATCACGGGCTTCAGGCCGGGGTCGCGGCCGACCTCCAGCACGCGCGCGACGGCCTCGTCCAGCGGGGTCAGGATGGGGGTGTAGCGTTCATGCTCGGCCCAGGCGCGCTCGGCGATCTGGCGGGCGACACGCGCGGCCGCGCCGTTGGCCTGCCGGGCGGTGACGATGATTGCCAGCCCGTTCTTGGGCGTGTCGCTATAGGCAAAGCCGCCCAGGATCGAGACGTTCAGGATGTCGTCGTCGATCAGGGTCTGGCCGAAATCGATCAGGTCGGCATAGGGGCCGCTTTCGGTCAGCAGGGTCACGGTGGGCGGCGTGATCGGCAGGCGCAGGAAGGCCACGTCCGGCGACATGCCGCCGAACAGCTCCAGCAGCGCGCCGGCAGCCTCCTTGCCACGGGCCAACATGTCGACATGCGGGTTGGTGCGGTAGGCCACGATCACGTCGACGCTGTTGACCATGCGCTGCGAGACATTGCCGTGCAGGTCCAGCGTCGCGATTATGGGCACGTCCGGCCCCACCACCTCGCGTACCATGGCGAAGATCTCGCCGTCGGGGTCGTTGTTCTCGGTGGTGATCATCGCGCCGTGGTTGGAGATATAGACCGCGTCCAGCGGCATGGCGGCCTCCAGCCGGCGCTTCATCTCGTCCCGGGTCAACTCAAAGAACCCGTGGTCCAGCGGCCCGCCCGCCTCCACCAGCCCGACGAGGATCGGCACCGGGGTCCAGTCGATGCGGCTGTCCATCTCCTTGCAGAAGCCGCGCAGTTCCGTCGGCAGCATCGGGTCCGAGCTGGCGAGGTCGGCCAGGATCTCGTCCCCGGCGAGGTAGACGCGGTTGACATAGTCCTCTTCGGTGGTGACCGGCGCGAAGCTGTTGCTTTCCAGCATCAGGCCAAGGAGGGCCACCCTGCACGGCTTTTGTTCGGACATATGTTCGGACCTCGCATTGTTGATGCCCCGAACTTAGCGGCCTTGTCCGGGGGCGACCAATGCAAGCTCCGTCTATGGCGATGCCGATCCTGCATCGGCCAGCCGCTGCCAGAATTCCTCGGCCGCGCGGGGCAGAGGCTCGAGGCTGCGGAACAGTCGGATTTCCGACGGGATGATGTAGGACTCCTCGCCGGCCAGGACCAGCGCGCCGGCCTCCAGCTCGGGCAGGATCTCGCTTTCGGGCAGCCAGGCGACGCCACGTCCCTGCACGGCCATGGATTTCAGGACCCCCGCCAGGTGCGAGTCGAAAACCCGCTGCAGCACCGGCGCACGCTCATGATTCTTCAGCAGGAAATCGACGGCCCGCCCGCTGGCGGCCGAGCCGACATAGGCGAGGTAATCCACCGGGCGATCCTTGCTGCCCGGCAGGCGATGGATCGGTTCGCCGTCCTCATCCGGCGCCGAGACCGGCATCAGCCGGTCCACGCCCACGGCGATCGAGGTGAAGCGGTCCTCGGGCAGCTGCATCTCGACCGTGGTGTGGGTCGGACTGAGCATGAAATGGCATTCGCCGCGCAGAAGCGACTGCACGCAATTGCCGATCTGGTTGGAATCGAGCCGGGTGCGCAGGATGCCGGTTTCCCGCTCGATCCGCCTGATCCAGCGCGGGAAGAAGACCAGCGACAGGCTGTGCGTCGCGGCGAAGGAAATCGTGCTTTCGGTATGCTGTCCGATCTGCTGGATTTCCTCGCGGCTCTGCAGCAGGCGGCGCAGCACCTCTTCGGCCACGGGGCGAAAGCGCTGGCCCGCCGCCGTCAGCTCGATCGGGTGCTTGCTGCGGTCGAACAGCGTGGCGCCGATCCATTCCTCCAGCGCCTTGATGCGGCGGCTGAAGGCCGGCTGGGTGGTCGCCCGCTCATCCGCGGAGCGCGAGAAGTTGCGCGTGTCGACGAGCGAGAGAAAGTCCAAAAGCCACTTGATTTCCATAGTGTTATCCCGGCGGTGTGGCGCCCTGACCGGGCGACGTCGGGTCAACCGTAGCAGAACCGCGCGCGGCATGGAAAGGGCGCCGGGCCGCATGCAGTTTCGGCATGGCGGCATCCGATTTCAGCATTCGCCTTCGCGCGCCCCGGCGGCGATTATCCCTGCCATAGATCCAACTTGCCCGCAGGCAACGCCTGCCTGTCCCTGCCGGAGTAGCGCCATGGTTACCGATATTCGTCCCTACTGGAAGAACTACATCGGCGGCAAATGGGTGGACGGTTCCGAGAACGGCCGTCTTGCCGTCACCGACCCCGCCACGGGACAGCCGATCTGCGAGGTCGCCCGCGGCACCGCGCGTGACATCGACGCTGCCGTGGCCGCCGCGCGGGCCTGCTTCGATGCGCGCGCGTTGCAGGACATGGCGCCCCATGAACGCGGCGCGCTGATGTTCCGCATCGCCGACGAACTGGACAAGGCCGCCGACGAGATCGCCACCGTCGAATGTTTCGACAACGGCAAGACGCTGGCCAATGGCCGGGGCGAGATCCCCCTGACCCAACGCTACCTGCGCTATTACGGCGGCATGGCCGACAAGCTGGAGGGGCGGCAGATCCCGCTGGGCGCGGGGCTGTTGGATTACACCATACACGCGCCCTATGGCGTCTCGGCCCAGATCGTGCCCTGGAACGGCCCGCTGCCGGTCGGCGCGCGCTCCATCGCCTGCGCGCTGGTCACCGGCAACACCGTGGTGCTGAAATCGCCCGAGGATTCGCCGCTCAGCCTGTTCCTCTTCGCCGAGGCGTGCGAGCGCGCGGGCGTGCCCGCGGGGGCCGTCAACATCGTCTGCGGCCTGGGAGCCGAGGCCGGGGCGGCGCTGGCGGCCCATCATGACATCGACCACATCGTGTTCACCGGCTCGGTCGAGACCGGCAAGAGCGTGCTGCGCGCGGCCGCCGAGCGGGTGATCCCCTGCGTGATGGAGCTGGGCGGAAAATCGGGCGGCATCGTCTTTCCCGATGCCGATCTCGACCAGGTCGCGGCCAGCGCCGCGGCGGGGGTCTTCAAGCATGCGGGGCAGATCTGCTCGGCCGGGTCGCGGCTGATCGTGCACCGCTCGATCTATGACGAGGTGGTCACACGGTTGGTCGCCAAGGCCGCGGCGCTCAGCGTCGGCCCCGGCATCGAGGGCTGCGATCTGGGCCCGCTGATCTCGGCCCGGCAGCTCGACCGGGTCGAGGCGCTGTGCCGCGTGGGCGTGGAGGAAGGCGCGACGCTGGCCACCGGCGGCACCCGCGTGGCGGGACTGGACGGCTTCTTCATGGCGCCCACCGTTTTCACCAACGTCCGTCCCGACATGCGCATCGCGCAGGAGGAATTCTTCGGCCCCGTGGTCGTCGTCATCCCCTTCGACACCACGGATGAGGCCATCGCCATAGCCAACGGCACGGACTACGGGCTGGCCGCGGGCCTTTACACCCGCGACCTGACGCTGGCCCATACGGTCGCCGAGCGGCTGGTCGCGGGCCAAGTCTATGTCAACCAGTGGTGGGCCGGCGGGGTGGAAACGCCGTTTGGCGGCATGAAGCGGTCGGGCTATGGTCGCGAAAAGGGGCAAGAGGCGCTGCTGGGCTACGTCCAGACCAAGAATGTCGGCATCAAGCTGTGAGCACGCATGACACGTTCGACTTCGTCGTGATCGGCGCGGGCAGCGCGGGCTCGGTCGTGGCCGGGCGGCTGTCCGAGGCCAAAAGCGGCACGGTCTGCGTGGTGGAGGCCGGCGGCCATGACCGCCACCTCGCCATCCACGTGCCGGCCGCGGTGGTCTATGCGCTGGGAAACCCGAAAATCGACTGGATGTTCCGCACCGCGCCCTCCGAGGGCACGGCGGGCCGGTCGATCCTGCAAAGCCGGGGCAAGGTCCTGGGCGGGACCGGTGCGATCAACGGCCATGTCTTCACCCGCGGCGACGCGTCCGATTTCGACGGCTGGGCGGCTGAGGGCAATCCCGGCTGGGGCTATGCCGATCTGCTGCCCTATTTCAAACGCTGCGAGCGGCGCATCGGCGCCGGCGACGATACCTATCGCGGCCGCTCCGGCCCCTTCACCGTCACCGATATCGACGCGCCCGAGCCGCTGTGCGAGGCCTTCATGGAGGCCGCCGGAACGCTCGGCATCCCGCGCAACCCCGACTACAACGGCGCCACGCAGGACGGCATCGCCTATGTCCAGCGCTCCATCCATCATGGGCGGCGGGTCAGCCCGGCGCGGGCCTTCCTGTTCCCGGCGATGCGCCGGGGAAATACCGAGGTCCGCACCGGCGCGCATGTTCAGCGCCTGGTCATGGAGGGCCGCCGCGTCGTCGGCGTCGCCTATCGGCAGGGCGGGCAGGAACATATCGTGCGCGCCCGTCGCGAGGTCATCCTGTCGGCGGGCGCCGTGGGGTCGCCGCATATCCTGCAGCTTTCGGGCATCGGCGCGCCGGAACGTCTGCGCGCCGCGGGCCTGACGCCGCGCCACGCCCTGCCCGGCGTGGGCGAGAACCTGCAGGACCATTACGCCGCGCGCATGGTGCTGCGCATCCGCGGAGCGCAGACCATCAACGAGCGCGTGCGCGGCCTGCCCCTGCTGCGCGAGGTGCTGCGCTATGCGCTGATGCGCAAGGGGGCGCTGGCGCTGACGCCCACCCTGCTCTACTGCTTCGGCAAATCCGATCCGGGCCTGCCCAACAGCGACATCCAGGTGTCCTTCACCCCGGCTAGCTATCCCGGTGGGGTGTGGTCGGGGCTGGATCGTTTCCTGGGTGCCACCATGGCCTGCTGGCAGCAGCGCCCGCTCAGCCGGGGCCATGTCCGCGCGCTGTCGCCCGACGCGCTGCACGCGCCCGAGATCCAGCCCAACTACCTGGCCGAGGAGGCCGACCAGCGCGCCATCGTGGCCGCCATGCGGCTGGCCCGCCGGATCGCCGCGGCCGAGCCCTTCGCGCAATTCGTCGAGGCCGAACGCTGGCCCGGCCCCGCCGCCGCCAGCGACGCCGATCTGCTGGACCATGCCCGCAAGAACGGCAACACAACCTATCACCTGATGGGCACCTGCCGGATGGGCCCGGCCGAGGACCCGCGCAACGTGGTGGACCATCAGTTGCGCGTGCACGGGATCGCGGGGCTGCGCGTGGCCGACACCTCGATCATTCCCGACATGCCCGCAGCCAACACCAATGCCTCGGCGCTGATGATCGGCGAACGGGCGGCGGATTTCGCCCTGGGCCGACCGGCGCTGCCGCCCGCCGACCTCTGAAAACTTCTTGAAACCTATGCGTTTTACCGGGCTGAAAAATCGGCCGGGCCGGTGGCCGTGCGCCGTTCCGCCGGACAGGCACGCACCACGCATCCCCATGCATAGTTTGCATCGGCCGATCTGAAATCGGCATTTCGTGAGGTGAAAACCATCGCCTAGGCTGTTGGGAAACAGACAAAAATAGCGCGCCGCGGCCCTTCTCGTCTGGCGTGACTACTAGTCCAACAGAACGGGGTCTTCAATGGGTTTTCCCGACTATTTCCGTCTCGACGGGAAAAAACTGTTCATCACCGGCGGCAGCCGGGGCCTGGGGCGCGAGATGGCGCTGGCCATCGCCTCGGCCGGGGCCGACGTGGCGCTTGTCGCGCGCCCGTCCGACAGCCTGCAGCAGACGGCCGAGGACATCCGCGCACTCGGCCGCACCGCCTGGACCATCGAGGCCGATATCGGCGACCCTGCCGCCTGCGAGGGGGCCTGCGCCAAGGCGCTGGACGAGGTCGGCCCCTTCGACATCCTGATCAACAATGTCGGCGGCCGCCGCGTGAACGTGCCCACCGAGGACATGCCGCTGGAGCAGTGGCATGAGCTGATGGACCTGAACCTGACCGCCACCTTCCTGTGCTGCAAGGCGATCGGCGGCGCGATGATCGAACGCGGCAGCGGCGGGCGGATCATCAACATCGCCTCGATCAACGCGCTCGTCGCCGGGCGCGGCATCGCGGGCCGGCATTACGAGACCGCCAAGGCCGGCGTGCTGCAACTGACACGCAGCCTGGCCGTGGACTGGGCGCCGCATGGCATCACCGTCAACGCGATCTGCCCCGGGATTTTCCTCACCGATCCCAACAAGATCTGGTCGCAGAAACACCCCGAGGTGATCGCGGAGATTCTGCTGAACATCCCGCAGGGCCGCTTGGGCGATCCCGAGGATATCGGCCCGCTGGCCGTCTACCTGGCCAGCGACAGCGCGAATTACATGACCGGCGCCTCTCTGGTCATCGACGGCGGCTACACCTGCTGGTGACAGGCAGGACCCCGCCCCTCCCGAGGCATCGAGACGAGCAGCTTTCTCACCTCAACCCGGAAAGGCAGACCACCATGCGACACTCCCTCAGAAACCTGCTGAGCGGCGCGGCCCTTGCGCTGCTGGCGGGGCTGGCCCCGGTCACCGGCGCCAGCGCCGACACCCTGCGCTACGCCACCATCGGCGAGCCGCCCAGCCTCGACGTGCACATGGGCACGGCGACCATCGCCGCGACCATCGGCCAGCACATGTTCGAAACGCTCTATGCCTTCGACTCCACCTACGAGCCGCAGCCGCTGCTGGCCAGCGGCGAACGGCTGGAGGATGACGGCCGCACCATCGTGATGACCCTGCGCCAGGGCGTGAAGTTCCACAACGGCAAGGAACTGACCGCCGAGGACGTCGTCGCCTCGCTGACCCGCTGGGGCGAGCACGGCGCGCGCGGCAAGCTGCTGATGGCCAACGCTGTCTCGGTCGAGGCCAGCGGCCCCTACGAGGTCACCCTGAAACTGTCCGAGCCGAACGGCGCGTGGAAATCCATGCTCGCCTTCCCCAACGGCGGCCCGGTGATCTACCCGGCCGAGATCGTGACCGCCGCCGGCGGTGACCCGATCGCGCCTGAGAACTACGTCGGCACCGGCCCGTTCATGTTCAAGGAATGGCGCGGCAACCGCCATGTCGAGCTGGTGAAATTCGACGATTACACCGGCCTCGACACCCCCGCCGACGGCTATTCCGGCGCCCGCGTGGCCGAGGTCGACGCCATCCGCTTCATCCCCGTCCCCGACGTGGGCACCCGCGTCAGCGGCGTGCAGGCGGGCGACTACGACTATGCCGAGTTCATCTCGGGCGACCTCTACGGCGTGCTCAAGGATGACGCTTCGGTCAAGATCCACCTCAGCGGTGCGCCGATCTTCGGCCTGATGTTCATGAACTCCAAGGAAGGCCCGCTGGCCGACAACTTCCAGCTGCGCCGCGCCATCCACACCGCGCTGAACAAGGAAGAGGCGCTGCGCGTCTCGGTCGGCGAAGAGGCGCTGTGGAAGGCCAACGGCTCGTTCTATCCGGAAGGCA
Source organism: Paracoccaceae bacterium (assembly GCA_049974865.1). Lineage (GTDB taxonomy): Bacteria > Pseudomonadota > Alphaproteobacteria > Rhodobacterales > Rhodobacteraceae > JAGSOU01. The sequence continues at coordinate 21,637 of JBNGCX010000029.1, forward strand.
ACATCTGGTACACCGAGGCCGGGACCGAGGCCTACTCGGTCGGGGACCCGGAAAAGGCCAAGGCGATGGCCGAGGCCGCGGGCTATGACGGCACGCCGATCAAGCTGCTGGTGTCGACCAACTACAAGACCCATTTCGACCAGGCGACGGTGTTCACCCGCCAGCTGGCCGATGCGGGCATCAACGTGCAGATGGTGGTGGTCGACTGGGCCACGCTGCTGAAAAAGCGCGCCCAGCCCGACCAGTGGGACATGTTCGTGACCCATCACGGCAACATCCCCGACCCGATCCTGCTGACCGCGCTGAACGACAGCTACCCCGGCTGGTGGGCCACGCCCGAAAAGGCCGTGCTGAAGGCCAAGTTCACCGGCACATCGGATCTGGATGTCCGCCGCGAGGCCTGGTCGGAACTGCAGGCGCTGATCTACGAACAGGTCCCCACCATCAAGGTCGGCGACGTGTATTCCTACAACATCGCCTCGCCGTCGCTGAAAGGCCTGGGTGAGACCACGCTGATCTGGCCGCATTTCTGGGGCATCTCCAAGTGATCTCTAGCGAAAGGACCAGGCAGCAATGCTGGCTTATGTCCTGAAGAGGACCGGCGCGGCCATCGCCACTTTGGTGGCCGCGTCGATCGTCATCTTCATCTTCATCCATCTCATTCCGGGCGACCCGATCTACGTCATGCTCGGGGACGAGGCCACGCCCGAACAGGTCGAGGCGCTGCGCACCCGCCTCGGGCTCGACCGGCCGCTCTACCTCCAGTATTTCTACTGGGCCGGCAACGTGTTGCAGGGCGATCTGGGGACCTCGATCTTTTTCCAGGAGCCGGTGACCGTGATCATCCGCGACGGCGCCGAGACCAGCCTGCTGCTGGCCAGCGTCACCATGGTCTGGATCGTGGCCCTGGGCGTGCCGGTGGGCGTGCTGGCCGCGATCCGGCAGGGCACCTGGGTCGACCAGGGGCTGTCGGGCATCGCCATGCTGCTGGCCTCGATCCCGACCTTCTGGGTCGGCCTCTACCTGATCCTGATTTTCGCCGCGCACCTGGGCTGGCTCCCGAGTTCCGGCTATCCCTCGGTTTTCGAGGATGGCGGGCTGTCGAACCTGCGCTACCTGCTGCTGCCCAGCCTGACGCTGGCCGCGCCCAACGCGGCGCTGATCCTGCGGCTGACGCGGGCCAGCATGCTGGACGTCGCGAAAGAGGATTACGTGCGCACCGCGCGCTCCAAGGGCATCCGCCCCTACCGCGTGGTCGTCCGCCACATCCTGCGCAACGCGCTCTTGGCGGTGGTGTCGGCCTTTGGTTTCACCTTCGCCGCGCTGATCTCCGAGGCGGTGGTGACCGAGACCGTCTTTGCCCTGCCCGGCATCGGCCGGATGGTGGTGCAGTCGATCCTGCGCCGCGACTATCCCGTCATCCAGGGCGTCATCCTCGTCATCGTCTGCCTCTACCTGGTGATCAACCTGCTGGTGGACATCTCCTACCGTTACCTCGACCCCAGGGTGGACCTCGAATGACCACGAAACTCCGTTCATTCCTGTCGGTCTTTGCCGCGCGGCCCGTCGCGATGCTGGGGCTGGTCTACCTGGTGACGATCATCGTCGTGGCCCTGGGGGCCGACCTGATCGCCCCCTACGCGCCCGAGGATATCGAGCCCGTCAACCGCCTGAGCCCGCCCAGCTGGGGCCACTGGTTCGGCACCGACCATTTCGGCCGTGACACGTTCAGCCGCGTCCTGCACGGCTCGCGCCTGGCGCTGCTGATCGGCGTGGGCGTGGTCAGCTTCGCGCTGGCGACCGGCGTGCCGATCGGCATCGTCTCGGCGCTGTTCCCGCGCATCGGCCGCGTGCTGATGCGGATGGTCGACGTGATGATGGCCTTTCCCTCGCTGCTGCTGGCGCTGGGGCTGATCGTGATCCTCGGGCAAAGCGTGGCCAACGCCATCCTCGCCATCGGGGTGATCTACCTGACCACCACGGCGCGCATCACCTACGGCGTCACCCTGCGCCTGCGCGAGGAGACCTATGTCGAGGCCGCGCGTTCGATGGGCGCCAGCACGCTGTGGATGATCCGCAAGCATATCCTGCCCAACATGATCTCGCCCCTGCTGGTGCAGGCGAGCTTCGTCTTCGCCTTCGCCCAGCTCGGCGCGGCCTCGCTGGACTTTCTCGGCCTCGGTGCCCCGCCCGAGATCCCGAGCTGGGGCAACATGCTGGCCGAATCCCGCATCTACATCACCCGCGCGCCGTGGCTGCTGTTCTATCCCGGCCTGATGATCGTGCTGACCGCGTTCTCGCTGAACCTGGTGGGCGACGTGCTGCGCGACCGGCTCGACCCCCGCTTCCGCGAGATGCTGGGCAACAGGCAGAGGAGGTAACCCATGCTGAAGGTCCGCAACCTCGTGGTCGCAGCAGGCCCGCCCGACGCCGGGCTGGACATCGTCTCGGACGTATCCTTCGACATCAACCGGGGCGAGGTGCTGGGGCTGGTCGGCGAATCCGGCAGCGGCAAGAGCATCACATCGCTTGCCGTGATGGGGCTGCTGCCGCATCCGCAGCTCTGGGTCCGCTCCGGCGCGATCGAGCTCGACGGCGCCGACATCACCGAGGAACCGCCGCACTTGCGTGTCGAGCGCGGCCACGGCGGGATCTCGATGATCTTTCAGGAGCCGATGACCTCGCTCAACCCGGTGCTGCGCGTCGGCGAGCAGATCGAAGAGGCGGTGCGCGTCCATGACGGCTCGACCGGCGAGACCGCCCGTATCCGCGCCCGCGAATTGCTGGAGATGGTGCGCATCCCCGACGCGCGCCTGCAGCTCAACGCCTACCCGCACGAGCTGTCGGGGGGCATGCGCCAGCGGGTGATGATCGCCATCGCGCTGGCCTGCCGGCCGCAGGTGCTGATCGCGGACGAGCCGACCACCGCGCTGGACGTGACCGTGCAGATGCAGGTGCTCAGCCTGATCCGCGAACTCTGCGACGCCTTCGACATGGGGGTGCTGTTCATCACCCACGACCTCGGCGTCGTGTCGGAACTCGCCGACCGGGTGGCGGTGATGTATGGCGGCAGGATCGCCGAGACGGCCCCCGTGGAAGAGCTGTTCCGCAACCCGTTGCACCCCTACACGGGCGGGCTGATGGGCTGCGTGCCCGACCCCGCCGCCGGGCACCGCCGGTTCCGGACGATCCCCGGCCAGGCGCCCAAGCCCGGCGAGGTTCCCGAAGGGTGCAAATTCGCCCCCCGCTGTTCGCATGTGCAGCCCGCCTGCCGCTCGGGCGCGGTGCCGCCGGTCACCGCCGGGGCAAACCACGCCGCCCACTGCCATTTCCCGCTGTCCCGGGGGGAGCCATGACCAAGCACGACACCATCCTGGAGCTGCGCAACCTGCGCAAAACCTTCACCGCCCGGCGTGGCGGCAAAAGCTATGAGGTAAAGGCCGTCAACGACGTCTCGCTCGACGTCCGCCGGGGCGAGGTGCTGGGCATCGTGGGCGAGACCGGCTGCGGCAAGACCACGATCGGGCGCACCATCATCCGGCTGACCACGGCCGATGGCGGCGAGGCGCTGCTGGACGGGGCCGACATCTTCACCCAGAACCGCCGCCGCATGCGCGACCTGCGGCTCAACGTGCGGATGGTGTTCCAGGACCCCTATGCCTCGCTCAACCCGCGCCGCTCCATCGGCGACTCGGTGGCCGAGACCGGCGACATCCACGGCGTCTTCAAGAACCGCCAGGAACGCGCCGAGCGCGTGGCCGAGACGCTGACCCAGGTCGGGCTGGACCCGTCCTTTGCGGAACGTTTCCCGCACCAGCTCAGCGGTGGCCAGCGCCAGCGGGTGGGCATCGCCCGCGCCCTGCTGCCCACGCCCGAGCTGATCATCGCGGACGAGCCCGTCTCGGCGCTGGACGTGTCCGTGCAGGCGCAGGTGCTGAACCTGCTGGCCGACCTGAAGGAAGAGATGGGCCTGACCATGATGTTCATCTCGCACGACCTGGGCGTGGTGGCGCAGATCAGCGACCGGGTGGCGGTGATGTATATGGGGAACCTCGTGGAAATGGCGGACGGGGCCGGCCTGTTCGCCGACCCGCGCCATCCCTATACGCAGCTCCTGATCGCCTCGGTCCCGCGGCTGGACGCAACGAAGCGCATCGCGGGCGGCATCGAGAAGGGCGAACCGCCCAGCCGGTTCGCCCAGCTTCAGGGCTGCCCCTTCCACGACCGCTGCCCCATCGCGACCGATCTGTGCCGGACCGAACGGCCGCCGCTGCGCGAACTCGACGGCGGACGAAAGGTGGCCTGCCACCACGCCTGAGGGGACGGCCGGATCGGCCCCTTTTCGGTGGTAATGGTGCAGGAGCAGCGCGGCGGCTCTTGAGCAACGGCCGCGCGGCCCCTACGAACCTTGGATCGCCTCGCTGACCCGCCCGGAATCAAGCCGAAGGCGCCGGGCGAGCGCCTGCCCGTTCCGGCGGGCTGGCGCTTTGTCTACCTCGTGCAATGTTCAGGGGTCGTCCGGACGTGGCTAGGATAAAGTGCAGACCTCCTGGGTCTGAGCGCCACCCCACGGTCAGGCGCTCGCCCGGCTCGCGTTGCACGGTCTGGGAAAATGTCCGTTGTGGGCGCGAAGCGATCATCTGTCGACGAAACGGCCCCCGCTTACCCTTCCGGCGCGTCCTGCCACCACTTGCCGCCGAGGACGATGCCGCGGTGCTCCAGGGAACTGTCGGCGGTGATGGTCTCGCCCACCGCGTCGGTGTGGGTGACGCTGCCGCTGACCTCGGCGATGATCGTCGCGTCCCCGGCCGCGCCGACGCGCAGGGTGCCGATATCGTCGCGCCGCAGCGCGCGCGCGGGGTTCTGCGTGGTCGCCGCGATCACCTCGGGCAGGGTCATCCCCAGCGCCATGAATTTCGACATCACCGCCAGCACGTCATAGGCCGGCCCGTCGACGCAGATCACGTGCACGTCGCTGCTGAGCACGTCTGGCTTGATCCCCTCGGCCAGCATCGCCTTGCCCGAGCGGAAGCCAAAGCCGCCATAGCCGTGGCCAATATCGAAGATGATGCCCCGCTCGCGCGCCTCGATGATCTCCTGCCGGATCGAGCAGTCGCCGTGGATCGGCGCGTTGGGGAACGGGCGGAAGCAATGGGTCAGGATATCGCCGGGGCGCAGCGCGCCCAGCACCTCTTCGCGGGTCGGCGGCGGGTTGTCGATATGCGCCATCACCGGCAGGCCCAGCTCGTCGGCCACCTCGATCGCCAGGGCCAGCGGCGCCAGCCCCGAATTGCCGCCCGCCTTGGCCCCCACGCGGGCCTTCATGCCCACCACGATATCCAGGTTCTCGCGCGCCACCCGCAGGCATTCGCGCGCGTCCAGCAGCCGCAGATCCTCGCATTCGCCGACCATCACCGTCTTGGAGAAGGCGAAGATGCCGGGGAAGGAGATATTCATATAGGCCAGGATACGCGGCGCTGACGGCTCGATGATATGCTTGCGGAACCCGGCCATGTTGCCCGCCCCCGCGCTGCCGGCATCGACGAAGGTGGTGGTGCCGCTGCGCCGGGCGATGGTCTCGGCATCCACGCCCAGCGAGGTGCCGCCCCAGTAGACATGGGTGTGCAGGTCGATCAGGCCCGGGCTGACGATCTTGCCCGAAACGTCGCGCACGTCGCGCGCCCCGGACGGGTCGATTCCGGGCTTCACCGCGGCCACCTTGCCGCCCTCGAAGGCCACGTCATAGGTGCCGTCCAGGCCCTGGGAGGGGTCGATCACCCGGCCACCCTTGAGGAGCAGATCATGCATTTTCATTCTTCCTGTTGCCGTGGAGCAGCTCACGCGCCGGGCGCCGTCGCTCGAAACCTGTTGGACCAGGGGATGTGAACAGCGAAATCCATTCCCCGGCAAACAGCAAATGCCGTATCCGGATGGTCCGATACCTTTTTCTCATAGCGCCTCGACGCCTTGCCGTTGACCGGCCCGCCGGGTGCTGTCCCGCAGCACGCGGGGCGACATGCGTGGCCGCAACGCTGTCTCGCGCCGGGGCGGACCCGCAACGGGCGCATGAACATCAAATGCCCACTGTCCATTTTTTGCGGGTTATGTTAGCGCTAACGCCCACCACCACCCCTGCGCGGCGCGACGCCACGCGAAAGGAACAGGAGACACGGGCATGACGACGAGAATCGCGATCAATGGGTTTGGGCGCATCGGCCGGGGCGTGCTGCGCGCGCTGGTCGAACGCGGCGCCGACGATGTCGAGGTGGTCGCCATCAACGACTTGGCCCCGCCGGAAACCCTCGCCCACCTGCTGAGATATGACAGCGTCCATGGACGGCTGGGCGAGGAGGTGCGTGTCGAGGGCGATCGCCTGCTGGTCGGCCGCCACGACATCCGCCTGACCGCGATCCGCAACCCCGAGGACCTGCCCTGGCAGGACGTGGACGTCGCCAACGAATGCACCGGGCTGTTCACCGCCCGCGACAAGGCGGCGCTTCACCTGAAGAACGGGTCCCGGCGGGTGCTGATCTCGGCCCCCGGAAAGGATGCCGACCGGACGGTGGTGTTCGGCGTCAACCACATGGACCTGACGGCCGATGACGTGATCGTATCAAACGCCTCCTGCACCACCAACTGCCTGGCGCCGGTCGCGATGGTTCTGGACCGTGCATTCGGCATCAGGACCGGCTACATGACCACGATCCACGCCTTCACAGGCGACCAGCCCAGCCATGACACCAGCCACCGCGACCTCTACCGCGCCCGGGCGGCCTCGATGTCGATAGTGCCCACCTCGACCGGCGCGGCGCGGGCCATCGCCGAGGTGCTGCCGCATCTCAGGGGAAGGCTGGAGGGCTCGGCGGTTCGGGTGCCCACCCCCAATGTCTCGCTGGTCGATCTCTGTTTCATGCCGGAGACCCCGGCGAGCCGCGAAGAGATCAACGCCGCAATCGAATCCGCCGCCCGGGGAGAGCTCGCAGGCATTCTCGCCTACGAGGAAGACCCGCTGGTCTCGGTCGATTTCAACCACGATGCCCATTCCTCCTGCTTCGCCGCGGCACAGACCACGGTCACCCGGGATGGCATGGTCCGCGTGGTCAGCTGGTATGACAACGAATGGGGCTTCTCCAACCGCATGATCGACACCGGCCGGCGGATCGGCGACCTGCTTCACGCCCCGCGCACCACCAGGCTCGCCGGGTGAGGGAATGGCCTGCGACGTGACCGCGCCGGGCGCGGCGAACACGGCGCAGGCCGTTGATCCCGGGGCCGGTCTCGATTTACCGAAATTGGGAACGTTCCGTCATGCCGGGACGCTGCGAAACCGCCCTGCCCGCCTCAGGCCAGGTTGTTCTGACAGCACCTCTTGGACCGGAAAGGCTCTGGTGAAAAGACAGTGTAGAGTCCTAGGGTCAGGACCCATTGATTTCAGCTGCTCGGCGTGATTCATCGCTGGAAAACAGAGCGGTGACATGTCTGATCTTTTCTGGTTGAGCGATGCGCAGATGGCGCGTCTGGAGCCCTATTTCCCGAAGTCCCACGGCAAACCACGGGTCGATGACCGCAGAGTGATGAGCGGGATTATTTTCATCAACCGCAATGGGTTACGCTGGCGCGATGCCCCCAAGGAATACGGCCCTCACAAGACGCTCTACAACCGATGGAAGCGATGGAGTGACAAGGGCGTCTTTGCCCGGATCATGGCTGGTCTCGCAGCGGAACACGGCGAAGAGAAGACCGTGATGATCGATGCGACCTACCTGAAGGCACACCGCACCGCGACCGGTATGGGCGTCAAAAAGGGGGGCGCTGACGACTGATAGGTCACACCAGAGGCGGCATGAACACCAAGCTGCACGCGGTCTGCGATAGCCAAGGCCGGCCGATCAGCTTGTTCGTGACCGCCGGTCAGGTCAGCGACTACATCGGCGCACGGGCATTGCTGAGCAGCCTGCCGGATGTCGACTGGCTGCTCGGGGATCGCGGCTATGACGCTGATTGGTTCAGAGAAGCGTTGCGAGACAAAGGGATACGCGCCTGCATCCCAGGTCGCAAGCAGCGCAAGACGACCGTGAAATATGACAAGCGTCGCTACAAACGCCGCAACCGTATCGAGATTATGTTCGGCAGGCTCAAGGACTGGCGACGTGTCGCAGCTCGGTATGACAGGTGCCCGAAGGTCTTTCTGTCCGCCATCGCACTCGCCGCGACCGTGATCTATTGGCTATGAGTCCTGACCCTAGGCGGCAGTGCCCTTTTTCACCATCGCATAGGCAAAGTTCGGGTAGTGATCGAGCAGGATATCGGCCACTGCCATGGCATCGTGATAACGCTCCTCCTTGAGAAGATATTCCACCACAACAACGGCGATCACGGCGACGGTTTCCTCGTTCGTCAGCGTGGCCAGGAACACCCGGTTCTCGACGGCCTCGGGTGTGATTGGCATATTGTCTGGTCAGCCCTCCAAGGCGCGATGCACATTTTGCCGCCGATCCGGCAGGAAAAGTGACCCGGCCGCCGGCGAAGCTCGGCAGCCGGGCGCGGCTCAATGCGCAATCATGACGTGGCGGACCGCGGTGTAATCCTCCAGGGCGTACATCGACATGTCCTTGCCATAGCCCGACTGCTTCAAGCCGCCATGGGGCATTTCGGTGGTCAGCATGAAATGCGTGTTGATCCAGGTGCAGCCGTACTGAAGCCCGGCCGAGATATCCATGGCCTTGCCGATATCCTGCGTCCACACCGACGAGGCCAGACCATATTGGCTGTCATTGGCCCAATCGACGACCGGATCGTCATCAGTAAAGCGGGTGACGGACACGACCGGGCCGAACACCTCGCGCTGGACAATCTCGTCGCCCTGGCAAGCTCCGGCGACCACGGTAGGCTGATAGTAGAAGCCCTTGCCGCCGTGCGGTGTGCCGCCGGTGGTGATCTCGATATGCTTTTGCTCCGCGGCGCGCTGCACGAAGCTGTCCACGCGGTCCCGCTGCCGCGGCGAGATGAGGGGCGGGATTTCGTTCAGCGTGTCGTCGGCATTGGCGTAGACAATGCTGGCCGCCGCATCGGTAAGCTCCGCCACCAGCTTGTCATAGATACCTGCCCCCGCATAGACGCGGCAGGCCGCGGTGCAGTCCTGCCCGGCATTGTAGAAACTGAAGGCCTTCAGCCCGTCCACGACACGCCCCAAGTCGGCATCGTCGAGCACGATGACCGGGGCCTTGCCGCCCAGTTCCAGATGCGTGCGCTTGACGCTTTTCGAGGCCGCGACCAACACCTTCTTGCCCGTCGCCACGTCGCCAGTGATCGAGATCATGTCGACTTGCGGATGGTTGATCAGCGCGTTGCCCACGGTGCCGCCCTGGCCGACGATCACGTTGACCACACCCTCGGGGAGGATTTCGGCCAGGATCTTGGCGAAGGCAAGCGCGGTAAGCGGCGTCTGTTCGGAGGGTTTCATCACGATCGTGTTGCCGCCGGCCAGTGCTGGGGCCAGTTTCCAAGCCATCATCATGATCGGATAGTTCCACGGCGCGATCGAGGCGACCACGCCGATCGGATCACGCCGGACCATGCTCGTGTGCCCGGCAAGGTAATTGCCCGCCACCGGGCCATGCATGTTCCGCACCGCACCGGCGAAGAAGCGGAAGCAATCGGCGACGGCGGGAATTTCCTCGTTGCGGACCTCGTTGATCGGCTTGCCGCAATTGAGCGCTTCGAGGCTCGCCAGTTCCTCGAGCTTGTTCTCGACCGCATCGGCAATCGCCAAGAGCTTGGCGGAGCGTTCCGCCGGTGTCGTGCGCGACCACGCCGGGAACGCCGCGCGCGCCGCCTTGACCGCACGGTCGATCTGGCCCGGGTCGGCCTCGGGCATTTTCAGGATCACCTCACCCGTGCGCGGGTTGAGCACGCTTTCCTCGATATCGGTCCCGGCCTCGAATGTGCCACCGATGAGCATGTTGGTTTCCATGATGGGTCTCCCTGTTGTCATTTGCCCTGACCGGCAACCGTTTCCGTGCCGCGGGTGAGGTAATAGGCGCCGAGGATCGGCAGGAACGTTACCAGTACGACGACCATGGCCACGACGTTGGTGACCGGGCGCTGGCGAGGGCGCACCAACTCTTCCAGCATCCAGATTGGCAGGGTCTGCTGCTGACCGGCGGTGAAGGTGGTCACGATCACCTCGTCAAAGCTCAGCGCGAAGGCGAGCATCCCGCCGGCGAGAAGGGCTGTCGCGATATTCGGCAGAATGACATAGCGGAAGGTCTGGAACGCGTTCGCCCCCAGATCCATCGAGGCCTCGACAAGGCTGCCGCTGGTGCGGCGGAATCGCGCCACGGCGTTGTTGTAGACGACCACGACGCAGAACGTCGCGTGGCCGAGGACAATGGTCCAGAAACTGAACGGGATGTCGGCCAGGTTGAAGGCCGAGCGCAGCGAGATACCGGTGATGATCCCCGGCAGGGCGATGGGCAGGATCACCAGCAGCGAAATCGCCTCGCGCCCGAAGAAGCGCGTTCGCGACACCGCAGCGGCGCAAAGCGTGCCCAGCACCAGCGCGATCACGGTGGAAATCGCCGCGACCCGCAGGGAGAGCGAAAGGGCCTCCCACACGTCGGGGCGCTCCCAGGTGACGGCGAACCATTTCAACGTGTAACCCGGCGGTGGCCACTGATAGCTCTTGTCCTCGGTCGTGAACGAATAGACGAAAATCAGCAGGATAGGCAGGTGCATGAACAAAAGCCCCGCCGCGGCGGCGATCTTCAGTCCGAGGGGCGCGCGGTTAGAGTGCATCAAAGGCCCCCATGCGCTTGGCGATGTAGAGATAGACGCCCATGATCAGGATTGGCACCACGGCGAAGGCCGCGGCCAGCGGGATGTTCCCGGCGGTGCCCTGGAACTGGTAGACGGCCTGGCCGATCATCCGCGCCGAGGTCCCGACGATCTGCGGGATGATGTAGTCGCCGAGCGTCAGCGAGAAGGTGAAGATCGACCCGGCCACGATCCCCGGTAGCGCCAGCGGAAAGAGCACGTGGCGAAAGGTCTGCCCGGGCCGCGCGCCAAGGTCACCCGACGCTTCGAGCATCGAGGGCGGCACGCGTTCGAGCGCGGCCTGGGTGGGCAGGATCATGAAGGGCAGCCAGACATAGAGGAAGACGAGAAAGGTACCGGTCCAGCTGACCGATAGCGAATTGCCACCTATCACCGGCAAGGAGAGGTAGGCGTCGAGCAGCCAAGTGAGGTGCACTGTCTCGAACAGCCAGTTCAGGATGCCCTCCTTCGCGAGGATAAGCTTCCAAGAATAGACTTTCACCAGATAGCTCGACCACAGGGGCAGCATAACGCCCAGATAGAACAGCGCCTTCCACTTCCCACGCGCGAAGCGCGCCGCGTAATAAGCCACCGGAAAACCGATGATCGCCGCGGCGATGGTGACGCTGGTGGCCATCAGAACCGTTCGCAGGATGATGTCCAGGTTGGCCGCGCGGAACAGCTCGCCATAGGTGCGCAGGGTGAATTCGTAATTGATGAGTCCCGAGAACTCGTCGATCGAGAAAAAGCTCTGCGCCAGCAGCGCGAAGAGCGAGCCGAGATAAATTATTCCCAACCACAGAGCCGGCGGCAGGATGAGCAGCAGGACAAGCAGGCCCTGCCGGTTCCAAAGCAGGTCCGACAACCTGTCGGTCAGCCCTCGCGGGGCCGGTGGAGGAGCAGCGGTCTCAGCCATCCTGCGGCTCCATCAGGTGCAGGGCGTCCTCGTCCCAGCCGATATTTACGGTGGTGCCCTTCTCCGGCACTTCCTGCCCCTTGGGCAGAAGCGCCGACAGCCCCTGCCCGTCCATGTCGAACGTAAGGCGCGTTACGGCGCCCAGAAACGCCTGTTCGACCACCCGCGCAGCATGCCCCTCGGGCTGCAGCCGGATCGCCTCGGGTCGCAGGCTGGCATAGGCCCGCTTCCCGGTCAGGCGCGCGACCATCTCGGGCGGCAATACGTTCGAGGAGCCGACGAAATCGGCCACGAACGGCGTTTGCGGACGGTCGTATATGTCCTGTGGGCGTCCGATCTGCTGGATGCGACCCTCGTTGAACACGGCGACGCGGTCGGCCATCGACAGCGCCTCGCCCTGATCATGGGTGACGAAGACGAAGGTGATTCCAAGCTGACGCTGCAGGATCTTGAGTTCCACCTGCATCTGTTCGCGCAGCTTCAGGTCGAGCGCCCCGAGGGGTTCGTCGAGCAACAGTACCTTGGGCTTGTTCACGAGTGCCCGGGCAAGCGCCACGCGCTGCCTTTGGCCACCCGAAAGGGCCGAGGGTTTGCGGTCGGCGTATCCCGGCAGCGCCACCATGGCGAGCGCCTCCTCCGCGGCGCGATGGCGTTCCGCCTTTCCCACGCCGGCGATCATCAGCCCGTAGGCCACGTTGTCGCGCACATTCAGATGCGGAAACAGCGCGTAGTCCTGGAAGACCGTGTTCACCGGGCGGCGATAGGGCGGCACCGCGCTTGAGGGTTGGCCGAAGATTTCGATCTCGCCGGCGGTAGGCCGCTCGAACCCCGCGATGAGACGCAGGCAGGTGGTCTTGCCGGATCCAGAAGGCCCAAGCATGGCGAAAAACTCGCCCTCGGCAACCTCCAAGTCGACGGCATCCACGGCACGCACCGTCCCGTAATGGCGCGAGACCTGACGAAAGGCGATGGCTGTTGTCATGAAACTTTCCGAAGTCGACCCGCCGCTCGACTGAGAGAGCGGCGGGTTCGTTGTCGTTCGATCAGCGGCCGCCGATCACGCCGATGTAGTCGGAGACCCAGCGATAGTACGGCACGCATTGCCCCTGGCTTTCACATTTCGACACCGGCGTCTGCCAGAAGCTGATCCTGTCGAAATCGTCGAAGCCGTTCTTGGTGCAGCCCTCGGCCGTTTGCATGCCGCGCCCGTCCGTGCAGGCAGCAGGCACCGCCGGGTTGGCGCCGAACCAGACACTGAGGTCCGACATCAGGTTCGAACTGAGCGTGTGCTCCATCCACATGTAAGAACAGTTGGGATTGGCCGCGTCCACGTGCATCATCGTGGTATCGGCCCATCCGGTCGCGCCTTCTTCGGGGATAACGCTGGCGATCGGCGCGCCGTCGGCCTGCAGCAGGTTGACCTGGAACGGCCACGAGCCCGAGGCCGCCATGCCTTCGTTCTTGAAGTCGTCGATCTGAATGAAAGCGTCGTGCCAATAACGGCTCACCAGCTTGCGTTGCTGGCGCAGCAGGTCGAGCGCGGCATCGTATTGTTCCTGATTCAACTCGTAGGGCGACTCGATGCCCAGTTCGGGCTTATGCGCCATCAGGTAAAGCGCCGCATCGGCGATGTGGATCGGCCCGTCATAGGCCTGCACGCGCCCTTCGTTCGGCTCGCCGTCCGGCAAGGTCATCGGCTCGAACACCACGTTCCACGAGGTGGGCGGACTGTCGCCGAAGGCCTCGGTGTTATACATCAGCACGTTCGGCCCCCACATATAGGGGACGCCGTAATGGGTGCCGTCGACATAATGCCACGGCGCCTCCTTCAGGCGGTCGTCGATCGTGTCCCAGCTCGGGATCAGCGAGGTGTTGACCGACTGGACCCGCTTGCCGGCGATCATCCGCAGCGACGCATCGCCCGAAGCGGTGACGAGGTCGAAACCGCCCTCGTTCATCAGCGCCACCATCTCGTCCGAGGTATTGGCCGTCTTCACGTTGACCTTGCAGCCGGTTTTTTCCTCGAACTTGGTGACCCAGTCGAATTCGGCCGCCGTCTCGCCGCGCTCGATATAGCCCGGCCAGGCAACAATGTTGAGTTCGCCCTCTCCCTCTCCGATGGATGTCACCATCTGGGCCGAGGCCGGCAGGATTGACACGCTGGCAGCAAGGCTGAGTGCAGTGCAGGATTTCAGAAAAAATTTCATCAGATGTCCCCCGTTGGATTTCCTTGCATGTTTTGGAGAAACCATGAGGAGGAACTGGGGTTATCGCAAATACAATTATAAGAACGCACGCTATCGAAAAATTCGATAGCGGAATTAACGTGCATTCGCCTCGTGCTGGGCCTGTGCAACGGCGACGAACTCCCGTGCCGCGTCGGAAATCGGCGACCCACGCCGCCAGACGAGGCCAACCTGAACGACTGGAAGGGTGCCGGAAACATCCCGACTGTGGATCCGGTCCCCTTCCAGCGACCAAGGGCGGTAAACCAGGTCGGGCAAAAGTGCCACGCCGGCTCCCGTCGCCACTAGCGAGCGAACAGCTTCGACCGAGCGGGTGCGGAAAGCGATGCGCGGCCGCTCACCGAAGGCGGAGAGCAGCTTGACCGCCTCCTGTTCCATTTCGTCGACATCCAGGACGATGAGCTGCTCGCCGGCCACATCCGACAGCGCAATGCTCTGCTGTCGATTCAGATGGTGATCGACGGGCAGCCACAGACGAAAGGGCGACACCTCGAGAATCTCGGATTGAAGCGCCTGCGCGTCGCGCAGATTGGTCGTGACCATTACGGCCACGTCGAGTTCTCCGCCGATTATCAGATGCTCCAGATACTCACCGGTATCCTCGATCGCGGTGACATCGACGTCGGGATTCAGCCTACGGTATCGTGACAGAACATCCGACAGCACATAGCCGGCCGTCAGCGAGGTCACCCCGAGATTGAGTCGGCCCGTCACTCGTTGCGATCCGGCCGACACGACGCGGGTCGCGTTCGACACTTCCGCGAGGATCGAGATTGCGTGGCGCAAGAATTGTTGGCCCTCGGGCGTTGTCGTCATGCCGCGCGGGTGGCGAATGAAAAGCACCACGCCGAGATAGGCTTCCAACTGCTTGATCGCTTCGGTCACGGCGCTTTGAGAGATCGACAGCGCATGTGCCGCCTTGCTGACCGATCCCTGATGGGCGGCGGCAACGAAATAGCGAAGCTGTTTAAGGGTTAGGGACATCGCGGCCTGATCTGTTTCGTCCAGTGGAGAAAGTGCCCGCGAACGGCGGACCGACCCAAACGGGAGTTTGGCATGAGCAATCAATTTACAGATCTTAGACCTTTTAGGCCACCGCGAGCCAAAGGCGAACGTGTTTCGGGTTGGCGGATAACGGTGCTGGCACACAAATTCGAACTCGTCTCAGCTTGGACGATGGCGCTCTCCCTTATGCCGCGGGAAGACCGCGCCACTCGGCAAGAGCGAGGGCACGGTTCCGCTTGAAGATGTCACGACGAGAGAGGCTACGTTCCTCGTTGAAGGGTTCTGTCAGACGAATTCATACCAGTCTCAGGTGGAACTGACGTGCTCCCTGAAACGTCCGCACTTTGAGATTAGCCCGTTCTCCATATGAGGAAACAGGCCATGAAGAGAAGCCGTTTCAGGGGAGCACGTCACGACATGCGAGAACGCTACCCAGCCCCTGCCCCGTCGCAAGCCGGGTTCCTTTAACAAGACCTTCAATCGGATGCGTGCCACTTCGTTCAGACCAGATGCGCCAGCGCGGGTGCGAGATGTGCCGAGGCCACTACCCCGTCGATCAGCGGCATGCCGGTGCGGAGACGGAGGTCGTCACGCAGTGCCGCCATGCCCGCGCAGCCCAGCACGGCGGCGGTGGCCCCGTCCGCCCGGCCCGCTTCCAGGATTTCCGCAGCGAGGCGCGAGCGGACCTCTTCCCGGCCCTCCTCCACGGCCAGCACCCCGAGCCCACTCGCCCGCACCGAGGCGCAGGCGGCACCGAAGCCCGTGCCGGCGATATTGCCTTCGATAACCGGCACCGAAACGTCGAGCGTGGTGACCACCGAGAAGCGGTGGCCGAGAAGCAACGCCGTGACATACGCCGACTGGCCGATCCCGATCACCGGGCAATGAGCGGCGGCGCGCAGCTCGCCCAGGCCGGTATCGTCGAAACAGGCGATGACGATCGCATCTGCCCCCCATTCGCGTGCTCTTGGCAGGAGCGCGAGCAGGCCGCGCACGGCGATGGCTCCGTCTTCGGGGCCTTCAATCGCTGGCGGGCCGTCAGGATTGGTCCAACCGATGATCTCTGCGTCGGGATTCGCGCGGCGGGCGACCGCTATGAGACTCTCCGTCATCGTTTCGGTGGAATTGGGGTTGATGTAGGCGATCTTCATCATGCGTCTCCGCCCAATGCGAAATCGACCTGCCGCGTATCTACCAGCCCTCCGAAGGGGACCGGCTCGCTGAGCAGCCCGGCCTCGGCGATGAATCTCTGCCAGCGGTGGAGCGCGGCCCGATCGACCGCGACGCCGCCGCGCCAGAGCCCGTTGTCGGCGAAGGCCCGCACGATGTTCTCGAGCCGTTCAGGGTCCTCTTCGGGCCATTTCTTGCGCAGCACGGCGCGCACCGGGGCGTTGTCGGTGCCGTTCGCCTCGATCCAACGCATCGCGCGGTGCAGGGCGCGGGTGAAACGCTGCGGGCGGTCGTCGCGGGAAAGGACCTCTTCCGTCGTATAGTAGACGCTATTCGGCATCGGGCCGCTGACCGCGTCGAGAGAGGTCGCCAGCACCCCGTGTCCCCCAGCGACCAGCCGCCTGGCGGGCAACATGTAGGTGACGATTGCGTCGCCCAGCCCCGCGGCGAAGAGATCGGCGTAGAGCTCGTGGCTGAGGTCGCGAAGAAAGGTGAAACTCGCGGGGTCGATGCCCGCCTCGCGCAGAAGCCCGGTGAACATCATGTAGGCTGCGGGGCCGCCCGAACTCGGCACGATTACCACACCTCCGCGGAGGCTATCCCAGCTGCCGTTTTTCAGAGGCTCGCGGGTCACAAGCGCGAGCGGATAGCGGGCATTGAGCTGAGCGAATATCCGATAGGTTTTCACGCGCCGGTAGATCGGCGGGAGCCAGGCGCCGCCCAGAACCGCGTCGGCACGGTCTTCACCCAGAAGGTCGAGAACGAGGGTCCAAGGTTCCGGGGCAAGGATGGAGACCGCAAGGTCCTCATCCGCGAAATATCCAAGTTCGTCAGCCAAGTATTCCGGCAGGTAGTTGGGCGACACCTGCGTCGCGGCGATCCTGAAAGGGGTCATGTGAGAGCATACTCCTCGAAACGGCCCATCGCCATCGGCACACCTACGCCACGCGCGTACAGCACGGGGC
Source organism: Paracoccaceae bacterium (assembly GCA_049974865.1). Taxonomy (GTDB): domain Bacteria; phylum Pseudomonadota; class Alphaproteobacteria; order Rhodobacterales; family Rhodobacteraceae; genus JAGSOU01. The sequence continues at coordinate 38,754 of JBNGCX010000029.1, forward strand.
TCGCATCGCATAAGGGACTGAATCGGTTGTGGTCCTCCTCACGCAAATGCGCGAGGGCCGCAACGACGGGCAAACAGGATGTGGGATTCTTTCCTGATCGGTGGCAGAGCGTCCGCCCGCAAAACGCGGGTCGCTCAGGCCTTCACCTGCGCCAAAGAGTGTTGATTTGGCGGTGCCTTGTCAACAGGGTTGGCCGCGTGCGCCCGGCGTTGACAGACGGTGCGGCTTTCGCAACCGTCTGGGCAAGGAGACGATACAGGGGAACCGAGGAGGGGGAAAATGGACGCCACGCATTTCATGAAACGCGCAATCGCGCTGAGCCGGAGCAGCGCAGATCGGCCCGGTACCGCCCCCTTCGCGGCCGTCATCGTGAAGGACGGCGAGGTAGTGGGAGAGGGACTCAACCACGTCGGCGCGAAATGCGACCCGACCTCGCATGGCGAGATCGAGGCAATCCGCGACGCCTGCGCAAAGCTGGGTACGACCGACCTTTCGGGATGCACCATGTATGCCTCATGCGAGCCCTGCGCGATGTGCGTCATGGCCATGTACCGGGCGGGCATAGGGCGGCTCGTCTACGGCATGTCGCTCACACAGAGCCTCGAACTCCTGCCGCCGCCGGTGGACACCGCCGCTGTCCTCCGGGAAGCGGTGAAGCCGGTCGCGGAGCGGAGCATGCCCGCAACCCAGATGATGGCGGAGGAGGCCTGCGAGGCCGTCGCCGAATGGAGCAAGCGCACGGAACAGGGGTGATTCCCCACTGATTCGTCCGAATCTGGCTGAACTTTGCGACCGACGACCCGATTTTTCGCCCATTTCTTCGGCATCGGCTGGCCCCGTAGGCAATCCTCGAGAAAGATTCTGGTTTCGAAAGTTTGACAGGCAATTCGGGAACGATGCATAGTTAAAGCACGGTGAAGGCTTGAACGACCTGCACAGGCGGGCTGACGTTCTGCCACCGATGATAGAGACCAGGACATCGGCGGTAGATTCTGTTCGTTCGCGTAACGGCGAGCAACGGCGACTCCTATTTGGAGTGGCTGGTGCCTGGCAGGAGTATCACCTCAAATGCTGGAGATCCAAAAAAACTTCCTCGCGAGGACCCTTTCGCATCGCCGCAAGCATCGCTTGGCGCCTGCGAAACCCACGACCCACAGGGCGGCCATGCCCGGCTTGGGCGGACTCCTCAGATCGTCAGCGCTCGGCCTCTCGGTGCTGGTCGCGTTGACCGGAACACCCTCTGCATCGGCCACTCAAGACCGCGTGCTTCGCTGGGGAGTCGTCTCGGACATCCCGTCGGTCGATCCCAACTCCTACTCCTACACATTCACCATCGCGGTACAGCGCCATCTCTACGAGGGACTCGTCCGATACAACCAGGATATGCAGCTTGAGCCGGCACTGGCGACCTCCTGGCAGGTCACCTCGCCCACAACCTGGGAATTCAAACTGCGCCAGGGGGTGACGTTCCACGACGGCTCACCCTTCACGGCGGATGATGTGATCGCCTCGCTCGAACGGCTCACCGACCCGACCTCGCCGGTGAAGGTGCTGAACGCCTACCGTGGCTCCAAAAAGGTCGACGACTACACGGTCGAAATCGAGACCACGCCCAACTATCCGCTGCTTCCCAACGACCTGACGACGGCGATGATCCTCGACAAGGAGTGGATGGAAGAGCATGACGCCCTTCTTCCCACGGACGTGGCCAAGGGTGTAGAGGGTTTTGCCTCGACCCATGCTAACGGCACTGGGCCGTTCAAGCTGGCATCGCGCGTGCCTGGTCAGAAGACGGTCTTCGAGGCCAACAAGGACTGGTGGGATACGCCCGTTCACAACCTGGACAGGGTCGAAATGATCCCGATCGCCTCGGATGCGACCCGGCTCGCTGCGCTGCTGTCGGACCAGATCGACTTCACGATGGCCGTGCCGCTGCAGGACATTCCCCGGCTCGACGCGAGCGGGTCGATCGACCTCCTCAAGCGGCCGCAGACCAAGACGATCTTCTACTTCCTGAACCAGGGGGACAAACTCTATGGCTCGGATCTGGACAGCAACCCGTTCCAGGACGTCCGCGTGCGCCAGGCCCTGAACCAGGCCATCGACATCGAGGCGATCCACAACAAGATCATGCGCGGGCTCTCGCAGATCTCCGGCTCGATCATCGCCCCGGAGATCCCTGGCCACATCGCGGCATTGGACGAGCGCCTTCCCTACGACCCCGACAAGGCGCAGGAGCTTCTGGCCGAGGCCGGCTACCCCGACGGCTTCGACTTCACCTTCGTATGCGAAACCGGCGCCTACACCAACGGCGAGGAACTGTGTCAGGCGGTCTCGGCGATGTGGTCGCGCATCGGCCTGAAGCCGCATCTCGATCTCGGCCCCTCGAACATCCAGTATGCCAAGTACGAAAACCAGGAGTTCGATGTCGGCATCATGGGCTGGGCCAACGAGCCTCCGCTCGACAGCCTGTCGATCCTCGCCCAGCTTGTGCACACCAGGACCGGCAGCCTCGGCGCCTTCAACTTCGGCGGCTGGGTGGTGCCCGGCGCGGATGCCATGATCGAAGAGGCCGCGCAGCTCGCCGGTGATCGCGAGAAACGGCTCGCGCTCCAGGGCGCGGCGCTGGAAGCCTCGGTCAAGGATGCAAGCTTCGTTCCCTTGCACCAGGAGGTCGCGGTCTGGGCCATCGGGCCCAAGGTCGAGAGCGTGTTCCTCGGCCCCGACAGCAAGCCGCGGCTCTGGTACACGGTGATGGAGTAAGCTGCGGCCCTGCCCGCCGCCGCCCCCGTGGCGGCGGGCGGTTTGGATGCAAGCGAGGCGACAATGGCTTTCCTGATTCTCAAACGTCTTTTTTATGCGGCGATCGTGATGCTCGCGGTGGCATTCGTCGCCTTCCTGATCTTCCAATTTCTCGGCGACCCGGCGCAAATGCTTCTGGGCCAACAGGCCACGGTGGAGGACCTCGAGGAACTGCGCCATCGGCTCGGCCTCGACCGGAGTTTCTTCGCGCAGTACCTGACCTATCTCGGGCACGCGCTGCAGGGCGATTTCGGCATCTCCTATTTCAAGCAGCGCGACGTGATGTCCCTCATCCTCGAGCGCCTCCCGGCAACGGTGGAGCTTGTGCTGGTCTCGACCGTCGTCGCCCTGGCGGTCGGCACGGTTTTCGGCGTCCATGTCGCCCTTCATCCGCGCACGGCGACATCGCAGGCGATGCGGCTTTTCTCGTTCATCGGCATTTCCACGCCGCAATTCGTCATCGGCATCGTGCTGATCCTGGTCTTCTCAGTCTCGTTGCGCTGGCTGCCGGCCTTCGGACGCGGCGAGGTCGTGGCGCTCGGCAACTGGTGGACGACGGGCCTACTGACAGCCAGCGGCCGGATCGCCCTCATCATGCCGGTCACCGCGATGGCGCTCTACCAGGTGTCCTTCATCATGCGCCTCATGACGGCGGAGATGACGGAGGTGCTCCGCACCGACCATATCAAGTTCTCCCGCGCACGCGGCCTGCCCGACCGGATCGTGCACTACCGTCACGCGGTGAAGAACTGCTTGATGCCGGTCGCCACGATGACCGGTCTGCTGGTCGGCGACCTGATCGCCTTCGCCATGGTCACCGAGACGGTGTTCCAATGGCCGGGTCTGGGCCTGCTGTTCGTCGAGGCCGTCACGCTCGGCGACCGGCCGATCATCGCGGCCTGCCTAATGGTGGCCTCCTTCATCATCGTCTCGATCAATACGCTGGTGGACATCGCCTACATCGTCATCGACCCGCGCCTCCGGGTCTCCGGAAAAGGGGGGAGCAGCCTTGCCTAGCGACATCGCCAACACCCGGCAGGGCCGGCTTGCCACCTTCCTCGACCACGATCTGGTCTATAGCTTCCTGCACACGCCGACAGCCTTCATTTCGGCCGCGGTGCTGCTGGTGATCGTAGTGACGGCCCTGCTGGCGCCGTGGATCTCACCGCAGGACCCGCATGACCTCACGCAGCTCTTCCTCGACAGGTCCGAGTTGCCGCCGGTCTGGATCGACGGCGGCGAATTGCCCTACCTGCTGGGCACCGACCAGCAGGGGCGCGATGTGTTTTCGGCGCTCCTCTACGGGTCAAGGATCTCGCTTTTCATCGGGTTCCTGAGCGTGGTCATCGCCTCGCTCATCGGCATCGCCGTCGGCCTTTTGGCCGGCTACGTCGGCGGGCTGGTCGACGCCGGGCTGATGCGGTTCGGAGACCTGATGCTCTCGATCCCCAACCTTATGGTGGCGATCCTCTTTGCGGCGGTGTTCCGCGAGATCCTGTCGCCGGCGCTGCGGGACCAGTTCGCCCCGCTGATCCTGACGGGGGCGATCGTGGCGACCTCCTGGGTTTCCTACGCGCGGCTCGTGCGGGCGCGGACACTGGTCGAAAGTCGGAAAGAATACGTGATGGCCTCGCGCATCCTGCACACGTCGCCGATACGGATCATGGTGGCGCACATCATGCCGAACGCGCTGACACCACTCCTGGTGGCCGCACCGCTGCAGCTCGGATTGGCCGTTCTGGCAGAGGCGGTGCTGTCCTTCCTGGGCGTGGGCATGCCTCCGGATCAGCCCTCGCTGGGCACGCTCATCCGGATCGGAAACGAGTATTTCTTTTCCGGGAGTTGGTGGGTGGTGATCTTCCCGGCGGTACAGCTCAGCGTAATCATTCTGTCGGTGAACCTTCTGGGCGACTGGATCCGCACCGCCCTGAATCCGAAACTGCGCGATGCGGGGTGACGTCATGACCGAACCTGTTCTCGATATTCGTGACCTTGTCGTCGAGTTCCCAAAGCGCCGCGAGACGCTGCGCGCGCTGGATGGCGTCTCACTGCGCATCGGACCGGGTGAAATCCTGGGCGTCGTGGGAGAATCCGGTGCCGGTAAATCCCTGACGGGCGCCGCAGTCATCGGCCTGCTGGAACCGCCCGGGCGGGTCGCCGGCGGCGAGATCCGGGTCAACGGGCAGCGGGTCGACACGCTCGACCGCGAGGGGCTCAGGCGGATGCGGGGACGCTCGATCGGGGCGATCTTCCAGGATCCGCTGACGGCGCTGAACCCGTTGCTGACCATCGGGGACCAGCTGACCGAGACCATACGTTACCACCTGCCGCTCTCGAGGAAGCAAGCTGCCGAGCGCGCGATCGACCTTCTACGCGAGGTGGGCATTCCGGCCCCGGAATTGAGGGTGCGGCAATACCCACACGAGTTCTCCGGCGGCATGCGGCAGCGCGTGGTGATCGCGTTGGCGCTGGCAGGAGAGCCGGCACTGGTGATCGCGGACGAGCCGACGACGGCGCTGGACGTGTCGATCCAGGCCCAGATCACCGCGCTCCTGAAGCGGACTTGCCGCAGTCGTGACACGGCGGTGATGCTCGTGACCCATGACATGGGTGTGATCGCAGAGACCGCCGACCGGGTCGCAGTGATGTATGCCGGCCGCATCGTAGAAACGGGTCCGGTCGAGGCCATCATCCACGCACCGCGGCATCCCTACACCCGTGGCCTTATCGGTTCGATACCCAGCCTCATCGGCGCCCGTGACCGGTTGGAGCCTATCCCGGGTGCTGTGCCGCCGCTTGCCGCCATGCCCGAGGGATGCGCCTTCCATCCACGCTGCGACCGGGCCGACGCACTCTGTCGTAGCAGCCGGCCAGAATTGCGGCCCTGCGCCGCGACCTTTGCCGCCTGTCACCACCTCGAAATGGAGCCGGCATCATGACTGCCCATCCCCCCCTGCTCAGCGCCCAGGATCTTTCCTGCCACTATGCCCTGCCGGGCAACTGGCTGGAAAAGCTGAGGAACCGCCACGACGGTCAGGTCCTGAAAGCGGTGGATGGGGTCTCGTTCTCGATCCCTCGGGGCACGACTTTCTCGGTTGTCGGGGAGTCCGGTTGCGGAAAATCGACCCTCGCCAACATGATCGTCGGACTGCAACGGCCGACGCACGGTACAATTCGCTTTTCCAAGGAACTCGGGCGTGGCCGTGGCCCGCGGGTGCAGATGATCTTCCAGGACCCCTATTCCAGCCTGAACCCACGCTGGAAGGTCGGGACAATCGTGGGCGAACCCCTGCGCGAACTTTCCCTGCGCGACCGTGGGAAACCATCAACGCGCCGGGTCCACGAGTTGCTCGAAACCGTAGGGCTGGGTGCCGGCGCCGCAAACAAGTACCCGCATGAGTTTTCCGGCGGCCAGCGACAGCGCATCTCGATTGCCCGTGCGCTGGCCGCCGAGCCGGATTTCCTGATTTGCGACGAGCCCACCTCGGCGCTCGACGTTTCCGTGCAGGCCCAGATATTGAACCTGCTGAAAGATCTGCAGGCCGAACTCGGGCTCACATACCTGTTCATCAGTCACGACCTTTCCGTCGTGCGGCATATCTCCGACCGTGTTGCCGTGATGTATCTCGGCCGGATGGTCGAACAGGCGGGAGCTCGTGAGCTGTTCGAAAACCCGCGTCACCCCTATACGCGCTTCCTCCTGGACACCGTTCCGGATATCGAGAAGCCCAACCGCGACCGCGAGATCGGGACCATCGAACTGCCGAGCGCGACCAACCCGCCCAGCGGCTGCCCCTACCATCCACGCTGTGTCTACGCGACCCCGACCTGCACGAGCGTGGCGCCTGCGGAACAGGTTTCCGGACACGCGCTCGTGCGATGCCACAACCCATTCACGGCGAGGCCCTCCCCTGTCCACAAAACCGGGGCCACCCCTTCAGCCGTCCGCTGATCGGAACTGTCAGACAAATCCGAACCAAGATGCGGACTCATGAAACCGGAGCCACGAACCAGAGCAGGCTATGAGCACAGTGGACCTGCTGTCAGACGAATTCGAACTCGTCTCAGGTGGGACAATGACGCTGTCCTTTACCCCGCGCAGAGACCGCGCCACTCAGCGAGAACGGCGGTGCGGTTCAGCTTGAAGCTGGCTCGGGAATAGAGACTGCACTCCGAATTGAAATGGTTGGACCTGTCACGCTTTAGTGCCGCTCCAGGTTCTCATTTACGCGGCTTGCGTCTCGAAGGCCAAGGGGCTTTTCCAGCCCAGGGCTGAGTGCCGTCGG
>JBNGCX010000030.1:0-45562 GCA_049974865.1 Paracoccaceae bacterium
CTCGGAGAGCGCAGCGGCGGCCTTTCGGAAGGCGCCCAACTGGTGCTCCAGCACGGACAGGATGTCTTCGCGCAGGGCGTCGTGTTCGGTGGCCTGGGCCGGGGCGGCAGTGGCGGCCAGCCCGATCAACAGGGCCGCGAGCGTGGTGCGGATGGTCATGGTCAGAGCGACTCCAGGAACTCGATCAGGGCGTTGCGGTCTTCGGCGGGCATGAGACGGACGGCCTCGCGCGCGGGCCCGGCCTCGCCGCCATGCCAGAGGATCGCCTCCAAGAGCGAGCGCGCCCGCCCGTCATGCAGATAGGACGCCACGCCACCCACGGTTTCGGTCAGGCCGATCCCCCAGAGCGGCGCTGTGCGCCATTCGCGGCCCGTCGCCTGCCATTCGGGGCGGCCGTCGGCCAGCCCCTCCCCCATATCATGGAGCAGCAGATCGGTGTAGGGCCAGATCAGCTGGAAGCTCTGCGCGGGGCGGTCGGCGAGGCGGTGGGTCACGTGTTTCGGCGTGTGGCAGGCGGTGCAGCGGGCGGCATAGAACATCTCTTTGCCGCGCAGCACCTGCGGGTCGTCGGGGATGCGCCGGGCGGGCACGGCGAGGTTTCGGCTGTAAAAGGTGATCAGCTCCATCACCTGCGCACCGGCCTCCAGCCCCTCCTGCGAGAGCGTGCCGCCGTGCGGGGCCTCCATGCAGTCAGCCTGCGCCCCGCTGCAATCTCCCGCATGGGCGGGGTAGGTCGGGTTAGACAGCCCCATGTCGCCCGACATGGCAGACATGGACTGCGCCGCCACGGTGGGGCTGCCAGCCTTTTGGCCGAACCGGCCCAGCATCCACTGGCCGAACTCATTGGACCAGACCCTGTTGGGCCGGCCCGAGATACCGTCGCCATCGGAATCCTCGGGGTCGGCAAGCGCCAGCAGGTCGGCCTCGGGGATGGCCTCCAGCAGGCCCAGCCCGATCATCGGCGGCGCGACCCGCGGCGAAAGCTGCGCCTGCGGATGCAGCGGGCCATAGCCGGGATCGGCTACTTCGTAATTCGGATGGCGCAGCTCGACCACCGTGCCGTCGCCCAGTGTGACGGGCAGGGGCGTGTAGGTTACCTGCAACCGCCCCTCGATGGGTATCCCGGCAACGGCCTTGTCCTGGATCTGCCTGCCATAGATGGGCTCGGGCGCGTTGGCGAGATAGGCCAGCGTTTCCGCATCGAGGTCCGAGGCGGATTTGGGGATGGAGACATGCAGCACCATCGAGACGCCAGCGTCGCCCGGCCCTGCGGGCGGATGGCCGCGGCCGTTACGGATGTGGCAGCCCAGACAAGAGCGCGCGTTGAAAAGCGGCCCCAGCCCGTCGCTGGACTTGGTCGAGGCCGGCGCCGCGACCCAGAGTTTCTCGAACAGCCCGCGGCCAAGCTGGAAATCCATCGCCCGATCCGCGGGCAGGTTGGCCGAGGGAGCCGAGAAGGCCTGCGCCCCGGTCGCGCCAAAGGCGGTGGCCGCCCCGCCCGGATGGGTCTCGAACCGCTCGGGCGCCGAAAAATCCGTCGCGGGGTGGATCACGGCGGCCACGCGGCCGGCGTCTTCGGCGCTGCGGGGCAGAACCTCCAGATGCGGCTCACCCCAGCCACCGACGAAACCGGCGCCGGCGCCAAACGCCAGCACCGACGCCGCGATGGCAGGGGCACGCAGCATGTGCGCAACGCCGGGCACGGGCAACCCTACTCGAACACCGCGCCGGGGTTGTCGAGGCTGTCCGAGCCCTCGACCGCCACGCCGTCGAGCCCCACCAGCGCCACGGCGCGCTCGATATTGCGGGTCTGGCCCACCAGCGCGTCGATCGCGGCCTGGATCAGGGCGTTTCCGGCGGCATTGTCGGCGTCCAGCATCTGGTCATAGCTCATGCCCGCCTCGGCCACGTTGCGGATATCGCCGAGCCTGGCCATCGTATGGTTGAGGTCCCCCATCAGCGCGGCGGCCAGTGCCGGGTCCCGCTCGGCGACCAGGTCCTGCAACGAGGGGCCGGAGACGACCGATCCGTCGATCCGGACGTAGCGGCCGGTATAGACGTTGCGGATGCCCAGCCCGTCGAAATAATGCGAGTTGTGGGTGTTGTCGGAGAAGCAGTCATGCTCCTCCTCGGGGTCGTGCAGCAGCAGGCCCAGCTTCATCCGCTCGCCCGCCTGTTCGCCATAGGACAGCGAGCCGAGACCGGTGAAGGCCATGACCAGCCCCTCGTCTGGGTCGGCGGCGACATCGGCGCGGCCCTGACCGCCCTCGGACCAGTTGGCCACGGCCTCTTCGAGATCGGAGATCAGCAGATCGGCAGCGGCCAGCAGGTATTGCGCGCGCCGGTCGCAATTGCCGCCGGTGCAGTTGGCGGTATCGTAATCGCTGGCCGGACGCGCCCCCGCGCCGTGATCGGTGCCGTTCAGGTCCTGCCCCCAGAGCAGGAACTCGATGGCGTGATAGCCGGTGGCAACGTTCTCCTCGATGCCGTCGACCTCGTGCAGGCTTTGAAGGACCTCGGGGGTGATCTCGGTGGCGTCTACGGTGGCGCCCGACAGTTCCAGCACCGGGTTGGCGATGATGTTGGCCGTGGAATAGGGGTTCTCGTCGTTGCCGCCGGCCAGCGGGTCGACATAGTCGATCAGCCCCTCGTCCAGCGGCCAGGCGTTCACCTTGCCCTCCCACGCGTCCACCGTGGGGTTGCCGAAGCGGAAGGCCTCGGTCTGCTGATAGGGGATGCGGGCGGCGCGCCAGGCCTCTTTCGCGGCCTCGAGATTGGCCTCGGTCGGCGCGGCGATCAGCGCCTCGACCGCTGTCTTCAGCGCCCTGGCGCGGATAAGGCTGTCCTCGTAGCCCGCCTGCGCGATGTCGGCGTAATTCTCGACGATCTCGGCCGGCTCCGCGGCCCAGGCGAAGGCTGGCGCGGCCAGGGCCAGCGCCGATGTCAGAAACGTGCTGCGAAACGTCATGTCATGTCCCTTTTCCTTGCCGCCAAGCGCGGTCTTGCCCCTCATTAGCCAAGGCAATTAGTCAGGTAAAGGGAGTCCGAGTAATTTAGTCAGCTTTAGCCTGCCCCTCCCCGCGCTTCACCCGGAACACGGCCAGGTAGAGCGCGGGCACGAACACCAGGGTAATGACGGTCCCGGCGATGATCCCGCCCATCATGGCATAGGCCATAGGCCCCCAGAAGATCTGCCGCGAGATCGGGATCAGCGCGAGGCTGGCCGCCGCCGCGGTCAGCAGGATCGGGCGGGCGCGGCTGTCGGAGGCCTGGAACACCGCCTCCCAAGCCGCGACGCCCTTGGCGCGCAGCACCTCGATCTCGCTGACCAGGATGATCGAGTTGCGGATCAGGATGCCCACCAGCGCCAGCACGCCGAGGATCGCGACGAAGCCCAGCGGCGCGCCCGAGGGCACCAGCGCCGCCACCACGCCGATCAGGCCCAGCGGCGCGGCGCAGAGCACGACGAAGGTCAGCCGGAAGCCCTGCATCTGGATCATGATCAGGGTCAGCATGATCAGCACCATCAGCGGCACGACCTGGGCGATCGGCGCCTGGCTCTGGGCGCTTTCCTCGACCGTGCCGCCAAGCGCGACGCGGTAACCCAGCGGCAACCCGGCGTCGAAGGCGGCGATCTTGTCGGCGAGGTCCGCCACCACCGTGGCGGGCTGATCGTCGGTCGCCAGCGCCGCCTTCACGGTGATGGTCGGCATGCGGTTGCGCTGGTGGATCACCGGCTGCTCGGTCTCGTAGCGGAAGCTCGCCACCGAGCGCAGCGGGATCGTCTCGCCGCCCGCGGTGCTGAGCTGGAGGTTCTCCAGCCCCTCGACCGAGGTCCGGGCCACGTCGTTGCCGCGGGCCACGATGTCGACCAGATAGGCGGCGTCGCGCAACTCGGTCACCTTGGTGCCGTCATAGATGGCGTAGAGGGCCGAGGCGATGTCGCGCGGGGTAATGCCAAGTTGCCGGGCCTTGTCCTGCAGGATGTCGACGCGCACCACGCGGGTGGGCTCGTTCCAATCCATCACGACGCCGGTCAGGCGCGGGTCGGTGGCCACGAGGGCGGCCAGGTCGCGCGCGCGGTCGCGCAGCATCTCGATGTCCGGCCCGCTGAGACGGTATTGCACCGGTCGGCCCACCGGCGGGCCGATGGCCAGCAACCGCACGAAGCCGTCGACGCCCGGGAAGCGGGTGGCGAGAACCTCTTCCAGCTCGGCCCGCAGGGCGTCGCGCGCCTCGACCGAGGGGGTCTGGATGACGATCTGCCCGGTATTGGGCCCCGGCGTCTCCACGTCATGCGACAGCAGGAATCGCGGTGCGCCCCGGCCCACGTAGGAGGACCAGAACAGCACGTTCTCGTTGTCCTTCAGGTGGCTTTCCAGCCGGTCCATCTGGGCCGTCGTCTCGGCGATGGAGGCGTTCTGCGGCAGGGTCACGTCCACGATCAGTTCGGGCCGGTCGGAATTGGGGAAGAACTGCTGCTCGACGAAGCGCATGCCCCAGATCGAGCCACCGAAGACGGCCACGGTCAGGATGATGGTCAGCCAGCGGAACCGCATCGCGCCGCGCAGCACCACGTGGAAGATGCGCCGGATCCGGCCCGGCCCCTCGTGATGCGCCTTCATGGCCCTGGGCAGGAAGGTCACCCCGATCAGCGGCGCGAACAGCACCGCCACGATCCACGACACCAGCAGCGACACCGCGATCACCACGAAGAGCGAGAAGGTGAATTCCCCGGCGGCCGAGGAATTCAGCCCGATCGGGATGAAGCCCGCCACCGTCACCAGCGTGCCCGACAGCATGGGGAAGGCGATGGAACTCCAGGCGTAAGAGGCGGCCCTGGCCAGGCTCTCGCCCTTTTCCAGCCGCGAGATCATGGTCTCGATGGCGATCATGGCGTCGTCGACCAGCAGGCCCAGCGCGATGATCAGCGCCCCCAGCGAGATCCGCTGCAGGGTGATCCCCGCCTGCTCCATCACCACGAAGGTCACGGCCAGCACCAAGGGGATGGTCAGCGTCACCACGAAGCCTGCGCGCAGCCCGAGGCTGACGAAGCTGACGGCCAGCACGATCAGAACCGCCTCGATCAGGGCCTGGATGAAATGGCCCACGGCCTCTTCCACCACATGCGGCTGGTCGGCCACCTGGTGGATGTCGATGCCGATGGGCAGCTCGGCCTGGGCCTGGGCCATGACCTCGCCCAGCGCCTCGCCGAATTCCAGGATGTTCGCGTCCTTGCGCATCCCCACGGCCAGGCCGATCGCCTCCTGCCCGTTGTAGCGGAAGATCTCGGAGGGCGGGTCGGCGTAGCCGCGGCGAACCTCGGCCACGTCGGTCAGGCGGAAGAAGCGGTCGTCGACCCGCAGGTTGATGTCCTCGAGGCTGCCGGCGCCGGTGAACTGGCCGCCGACGCGCACCAGCACCCGCTCGGGTCCCGCGTCGATCACGCCGGAGGGCAGGATGGCGTTCTGCGCGGCCAGCGTCGCCTGCACTGCCCCCTGGTTCAGCCCCAGCGCGGCCAGCCGCTCGACATCGAATTCCAGGTAGATCACCTCGTCGCGGGTGCCGAACAGTTCCACCTTGCCGGCGTCGTCGAGTTGCTGGACGGCGCGGCGCACGTTCTCGGCGTGGTCGCGCAGTTCGCGGCGCGAGAAGCCGTCGGCGGTGAAGGCGTAGAGGTTGCCGAAGACATCGCCGAAATTGTCGTTGAACTGGAAGCCCGCGAATTCCTGCGGGAACTCGCCCCTGATGTCGCCCATCATGTTGCGCACGGTCTGCCAGATGCGCGGCAGTTCCCCGGCGTCGGTGGTGGGCAGCAGCTCGACATAGACCAGGGTCTGGCCGGGCCAGGTGACGGAGCGGGTGTAATCGAGTTCGGGCAGTTCGCTGAGCTTTTTCTCGATGCGCTCGGTCACCTGGGTCAGCGTCTGCTGCACATCCGCGCCGGGCAGCGCGGCGGCGACGATCATGGTCTTGATCGAGAAATCCGGGTCCTCGCGGCGGCCGATATTGGAATAGGACAGCGCGCCGGCCAGCAGCGACACGATCATCAGGAACCACACGAAAGAGCGGTGCCGGAGCGCCCAGTCGGACAGGTTGAACCCCTTCATCGCGTCACCCTCGGGCCGACCTTCTGCCCGTCCGTCATGGAATGGATGCCTTTCACCACGACCTCCTCGCCGGGCGTCACCCCCTCCGCGATCCGCACGTAATCGCCAAAGCGCTCACCCAGCGTGACCGCGCGGCGGTGCACGGTGTCGGTGGCGCGGTCCACCACCCAGACGGCCGGCGCGCCGCCCGCGTCAAGCACGGCCGAGAGCGGCACCGCCACCCCGGCCTCAGTGCTGTCCTGCGGGCGGACGCGCACCAGCGCCCCGAGGCGGAAGCCGTCGGGCGGATCGTCGAGCGCCAGGTAGAGGCGCCGGGTGCGCGTGGCGCGCTCGGCCACCGGGTCGATGCGGGTCAGCGTGGCCCCGACGGTGACCGCCGGGCGGGCGGCCAGAACCGCGTCGAAACGGTTGCCGATCTGCAGCCGGGCGACCTCCGGCTCGGGCAGGTCGATGACCACCTCGCGCAGGTCCGTGCCCGCCAGCCGCACCACCGGCTGTCCGGCCGAAAGCGTCGCGCCGGGCTCGGCAAAGACCTCGGTCACCACACCGTCGCGCGGGGCGCGGAGGGTGGCCAGCGCACGCATGTCCTCGGCCCGGGCGCGGGCGGCCTGCGCCTGTTCGAGCTGCGCCTGCGCCGCGGTCAGGGCGCGCTGCGCATCCTCGACCCGGGTGGCGCTGTCCACGCTGCGGGCGGCCAGTTCGCGCGCGCGGGCCTCGGCGTCGGTGGCGGCGCGCAGCCGGGCGCGGGCCACGATCACCCCGGCCTCGGCGGCGCGCAGGTCGGCCTCCAGATCCTCGGGGTCGAGGCGCGCCAGCACCGCGCCCTGCGCCACCGCGTCGCCGATGTCGACCAGCCGCTCGGCCACGGTGCCGATCATGGGAAATCCCAGGTCGGCCTCGTTGCGGGCGGTGACGGTGCCCACGAAGGCCGGGGCCTCACCGGCCTGCAGGCTGGCGATCTCGGAGACCACGGGGCGCAGCGGCGCCTCGGGGGCCGGGGCCTCTTCGGCCTGCAGCGGCAGCGCCAGCAAGGGAAAGAGCAGAAGCAATCTCATTCCGAACCCTCCGCTTCGCGCACCACGCGGCCCGGATAGAGCAGATGCGCCCCGCGCGTGACCACCAGCGTGCCCTCGGGCAGCCCGTCCTGCACCACGATGCGGCCGGTCTCGAACCGGGCCACCCTGATCGGACGCAGCGACACCGTCATGCTGTCGGGATCGACCACCCAGACCGCGGGCCCGTCGGCGCGGGCCGTCATCGCCGTGTGGGGCAGCATCACATGCGGGGTTTCGGCACGGGTGATCGTGCCGCGCACCGCGTCGCCATAGGTCAGGCCCGGGGCCCCCTCGGGGATCTCGACCGTCACCGCCACCGTGCCCGTGGCCGGGTCCACCAGCGGCGAGATTTCGCGCACCTTTCCCTCGATCACTACCCCGGGCGCGTCGATGGGCGTCAGGCGCACCCCCGGCGAGGGCAGGTCGAGCGTCAGATAGGCCTCGGGCATGTCGAAAACAGCGTCCAGCCCCTGCCCCAGCGCCAGGGTCATCACCGGCTGCGCCGCACCCACCACCTGCCCGGCCTCGGCCGTCCGCTCGGTGACGGTGGCGGCCGAGGGCGCGGCCAGAACAGTGTCTTCCAGCGCCTTCTCGGCGCGGTCGAGATCGGCCTGGGCCTGGGCGAGGACGCCCTCGGAGATGCGCAGCGCATCCTCGGCGCTGTCGCGGCTGATGCGGGTGGTTGCGCCGCGCTCCAGCAGGGCGTTCTGACGTTCGAGGTCCTCGACCGCCTGCGCGTGGTCGGCCTGCGCCGTGGCCAGCCCCGCCTGGGCTGCGCGCAGGGCCTGTTCCTGCTGCACCGATTCCATGCGCGCCAGCGGCGCCCCGGCGGCGACCACATCGCCGGCCTCGACCAGCACCGACGCAATGCGCCCGCCCACCGGAAAGGAAATGCTGAGCGGGTCGCGCGCGACCACCTCGCCAGTCAGCGAAAGCTCGCGGGTGTCGGGGGCCAGCCGCGCGGTGACGATCTCGACGGCGAGCGGCGCGTCCGCCAGGGACGGCCCGGCCAGAAGGGCGACCGCAAAAGCGGCGTGCAATAGTCTCATCGGGGGATCTCCCGTGCCGGCAGCGCGTCGATCATCGCCATCAGCCTCTCAAAGAGCCTGGGCGCCTGGTCCGCGGGCAGCGGGCAGACGTCGAACATGTTGAAAAACTGGAAGCCCTCTACGGCCGACCAGACCGCGAAGGCGGCGGGCTCATCCGGGCATTCCTGCCGGACCCGGGCCCAGAACCTGTCGAACAGCGCGCGCACCGGCTGCATCAGCGTGGGGTCCTCGGACAGGCCGGTGATCAGCGCGACCCGGATATCGGCCTTGCACTGCGCCATTTCCCAGCCGGTCTGCACCAGCGCGCGCAGGGTGGGGTTGGTCTGCCCGGCGAATTCGGCGCGATGGCGCTCGATCGTCGCGCTGCCCTCCTCGATCATCCGCGCCAGCATGCCGGCCAGCAGAGCCGTCTTGTTGGGGAAGTGGTAGAGAACGCCGCCCTTGCTGACGCCCGCCTCGCGCGCGGCGGCGTCGAGGGTCAACCGGCGGGCGCCGTCGCGCAGGGCGACGGCCTCGGCGGCGTCGAGGATACGGTTGCGGGCATCGGGAGGCGGCATAGGCGGACTCGCGGCAAGGATTTCCACTATACCGTCCAGCCGGTACAGTTGCCGCCCAAGGCTGTCAACGCTGCCCACGCGTCAGCGCGGGCCGCCGCCTAGCGGACGACCAGCACCGAGCACTTGGAGTGGCGCACCACCCGTGCCGCGTTCGGACCCAGCAGGTAATCCTTGAAGTCAGGCTTGTGCGCGCCGATCACGATCAGCCCCGCTCCGTCGGTCTTGGCAACGTGCAGGATCTCGTCATAGGCGCGCCCGGTGGCCACGATGTGGCGCACCTTCTGGTTGGCCTCCGCCCCGATCGCCTGCTCGACCAGGTCGTTAAGCAGGCGCTTGGTCTCCGCCACCGCCTTGTCGTGGTGCTTGGGGTCGAAATAGCTGCCGACCACGCTCATCCCGTAATCCGGCACCACGGTGATGACGTCGAGTTGCGCGCCCTCCATCTCGGCCATGCGCGCGGCGGCCTTCAGGACCTCGATATCCTGTCCCTTGTTCGAGACGTCGACGGCGCAGAGAACGGGGCCTTTCATGCGGGAACTCCTTTTTCATGGCGGGCACGGGCCGCTTGCAGGTAGGCGATCAGGCCCAGCAGGACGAAGGCCGGCACGAAGATGATTTCCTTGGGCAGCTGGTCGGCCGGCGCCTTTACCGATTTCAGAACCACCGGGTCGTCACCGTAGAAATCGAGCCCTTGCAGGGCCTCGGAGAAGGGCGTGCCGAACATCGGCTCGTCCATCTTGACGGCCCCGTCCTCTTCCATCAGCAGCAGGCCGAAGGCGTCCAGCCGCTCAGCACCCGAGCCCTCGCCCTCGATGTCCAGCAGCAGCGTGGTCTCGACCGGCTCGCCGGTGTCGAAATCGGGCCCGGCGACGACCACGCGCAGCTCGTCGCCCGGTCGGGCGCGCTCCAGCGCCTGTTCCAGCGCGGCCGGCTCGATCATCTCGAAGGGCGGCTGGATCCGGTCCATGAAGAAATCGGGCCGGAACAGCATGAACGAGACCAGCACCAGCGCCACGCTCTCGTAGATGCGGGAGCGGGTGAGGAACCATCCCATGGTCCCCGCGGTGAAGACCAGGATCGCGATCGAGGCCACCACGGCCACCAGGATGCCCTGCGCCCAGCCCACGTCGATCAGCAGCAGGTCGGTATTGAACAGGAACACGAAGGGCAGCGCCACCGTGCGCAGCGAGTAGAAGAAGGCGGTGAAGCCGGTGCGGATCGCATCGCCCCCCGACACCGCGGCGGCGGCGAAACTGGCCAGCCCGACGGGCGGGGTCACGTCGGCCATGATGCCGAAATAGAAGACGAACAGATGCACCGCGATCAGCGGCACGATCAGCCCGCTCTGCGCGCCGAGTTCCACCACGACCCCCGCCATCAGCGAGCTGACCACGATGTAGTTGGCGGTGGTCGGCAGCCCCATCCCCAGCACCAGGCTGAGCAGCGCCACCATCACCAGCATGATCACCAGGTTGCCGCCCGACAGGAATTCCACGAGGTCGGCCATCACCTGCCCCACCCCGGTCAGCGTCACCGTGCCCACGATCACCCCGGCGGTGGCCGTGGCCAGGCCGATGCCGATCATGTTGCGCGCGCCGTCGATCAGCCCCTGGACGAGGTCCAGCAGCCCGGCGCGGGCGGCATTGGCCAGTTCGCTCTCGCCGCGGAACATGGCCTTGAGCGGGCGTTGGGTCAGCAGGATGACGAACAGTAGCGCAGTGGCCCAGAAGGCCGAGAGGCCCGGCGATTTCTGCTCGATCATCAGGAAATAGACCAGCACAACGATGGGCAGCAGGAAATAGAGGCCGGTCTTGTAGATCTCGCCCACCACCGGCAGCTCGACCTCCTCTGCGTTGGGGTCGTCGGGCGCCAGGTCGTCGGCCTGCGCCGCCAGCCAAAGCAGCGCCGCGTAGGCCACGAAGATGAGCGCCGACAGCACCCAGCCCGCACCCTCGGGCACCAGCGCCACGATCCAGCGCACGGGGAACTGGACGCCGTAGCAAAGCGCCGCGAAGCCCGCGAAGAAGGCCGCCATGCCGCCGATCGTCTTGCCCAGCGAGACCACCCGGTCGCCCAGGGTGGGCATGTTGTTCTTCACCGCCTCCAGGTGGACGATATAGACCAGCGCCATGTAGCTGATCGCGGCGGGCAGGAAGGCGTGGGTGACCACCTCGACATAGGAGATGCCCACGTATTCGACCATCAGGAAGGCCGCGGCGCCCATCACCGGCGGCATGATCTGGCCGTTGACCGAGCTGGCCACCTCGACCGCGCCGGCCTTTTCACTGGAAAAGCCCACGCGTTTCATCAGCGGGATGGTGAAGGTGCCGGTGGTGACCACGTTGGCGATCGAAGAGCCCGAGATAAGGCCCGTCGCGGCCGAGCCGACCACGGCCGCCTTGGCCGGGCCGCCGCGCAGGTGGCCGAGCGCCCCGAAGGCCATCTTGATGAAATAGTTGCCGGCGCCGGCCTTCTCGAGCAGCGCGCCGAACAGCACGAAGAGGAACACGAACTTGGTGGAGACGCCCAGCGCGATGCCGAACACGCCCTCGGAGGTGATCCACATCTGCTCCATCGCGCGCTGCAGGGTGGCGCCCTTCCAGCGGATGACATCCGGGAAGATTTCGGAAGAGCCGAAGAACACGTAGAGCAGGAAGAGGCTGGCCAGCGTCGCCATCGCCGGACCCAGCGCGCGCCGCGCGCCCTCGAACAGCAGGATCAGGCCGATCACGGCGAAGACCGTGTCGATCTCGTCGGCCTTGCCGCCCGCATCGACGATCTTCTGGTAGAAAAAATAGCCGTAGAGCGCGGCAAAGGCCCCGACGGCGGAAAACACCCAGTCCTGCACCGGCACGTAGTGGCGCGGGCTGGTGCGCAGCGCCGGATAGGCGGTGAAGGCCAGGAAGATGGCAAAGGCGAGGTGGATCTGGCGGCTGTTGTTGATGACGTCGCCCGGCAGCACGTAGTTGGCCAGCGGCGAGGCCAGCACCACCTGGAACAGCGACCACACGACCGCCACCGCCGCCAGGAACAGCCCGACCGCCCCGGCCGGGCTGCGCGCGCCGGAATCGGAGGAGGCCACAAGGTCCTGCAGTTCCTCCTCGCTCAGCGGCTTTCCACTGTTCTTGTTGTCCACCATCGGCGCACTCTCCCCCGGACCGGCCGCGAAAATGCGCGGCTCCTTGTTATGAATAACCTAAAAGGGAAAGGGGCGCATGTGCTGCGCCCCTTTCGGTATCAGGGCTTAGTCGATCCAGCCCTGTTCCTTGTAGTATTTCGCGGCACCGGGGTGCAGCGGGGCCGACAGGCCGGCGGTGGCCATTTCCTGCGGCTCGAGGTTCGCGAAGGCCGGGTGCAGCTTCTTGAAATCCTCGAAGTTTTCGAAGACCGATTTGACCACGGTGTAGACTGCCTCTTCCGACACGTCGGCCGAGGTCACGAAGGTCGCGCCCACGCCGAAGGTGTCCACGTCCGCGTCGTTGCCGCGATACATGCCGCCCGGAATGGTGGCCTTGCGGTAATAGGAGTTCTCTGCAACCAGCTTGTCGATGGTCGGGCCATTCACGCTGACCAGCACCGAGTCACAGGCGGTGGTCGCTTCCTGGATCGAGCCCGAGGGGTGGCCCACGGTGTACACCATCGCGTCGATCTGGTTGTCGCAGAGCGCGGCCGACTGCTCGGCGGCCTTCAGCTCGGTGGCCAGCTCGAAGTCGTCGGTGGTCCAGCCCTTGGCGGCCAGCAGCACTTCCATCGTGCCGCGCTGGCCCGAGCCGGGGTTGCCGATGTTCACGCGCTTGCCCTTGAGGTCGTCGAAGGTCGTGACGCCGGCATCGGCGCGGGCGACCACGGTGAAGGGCTCGGGGTGGACCGAGAACACCGCGCGCAGGCCCTCGAAGGCGCCCTGCTCCTCGAATTTCGAGGTGCCGTTATAGGCGTGGTACTGCCAGTCCGACTGGGCGACGCCGAATTCCAGCTCGCCGGCACGGATGGTGTTGATGTTGTAGATCGAGCCGCCGGTCGATTCCACCGAGCAGCGGATGCCGTGCTCCTTGCGGCCCTTGTTGACCAGGCGGCAGATTGCACCGCCGGTCGGGTAATACACGCCGGTCACGCCGCCGGTGCCGATCGTGATGAACTCCTCGGCCATGGCCGCAGGCGCCATCGCGGTGGCCAGCGCGGCCCCGGTCAGGGTGAACTTGAACTTCGAAAACATCATACACTCCCTTGGTTGATGAATTGATGTCGTTGCTTTGGTGACTCAGCCGTCCCAGACTTCCTCCAGGCGGTGATTGCGCTGCTCGATCTGAGCGATCCGCTCGCGCACGGCGGGGCCGGCGCGGCTGACCAGCATCCCGATCAGGGTCTCGGCCAGAAACAGGGTGGCCACGTAGGACGAATAGAAATGCGGGCTGTCGGTGGGCACGATGAACCCGGCCGAGGCATGGCGCAGCGCCGGGCAGGCATGGGTGTCGGTGATCACCACCACGTAGGCCCCCTGCGCGCGCGCCAGTTCGGCGGCGCGGATGGCGCTGGTCGAAAACGGCGGCTTGGTCACCACGAGCAGCACGTCGCGGCGGTCGAGCTCGACCAGCGCGCTGCCCAGCGACGCCCCCATCCGGCCCGCCATGCGCCAGTTCCCGGAACAGAAATTCGCCATGTAGCCCAGGTATTCGACGACCCCGGTCGAGCCCAGCGCGCCCAGCAGCAGCACCGTGCGCGCATCGTGCAGCCGGTCCACGGCGCGTTCCAGCAATTCCACGTCCATGTCGTCGTGCAAGCGCTGCAGGTTGCCCAGGCAGGCCGCCGCATGGGCGTCGAAGAACCCGCGCGGCCCCTTGCCGTGATCCTGCTGCAGCCGCCCGGCCCGGTCGGCGAAGCTGTGCACGCGGCGGCCGATCTTGTCGCGGAGTTCGTCGCGGAGGTGCTCGAAATCCTCGTAGTCCAGCGCGCGCGCCAGACGCGAGAAGGTGGCCGGCGCCAGCCCGCTTTCCTGGGCCACGGCACGCAGGCTGCGGGTCGCGGTGTCGACGGGGTTCTCGGCAACGTAATCGCCGGCGAGCTTCAGCTTGGCGCTGAGCTGCTCGTAATTCTCGGCCAGACGTTGCTCGAACGTAGTCGTCAAACCCCGATACTCCCCCGGTTCGCGATCACAATTCTTGTTTCATCCGTTTCATATATTGTCAACGACTGATTCATCTGTTTCATAGGGCTCGACAGACGGAGTCCGCCATGAGCCATGTCTTCCCTCGCCATACCAAGGCCCCGCCCCCGCTCGCGCAGCGCGGCGAGGGGGTCTACCTCTACGATGCCGGCGGCAAAGCCTATTTCGACGGCTCGGGGGGCGCGGCGGTCTCCTGCCTCGGCCATTCGGACCCCGAGGTGATCGAGGCGATTCGCGCACAGGTGGGCCAGCTGGCCTTCGCCCATACCGGTTTCTTCACCTCCGAGCCGGCGGAATCGCTGGCCGACCGGCTGATCGCGCATGCGCCTGCGGGGATCGAGCGGGTCTATTTCGTCTCCGGCGGCTCCGAGGCGGTGGAGGCCGCGCTGAAACTGGCGCGCCAGTATTTCATCGAGATCGGACAGCCCCACCGCCACCGTTTCATCGCCCGCCGGCAGAGCTATCACGGCAACACGCTGGGGGCGCTGGCCACGGGCGGCAACGAATGGCGGCGCGAGCCCTTTGCGCCGCTGATGATCGAGACCTCGCATATCGCGCCCTGCTACGAATACCGCGGCCGCCAGGACGGCGAGAGCGTCGAGGATTATGGCCTGCGCGTCGCCGATGAGCTGGAGGCAGAGCTGCGGCGGCTGGGGCCCGAGACGGTGATCGCCTTCGTGGCCGAGCCGGTGGTCGGCGCCACGGCGGGCGCGGTGCCCGCGGTGCCCGGCTATTTCAAGCGCGTGCGCGAGATCTGCGACCGCCACGGCATCCTGCTGATCCTCGATGAGGTAATGTGCGGCATGGGCCGCACCGGCAGCTTCTTCGCCTCGGAGCAGGAGGGCATCAGCCCCGACATCGTGACCATCGCCAAGGGTCTTGGCGCGGGCTATCAGCCGATCGGTGCCATGCTGTGCTCGGGCAGGATCTATGAGGCGATCGAGGCCGGCAGCGGCTTCTTCCAGCACGGCCACACCTATATGGGCCACCCCACCGCCTGCGCCGCCGCCGACGTGGTGGTGCGCAAGCTGACCGAGGGCGGTCTGGCCGAGCGCGCCCGCGTCATGGGCGACAAGCTGGAGGCGGCGCTGCAGGATGCCTTCGGCCAGCACCCCCATATCGGCGACATCCGCGGGCGCGGGCTGTTCCGCGGGCTGGAGATCGTCGAGGACCGCGAGACGAAAAGACCCTTCGCGCCCGAACGCGCGGTGCACAAGGCGGTCAAGAAGACGGCCTTCGAGAACGGGCTGATCTGCTACCCGATGGGCGGCACCATCGACGGGCGGCAGGGCGACCACGTGCTGCTCGCCCCGCCCTTCATCATGGAAGACGCACATATCGACGAGCTGGTCGGCAAGCTCACGGCCACGTTCGACGCGGTGCTGTGATGCCTGCCCTGCCCCGGCTGATGGTCGCGCCCAACGGCGCCAACCGGACCAAGGCCGACCACCCGGCCCTGCCGGTGACGCTGGACGAGATCGTCGCCACCGCCCGCGCCTGCCACGCCGCCGGGGCGGACGGGCTGCACTTGCATCTGCGGGATTCGGAACAGCGCCATCTGCTCGACGCCGGCCTCTACCGCGAGGCGCTGGCGGAACTGCGCGGCGCGGTGCCCGCCATGGCCCTGCAGGTCACGACCGAGGCCAACGGCATTTACGCCTCGCCGCACCAGCGCCGGGTGGCACTGGAGGCGGGCGCGGATATGGTCTCGGCCGCGCTGCGCGAGATCGTGCGGGACACGCCCGTCGACGAGGCCGCCGCCTTCTACCGCCTCTGCTCCGAACGCGGCATCGCCGTGCAGCATATCCTCTACGACGCGGGCGAGCTTGACTTGCTCCGCCGCGTTCTGCCGGAGGACCTGTTCACCGATGCCGGGCTGCAACTGCTCTTCGTGCTGGGCCGCTACACCCCCGGGCAGAGCAGCGCGCCCGACGCGCTGGACCCGTTCCTTGCCAGGCTGAAGCGGCACGGCATCGCGCCCGACTGGATGGTCTGCGCCTTCGGCCGGGGCGAAACCGCCTGCCTGCGCGCGGCCCATGCGGCGGGGGGCAAGCTGCGCGTGGGGTTCGAGAACTCGCTGGTCAACGAGGACGGCCGCCCGGCCCGAGACAACGCCGAGCGTGTCACCCAGCTGCGCGCCGCGCTGGACCTGCCCACGCCCGGGCCGCAACCCGACCCCGCCTGCGGCTGACCCCTCAGCCCGCGCGGAACGAGTAATACTTGTGCCCGAAATAGCTGGTTACCGCGGTGACCGAGACACCGGTCACATGGGCGACGTCATGGGCGTGCCAGGTGAAGCCCATGCTTGGGAACACGATCCGCGCCAGGCCCACGCTGATGCTCCACACGATCAGCAGCGAAAAGACGTTGACGATGGTGAAGCGCGTGGCCTCCTGCCGGACGCTGTGGCCGCTGGGCCGGAACACGAAAAGCTTGGTCAGCACATAGGCCACCGCCATGCCGATCAGATGCGCGATCACCACCGCGACCTCGAACAGCATGACGAAATCCAGCAGGTAGCGGCTGACCACGTTGACCAGCGCGGCCGTGCCGCCCGCCAAGAGGAAACGGAAAAACTGCACCCGCCCGCCCCCCGCGCTCAGACAAGCTGCTCGATCATGACGGCGGCCAGGATGACCAGCAGGGCCGTGCGGCTGATCCCGTCCTTCAGCGCGAAATAGACCGGGTCGTCGTCGATCGCGCCGCGGTTGACCAGGATCCAAAACCGTCCCATCCAGAACATCAGCGTGGTCGAGATGACGAAGGCGACCACCGTGCTCTCGACGATCGATTCCTCGGACAGCAGCGCGTAGATCATGGTGATCAGGGGCGAGATCATGCCCACCGTAATGCCCAGCCCCAGCACCACCGGGAAGTCGCGGCCGCAATAGCCCCGGCCCGACAGCGTCTCCAGGTGGCGCGCCGCCTCGCCCGACCACTTGTGCTCCAGCTCGATGCAGCGCTTGCCCAGCGCCAGGCTGAGGAAGAAGGTCGCCACCGCGGTGAAGAACCACGCATTCGTGGTGGCGCCGGTGACCAGCACGCCGATCAGCACCCGCAGGCAGAACAGGAAGGCCAGGATAAAGGCGTCCAGCACCACGACGCGCTTGAACAGGAAAGAGTAGCCCATCGACACCGCGGCGTAGAACAGCAGCACCACGGTCAGGGCCGGCCCGACCACCAGGCTCAGCCCCAGCCCCGTCAGCGACAGGCCGATGATGGAGAGCAGCCCCTGCTTGACCGTCAGCGCGCCGGCGGCGAAGGGGCGCTTGCTCTTGATCGGATGCAGCCGGTCGTCCTGCAGGTCCAGCAGGTCGTTCAGCAGGTAGGTTGAACTGACCACCAGCCCCAGCGACAGGAAGGCCACCGCCAGGTTCAGCGCCCATTCCCAGGTGAAGGCGGCCAAGCTCAGCAGCGGCACCAGGAAGATCAGCGAGTTCTTGGCCCATTGATGCAGGCGCATCTCCTGCAGGAGCGGGCCGAGGAACGGCCGGCGCGGGCCGAGCGTCTCGATCTCGATGCCGCGCGCCTGCGCTTCCTGAACGGTGCGGGGATCGGCATTGACCGCATAGGCCCGGCGCGCCGCCTGCCAGACCGGCAGGTCGTCGCGGCTGTCGCCGACATAGTCGAACCCCTCGGGGTAGGTCTGGCGCAGATACGCGGCCTTGTATTCGGCCGTGAGGTTGCGCTCGGCGGTGCTGCCGGCGGCGCATTCGAACCCGCTCAGCCGCACAGACACACCCTCGACCACCGCCTGCGGGGCGCCCGAGACCAGCGCTTTGCGCCGCGCCGACTGGAACGGGCCCGAGCCGATCAGCCCCTCATCCAGCGGCAGATGCGCGGTGTTCAGCCCCGCCCCCACCGTCTCGGCCAGCCGCGCCTTCATGTGCCCCCTGCCCTGCCGCAGCCAGCGCAGGACGGTCAGCCATCCCAGCAGCGGATGCGCCTTGAGATAAAGCAGCAGCAGTTCATAGGTGGTGTCGGCCGGGGTGACGGTTCCGTCGAGGTCGCAGACGAGCGGGATGTCGGTGGAATGATCGGATGCGTCCACGGTTGGCATTCTCGAAACTCGGTTGCGGTCAATGCGGCGGCGCATTGGGCCGCGTTACCTCGACCATAGCAGGCGAGGCGTTCTTGCGGCCAGACGCAAAAATCCGCCGATCTCCGCGGCGCTGACGCCGGTCTGCGGCCCGGTTTCGGCAAAGCCTTGCCAGCTTGGCCCCGGGGCTGAGCGGGTTGCCGCCGAGTGCGACAGGGGAGTCGTTGACAGTTTCCGCAACGGCAAGAGATAGCTGGGGGGACCTCAAGAACAGATCGCATTCATAAGACGAGACATATGATCAAGAACCTCAGAGCAGTCTGGGTGGCCGGCCTTTTGAGCGCGCTGCTTCCCCAGCAATTGCATGCCTCCGCCAGCGCCATCGCCCCCAACCAGTGCAGCAAGGAACTGGCCAGCCAGATCCCGGCCCGCAAGTCGCGCGCCGCCTCGGGCAGCGATTTCGTGCGCGACATCATGAAACTCCGCGGCCCGGCCCGCGATGCCGCCGTCGCCGAAGAGGTCAAATCTGGCAACGTGCCCGACTTCCTGCGCCGCCTGACCCCGGTGAGGCTGTCGGGCAAGACCGCCGGCGGCGAAGATCTGGATATCGTCATCTGCGTCACCCCCGACTACCTCGCCGTGGGCGCTGACCGCGATTACGTGCGCGTGCCGATGGGCCTGCCCACCGCCGCCGAACTGGCCGAGAACTTCGGCTTCATCCTGCCCACCACCGCGATGGTCGACGCGATCTACCAGCAGGCGGACGTGCATCTCGCACCCTCGCCGATGACGCCCGGCGCGCAGATGGAATCCACCGATTACTTCTGGCGCCACAACCAGACGGTGGAGGCGCAGCGCGCCAAGGCCGGCCAGACCCGCGCCGCCCTGATCGCCGGGCAGAAGAAGGACATCGTGCTGACCACCCGTCTGCGCAGCAAGGTGGGCCGGGTCGCGATCTACGGCTGGCACCGCCTCAGCGGCAAGCCGATCCAGCCGCTGAGCACCGTGCATGGCAAGAGCTATGCCGATTACAGCCACGGCGTGCGGCTGGTCAGCCAGACCGCCTTCGTCAACGGCGTGAAGCGCCCGCTGATGCAGCTTCTACAGGACCCGCAGATCGCTGGCATCCTCAGCCGCGAAGGCCCGATCAGCCAGCCCGACCGCCTGCTCGCCTCGCTGCGCTGAGGCCACCACTCGACACGAAAACGACAGGGCCGCCCCGACGGGGCGGCCCTTGCCAATTGCACGTCAATTTGCGTCGTGTCTCCGCGGTCCCTAGTTGACCGTTTTGCAGCAGCGGAAGCCCAGGTGGTAGTTCGAATGGCTGCCCGGGCTCATCACCTTGCTGCCGTGCCAGTAGGGCGCGCGCCAGCGGCACCAGTCGGGATGGGCGCGGTACTTGTCCCAGATGAACCAGCTGCCCTTCATCTCTGTGACGCCCAGCGATTTAGAGCCGTTGCTGGCCATCTGGCCGGGATTCATGGGCAGGTTCATGTGCTCGGCGGCGTTGCCGTGCAGGTCGTAGACCCCCAGCTTGCTGACACAACCCGGGAAAGAGCCCGTGGGATAGGTATTGGTGCCGCAGCCGTTCCAGCCGCCGCCGTTGCAGGACGGGCTCTTGGTGCTGTTCGCCGCGCAGACCCCGCGCTGGTATTCCGGCCCGTAGGCCCAGCTTTTCGTGGCGGCGTATTTCGAGTTGTGGATGCTGCGCATCGCTGACAC
Source organism: Paracoccaceae bacterium (assembly GCA_049974865.1). Taxonomy (GTDB): domain Bacteria; phylum Pseudomonadota; class Alphaproteobacteria; order Rhodobacterales; family Rhodobacteraceae; genus JAGSOU01. The sequence goes on from JBNGCX010000030.1 coordinate 19,694, forward strand.
CGAGCCCGCGCCGAAGGGATAATCGGGCGGCTCCAGCGCGCCGGCGCAGGCGCCTTCCCATTCATGGGCGTCGCAGATCCGCTTGCCCATGGCGGCGCAGATCTCGGCGGCCTCCTTGGCCCGCACCCAGGTCACCGGATAGGTGCAGGGGATGTCTGGAAACTCGAACTGGTCGATGCAGGCCTTGGCATCCTCGGGCTTCTCGGTCCGCGGATCGTAGAGCGGCGCCATGTACTTGGCCCCGCAGATCCTCTCGAACTGGCGGTTGGCATAACCGTTGCCGTTGCGCGGCGCCCGCGCCTTGCATTCCTCGACGCTCATCGGGTGCTGCGAGATCGCCGGGTTGCCCTGCCCGATGTAGCCCGAGCGGCGGAAGATCGCCTCGACCTCGGCCTTCTGCCGGGCCGTCAGGTTATGCACCTCGGCCAGCTGGTCCAGCAGGATGCGGTTGTTGCGCTCGAACTGGGTTTCGGCACGCGCGGCGGGGGAAAGGGCCACCGCCACCCCCGCCAGCGCGGCAAATATCAAAGCTCTCATCTCTAATCCGCCTTCTTGTAAATGTAGAACAGGTCTCGGCTGTCCGGAAATCCGATGAAACGCGGGATCAGATCACCCCCGCGCCCGGTCTTGTCGGTCGCGGCCATGGCGGTGACCAGGTGCTCCACCGTCATCTCGCCGCCACGCGGCACGTAAAGGGCCAGGTAGGTCAACTCCGGCGCGTTCATGTCCAGCAGCATAGCATATTCGCAGCCATAGGCCTGGAAGGTCCGCGCCATGGCCGAGGGCGTGGCCGACGAGAAATAGGCGTAAATCAGGTAGCGCCGGCCGCTCTTGCGCTGCATGCAGGCGCCCGCGCGCAGGGTGCGCAGCTCGGCATTGGCCGAGCCCGACCAGTTGCCCGGCCCCCATTGCGTCACGCGCGGGCCCGGGATGCCGTTCTCGATCAGCGGCACGCCGTTCTGCCGGGCCCAGCGCAGCCGTGGCAGCAGCGCGTTGTCTTCCAGCGTCCAGGTCTTCATGCCGATGGTGCCGTCATCCAGCATGTAGAGCGTGGAGAGGTCCGGCCACAGCTTGGAGAAGATCACCCCGTCCTCGACAAAGCCGTAATGCCGGCCCTTGTAGGCCTCGCGCAGGTCGCCGTATTTGAACGCCCCGTGCGAGCGTTTGAACCCGGCGGCAAAGGCCGCCACCGTGCGCCCGACCTCGGCCGGGCTGACCATGCCCGAGCGCATAAGCGGCGCCGAGCCGGAAATCCCGTCCGGGCCCGGCAGGCCCTTGACCCGCACGTTCCACGGCGGGCGCGGCGACCAGTCAAGCCGCGGATGATCGGTGCCCAACGCGAAGCCCATGCCGTAGCGCGACAGGTCGAAGGCCACCAGGAAATCCACGGCGTTGCTTTCCACACCGTCCAGCCAGTTGGTCTTGCCGGGGCCCTTCAGCACCTCCTCGCTGATCGCGCGGGGCTGGATGGCGCTGCCGAAGACGCCGGGCAGCCCGATCACCGGGTACCATGCGCCCTGTGCCAGGTTCCCCTTGTCGGTATTTCCCAGCGCCAGCCCCAGCCCCGAGGGCGCGATGCGCGAATTCGCATGAGCCTCGGCAATGCGTGCAGGCGCCGGGCCGTCGGGGGCGGTGGCGCCAGGCGTGCCGTTGGTGACCTTGGCGGTCTCGACGAACTTGTCCTTGTAGAGCGTGTCGCGCACGACGCGCACGATCTGCTCGCCGGCCCAGACATGGTCGCGCAGAAAATCGGTGACCCCTTCGAGGGCCGAGCGCGAGCCCGACGCCTTGTTCAGCAGGTAGAGCTTGCCGCCGCAGATCGGCGCGAAGGGCAGACCGGTGGCGCGGGCGCGGGCGAGCTCGGGCTTATCACCCGCCCAAGGGGTGCAGGCCTGCCCGGACAGCGTCAGGGACGGCCCCGCGCCCAGGGCGACCTGCAGCGTCTTCGGGGCGGGGTTTTCGAGATGGTAATCCTCGCCATCCACGCGCAGCAGGAACCAGGAATTGATGTTCGGGTTGAGGTTGATCAGCTCCACCGGCGCGCCATCCGCCAGCGCGGCGGATTGGCTGGTGCGGAAGGGTTGCAACTCGATGATCGTCTTGGGGACGTCGGCCACGTATTGCGCCCATTGCTCGGGCGGCGCGGCTGGGTGCGGGGCTTGCGCCCCCTCCTGCGCCCGCCCCGCGCCGGCCATTGCCAAGGCCGTGATCAGGCCGGTCCCGATACCCCGGAAAATGCTGCGACGAATATCTCGCGCCATCGAAATGCTCCCTCTCAAAAGACCAGCCGCGCCAGTTTCAGCGCCCCGCGCTTCCACGGAACACGATGCGTGACGCCCGAGGCCTTGGCAATCTTGCCCCGATTGGCCACGTACCAGTCGTAATTTCGGATCAAGGCGTCCTGGTTGGAGTAGCGCGGGGCGAAGCCCAGCCTCTCGCGGATCTTGTCGGTCCCCACGAAGCTGTCCTTGGCCGCGGTCTCGTAGACCCAGGCGTAAAGCGGCGACAGGTGCAGCTTTTCCAGCACGCGCAGGATGGCGATGGCCGGCCCCACCGGCAGGCCGATGACCCGCTTGCCAAAGCCCGCGCGGTCGAGCACCGCCTGGAAATCCTGCCGCATGGTGGTGAACTCCTCGGCGCCGACGTTGAACACGTCGTTCACGAGGTCGCGCTCCATCGTGGCGCAGCGGTAGATCGCCTCGCACAGGTCCTCGACATCCAGCAGCTGATAGCGGTTGTCGCCCGAACCCAGCACCGGGAAATTATGGCCGTCCGCCGCGAAATCGTAGAGCAGCTCGAACACGCCCAGCCGCTCTGGCCCGATGAAGGATTTCGGCCGCAGCACCGAGACGCACATCCCGCGCTCTCGGTACTCGGAACAGACGGCCTCGGCCTCGATCTTGGCATGGCCGTATGGGCCGACGCCCGAGACCGGGTCATCCTCGAAAATCGGGTGATGATCGGGCACGCCGTAGACGGCGGTGGACGAGATATGGACGAACCGCTCCACCCCCGCCTTCTCGGCCGCCTCCAGCAAAACGCGGGTGCCCTGCACCTCGGTGGAATGGATTTCCTCGGGCGTGTAGAGCGGCAGCGCGGCGGCGCAATGCACCACGATCTTGATCCCTTCCATCGCGCGGGCGGCGGTGTCGGGGTCGCGGATGTCGCCGCGGATCTCCTCGATCTGCGGCGCCTCGGGATAGTCGAAGGGCACCAGGTCCAGGCTGCGCACCGGATGGCCCCGCGCCAGCAGGTAGCGCACCAGGTTGATGCCCAGAAACCCCGCCCCGCCCGTCACCAGGACCGGCGCGCCCGACGCGGTACCGCCGCCTCGCCCCTCGGCCCCATAAGCCATTGCCCGGCTTGTCTTGCTCACCTGCACCTGCCATGTCTCCTTTTCGCGGGGCGCGCTGCCGCGGCGTTCTGCCGGCCGCCCTGCCCCTGTTCGCGCCACAATCGTGTTGACCGCCCCGCCGTGGCACAATGATCTGCATCAAGACGATCCCGGCAGCCGACCCACCACGCTGCCGCCGCCGACGGAGACACGAATGACCGGATCGCCCCCATTTTCCCACGAAGCTCTGATCGTGGCCCATGGCCAGCCCGGCGACCCGGCCCCGGCCGAGGCCGAAATCACCGACCTGGCCCGCGAAATCGCCAAACAGCTGCCCGGCTGGCGGGTCCGCGGCGCGACGCTGGCCGCGCCCGGCGCGCTGGAGGCGGCGCTGGCGGAGTGCGCGGGCGCGCCGCTGGTCTATCCGCTGTTCATGACCGACGGCTGGTTCGTGACCGCGCAACTGCCTGCGCGGCTGGACGGGCGTGGGCGGGTGCTGGCGCCGCTGGGCCTCGACCCTGCGCTGCCGGCGCTGGCAGCCCAGGCGCTGGTCGGGGCGGACGAGGCGCGCGGCTGGACCGGCGATGAGACCCGCGTTCTGATCGCCGGGCACGGCTCGGGGCGCAGCCGCAACTCGGCCCGCGCGACCGAAGCCTTCGCCCGCGCCGTGGCCGCGCTGGCCGGGTTTGCCGAGATCCGCACCGGCTATGTCGAGGAAGCCCCCTTCCTGCGCGACGCCGCCGCCGGGCTGGGGGCGCAGGCGCTGTGCCTGCCCTTCTTCGCCGCGCGCCGCGGCCACGTGCTGGAAGACCTCCCTCAGGCGCTGGAGGAGGCCGGTTTCGCCGGCGCCCTGCTCGACCCGATCGGGCTGCACCCCGGCGTGCCCGCGCTGATCGCCCGCGCCCTGCGCGCCGCGGCCGACGCCTAGGCCTTTTCCGAGAATGGATCGGCCGGCGTGTTCAGCCGCACGTAGCGGATGAAGGCCCGCGCGATGCGCGGGAGCGGACGCTGGTCGGAGACCGCGAAATAGCTGCGGTAGACGATCGGCGACTCGAAGGGGCGGAAGGCCATCTCGCCGCCGCGGAAATGCACCACCGGGAACGGGTTGACCACGGCGATGCCCAGCCCCTCCTTGGCCAGGTCGATCGCCGCGAAGGAGGTCGAGACCTCGGCCACCACCTCGGGCCGCGCGCCCACCTCGAGCAGGATCTTGTCGAGTTGCGCGCGCCGGGCATGGCGATGGGTCAACTTGACCATGCGGCAGCCGTCGAGATCGCCGGGCGCAACCACGTCCTGCGTGGTCAGCGGGTGGTCCGAGGCCATCGCGCAGACCGCCGGGGCCACCCGGTAGGGGATCATCCGCAGCCCGGCGCGCGACATCTCGACCCCGACGATGCCCAGGTCGAAACGGTCCTCGACCAGGCCGCGGATCACCTCGTCCGAGGTATTGACCTCGAGGCTGACGAAGAAATGCGGGTTGGCCCTGAGAAAGCCGGTGACCAGCGACACCAGGAAGCGGTGTGGGAATGTCGGCGGCGCGATCAGGCGCAGCGTCTCGCGCACCGCGGTGGTGGGGGCGTCGATCCGGTCCAGCGCCTCGAATAGCGGGTCAAGGCGGCGGTTCAGCCGCACCGCCTCGGCCGTGGGGCGCAGGCGGCCCGATTCGCGCTCGAACAGCGTGCGGCCGGTGCGCGCCTCGAGGCTGGCGATGGCCCGGCTGACCGCCGATTGCGTCAGCCCCAGCCGCCGCGCCGCCGCGGTGGCGGTGCCGCCCTCCATCATCGCCCGCAGCGCCTGGTATTCCGACAGGCTGTGCCCGGCACGCCGCGCCATGGCCCTCTCCCAGTTTTTCTCATGTCTGCATGAGCTTAACTCATGCGATTTTTCCTCGTCCATGACGGAATTGCCGTTACGCTGCGATCCGTCAGCCCCTCTGACCCGTTCACAAGCAGGTTTTCCCTTGGCCCACCCCAACGCTCCGGCCGTGTTCGACGGCCACAACGACGTTCTTCTGAAGCTCTACCGCGCCGGCGGCCCGGCAGCGGCGGAAAGCTTCGTCACCGGCCGCGACGGCCATGTCGACCTGCCGCGCGCCACCGAGGGCGGCTTCGGCGGCGGCTTCTTCGCGGTCTACGTGCCCTCGGCGGTCGATCTCGACGACAAGTTCGAGCAGATGAACCAGCCCCGCTATGACCTGCCCCTGCCCGAGCCGATCGAATGGGAAGACGCCCTGCCCGTCGCCCTGAACCAGGCCGCGATCCTGTTCCGGCTGGAGGAGCTGGGCGCGCTGAAGGTCTGCCGCAGCGCCGCCGATATCCGCGGCTGCCTGGAGACGGGCAAAATGGCCGCCATCCTGCATATCGAAGGGGCCGAGGCGATCGACCCCGAGCTGCACACGCTCGAGGTGCTCTACCGCGCGGGCCTTCGTTCCATCGGGCCGGTTTGGAGCCGGACGACCATCTTCGGCGAGGGCGTGCCCTTCCGCTATCCCAGCGACGGCGACACCGGCGGCGGGCTGACCGACCACGGGCTGCGGCTGGTCAGGCGCTGCAACGAGCTGGGCATCATGATCGACCTGTCGCATCTGAACATGGCCGGGTTCTGGGACGTGGCGCGCCATTCCAACGCGCCGCTCGTGGCCACCCATTCCAACGCCCACGCCATTTGCCCCCACGCCCGCAACCTGACCGACGAACAGCTCGACGCGATCCGCGACAGCGACGGGATGGTGGGGCTGAACTTCGCCGTGGCCTTCCTGCGCGCGGATGGCCAGATGGCGGATACCGGGCTTGACCAGATGCTGCGCCACCTCGACCATCTGGTGGAGCGGCTGGGCGAGACCCGTGTCGGCCTGGGCTCGGATTTCGACGGCGCGATGGTGCCCTCCGAGATCGGCTCGGCCGCCGGCCTGCCGGCCCTGCGCGCCGCGATGGCCGCGCATGGCTACGACGACGCGCTGATCCAGAAGCTGTGCCACGGCAACTGGCTGCGCGTTCTGGAAAAAACCTGGGGCGCCTAAGACCCCGATACCCAAGCCACCTTTTTCAACAGGAGAGGATCAAGAAAATGAATGCTTTCACGAAATTCATGTCTGGGGCCGCACTGGGCCTGGCGCTTGCGGTGACCGGCCTGCCCGGCTTTGCCGAAACGCCGCCCAACATGCTGGTGATCGCGAACCGGATCGACGACATCACCACGCTGGACCCCGCGGAATCGTTCGAGTTCGCGGGCTCGGATGTCAGCCGCAACGTCTATGGCAAGCTGGTCAATTTCGACCCGCTGAACCTGGAGGCCGGCTATCAGCCCGACCTGGCCGAAAGCTGGGAGGTCTCCGAGGACGGCCGCACCATCACCTTCACCATGCGTGAAGGCGTCAAGTTCCACTCCGGCAACCCGGTGACGGCCGAGGATGCCGAGTTCTCGCTGCGCCGCGCCGTGATCCTGAACAAGACGCCGTCCTTCATCCTGACCCAGTTCGGCTTCACCCCCGAGAATGTCGAGGAGACGATCCGCGCCGAGGGCAACAAGCTGATCATCACCACCGACAAGCGCTACGCGACCTCCTTCGTGCTGAACTGCCTGACCGCCACCATCGGCGGCATCGTCGACAAGAAGCTGGTCATGGAGAACGAGGTCGACGGCGACCTGGGCAATACCTGGCTGAAGACCAACACCGCCGGTTCCGGCGCTTACAAGCTGGTGAGCTGGAAGCCGAACGAGTCGGTCACGCTGGAGGCCAACCCCGACTTCTATCTCGGCGCCCCCGAGATGGAGCGCGTGATCGTCCGCCACATCCAGGAAAGCGCCACCCAGCGCCTGCTGCTGGAGCGCGGCGACATCGACGTGGCCCGCAACCTCAACCCCGAGGACATCGCGGGGATCGAGGGCATGGACGGCATCGCGGTCGACAGCGAACTGCGCGGCCGGCTGATGTATGTCGGCATGGGCCAGAAGAACCCCGACCTCGCCAAGCCCCAGGTGCGCCAGGCGATCAAGTACCTGATCGACTATGAGGGGATGCAGAACAGCTTCCTCAAGGGGCAGTACACCGTGCACCAGAACTTCCTGCCGCTGACCTATCTGGGCGCAGTGCAGGAAAACCCGTTCTCGCTCAATGTCGAGAAGGCCAAGGAGCTGCTGGCCGAAGCCGGCGTCGACGGGCTGGAGCTGAACGCCGGCGTGCGCGAGGCGCAGGAGCGCCTGGAGATCGCGCAGTCGCTGCAGAACACCTTTGCCCAGGCCGGGATCAAGCTGAACCTGACCGTGGGCACCGGCAAGCAGATCCTCGGCATGTACCGGGCGCGCGAGCTGGACATCTATGTCGGCGCCTGGGGCCCGGACTACCCCGACCCGCAGACCAACGCGGGCACCTTCGCCTACAACCCCGACAACTCGGACGAGGCGGGGCTGACCGGCCTTCTGGCCTGGCGCAACAGCTGGGACACCGGCGGGCTGACCGAGAAGGTCGACGCCGCCGTGGTCGAGAACGACCGCGAGACCCGCGCCCAGATGTATCGTGACATCCAGGCCCAGTTCCGCGAGACCTCGCCCTTCGCGATCATGTTCCAGAAGATCGAGCAGACGGGACGTGCCGAGAATGTCGAGAACCTGACCCTGGGCGGCGCCATCACCGCCGTCTCCTACTGGCCCGTGACCAAGTAAATGAGCGACGTTCAACAAACCGGCGAGAGGCGGCCTGCGCGGCCTCTCGCCCCCTGGCTTCGAAAGCTTTTGCTGACCTTCGGCTCGATCGCGGCGACGATGATCGGGCTGCTTTTCGTGACTTTCCTGATCGGCCGGGTGATGCCGATCGACCCGGTCCTGGCCATCGTCGGCGAGCGCGCCTCGCCCGAGACCTACCAGCAGGCCTACGAGGACCTCGGCCTCGACAAGCCGCTGCTGGTGCAATTCGTTTATTACCTGTGGGACGTTGCGCACGGCGATTTCGGGATGTCGCTGCTGAACGCGCGCCCGGTGTCCGAGGATATCGCCCGCGTCTTCCCCGCCACGCTGGAGCTGGCCACGCTGGGCACCCTGATGGGGGTGCTGCTGGGCGTGCCGCTGGGCGTGATCGCCGCCGTCAGGCGCGGCAGCTGGATCGACCAGATCGCCCGCATCGTGGCGCTGGTGGGCTATTCGATGCCCATCTTCTGGCTGGGCCTGATGGGGCTGCTGCTGTTCTACGGCATTCTCGGCTGGGTCGGCGGCCCGGGCCGGGTCGGCATCTTCTATGTCGACGTGGTGCCGCCGGTGACCGGCATGATCCTGATCGACAGCGCGCTGGACGGCAATTGGGACGTGTTTCGCAACGCGCTCAGCCATATCGTGCTGCCGGCCTCGCTGCTGGGCTATTACAGCCTGGCCTATATCAGCCGCATGACCCGGTCGTTCATGCTGGAACAGCTCAGCGCCGAATACATCACCACCGCCCGGGTCAAGGGCATGTCGGAGCGCGCGGTGATCTGGCGCCACGCCTTCCGCAACATCCGGGTGCAGCTGATCACCGTGATCGCGCTGAGCTATGCCAACCTGCTGGAGGGCTCGGTGCTGACCGAGATCATCTTCTCTTGGCCCGGCATCGGCTCCTACATCACCACCGCGCTGCTGTCGGCGGACATGAACGCCGTGCTGGGCGGAACCGTGGTGATCGGGCTGATCTTCATCCTGTTGAATGTGGGCTCCGACCTTCTCTACCGTTTCCTTGATCCGAGGGCGAAATGAGCGATACGCAAACCGGCCTTCGCGAGTGGCTGCTGACCGACACGCCGCATTCGCGCCTGCAGGCGCGGCTCTCGGCGCTCTATCACGGCTGGCTGTCCTTCCGCTCCAACCACCTGGCCATGTTCGGCCTGGCGATCCTGCTGTTCCTGCTGGCGGTGGCGGCGCTTGCGCCGCTGCTGGCGCCGCAGGACCCCTTCACCCAGGATCTGGCCAACCGGCTGAAGCCGATCGGAACCGAGGGGCACGTGCTGGGCACCGAATCGCTGGGGCGGGATATCCTGTCGCGGCTGATCTACGGCTCGCGCATCACGCTTTACATCGTCACGCTGGTGGCCCTGATCGCGCCGCTGGCGGGGCTCTTGGTGGGCACGGTCTCGGGCTATGCCGGGGGATGGATCGACATCGCGCTGATGCGCATCACGGACATCTTCCTCGCCTTCCCGCGGCTGGTGCTGGCGCTGGCCTTCGTGGCCGCCCTGGGCGCGGGGATCGAGAACGCGGTGCTTGCGATCTCGCTGACCGCCTGGCCGCCCTATGCGCGGATCGCGCGGGCCGAGACCCTGACCATCCGCAATTCCGACTATATCAGCGCCGTGCGCCTGCAGGGCGCGGGGCCGATCCGCATCATCACCAAGCATATCTGGCCGCTCTGCATCTCTTCGCTGATCGTGCGGGTGACGCTGGACATGGCCGGCATCATCCTGGCCGCGGCGGGCCTGGGCTTTCTCGGCCTCGGCGCGCAGCCGCCCAGCCCGGAATGGGGCGCGATGATCTCCGAGGGCCGCCGCTTCATCCTCGATCACTGGTGGGTGGCAACGGTGCCGGGGCTGGCGATCTTTACCGTTTCGCTGGCATTCAACCTGCTGGGCGACGGCCTGCGCGACGTACTGGACCCGAAGGACGAGAAATGACCGATCTTCTGGACGTGAAAGACCTCTGGGTGCGCTTCCCCACCCGCAAGGGCGTGTTCGACGCGGTGCGCGGCGTCTCGTTCAAGCTGGGGCGCGAGCGGCTTGGCATCGTCGGCGAAAGCGGCTCGGGCAAGTCGATGACCGGCCGCGCCATCCTGCGCCTGATCCGCCCGCCAGGGCAGGTCGAGGCGGCGCATATCAAGCTCGGCGGCGAAGACCTGTTGAAAAAATCCGAGGCCGAGATGCGCGACATCCGCGGCGACCGGATCTCGATGGTGATGCAGGACCCTAAATTCTCGCTCAACCCGGTGATGACCGTGGGCGAGCAGTTGATGGAGGCCTACCAACTTCATTCCAGGGGCGGCAAGGCCGAGGCCCGCAAGCGTGCGGTGGAAATGCTGGAGGCGGTGTCGATCCGCGATCCCGAGCGGGTGATGCGCGCCTACCCGCACGAGGTCTCGGGCGGCATGGGCCAGCGCATCATGATCGCCATGATGCTGATCCCCGACCCCGACCTGCTGATCGCGGACGAGCCGACCTCGGCGCTGGACGTGTCGGTGCAGCGGCAGGTGCTGCAGATCATGGACCGGCTGGTGCAGGACCGCGGCATGGGGCTGATCTTCATCAGCCACGACCTGAACCTGGTGGCGCAATTCTGCGACCGGGTGCTGATCATGTATGCCGGCCGGGTGGTCGAGACCTGCGACGCCGACAAGCTGCACGAGGCGACGCATCCCTATACGCGGGGGCTGCTGAACTCGCTGCCGCGCTTCGACGCGCCGCAACAGCGGCTGGAGGTTCTGAAACGCGACCCGGCCTGGGCCGAGGCGCCAAGCGTGGGGCCCGAAGCATGAGCGCGCTGAGTTTCCAGGGGCTGGACGTCTGGTTCGGCGAGGGCCGCGACCGCGTGGACGCGGTCAAGGGCGCAACCTTCGACGTGGCGCCGGGCGAGAGCTTCGGCCTGGTGGGCGAGAGCGGCTCGGGCAAGTCCACGATCATGCGGGCGCTGACCGGCCTCGCGCCGCACTGGTCGGGGCAGATGTCGGTGAACGGCCGCCCCGTCGGGCACCGGCGCGACAAGACCTTCTACAAGACCGTGCAGATGGTGTTCCAGGACCCCTACGCCTCGCTTCACCCGCGGCTGTCGGTGGACCAGGTCCTGTCCGAGACGCTCTATCTGCACGGCTTCCGCGATATCGAGCCGCGGATCGAGAGGCTGCTGAAGGATGTGGGCCTGGGCCCTTCCTTCCGCTTCCGCTACCCCCACCAGCTTTCGGGCGGGCAGCGGCAGCGCGTGGCCATCGCCCGGGCGCTGGCGCCCGAGCCTTCGATCCTGCTGCTGGACGAGCCCACCTCGGCGCTGGACGTCTCGGTCCAGGCCGAGATCCTGAACCTGCTGAGCGACCTGCGTGCCGAACACGACCTGACCTTCCTGATGGTCTCGCACGACCTGGCCGTCGTCGCCCATATGTGCGAGCGCATCGCGGTGATGCAGGCCGGCGAGATCGTCGAGGTGATGAGCGTCGAGGAGATGCGGGCGATGCAGCCGCGCCATCCCTATACCGCGCAGCTTCTTGAAGCTTCCCTGGGTTACAGCCGCCAGGGGGCGGAGGTCTGAACCACGCGCCGGCCGCCTCTTGCGCGGCCGGTGCCGCAGGCCGGCGACGGGCGCGAACCTGTTGCGCAAAACCGTCGGTTCCCGGTGCGCGTGTGCCGCTCTCGTTGCGCGAAATCGCAAGTTAGGCTAGGATGTTAACGTTTTTCAGCGTCCGACGAGGCAGGCGAGCCGGCAAAGAGACAAGAGACGACTGAACAGGCCGCGGCCCTGTTTCGCTGCGGGCACGGGCAGAACGCCCGAAGGATCGTATGGCCCATCTCCTTGCTCTCTCACCTACCCGAAAAGCCGCGTTGCGTAAAAATAAATGAATTCTAATGTGGGAATGATAAAATCGCGTTGGGGTTTCGAGAGTGAGTAAGGGGCGGGACATGGCAGACCAGCAGACCTCCATCGTGACCGGTGGTGCCGGTTTCCTCGGGTCGCATCTCTGCGACCGCCTGATTGCGCGCGGCGACAGGGTTATCTGCGTCGACAGCCTGATCACGGGCAGCCTGGACAATATCGCCCATCTCGTGGACCGTCCGGATTTCGAGTTCATACAGCACGACATCATCCAGCCGCTGCACCTGCCGGGCGCCGTCCAGCGGATCTACAACCTCGCCTGCCCCGCCTCGCCGGCGAAATACACCCTCGATCCCGTGCACACGTTCAACACGAGCGTGATCGGGGGGCAGAACATGCTCAACATGGCCCTGGACAAGGGCGCGCGCATCCTCCAGGCCTCGACCTCCGAGGTCTATGGCGACCCGTCGGTGAGCATCCAGTCAGAGGATTACCGGGGCAACGTTAACACCGTCGGCCCCCGCTCCTGCTACGACGAGGGCAAGCGCGCCGCCGAGACGCTGTTCCACGATTTCCGCCAGCGCTACGGGCTGGTCACCAAGATCGTGCGCATCTTCAACACTTATGGCCCGCGGATGAGCCTCGACGACGGCCGGGTGGTGTCGAATTTCATCGTTCAGGCCCTGCGGGGCGAGGATATCACGATCTACGGCGATGGCACCCAGACGCGCTCGTTCTGCTATGTCGAGGACCTGATCCGCGGCATGTCCCGGATGATGGAGACCCCGGAGAACATCGCCGGCCCAATCAACCTGGGCAATCCCGACGAATTCACCATCAACGAGCTGGCGGAATTGATCCTTCGGAAGACCGGCTCCTCCTCGAAACTGGTTTATCAAGATCTGCCGGTCGACGACCCGATGCGCCGCAGACCCGACATCACGCTGGCCCGCGAAGTCCTTCAATGCGCGCCCCGGTACACCCTGTCAGAAGGTCTGGACCTCACCATTGTATATTTCCGCAGCCTACTGTCGGGCCCCGACAAGCTGAGGGTCGTGGCGGGCGAATGACGGCTCCAAGGGTTCTGGTCACGGGGGGCGCCGGCTTCATTGGCAGCCACGCCTGCAAGGCGCTTGCCGCGGCCGGCTGCACGCCCGTGACGCTGGACAACCTGTGCACCGGCAACCGCGAAGACGTGCGCTGGGGTCCCTTCATCGAGGCCGACGTGCGTGACACGCACGCGGTGGCCGAGGCGCTTGCGACACATCGGATCGACGCCGTGATGCATTTCGCCGCCTTCGCCTATGTCGGCGAGTCGATGGCCAAGCCCTCCGAGTATTACGACAACAACGTGCGCGGCATCCTCAGCCTGTTGCAGGCCTGCCGCAGCCGGGACGTGGACAAGGTCGTCTTCAGCAGCAGCTGCGCTACCTACGGCATCCCCGACGCGCTGCCGATCACCGAGGACGCGCCGCAGGCCCCGATCAACCCCTATGGCCGCACCAAGCTGATCGGCGAGCAGATGCTGCGCGACTTCTCCGTGGCCTACGGCACCCGCCATGTCATCCTGCGCTATTTCAACGCCTGCGGCGCCGACCCGGACGGCGAACTCAGCGAGAAGCACGACCCCGAGACCCACCTGATCCCGCTGGCCCTGATGGCCGCGGGCGGACGGCTGGACCATCTCGACATCTACGGCGACGACTACCCCACCCCGGACGGCACCTGCATCCGCGACTACGTGCATGTCTGCGACCTGGCCGACGGGCATGTGGCCGCCCTGCGCCACCTGCTGGGGGGCGGGGCGAGCCTGGCGCTGAACCTGGGCAGCGGCACCGGCAGCTCGATCCTTCAGGTGACGCGCACGATCCGCGAGGTCACGGGCCGCGAAGTGCCGGTGCGGATGGGGCCGCGCCGCCCCGGCGATCCGCCCGTGCTCTATGCCGATACCGCCCGCGCGGCGCACGAGCTGGGCTTCAGGCCGCGGTTCTCGGACCTCGCGACCATCATCCGCCATGCTGCGCCGACCTTCGGCGTCGAGGTGAGAGATGACTGCCAATCCTGAAGCCGCCGCAGACCAGCAGACCCACGCCGCCCCGCACCTCGCGTTCATCCTGAACCGCCGGAAGCGGTGGAAGTACCGGATCGGCATCACGATATGGGCCGCGCTGATCCTGAATTTCTGGATCTGGTGGCTGGCGCCGGACAAGAACATCGGAACGGTGCGCTACCTGGTGGTGACCGTCGCTATCGCCTGGGTCGTGTTCCGGCAGGTCTATTTCCTGACCGTCTTTCCGCGCGCCAGCGTCACCCGCCACACGGCCGAGGATCTGGGCCTGGCGCGCGTCGCGATGGTCACCACCAAGACCCCCTCGGAACCCTTCGAGGTGGTGCGCCGGACGCTGGAGGCGATGCTGGCGCAGGACTACCCGCACGACACCTGGCTGGCCGACGAGGATCCGCAGCCCGAAACAATCGAATGGTGCGAAAAGCACGGGGTGAAGATCTCCACCCGCAAGGGCCGTCCCGACTACCACCGCAAGGAATGGCCGCGCCGCACCCGCTGCAAGGAAGGCAACCTGGCCTTCTTCTACGACACCTACGGCTACGACAATTACGATTTCGTCTCGCAGCTCGATGCCGACCACGTGCCGCAGCCGGGCTATCTGCGGGCCATGCTGGCGCCCTTTGCCGATCCCGGCGTCGGCTATGTCAGCGCCCCCAGCATCTGTTCGAACAACGCCGAGCAGAGCTGGGCCGCCCGCACCCGGCTGTATTCCGAGTCGATGTTCCACGGCGCGCTGCAGGCCGGCTACAGCCGGGGCTGGGCGCCGATGTGCATCGGCTCGCATTACGCGGTGCGCACCACCGCGCTGCGACAGATCGGCGGGCTGGGGCCCGAGCTGGCCGAGGACCATTCGACCTCGCTGATGATGAATTCCTACGGATGGCGCGGCGTGCATGCCATCGACGCGATCGCCTATGGCGACGGGCCCGCGACCTTCGCCGACATGCTGACCCAGGAATTCCAGTGGTCGCGCAGCCTTGTCAGCCTGCTGCTGCGCTACACGCCCCGCTATTTCGGCGCGCTGCGGCCGATCCTGAAATTCCAGTTCCTGTTCTCGCAGCTCTGGTACCCGCTTTTCGCGGGGTTCATGGCGCTGACCTTCATCGTGCCGGTCTGGGCCGTGGTCTTCGACGTGCGCTTTGCCGATGTCACCTATCCCGGCTTCGTCGCCCACAGCGCGCCGCCAATGCTGGTGCTGATCTGGATGGCCTACCAGGTGCGCGGCGACGGGCTGTTCCGGCCGCGCAACGGCAAGGTGCTCAGCTGGGAGCGCACCCTCTTTGACTGCGCGCAGTGGCCCTGGATGCTCTGGGGGTGCCTGATGGCGGTGCGCGACAGGCTGACCGGCGGCTTCGTGGACTTCCGAGTAACCCCCAAGGGCTCGGCCGCGAAGGCCGAATTGCCGGTGCGCGTCCTGGCGCCCTATTTCCTGCTGGCCGCGGGCTCCAGCCTGCCGGTCCTGCTGGTCGACGGCGTGCACGAGGCGGCGGGGTTTTACCTGCTGTCGCTGATCAACGCCTTTTTCTACTCGGTCCTTTTCACGATCGTGATCGTCCACCACCTGCGGGAGAACGGGATTCCCTTCACCTCGGACATCCCGCGCCACACTCTGCAGGCCCTGGCCAGCGTCGGCCTTTTCGCCATGATGTTCGCGGCCGGGGCCGAGCGCGGCATGCAGGGCATTCACTACCTGTCAACCGGGCTCGGGCCATACCAGTTTACGGACGAGCGATACGTTGTTTCTGGCGCCGGTATGGGCGGATCGGATAACATACTGTACGTTATCGATTATGAACGGCTGTCGCAGATGGCACCGGGACTCGCAAAGCTCTTCAGGAGGAGTGAAAATGAATTTGAGGAACTCTTGGCTAATTAGGGCGACAAGCCCGATTTTGATCGCCTGTGCAGCAGTCACCGCATTCGCGACGCAAACCGCGGCGGCCCCCAAGGGGCCGGTGCCGTTCGGGATCTATGACCCGTATGGCGAGTTTTCGGAGGATCCCGAGGTCACGATCGAACATCTCTTCCTCCCCTGGGAAGACGTCTACCTCCCCAGCCTGATCGAGGCCGACGCCTACGCGCTGGAGCGTGGCCGCTCGGTGCTGGTGACCATCGAACCCTGGACCTGGAGCCGCAGCGAGCGCAACACGCCCGAGCGGCTGCAGCAAGGCATCGCGACCGGCGAATATGACCGCTACATGAGCTCGATCTGCGCGGTGCTCAACCTGTTCGAAAGCCCGGTCACCGTGCGCTGGGCGCATGAGATGGAAGACAAGAGCGGCCAGTTCATCTGGGCCAACTGGGATCCCGACACCTATATCGCCGCCTATCGCCACATGATCGACCTGTGCCGCGCCCAGGCTCCGGACGTGAACTACATGTGGTCGCCCCTGGGTTATGAGAACCTGGCCGACTACTACCCCGGCGACGACTATGTCGACATCGTCGGCCTGTCGGTCTTCGGCCTGCAGCCGTGGGAGAAAGACATCCTCGGCCATGAGCGGAGCTTCAAGGAAATCCTCGCCCCGCGCTACGAGCGCGCCAACCAGTTCGGCAAGCCGATCGTCGTGGCCGAGCTGGGCTATGTCGGCGACCAGGCCTATGTGGACAAGTGGGATGCGGAGATCCGGCAGGAATACCCCGAATTCCCGAACCTCGCCGCCGTGGTCTATTTCAACCAGGTGGAGGTCTACCCCTGGCCAGACGGCTACGGGCGCCCGAACTGGAAGTTCGACGGCCACGTGATCGGCGAATAACCGCCACCCCGGTTTGCCCGGGAAAAGCAAGATATGTAAAAAAGCGAATGTGGCAGGAGCGTGTGACACGTTCTTGCCACAATTTGTATGTGGCAGGTCCCAAATAAACCACGATCGACAGGCACATTCAGGCATCGATCAATCCCGCGAACGCGAAATCGCCGAGCGCCCGTCATCACCCCGTGGGAAGCTTTTGGGAAGCAGCGTAAGAGGATCAAAGCAGTGAACACTTCCATCTTTTCGACCCGCAACGGCAAGGCTGGGCTGGCCGCCCTTTTCGTCGGCATTTCCTTCCTGCCCCTTCCGGGCTGTGCCAACAGCGAGGCGCCGACGGCCCCGGCCCCGGCGGCGAGCGTGAACCGCGAGGCGGGCGATCCCGTGGCGCTGTGGCTGAACCCGGTCAAACAGTCCCCCGCCGCCGCAGACGTGGCCCGCCAGCGCGTTCTGGCCCGCAACCTGGACAGCCGCCACGGGCATGGCAGCTACATCTGCTCGGCCAGCGGCTTCGGACAGCGCCCCACCTGCTTCGAGCGCTGATCGCAGCAGAGCGGCGCCCCGGCCTTTTCCTCTGGGCGGCGGTTTACCGTTTGAAAACCGCCCCCACCCTTTGATCCCGCTTCGATTCCGGGCATTGGAGAGAGTTCACCGAGACGAAACCTCGCGTCCTGCATGCCCCGGTGCTGTCGGCACCGGCGGTTTCCGCCAGACGAACCGGGGACATGGCAGGCGGGTCCGCGATCAAGCCGACAAGGCCGCCGGAATACATGCCCTGCTCCCGCGTGTCGGAGGCCCCGGCCCATGCCGACACGGTCCCGTGAAAGCTGCCCGCCTCGGACAAGTCGAGCACAGCCGTCTATTGGCGCGACCGCCAGCAACGCCTGGTCGACCGCGCCTACGAATGCGACCGCTGAGCGCCGGGGCCTGCGGGACCGCCCCCGAACCGGTTTCCCGACCGGGCTCACGCCCCCGGGCGCCGATCCCGCCCGCTGGCGGCCATGAGTTGGCTCTTGGCGATCCGGCGGATGGTGCGGAAGATGTCGTCCAGCGCCTCGGTCAGTTCGATTTCCCGCGCATAGGTCGGCAGGCGCCGCGGCTCCTGCGCGCGCAGCCGCTTCATCTGGTGCAGCGAGACCTCCTCGATCTTCCTGGTCACGTCCTGTTTCATCTCGCGCACCGCCGAGGCGCGCTCCAGGTCGCCCTCCTCCAGCGCCTTCAGGCTGCCGGCCAAAGCGTCCTGAACCTGTTCATGCAACCGCCGCAGCACCGCCACGGTGGCCGGGCTGATCACCACGTTCTCGTCGATCCGCTTGCGCGCCGAGGTGACCATGCCGATGGAGATCTGGTCGCCGATATGCTCCAGGTCGTTGGCGATCTTCATATAGGCCATCAGCAGCCGCGATTGCTCGGCCGTCAGGTCGCCCAGGCTGATCTGGCGCAGGTAGCCCAGGATCTCGCGGTGCAGCAGGTCCACGGGCCGGTCCATGACCCGCAGCTTGTCGATCTGTAGGGGACTGCCCGTCAGCAGCGCCGGAAAGGCCGCGCCGAACATCTCGTGCACCAGGGCGCCGAGGCGCAGGATCTCCAGCCGCGCGGCGTCGAGCGCGATGGCCGGGACGTCCAGGAGCTGCGGGTCGAGATGCCGCGGCGCGTAGCGCGGCTCGATCTTGGGCGGGCGCATCGGCACCAGCCGCTCCACCAAACGGGTGATCTGGGGGGTAAAGCCGATGAAGAGCAGCGCGTTCACGACATTGAAGAAGGTGTGCACATTCGCGATCTGGCGCGGCACCTCGACCAGGGTGCGCGGCGCCGTCGAGGTCCGGGCGGGTCGGCGAGATGAGCCGCGCCAACTCTGCCAGCTGGTCGATGAACCCGATCCAGATCACCACCCCGGCCACGTTGAACAGGGTATGCACCACCGCCGCGCGCACCGCCTCGCGCGGTTTGCCGATGGCGGCCAGCAGGGCGGTGACGCAGGTGCCGATGTTCGCCCCCAGCGCCAGCGCGATCGCGGCCTCCAACCCGATCAGCCCCTGCCCCGCCATCACGATCAGGATGCCCGTCGTGGCGGATGACGACTGCACCAGCGCCGTAAACCCCGCGCCCACCAACGCCGCCACCGCCGGGCTCTGCAGCGATGTCATTACGTCGAGGAAGGGCGGATGGCTGCGCAGGGGCGCCACGGCCTCGCTCATGATCGACATGCCGAAGAACACCAGGCCCAGCCCCAGCGCGATCCGCCCGTATTCGCGGAAATCCGCGCGGGTCGCCAGGAAAGACACGAAGAATCCCGCCGACAGGATCGGCAGCGCCAGCGCGGTGACCTTGAAAGCCAGGACCTGCGCCGTGATCGTGGTGCCGATATTGGCCCCCAGGATCATCGCCACGCTCTGCGACGTGGTCATCAACCCGGCCGAAATGAACCCCACCAGCAGCACCGTCGTCACCGAGGAGGACTGGATCAGCGCCGTCACCATCGCCCCGGCCGTCATCCCGAGAAAGCGGTTGCGGGTCATCCTGGCCAGCAACGTCTTGAGATAATCGCCCGCGACCTGCTTCAGCGCGTGGGCGAGGATGTCCATGCCGAACAGGAATAGCGCCAACCCGCCGACGAGGCCGGTGGCCAGGGCGACTTCGTCAATTCCGGTCATGGCGCGCCCGTGCGATCAGGGTGGGAAAGCTCGTCATTTCAGTATCATGCCACGGATCATGCAAAAGACCACCTTGCCCCAGGCCAGCCGGTCCCGCGACCGTTTTTTTCGCGAATGTGGCCCCGCCGCGCGGACATGGTAATATCGTGCGCACAGGGCCCCGGGCGGCGCGCAGCATCGCGGCTTCCGGGCGAAACGCGCCGGGCAGGACGAGCATGACGCCGAATTTCCACCCTTTCCTGGTAAACGGCCGCTATGGCGACCCCGTGGTCTACGTGGCGTTCCGCTTCTCGAAACGGGCCATCCTGTTCGACCTAGGCGACATCACCGCGCTGCCGGTGAAAAAGATCCTGCGGATCACCGACGTTTTCGTCTCGCATATGCATGTGGACCACCTGATCGGCTTCGACCACCTGCTGCGCGTGCTGATCGGGCGCGACCGCCGGGTGCGGCTGTTCGGCCCCGAGGGGCTGGTCGAGGCCATCGGCCACAAGCTCGCCGCCTATAGCTGGAACCTCGCCCACCGCGTGCACGGCAACCTGACCTTTGTCGTCACCGAAACCGCCGGGGACGGCGCCAGCCGGCGCGTGGAGTTCCGGCTGAAGGACCGCTTTGCCGCCCATAACGAGCGCAACTTCCGCCTGGCCGGCGGTATCGTGCACGAGGAGGAGGCGCTGACCGTGCGCCGGGCCAGCCTCGACCACGGCGTCCCCTCCATCGGCTACGCATTGCAGGAGCGCACCCATGTCAATCTGTGGAAGAACCGGCTGGACGCGCTGGGGCTGGGCACCGGCCCGTGGCTGAACCAGCTGAAGGCGGCGGCCCTGCGCGGCGACCCTGACGACCGGATGATCCGCGCCGCATGGAAAACGCCGGAAGGCGTCGAGGAACGCGAGATCCCCCTCGGCCTGCTGAGGCGCGAATGCCTGCGCTTCGAGCCGGGGCAGAAGGTCGCCTTCGTCACCGACGCCCGGCACACCGACGAGAACCAGCGCCGGATCCTGGACCTGGCGCGCAACGCCGATTTCCTGTTCATCGAAACCACCTTCGCCGCGGGCGAGGATGCGCTCGCGCTGGAACGCGGCCATCTGACGGCCAGCCAGGCCGGCACGCTTGCCCGCCGCGCCGGGGTGCGCCGGGCCGAGGCCATGCATATCTCGCCGCGCTACGCCGATGCCGAAGAGCTGATCCTCGACCAGTTCGCCCGCGCCCTCGCCGGGGCGGGTGCGCGCGCCGCCGGTGCTTAGGGCAAGAAACCCCCGCTGTCGGCGAGTTTCCGGGGCAGGTAGTCGTCGATCACGTAATTCAGCCCCCATTTCGCCAGCGCCTGCTGCTCGGCCCGCACGCCCATCTTCAGCAACTGCTCGATGGCGGCGATCCAGTCCGGGCTGGCGCGGATGAAGGGGTCGTTTCGCAGCGCGTCGCGGGCGCGCTTGATATCGGTCTTGGACAGCGGGTGGGTGGCGTCCTCCAGCCCGAAATCGATGATGTCCTGCGGCGTCACCCCCAGGAACCGCGCCTGCGGCACGCAGAAGAAGCGGTTGATATGGGCGGCATTGCCCGAGCCCACCTTGAGCGTCCGGTAGATATTGGTGAAGCCGTAGGGATCGCAATCGACGAAGCAATAGACGGGCAGGTTCCGCTGGTCGGCCAGCCGCCGGATGAAGCGCCGCGTGGCGCGGGTGGGCACGCCGCCCATCTCCACCAGGATGCAGTTGGCACTGTCCCAGAAACGGTGGTTGTTGAGGCGCTGGAACATGCCGCCGGTCTCGATGGCCAGCACGAAGCGCGCATCGGTGCGGAACTCAAGCGGCTCGACCGAGCGGGGGATGGAGTAGGCGCCGCTGCCCAGGCGGGAACAGTCGATCTCGATGGCCTCGCCGGTGGCGGGATTGCGGTCGATCACGGTCAGCGGCCCGGCGACCGAACCGCCATGCGCCTCGGGGTAGAACCTCAGCTGTTCGCGCGAGAGGCCGTGGACGGAGGCCAGCGCCTCGATATCGTCCATGATGGCGTCGGACTCGGCCTGCTTGTCGAAGCGGCAGTCGCCCCAGTTCTTGGAGATGTAATAGGCCTCGCGCTTGGTGGCGAAATCGTCGTTTTCCACCATTCTCTGCGCTGCGGCCATCATCCGCAGGGTCTGGGCGAAGGAGCGGGCCGTGTTCACGGTCAGGGTGCGCGTCTTGCGCGCCGCGCCCAGCTCGAAATAGCCCTTCTCGGCATCGTAGCTGACATTGCCCAGGCTGCGCACCGGCAGCTTGATCGCGGGCAGGCGCCCGGCCTCGATGCTGGCGCGTATGCCGGCGGCGACCTCGCGGATCAGGGCGATGGTCTTGGCGTCCAGCGGGCGGAGTGTTCTCTCCTCTCGCTTGTCGCTCATGGCGCGTCCCCCCGTTTCATGCGGCTTTCGTGCAGGACGTCGTCGAGCCGCCCCATCGCGCGGTCGCGCTCGGCGTCGCTGAGCGACAGGATCTCCTGCAGCGCCCCGCCGATATGCGGCAGGTATCGCTCGATATGGGCGCGGCGCTCGTATTCGCGGCCGAGCTGCGCCTTGCGGTGCAGGTGGTGGGACAGCTCCCGCCCGCAGTGCTGCAGCCCCAGCACGATCTCCCTGAAGATATCGGGGTTGGGCTCGATCGCCTCCTTGGCCTCGGATGTGTAGGGCACCCAGACCGAGGCCACATGGACCAGCACCGCCATGGGCGCCACCGGCAGCCCGCCCCTGGGCTGGCGCAGCCCGTAGGCACGCCAGTTGGTCTGGATGACCGCCTTGGTGATGGCGCAGCTCGATTGCTGGTAAAGCAGCGGCACCCGGTTGGCATAGCGCAGCAGATAGACGGGCGCGTCACGCGCGCCCAGCAGGTCGTCGCCGCGTTCCTGCGCCCGCGTCTTGTGCATGTGGCCGCTTGCGTCCACCTCCACCCGCGCCTCGCCCGGTCGGCCGTAGGCCAGCGCCACCTCCACCTGGAAGGGATTGCCGCGATAGGTGGCGGCGGGCCTTGTAGTCACGGCGTAAAACTCCGCCGGCACCTCGCTTTGAAGCCCCTTCAGAAGCTGCGGCTCGCCGATGGGCACGATGCAGTCCGTCCGGGGCGCGGCGATGGGCGTTTTCTGGATCGCCCGGTGCAGCACCACTGCCTGCGCATGGGCGATATGCCGGGGGTAGGAGCGCGCGTTGACCCGCTTGCCCGCCGCCGCGATGATCCGGGCGGCGGTCTTGTCGCCCACGCTGGAGAATTCCTCCACCAGGAAGCGCGAGAGCGAGCGCGCCTCGGTGGTGCTGAGCATCTGGATCAGCCGGCCCAGTTCCAGCCCGTAGGGATGGGGCTTGATCTCCCTGGGGCGGGGCGGCAGCGCCTCGACGCTGCGGGGGAAGTCCAGCCGGTGGCCGCCCGTGGCCCGCAGGTGCAGCGTGACATGAGGGTTGGCGATGGCCGTCTGGCGCAGATAGGCGTCAACCGAATGCTTGCCGGTCTGGTAGTGGCCTTCCAGCACAATCTCCACCCGCGTTCCATGCGGGCGGTCCCAGTCGCGCTGTTTCTTGCGGTGCACGTCGGGGCGGTTCTTCCGGGTGTCGATGGCGACGTAAAGCTCGGTCGCCCGCGCCTCGCCCGCGATGCGGCTGAGGATATGCAGCGGCTGGCCGGTGGTCAGCTGCCCGTACATCCCCGCCGCCGAGATCCCCATCCCCTGCTGCCCGCGCGACTGGCTGAGCTTGTGGAATTTCGAGCCGTAGAGCAGCTTGCCGAAGATGCGGCCGATCTGGGCCTCGACGATGCCGGGGCCGTTATCCTCGACCGCGACGGTGTAGATGCGGCCTCGGCGGGTGATCCCGACGCTGATCTCGGGCAGGATGCCGGCCTCCTCGCAGGCGTCGATGGCGTTGTCCACCGCCTCCTTCACCGCCGTGACCAGCCCCTTGGCGGGCGTATCGAAGCCCAGCAGGTGGCGGTTCTTCAGGAAGAATTCGGAGATCGAGATCTCCCGCTGCCGCGCCGCCATGTCGAAGGCGGTGGCGACGGATGACGGGGCCGGGCTAGGCATCGGCGAAATAGTGGCGCTTGCACTCGGCCTCGCGGCCGCGGACCACGCGCCTGCCCTCGAGCGGGCCGCGGGTCTCGGTGACCACGGTGCGCTGATGCTCGGGCCCGCCGGGGCGGCCGAAATAGATCACCACCCAGTCGTCGGTGCGGCCCAGGTCATGGGCCAGCGCGGTGTTGGAGAACAGCGTGGTCAGCGCCCAGCCGTCGCGGTCCACGTGCATCACCGGCAGCCAGGCCTCGCCCGAGGGGTTGAAGCGGCGCGGCGCGATGCGGCGCAGGCTGCCCTCCTGCGCGCGCCGGCGATAGAGCGCGTCCACCTCCAGCAGGAGGTCCACGGCCGGTTCCTCGTGGTCCTCACGCCCCCGCCGGCGGCGCCGCGCCAGCATGTCGCCCAGCGAGGCGCGGATCGCGGACGC
Organism: Paracoccaceae bacterium; assembly: GCA_049974865.1. Lineage (GTDB taxonomy): Bacteria > Pseudomonadota > Alphaproteobacteria > Rhodobacterales > Rhodobacteraceae > JAGSOU01. The sequence continues at coordinate 43,491 of JBNGCX010000030.1, forward strand.
CCGGCGCGGCCCGATGCCGGGCACCGTCTCGAGCCGCCCGTCATGGGCGGCGATCTCCAGCGCCTCCAGCGTGTCGATGTCCAGGGTATCGTGGATGGCGCGGGCGGTTTCGGGGCCGATGCCGGGAACCGACTGGAACAGGTCCTCGGGCTCGGACTCGCCGCGCATCCGTTCCAGTTGCGCCCAGCGTCCGCTGGCGGCCATCTCGTCTATGGCGCGGGCCAGCCGCGTGCCGATATTAGGCAGGGCCTCCAGCCCCTCCAGCCCCTCGCGCTCGAGGATCGTGGCCGGGTCCTCCTTCAGGGCGCGGACGGTTTCGGCGCCCATGCGGTAAGCCCGGACGCGGAAACGGTCCGCGCCCTGCGCCTCCAGCAGTTCCGCCGCCTCCACCAGGCGGTCGGCGATCTGATCACGCGAAAGCTGGCTCTGCATCATCTCCCCCTTCCGGCGAAACCCTCGGTCCGGGTCGAGTGTGAACCCTGAAACGCCCCATTTCCACAGTCTTCTCCGGCCGGGTCATTCCGCGCCCTCCGCCTGCCAGCGCTCCAGCCGCTCGCGCATGCGGTGGTGATGATCGCCCGCCCAGTAAAGCCGCTGACACAGCGGGCAGCGGGCCACCGGCCCGCCGATCGCGCGCAGCTTGCGCGGCAGCGTCGCGACCTCTTCCGCGTTCGCGGGCCGCAGCAGCGCGTTGTCCACGACGCAGCGGGTGAAGGGAGCGTGCAGCCAGTCCACCGCCAGCCTGCGCCGCAACTCGCGCGCCTGCGCCTCGATCCGCTCGCTGCCCAGCAGCAGCACCCGGCCCTGCCCGGCCCGGCGTCCGGCCAGGCCGCGGTCCAAGGTCAGGAGGATGCGATCCTCCCGCGCGGCGGCTTCCAGCAGGTCACCGTCCCTCTCGGCGCCACCGGCAAGCCGCGTGTCGTGCCCCGCCGCGCGCAGCCATCGCGCCAGCCGCCCCAGCATCGCGTCGCACAGAAACCGCATCGCGCCGCCGCCCGCCCGAAGGGTCAGAACGCGATATGCTCGGTCAGCAGGTAGTAATCCTCGTCCACGCTGTAGACGACGCCATCGGGCATTTCGTGCCAGTTCTCGTCGGTCAGCGGTTCCGAGGCCACCTCGACGGCCCGGTAATCGGCGCCCACCGCGTGATGGACGTGGGATTCCCCGCAGATCGGGCATTTGAAGACCAGTTCGCGCTCCAGGTGCCACAGCGTGCGCCCGAGCCGGCTGCCGACCAGGGTGTCGCCATCGGTCAGGACGATGTTCAGCCCGACGGTTTTTTCGCGGTCGATCTCGGCCGACCAGTGGACGATCTGGCGAATGGCCTGGGCGACGATCTCGCGCAGCGGAACGGCGGGTTCGCGCATGTGTAGCGACAGGATGTAATAGAAGACATGCTCGCTGTCCGTCGTGCCCTTGATGTCGTTGCGCAGCAGCGGGTCGATCTCGGGCATCATGAATTCGCGCAGCTTGAAGAAATTCGGCACCGTCCCGTTATGGGCGAAGATCCAGCGCCCGTGGTGGAACGGGTGGGTGTTCTCGATCCGTTGGTCGCCGACCGTGGCCCGGCGCACATGCGCCACCACCGTGTGGGCATAGACCCGCGCCGCGGCCTTGGCGAAATGCTCGCCGTGAAAGGCCGCCCAGGTCTGCTTCTCGATCAGGGGCACGCCGTCGGAGTAATCCGCCACCCCCCAGCCGTGGCCGTGGACCAGCCCCTCGGCATCGCCGGCGCTCTGCGCCATCAGCGCGTTCTGCGCGTGCACGAGGCTGCATTCGACGCGGGTGGGCTCGTTTGCCTTGAACGCATAAAGCCGGCACATGGGCTACTCCTGTCTCTATCCGGTTTCAGAATGGCGGCATGGCGGCGGGCGGTCCTTGAGCCACATCAATACGCCGGCCCGCGACCCTGCTAGGCTGGCATGTCAGGATAGCAGGCGTTTCGGAGCGCAGGATGCCGGACCGAAGGATGTCGGAAGGGGGCCGCAAGGGCGGCTGGCGCGACCGGGTGCCGGTCGTGCCCCGGCTTCACGCCCCGCTGAGCGCGGCCGAGCGCGCGCGGTGTGCCGCGG
>JBNGCX010000031.1:0-44920 GCA_049974865.1 Paracoccaceae bacterium
GCAGCGCAGCAGGGTGGATTTGCCGGTGCCGTTGGCGCCCACCAGCGCCACCGCCTCGCCCGGCGCCACCGAGAAGCTGACATCGGAAAATACCGGCGCGGACTTGCCATAGGCTTTGGCCAGGCCCTGCACGGCCAGGTCCGCCGCGAGGGCCGGGGCGATCACCGCCCCGGCGTTATGTGCGTCAAGCGACACGGCGATCAGTCGCCGATGAAGTTGTCGAACTGCGGGTAGCCCGCGTTGCGATACATCGACCGGACGCGGTCATAGGCCTTGTCGTCGATGGCCACCAGGTCCATGCCGATATACTTGCCGTTCTCTTCATGGGCGGTGATGCCGGCGATGACGGCCTCCTTGTTTTCCAGGATGCCCGCCTTCACCTTTTCGGCCAGGTCGGCGGGCACATGGGCGGCGACCACGATCATGTCGTTGGGCAGGTCGCCCGAGCGCGCGATCATCTTGAAGAAGCCGTAGGGCACCTTGGTGTCCTTGGCGCGCGGGCCGTTGATCCAGCTGTTGGCGTTGGTCCCGATGGCGGCCACGTCGCCCTTCTTCAGCGCCTCGTGGGCGATGTTGCGCGAGGTGTGGATCTTCTCGATGTCGTTGACCGGGTCGACGCCGTAATCGGCCACCAACTGCATCGGGCACAGCATGTTCGAGGTGGAGCCGATATCGCCGAAGGCCACTTTCTTGCCCTTCAGGTCAGCCATCTCGTTGATGCCGCTGTCGGCGCGCACCACGATGGCGCAGTGATAGTCGGGGCGGCCCAGGCCGATCAGCGGGGTGGCCTCGGTCATCTTGTTGATGACGACATATTCGGCCGGGCCGGTGATGACGAAATCGACGGCCTTGTTGCGCAGCGCCTCGGCGGCCGCGGTGCGCGAGTTCACCGGGAAGAACTCGAAGCTTTCGCCGGTGGCGTCTTCCAGGGCGGTCTTGAAGGGCCCCCACTCGACCTGAAGGCGCTCCAGGCCCTCCACGTCGGTGACGGCGAGTTTCCAGGTTTCGGCAGCGGCGGAAACCGCGGCGACGGCAGCCAGGGCGGTGCCCAGCACAAGGGATTTCAGGCGCATGATATGCACTCCGTTTTTCGGGGTCAGCACGGGCAGACTAGGCCGTCGCGATGACAGCGAAGCTGCGCTTTTGTGATCGCTGTGACTCCGGGATTTGACGGTATTGTAACGCGCGGCGGCGCCTCAGCGCGTGGCGCCGAAAAGAGACCACAAGTTTTTGTAAATGTTTTCCGCCAGTTAAACGCAATAAGCCTGCAACCTCGGAATTTGTCTAGTTGTTTGCACCGCTGCACGCGGGGTGCCGGAACCGCCATCAGGGCCGCCCTTCCGCGGGAGGATCGCAGGACCCTCCCGCGCGGGGGGCGCTACTGTGCCAGCCCCTGGGCAGAGAGCCAGTCATGTGAGGGCAGGATGTCCTCCACGTCGCGCAGTTCCAGCACGAGATGCGGGGCGGCGCCGGTCTCCCGCAGCGCCCGGAACACCGCGGACCAGCGAATCGTGCCCTGACCGATCCGCCAGTGCCGGTCGGCATGGCCGTCGGCATCCTGCAGATGAATATGGTCCAGCCGGTCGCCCGCCAGCGAGACGAAGACGTCGACCGGCGGCGCACCGGTGGACCCGTGCGAGAAATGTGCGTGCCCGGTGTCGATGGACAGCCTGACGGCGTCGGAGCCGAAGCTGGCCGCCAGCGCGGCGCGGTCGCGGGGATCGACATCCTCGATATTCTCCAGCACCAGCGTGACGCCCAGCGCCTCGGCCCGCTCGACGGCGGCGCGCAGCGTGTCCTGCACGCGCGAGGTCATCCCTTCGCGCGCGCCGGGAAGGGTGTCGAGATTCTGGTGCTTCCATAGGGTGAAGGGCGAATGCAGCACCATCTGGCGCACCTCCAGCGCGGCGGCGATGTCCAGCGCCCGGTCGATGCGGCGGGCGGCCAGCCTGCGCGCCTCGGGATCGCGGGCATCCAGCACCAACCCGGCAAAGGGGCCGTGCATCCCCAGCCGGCCGTTCCAGCCGGCCAGCATCTCGCGCGTCTCGGCCGCCAGCGCGCGCCAGTCGCCGTCCATCACCTCGGGGGCGTCGAAGCCCTGCAGTTCCAGGTCGCGGTCGCGCTCGCACAGCCAGGGCAGGAAGCGGGGCAGATCGCGCGGCCTGAGCGCGGCGCCGATCACGGGAAGCTCGGTCATTGTCAGTCTCCTTGTCATGGGGTGGGACGGTGCTAGCGGGCCAATGTCACGCGCCAATGACACCGGCGGCGGCGCCAATAACGCGCCGCCCCGGCCAAGCCTCTGAAAACAAACGGGCGGCCTGACCGGCCTTCACATCCCTGTCACGAAGCCGAGTCCGAGATTTCATCGCGGCGACAGGACGGGGTTACGTGGGCGGGCGAAAAGGCCCCCATGTCACAGCATGCCCTCACCCTCTCGGGCCTGACCAAGGCCTTCGCCGCAACCCGCGCCGTGGACAACGTCTCGCTCACCATCGAGCCGGGCCAGTTCGTCGGCGTGATCGGCCGCTCCGGCGCCGGGAAATCGACGCTCCTGCGGCTTCTCAACCGGCTGATCGACCCCACCGAGGGCGCGATCACCTATGCCGGCCAGGACATCACCACGCTGAAGGGCCGCGCCCTGCGGCAATGGCGCGCCGACTGCGCCATGATCTTTCAGCAATTCAACCTGGTCGACCGGCTGGACGTGCTCACCAACGTCCTGATCGGCCGGCTGGCCAATCACGGCTTCCTGTCGTCCATGGCCATGCGCTTCACCGACGAAGAGCGCACCATGGCCATCCGGGCGCTGGACCGCCTGTCCCTGGCGCCGCAGGCCCTGCAACGCGCCGGCACGCTGTCGGGCGGCCAGCAGCAGCGGGTGGCCATCGCCAAGGCGCTGGTGCAGCAGCCCAGGATCATGCTGGCCGACGAACCCATCGCCAGCCTCGACCCGGCCAATGCCACGCTGGTCATGGACGCGCTGAGAACCATCAACACCGAGGACGGGCTGACCGTCCTGGTCAACCTGCACACGCTGGATACCGCGCGCGCCTATTGCGACCGCATCATCGCCATGCGCGCGGGCCGCGTGATGTTCGACGGCACCGCCGCGCAGCTCACCGATGACGTGGTGCGCGACATCTACGGCACCGAGGGGCTGCAGGAATTCAACGAGGCCGTCACCTCCACCGCCGCGCGCGTCGCGGTGCCCGCCTAACCCAACCGCAACCACCGCAAACAAGGACCACTCCCATGCGTTTTCTTGCCACCACCGCCCTGGCCGCCCTCGTGGCCATGCCCGCCCTCGCCGAGGGCTGGAAAGACGACTACCAGGTCGTCAAGTTCGGCATCCTGTCGGGCGAAAACGAGAAAGACCGCCTGCAGCGCAACGAGCCGCTGCGCGCCTTCCTGGAAAAGGAACTGGGCGTGAAGGTCGAGATCTTCACCGCCGGCAACTATGACGGCGTGATCCAGGCCGTGGCCGCCGACCAGATCGAAGTGGCCCGCTTCGGCTCGTCCTCCTATGCCGCCGTCTACACCGCCACCGATGGCGGCGTGGTGCCGACGCTGACCTCGATCAAGAAGGACGGCAACACCGGCTACCACTCGATCGTGGTGACCCGCTGCGACAGCGGCATCAAGTCGCTCGACGACGCCAAGGGCAAGGTCCACGCCTTCGCCGACCCCGACTCGACCTCCGGCTACGCCGTGCCCTATTTCAACATGAAAGAGCGCCTGGGCATCGACCCGGCCTCCTATTTCGCGGCGATCCCGTTCTCGGGCAGCCACGAGGCCGGCGTGCAGGGCGTGGCCAACGGCACCTTCGACACCGCCTCGACCTACCAGAACAACGATGTCGACGGCATCCCGCAGCGCATGGTCTCCAAGGGCATGCTGGAAGACGGCGTGATCTGCACCATCTGGGAAAGCCCGGAAATCACCTCGGGCCCCTGGACCTTCCGCAACAACCTGCCCGCCGAGATGATCGAAGAGATCACCGCCGCGATCGAGGAATTCCCGACCGCCGATCCCGAGGGCTGGAAGCTCTACTCCTCCTTCGACCCTGCGGACGAGAACCCGGATGTGGGCTTCACCCGCGTCGACCACGACCGCTACCAGTGGATCGTGGACATGCGGGCCTGGCTGAAGGAACAGCGCCGCGGCTCGTGAGCCGGGGCAAGGCCGACACCGGGGCGCGCGCCACCTGCGCGCCCCTTTTTCCATGGCATTTCCCTCCCCCCTCCAGGAACGGTCAGGATGAGCATCACCGCCGAGTTCACCGAAAATCCCCCCGTCACCGGCCCCAGCGCCATCGCCGCCTTCGAGCGTGATTTCGCGCAGACGCGTCGCCGGGCGCGGATCAACTGGGCCATCGGCGGCGCGATCTTCTTCGCCCTCTTCCTGCTGACCGCCTGGTTCGGCGATTTCTTCAAGGTCACGCAGGTGACCATGCCCGACGGCTCGCGCGAATGGCGCTGGATCATCCCGGCCGGCATCCCGCGGCTGGGCGAATACGTGGCCAAGACCATCCCCGTGCTGCGCTGGGACAGCCTAGGCGCCGACCTGGCCGAATGGTTCTGGCGCTGGAAGGTGTGGCTGCGGCTGCTGGTCGAAACCGTGCTGATCGCCTTCATGGCCACCACGCTGGGGGTGATCGGCGGCTTCCTGCTGTCCTTCCCCGCCGCGCGCAACCTAGCGCCCAGCAAATGGGTGCTGTGGCTGTCGCGCCGCTACCTGGAGGTCGCCCGCACCGTGCCCGAGCTGGTCTGGGCGCTGATCTTCGTCTTCTGCTTCTCGGTCGGGCCGATGGCCGGCGTGCTGGCCATCGGCATGCACGCCACCGGCGCGCTGGGCAAGCTCTATTCCGAGGTGAACGAGAACATCGACATGCGCCCGCTGGAGGGCGTCAAGGCCGCCGGCGGCACATGGTTCGACCAGATCCGCTATGGCGCGGTGCCGCAGGTTCTGCCCAACATCGTCAGCTACACGCTGCTGCGCTTCGAGATCAACGTCCGCTCGTCGTCGATCATCGGCTACGTGGGCGCGGGCGGGCTGGGGCAGGAGTTCCGCACCGCCATGAGCTTCCAGGAATATACCGACCTCTCGGCGCTGTTCCTGATCATCTTCGCCACCGTGATCGTGATCGACTACGGCTCTGAAAAACTGCGCCACCGCATCATCGGTCTGGAGAAAGAGGCATGAGCGACATCACCGAAACCCAGATCGCCGCGGCCCGCGCCGCCCACCCGCTGGCCTTCCGCGCCCCCCTGCCCGTGCGGCTGCGCCGCTACGCGCTGTGGGCGCTGTTCCTGGGGCTGTTCGGCTGGTGCCTCTACGCCTTCGATTTCTCGCCCGCCCGCATCTGGGAGGGGCTTGGCCGGCTGGGGCGCGTGTTCAGCTTCATGTTCCCGCCGCATGTCTGGACAAGCTGGGACGCGTTTTCCGAGATCCTGAAAGGGCTGGGCGAGACGCTGTCCATGGCCTTTCTCGGCACGCTGCTGGGGGCGATCATCGCCTTCCCCCTGTCCTTCCTCGGGGCCAAGAACATCAACCGGCTGAATTTCCTGCGGCTGTCCACCCGGCGGGGCTATGACGTCATCCGCGCCTTCGAGACGCTGATCCTGGCCCTGATCTTCATCCGCGCCTTCGGCCTGGGCCCGCTGCCCGGCATCCTGGCCATCGCGGTTTCCGAGATCGGCACCTTCGCCAAGCTGTTTTCCGAGGCGATCGAGAACACATCGAAAAAGCCGGTCGAGGGCGTGGTCGCCTCGGGCGGCTCGGGCCTGCAATCGGTGCGTTTCGGGGTAATGCCGCAGGTGATGCCGGTGATCCTGGGGATCGTGGGCGCGGGTGGCATCGGCTTTCTGCTGTCCGACCGCATCTCGGCCTATCGCTGGGACGAGGCCTGGTCGATCATCTTCCTCATCATCCTGATGGTCTACGTGATCGACTGGCTGTCGGGCCTGATCCGCGCGCGCTTCATCGGCAAATGGGACGGTGCGAAATGAAACTTCTGAGCGAACCCCCCACCATCCACGAAACCGCCACGGTCATCGACTGCGAGCTGGGCAAGTGGACCGAGATCTATGCCCATGTGACGATGAAGGAGAGCAGCTTCGGCGATTACTCCTACATCACGCGCCACGGCAACGTGGTGTGGTCCACCATCGGCAAGTTCTGCTCCATCGCCGAGGGGGCGCGGATCAACCCCGGCAACCACCCCACCTGGCGGGCCTGCCAGCACCATTCCGTCTACCGCGCCGCGCAATACGGCCTGGGCGGGGACGACCACGACTTCTTCCAGTGGCGCAGGGATCACTGGGTGACCATCGGTCACGACGTCTGGATCGGCCACGGGGTGACCATCCTGGCCGGCGTGACGGTGGGCACGGGGGCCGTGATCGGCGCGGGGGCGGTGGTCTCGAAGGACGTGCCGCCCTACACCATTGTGGGCGGCGTGCCCGCCCGCCCCATAAGGCGGAGGTTCACCGAGGCGCAGGAAGAGGCGCTGATGGAGATCGCCTGGTGGGACTGGCCGCGCGAGAGGTTCCGGGCCGCCCTGCCCGCGATCCGCGAGATGGAGATCGACGCCTTCATCGGCGCCTGCCGCAGCGGGGCGCTCTGACCGGCAGGTCGGTCTCCCCGGCCCCTCGCCCGGCGCGGTCAGCACCGTCCGCCGTGATCGAGGTAGACGCGCCCCTCGGCATGCCTGCGCATGAGAAACTGGCGGAACGTCCCCTGCCCGGCCTCCAGCGTCTCGGCCCCGGCCGCCGGACCGGCCGCGCCGTCGCGGGCCAGCACGCGCCCGGCCATGCCGAGCGGCGCGATGCCCAGAAGGGACAGCACGGTCGGCGCGATGTCGACCAGCCCGCAGGGCGCCTCGGATACCACGTCGCGGGCGAGGCCGGGGGCCGAGATCATCAGCGTGGTGTTCATCTCGTGCCGGTTGAGGCCGCCATGCATGCCCCCGCCCACCTGCGGCCCGCCGCTGCACAGCGTGCGGCCGGGCAGTCCGTGCAGGTCGGCGCCATCGTCGGCGCGCATGACGTAGAACAGCTCGGGCGCGCGGGCGTGGGACTGGTGCACCAGCGACAGCGGCAGCGCGCCGGGGATACCCGGTGCGAGGTCGTCGCGGGCAAAGACCATGCCGATCTCGTCGCGCGACATCAGCCATTCGGCGGCGCGCGGGACCAGCGCGGGGTCGTCGGCCAGCATGCGCAACTCGCCGGAATTGCCCAGCGTCAGAGCGATCTCGGTGTCCGGCCCGGGGGCGGTCGCGGCGGTCAGCCCGTCGGCGGCCATCAGCCCGGCCAGATCGACCTGGTCGGTGATGGTGATCTGTCCGTGGTCCGACATCGCGATCACCGCGGTGCGGTCGGCATGGGGGCCGGTCCGCACTGCGTCGAGAATGCGGGCAAAGACCTCGTCCGCCGCGCCCATCACGGCGCGCGAGGCGTCCGAGCCGATCTCGCGGTAGTGGAACGAGGTATCGGGCTCGGGCAGCCAGACCAGCGACACGTCGGGCTGGTCGGCGCCCAGCACGACCTGCTCCATCGCGCGACCGGCATAGTCGACCACGTCGAATTTCGGGATGTCCTTGCCCGGCAGCGGCCCCAGCCGCGCGATCACCTCGCGCACGGCCTGCGGCGTCTGGCTGAAGGCCTCGCCCTGCACCGAAAAGGTCGCGTGCCCGTTCGCCGCCGCCTTGTGGTTGACCAGATAGGCCGCGCCGGCCGTGCCGCAATGCACCGCCGACATCGACAGTCCCCGCGCCGCCAGCGCCTGGCCCAGGCTGCCGGCGGTGACGATCTCGCCCGTGCGTTCCTGCGCCAGCGACAGGTGCTCGAAGCTGCCGGTGTCGATCGCCTTGCCGTTCAGCACCTGCGGCTGGTGGAAGGCGTTGTTGATGATGCCATGCGTGCCCGGCCAGTTGCCGGTGGCAAAGCTGGTCGTGGCCACCCGCGTGACCGACGGGAAGACCGAGCGCGCCTCGCGGTACCACAGGCTTTCCTTGGCGAAAGCCTCCAGATGCGGCATGCGGCCCGCGATCATGTCGGGGCGCAGGCCGTCGAAGACGACGATGACAACTTTTTCGATTTTCTCAGACATCAGCCATGTGCCTCGTTCACGGCGCGGGCAAAGGCCTGCGCGTCGGCCAGGGTCGTGGCCTCGGAATGGACCAGGTAGTTGCGTTTCAGCTCGATCACCACGCGGGTGCCGGGGCGCAGGGCGAGGCGCGCGGCCAGCGCCTCGAAATCCACCGCGCCCATGCCCTTGGGCGCGTGCATGTCGCCCGTGCCGAAGAACGCCGTCTCGGAGGGGTGCACCGCCGGGAAGGTGGCGGGAACGCCGGTGGAATCGGAGAAATGGATATGCCCGACCCAGGGCGCCAGCGCCTCGCAGGCATCCAGCATGTCGAAGCCCCACAGCCCCGCGCCCTGCTGGGCGTGGCTGATGTCGAGGCAGGCCATCACCGCCTTGTGGTTCAGCCGTTCCAACTGTTCGGCCAGTTGCGCCGGGTCCAGCGAATAGGAGGTTTCCAAACCGCCGATCACCCGCGGATTGGGCGAAATATTTTCATAGGCGATCTCGATGCCCAGCTCCGCCGCGCGGTCGGCCACCGGGCCGATCTGGTCGATCTCGAACTGCAGCAGCGCCGCGCGCCGGTCGATCCACGTCTTGGGCGCGACGCGGCCGGGGTGCAGGACGACGGCCCTGGCGCCGGTCTCGGCGGCCAGTTCCATCGACACGATGGCGGCGCGCTGCATGATATCGGCGTGGGCCTCGTCCATCAGGTTGATGGCGATGGGGGCGTGCATGGAATAGGCCAGATCGTGGCGCGCCATGATCGCCTTCAGCTGCGTCACCCGCTCGGGCAGCATGCGGCAGGACACTACCGCGTCCAGCCCCACCGCCGTGATCTCGGCCCCGGTGCAGCCGAGGCTTTCCATATGCGCCAGCCGCGCGGCCAGCCGGTCGAAATCGCCCTCGATGCCGCCGGTGTTGAATCCGCAGGAGATAATCCGCTCAGTCATTTCGTTTCTCTTTCTGTGTAGGTTCAGCCTTCGAGGCTGGGATCGAGCTTGGCGCGCAGCCAGTCGCCCAAGATCGACATCGACAGCGTGGTGAAGAAGATCACCGCGCCGGGGACCACCGCCAGCCACCACGCCGAGATCAGGTAATCGCGCCCTTCGCCCAGCATCTGCCCGAGCGAAGTCATCGGCGGCCGGATGCCGAGGCCGAGGAAAGACAGCGAGGTCTCGAACAGGATGGTGTTGGGAAAGTTGATGGTCAGCTGCACCAGCAGCGGCCCCGCGATATTGGGCAACACGTGGCGGATATAGATCCAGCGCGGCTTCGCCCCCAGCCCGCGCACGGCCAGCGCATAGCCCTGTTCGCGCGCGGCGATCACCAGGCCGCGGGTGATGCGGGCGTAGCCCTCCCAGCCGTAGAGCGCCATCAGCGTCAGGAAAACGACCATGGAGTTGCCCATGAAGGCCAGCACCGCCAGCGCGACGATGAACCAGGGCATGGCGGCCTGGAAATCGACCAGCGCCATGATCGCCTCGTCCCAGAGCCGCCCCTTGTGCGCCGCGAGAAAGCCCAGCGCGATGCCGATCACCGCGCCCAGCACCGTGCCCAGCAGCGACAGCGCCATCGAGGTCTGCGCGCCGACCAGCAGCCGCGACAGCAGATCGCGGCCCAGCGTGTCGGTGCCCAGCGGATGCGCCCAGGTAAAGCCCTCCAGAGGGGCGGGCGGCCTCATCCGGTTCATCAGGTCGATATAGTCGAAATCGTAGGGCTGGATGACCTGCGCGAAGAAGGTCACGCCCAGCATCGCGATCAGGAAGACCATCGCGGCCAGCACCATCGCGGGCACATGGCTCAGCCTGCCCAGGAGGCGGGACGGGCCGGTCGCGCGCGGGGCGGTATCGGGAAGGGCGGTCATTTGCGGGCCGTCCCGGCGCCGACGCGCACGCGCGGGTCAAGCCAGCCATAGAGCAGATCGACGATCATGTTGGAAAACACCATTGTCAGGGCAAGGATGATCATGATGCATTGCACCACGGCGAGGTCGCGCACCGCGACCGAATGGGTCAGCAGCCGCCCGATGCCGGGCCAGGCGAAGACGGTCTCGGTAACCACGGCCCAGCCCAGCAGTTCGCCCACCTTGAAGCCAAGGATCGTGACCACCGGGACCGAGGCATTGGGCAGCGCGTGCAGCGACAGCCGGCGAAGCGGCCCCGCGCCCTTTGAGCGCGCGGTGCGCATGTAGGGGCGGATCAGCACCTCGATCATCGACGACCGGGTGTAGCGCGCGATCTGCGCGGCAAAGCCGGTGCCGAGCGTCAGCGCGGGCATGATCAGATGCGCCGCCGTGCCCGAGCCCGAAGAGGGCAGCATCCGCAGCTGCAGCGAGAAGATCAGGATCAGCAGGATGCCGAGGAAGAAGTTCGGCATCGAGAAGCCGAACACCGCGGTGGTCATGATCACCCGGTCGAGCCAGCTGTCCTTGTAGAGCGCGGCGAGAATGCCCAGCGGCATGCCGACCGCCAGCGCGATCAGCAGCGCCGTTCCGCCCAGCAGCGCGGTTTTCGGGACCCGCTCCCACACCAGCGCGAACGCGTCCATGTTGTTGCGGAAGGAGATGCCGAAATCGCCGTGGAAAAGCGCCTTCCAATAGCTGACATACTGTTCCCACAGGGGCGCGGTGAGGCCCCATTTCTCGCGGTAGAACTCCAGCGTGGCCTGGTCGATGTCGTCGGGCAGCAGGATCGCGGCCGGGTCGCCGGTCGCGCGCAGCACGAAGAAGACGAAGGTCACGACCAGCCACATGGTCAGCGCGGCGCGCAGGGTTTTGATGGTGATCCAGCGCATCAGCAGATCTCCTCGGCATGGTGGCAGGCGGCGCGGCGGCCGCCGAAATCGCGCAGCGCGGGGGCCTCGGCCTTGCAGATGTCGGTGGCAAAGGGGCAGCGCGGGTGGAACCGGCAGCCCGCGGGTGGGTTCGCCGGGTTGGGCGGGTCGCCCAGGCGCACGGCCTGGGTCCGGCGGTTTGCCGGGTCGGGCACCGGCACCGCATCGAGCAGCGCGCGGGCATAGGGGTGCAGCGGGCCGTCGTAAAAGGCCTCTTTCGGGGCCTCCTCGACGACGCGGCCCAGATACATCACCGCCACCCGGTCCGAGATGTGGCGCACCACGCCAAGGTCGTGGCTGACGAAGACATAGGTCAGGCCGCGTTCGGCCTGCAGGTCCGTCAGCAGGTTGACGATCTGCGCCTGGATCGACACGTCGAGCGCCGAGACCGGTTCGTCCAGAACCATCAGATCGGGCTCCAATGCCAGCGCGCGGGCGATGACCACGCGCTGCAACTGGCCGCCGGACATCTCGTGCGGGTAACGTTCGGCCATGGCGCCGCTCAGGCCCACGGCGCGCAGCGCCTCCTCGGCGGCGCCGAGCGGCAGGCCGTGGATGCGCAGCGGTTCCTCGACCTGGGCGCGCACTGTCATGCGTGGGTCCAGCGCGCCAGCGGCATCCTGGTAGACGAACTGCATCCGCCGGCGCATCGTGCGCCAGTCGTCCTGGGTCAGGTTCAGCGTCTCCTGCCCGTCCAGCCGGACCGAGCCGCCGTCGGCCTCGATCAACCCGAGGATCAGTTTCGACAGCGTGGACTTGCCGCAGCCGGACTCGCCCACGATGCCCAGCGTCTGGCCCTTTTCCAGTTCCAGCGAGACGCCGTCGACGGCAAAGAAGCGCGGCGCGGCGCCGAAGAGCCGGCCGCGGCCGGTCGCGAAACTGCGGCGGAGATTTTCGGCGGTGAGAAAGGCGCTCATGCGGCGGCCTCCCGAACGGGGTGATGGCAGGCGACGCCGGCGGCGGGTGCGGGCTGCGCGTGGGCGCAGAGGTCCGAGGCCTGCCCGCAGCGCGGCGCGAAAGCGCAGCCTTGCGGCAGCGCGTCTATCGGCGGGACGGTGCCGGGGATGGTGTTCAGCCGCTGCCCGGCCTCCTGACCGGGCCGCGGCAGGGCGGCCAGAAGGCCGCTGGTGTAGGGATGGCGCGGGGCGGCGAACAGGCCGTGGACGGTGTTGGTCTCGGCCACGCGGCCGGCATACATCACCGTCACCCGGTCGGCTGTCTGGGCGACGAGGCCGAGGTCGTGGGTGACGAACAGCACGCCCATCCCCATCTCGTCGCGCAGCGCGGCGATCAGGTCGAGGATCTGGGCCTGCAGGGTGACGTCGAGCGCGGTGGTCGCCTCGTCGGCGATCAGCAGGCGGGGGTTGCCGGCCACGGCCAGCGCGATCATCGCGCGCTGGTTCATGCCGCCGGAAAACTGGTGCGGGAACTCGCGCGCGCGGCGCTCGGGGTCGGGCAGGCCGACCAGGCCCATCAGGCGCACGGCCTCTTTCCGGGCCTCGTGGCGGGTGGCGCCCACGCGCAGGCGGTAGGCCTCGGATATCTGCCAGCCGATGCTGCGAACCGGGTTCAGCCCGCCGGTGGCGTCCTGGAAGACGCTGGCCATGCCGCGGCGGCGCAGGGCGCCGGCCTCGGCCGGGGGCAGCTGGGCGAGGTCCTGGCCGTCAAAGAGGATCCTGCCGCCGCTGACGCGGCCGCGCCGGGGCAGGATGCCCGCCAGCGCGAGGCAGGTCATCGACTTGCCGCAGCCGGATTCGCCCACCAGGGCGACGGTTTCGCCGGCCTCGACATGCAGGCTGACGCCGCGCACGGGGCGCACGGGCGCGCGGCGCGGGCGGTCGATGGTGACTTCGAGATTGTCGACAGAAAGGAGCATGGTCTTCTCGCAATTGGCGAAGAGCCCGGGGGCGGGAGAGCCGCCCCCGGGGTGCAATGGTGGTCTTAGTTCGACAGGCCGAATTGCAGGTTGTAGGGGCGCAGGTCCATGTAATAGAGGCCGTAGGGTTTCCAGGTCACGTCCTTGCGCATCGCGTAGGTTTCCAGCGGGTTGTAGAGCATCGTGCCCGGCGCCTCGTCGACCCAGAGTTTCAGCGCCTCGCGGTAGGCCTGCTTGCGCTCGTCCCAGTCGGTCGAGGTGACGATCACGTCCTGCAGCTCGTTGAACTTGGCCGGGGCCTGCCAGGAACGGGTCGCGTCCTGCTTGTTGTTCTGCACCCAGCTGTCCTTGCCCCATTGCGGCACGAAGGAGCCCAGCGGATCGGGCATGCGGTGGGTGTTCGACCACGGGCGCATGTGCACGGTGGCGTTGGCGTCGTTCACCTGGCTCCAGTTCTCGACCGGCTCCAGCTTGACGTTCAGGCCGACGGCGCCCCACATCTGCTGCATCGCCTGCGCCGCTTCCATCGACAGCAGGTAGTAGTTCAGCGGCAGGCGGTAGACGATTTCCTCGCCATCATAGCCGGCCTCTTTCAGCAGCTCCTTGGCCTTCCCGGGGTTGTATTCGAACTCCGGGAAATTCTCGATCCACATGGTGTAGGCCGGGAGCTGATGACCGTTGGGCGTGTAGTTCTTGTCGTTCCACAGCGCCTCGCGCAGCAGGGCGCGGTCGATCGACAGCGACATCGCCTGGCGCACGCGCTTGTCCTTCAGCGGGCCCTTGTTGAAGAAGACCAGCATGTGGGTGTTGTCGAGAACGATCTGCTCGACCTTCAGGTCGTCGTAGCCCTCGATCACCGGGATCTGATCCGGCGGGATGTTCACGGCGATGTCGTATTCGCCCGAAACCAGACCGGCGATCCGGGCCGAAACCTCGGGCACCTCGACGAAGGTCACCGACTTGGCGGTCGGCTTCCCGCCGAAATAGTCGTCATGGGCGGCCAGCTTGATGTATTCGCCATCGACCCAGTCCGCGATCTTGTAGGGGCCGGTGCCGACGGGGTTGTGGGCGAAGGCATCCTTGCCCTCGGTCATGTAGGCCTTGGCGTTGACCACCCAGAAGGCATAGCCGGCCAGGCGCTGTTCCAGCAGCAGGTCGGGCTCTTTCGAGACCACGCGGACGGTGTATTTGTCGACCGGCTCGATATGGCTGATGGTCAGCATGAAGCGACGCGCTGCGCCGATCAGCGGGGCGTGGCCGTGGCCGCGGCCGACCGAGAACGAGAAGACCACGTCGTCCGAGGTCAACTCCTCGCCATTGTGGAACTTGACGCCTTCGCGGAGCTTCAGCTCCAGCGTGCGGTCGTCGATGCGGGTCCAGCTTTCGGCGAGGCCCGGCACCAGCTTGGAGGCGGTGCCCGAGCCGTCGGCCAGGAAATCGCGGCGGATCAAGCTGTCGAACATCGAATAGGTGATGCGGACGGCGACGTTGCCCATCTCCTCGATCGGCTCGAGGCTGCCGGGCAAGTTGTTGACGGCGACCGTGAGGTCGGGGCGGTCATCGGCCTGGGCCGATGCGGGGACCGGGGCGAACAGCGAAGCCGCGCCGAGCGCCAGTCCGAGAAAAAGAGAGCGAAGCATTGGATGCAATGCCTTTCCTGTGACGGATGGGTTGATTTGCCTGCGCCGGGAGTGACGCCCGATGCGCCGGCACCATCGTCACGGCAGGTCACGCGCCGGTGTCGGGCGGGTGACCTTTTCAATATATTAACGTGTCTGGACTGTGACAAAACCGGCCACGAAAATCCGAGCTTACAGAGTATTTTGGATTTAAATTTAGGTGCTTAGACAAGTTGTCAGACGACGACTTATGGCATTGATTCACGTTCGTCTCGCCGCGCGGCCTTACTCCAGTGGAAAATGGGGAGAAGACCGGCCTGTCACGAAGTACGCCGGTTCCGTCAGGAATCCTGCGCGCGGAACTGAGAGGGAAAGCCGCGCGCAATGGCGAGGCGCCGCCTTGCCGCCTCGGGCGCATGGCCCCCACGGCCTGCGGGCCGAGGGGGGGGGCGCCGAGGGGCGTTGCCGGCCGGGCGAGGCCAAAACCGGGAAAACCCGGCAGCGGAAAAGAGGTCAGAGCCCCCTGACGCCGTTCAGGGTCAGGTCGGTGACAAGGTTGGCGTATTCCTCGCGCGCCTTGGCCCCCGCCTTGCTGTTCCACATGTAGAACCAGTTCAGCATGCCAAAGACGGACATGGTGGCGGAATAGAGCTTGCCCTTGTCACCCTCGAATATCTCGGGCGCGACGGCGCGGAGGAGCGCCGACATATGGGCCACCATGTCGCGCTGGTAGCCGCGCAGGATTTCCTGCTGCGCCTCGGGCAGCGCGGGGATGCCCGTGGTCTGCACCCGGTGCTCGTTATCCGCGCCCTGGTAGGCCTTGAGCGTGGCCGAGATGGTGGCGCGCAGCTTGTCCTCGGGGGCGAGCCCGTCGAGCGGGATGCCGCAGATCTGGTCGCGCAGCTCGGACAGGTAGGTGTCGAGGATGTCGAACAGCAGCGCGTCCTTGCTGTCGTAATAGTGGTAGATATTGGCCTTGGATATCCCGCATTCGCGGGCGAGCATGCTCATCGAGGCACGATCGAACCCCTTGTCGGCGAACACCTTGGCCGCCGATTTCAGGATCTGATCGCGCTTCTGATCGTGGTCTTTTGCGATGGTGCGGACCACTTGCTCACTCCTTCGGGCGGTTGTCGACGACGCGCTTGGCCTTGCCCTGCGAACGCTCCACCTCGCCGGGATCCTTGATGTCGATCTCGGTCGAGACGCCGACGATGTCCTTGATGCGCTTGGTCAGCATCCGGGCGGCGGCGGTCTTCGAGGCCTCGTCGGTGGCGTCGGGGGTGCATTCCACATGCACGCGCATGGCGTCCATGCGGCCGGCGCGGAACAGCTCGATCTGGAAATGGTTGGCCAACCCGCCGGTGGCCAGAACCTGTTCCTCGATCTGGGTGGGGAAGACGTTGACGCCGCGCAGGATGATCATGTCGTCCGAGCGGCCGGTGATCTTCTCCATCCGGCGCATGGAACGCGCGGTGCCGGGCAGCAGCCGCGTCAGGTCGCGCGTGCGGTAGCGGATCATCGGCAGGCCTTCCTTGGTGAGCGTGGTGAACACCAACTCGCCCATCTCGCCGTCCTCGACCGGCTCACCGGTCTCGGGGTCGATGATCTCGGGGTAGAAATGGTCTTCCCAGATGTGCAGGCCGTCCTTGGTCTCGACGCATTCGTTGGCGACGCCCGGCCCCATGATCTCGGACAGGCCGTAGATGTCCACCGCGTGCATGTCGAAGGCCTGCTCCACCTCGAGGCGCATGGCGTTGGTCCAGGGCTCGGCCCCGAACACGCCCACCTGCAGCGAGCATTCGCGCGGGTCCAGCCCCTGGTGGTGGAACTCCTCGAGGATGTTCAGCATGTAGGAGGGCGTCACCATGATGGTGTGCGGCTGGAAATCCTGGATCAGGGTCACCTGCCGCGGCGTCTGGCCGCCCGAGACGGGCACCGCGGTCGCGCCCAGACGCTCGATCCCGTAATGCGCGCCGAGGCCGCCGGTGAAGAGGCCGTAGCCATAGGCGTTGTGGACGATGTCGCCGGGCCGCGTTCCGCTGGCGCGCAGGCTGCGCGCGATCAGGTCGGCCCAGGTATCGATATCCTTTTTCGTGTAGCCCACGACGGTCGGCTTGCCGGTGGTGCCGGAGGAGGCATGCACGCGCACGATCTGCTCGCGCGGGACGGCGAACAGCCCGAA
Source organism: Paracoccaceae bacterium (assembly GCA_049974865.1). Lineage (GTDB taxonomy): Bacteria > Pseudomonadota > Alphaproteobacteria > Rhodobacterales > Rhodobacteraceae > JAGSOU01. The sequence goes on from JBNGCX010000031.1 coordinate 16,598, forward strand.
GGGGTAATGCTCGCGCAGGTCGTTCTTCACCGTGAAGGGGAATTTCGACAGGTCCGAGAGCGATTTCAGGTCATCCGGGTGCACGCCCTTCTCGTCAAAGCGCTGGCGGTACATGGGCACGTTTTCATAGGCGTGGCGCAGCGACCATTTCAGGCGCTCCAGCTGGGTGGCGCGGATCTCGTCGATCGAGGCGATCTCGATCGGTTCCAGGTCGGATTTCTTGGGGGTCAGGTCTTTCATGGCGTCCTCCTCGCCCGGTTATTCTTCGAACAGGTGGCCCTTGATCGCGCGGGAATTGCCCCGGAATTCCGCGATCAGGGCGCCGTCCTGGTTGGTGACGGTCACGTCGTAGATGCCGCTGCGCCCGGTCAGGCTGACCTCGCGGGCCCGCGCGGTCAGGATGTCGCCCACCTTGCCCGGCGCGACGAAGGTGATGCTGTTCTGCTGCGCGACGGTGGCCTGGTTGCGGCTGTTGCAGGCGAAGGCGAAGGCGCTGTCGGCCAGCATGAAGGTCACCCCGCCATGGCAGATGCCGTGGCCGTTGGCGTGGTGCTTTTCCACCTTCAAGGACAGGGTGGCAAGGCCCTCGTCCACCTCGTCCAGCCGCATGCCCACCCATTTCGAGGCGTTGTCATCGGCCCACATCGCGGCCGCCGAGCGTTCGGCGCGTTGCTTCGGCGTCATGCCTTCTTCCCTGTGTAGCTGGGGGCGCGTTTCTGCAGGAAGGCGCTGACGCCCTCGGCGTAGTCCGGGGTCATGCCGCAGGTCTTCTGCGACTGCGCCTCGAGCTCCAGCTGTTCGTCCAGCGTGTTGGTCGCGGCGGCCTGGATGGCCTGCTTGGTCAGGCCGAGGCCCACCGTGGGCCCCTCGGCCAGGCGGGCCGCAAGGGCGCGGGCCTCTTCCATGAGGAACTCGTCGGGCACGGATTTCCAGATCAGCCCCCATTCGGCGGCCCTGGGCGCGGGCAGCGGCTCGGCCGTCAGGGCCAGCGCCTTGGCGCGGGCCTCGCCCAGCAGGCGGGGCAGCGACCAGCTGCCGCCGGCATCGGGCACCAGCCCCACCTTGGCGAAGGACTGGATGAACTTGGCGGATTCGGCGGCCAGGACGATATCGCAGGCCAGCGCGACATTGGCCCCGGCGCCTGCCGCCACGCCGTTCACGGCGCAGATCACCGGAAACTCCAGCGACCGGATCAGGCGGATCAACGGGTTGTAAAAATTCTTCAGCGTCAAGCTGAGGTCCGGCGCGCTGTCCATCCTGGCCGGGTCGCGGTCGCCCAGGTCCTGCCCGGCGCAGAAGCCGCGCCCGGCGCCGGTCAGCAGAACAGCGCGGGCGCCCGAATCGCGGGCCTCTTCCAGCGCGGCGCGCAGGGCGAGGTGCATCTCGTCGTTGAAACTGTTGAGCCGGTCGGGGCGATTCAGGGTGATTTCCACCCAGTCGCCGTTTCTTTGCGAAAGAATCGTGTCGCTCATCCCCGCCTCCCTTTCCGAAGATTTCGACAAGCATCTTGCATAAACCGAACGGTTGGTCAATAAATAACCGAGAGTTTCGATTCTCGGGAGGACGCATGACGGACGTGGTGACAGTCGAACGCGAGGGCGGGATCGCCTGGGTCGTGGTGAACAACCCGCCCGTGAACGCGACCTCCACCGCGGTGCGCGCGGGGCTGGAAAAGGCCGTTCGCGAGGTGCAGGGCGCCGATCTGGCCGTGCTGCGCAGCGAGGGGCAGACCTTCATCGCCGGCGGCGACATGTCCGAGTTCGACGCCCCCGCGGCGGAGCCGCACCTGCCCGACGTGGTGCAGGCCATCGAGGATAGCGAGACGCCCTTCCTCGCGCTGCTGCACGGCAACGTGCTGGGCGGCGGGTTCGAGATAGCCATGGGCTGCGCCTGGCGCATCGCCGCGCCGGGCACCCGTTTCGGCCTGCCCGAGGTGAACGTGGGCCTGATCCCCGGCGCCGGCGGCACCCAGCGCCTGCCCCGCCTGATCGGGCTGGAGCCCGCCATCGACGTGGCCTGCAACGGCGCGATGCTGAAGGCCGAGAAGCTGCTGGAGCTGGGCGGGATCGACGCCATCGCAGAAGGCGACTTGATGCAGGCTGCCCGCGCCTTCGCCGCCGACCTGCCCGAACGGCCCGTGGCCGTCAGCCAGCGCCGGGCCATCCAGGTCGACCCCGCGCTGATCGAGGCCAAGCGGGCCGAGATTGCCAAGCGCGCCAAGGGCGCCGCGGCCCCGCTGGAAAACCTCAAGGCGCTGCAATGGGCCGCCCTGCCCTTCGCCGAGGGCCAGCCCAAGGAACGCGAACGCCACCTCGCCCTGCGCCAGTCGCCGCAATCCCGCGCCCTGCGCCATGCCTTCTTTGCCGAGCGCAAGGTCTCCCGCCCCGACGCCATCAAGGGGGCCACGCCCCGCGACATCGCCCATGTCGCCGTGGTAGGCGGCGGGCTGATGGGCGCAGGCATCGCCACCGCCCTACTGAACGCGGGCCTGTCCGTGACCGTCCTGGAGCGCGACGCGGAGGCCGCCGAGGGCGCGCTTACCCGCGTCCGCGGGCTGCTGGACTCGGGCCTGAAGCGCGGCAAGATGACGGAAGCGCAGTTCGAAGAGCGGATGAGGGCCTTCGCCGCCGAAACCGATTACGCCAAGGCGTCGGGCGCGGACCTCGCCATCGAGGCGGTGTTCGAGGATGTGGCCGTCAAGCACGAGGTCTTTACCAGGCTCGCCGCCGCCCTGCGGCCGGACGCGATCCTGGCCACCAACACCTCCTACTTGGACCCGCGCGAGATCTTCGCGGGGATCGACAACCCCGACCGCTGCCTGGGCCTGCATTTCTTCAGCCCGGCCCATGTGATGAAGCTGTTGGAGATCGTGAAGACCCCCGACACCTCGCCCGAGGTTCTGGCCACCGGCTTTGCCCTGGCCAGGCGCCTGCGCAAGGTGGCGGTGCTGTCGGGCATCTGCGACGGCTTCATCGGCAACCGGATGCTGGCCGCCTATCGGCGCGAGGCCGATTACCTGCTGGCCGACGGCGCCCTGCCCTACCAGGTGGACGCCGCCATGCGCGCCTTCGGCATGCCCATGGGCCCCTACGAGATGCAGGACATGAGCGGGCTGCAGATCGCCTGGGCCAACCGCAAGCGCCAGGCCGCCACCCGGCCGGCGGAGGAGCGCTATGTCACCATCGCCGACCGGATGTGCGAGATGGGCCGGCTGGGGCAGCGCGCGGGCAAGGGCTGGTACGCCTACGAGGAAGGCAGCCGCAAGCCCGTCCGCGACCCCGAGGTCGAGGCGCTGATCGAGGCCTATTCGGCCGAGCAGGGCATCGCCCGCCGCAGCTTCACCGAAGAGGAAATATCGTCGCGCCTGCTGGCGGTTCTGGCCAACGAGGGCGCGCGCATCGTCAAGGAGGGCATCGCCGAGGACGATGCCGCCGTCGACATGGTGCAGATCCACGGCTACGGTTTTCCCCGATGGCGGGGCGGACCGATGCATTGCGCCGCCGAGACCGGATGGGAGGAGACGGCCGCCGTCATGCGACGGGTGGCCGAGGAAAGCCCGGGGTCCTGGGTCATCGGCCCGCTGGCGGACCGCGCGCGACCGTCACGGAAGGATTGATGGTTGCGCGCGAAACTGTTACCCACGCAACAAATTGCCATTTAGGGAGGAAACCATGGCGAAATTCTCGAAACTGACCACACTTCTGGCGGGGGCCGCGTTCGCGCTGTCCGGCGCTGCGGCCCATGCCGCGGACTACACACTGACCATCTCCAGCTGGGCGCCGCCGACCCACAACATCAACGCCAAGATGTGGCCCAAGTTCGTCGAGATGGTCGAAGAGGCCACCGACGGCCAGGTGACCGCCGAACTGAAGCTGGGCCTGGCCCCGCCGCCGGCGCAGATGGACCTGATCATGGACGGCGCCGCCGATGCCTCGATCATCTTCCACGGCTACCAGGCCGGCCGCTTCGTCACCACCAAGCTGATCGAGCTGCCGGGCTTTGACGGCAATGCCGAGGCCGCCTCGGTCGCCTACTGGCGTGCCTACGAGAAATACCTGTCCAAGGCCGAAGAGCATCGCGGCGTGAAGGTGATCGCGCTGCACACCCATGGGCCCGCCCAGCTGCACACCGCCGACCCGATCGACAGCCTCGACGCCATCTCCGGCCTGAAGCTGCGCATCCCCGGCGGCGTCGGCGGCGACGTGGGCACCGCGCTCGGCGCCACCGGCATCCAGGTCCCCGCCCCCAAGGTCTACGAGACCCTGGCCTCCAAGGCCGCGGACGGCGTGGTGATGCCCGTCGACAGCCGCAAGGGCTTCAAGCTGACCGAGGTCGCGCCGCATCTCTATGAAATGCCCGGCGGCTTCTATCGCGGCTCCTTCGCCTTCATCATGAACGAAGACACCTTCGCCGACCTGCCCGAGGACATCCAGCAGGCGCTGGAAGAGAAGGTCTTCGGCGAGCCGCTGAGCCGCGAGATCGGCAAGATCTGGGACGCCGGCGACCTGGAAAGCCTTGAGGTCACCAAAGAGACCGAGGGCAACACCATCACCGTCGCCTCCGAGGCCGACCAGGCGAATTTCGCCAAGATCGCCGCGGGCGTGACCGAGGCCGTCCTGAAAGAGATCGAGGCCACCGGCGTCGACGCCCAGGCCGCCTATGACATGATCAAGGCCGACATGGCCGCCTACTGATCCCGCAATCCGGGCCGGCGCCTGCGCGCGCCGGCCCGCCACACCCCGGCCTTTGGGAGGGGCCCATCTCATGAAATCCGTCATTCTTCTGGCGCGCCGGGTCAGCCTGGCCCCCGTGGTGCTGGCCGCGCTGGCGCTGTTCATCCTGATGGTCATGACCTTCGCCGACGTGCTGCTGCGCTCGATCCTGAATTCGCCGATCGAGGCCGCGACCGAGCTGACCCGCATCCTGATGGCGGTGATGGTCTTTGCCGTGATGCCGGTGATTTCGGCCCGCGGCGACCATATCTCGGTCGACCTGACCGACCCCATCTTCGAGCGGCTTAGGCTGCACAATCTCCGCGACGGGGTGGTCTATATCGCCTGCGGCGTGATGATGATCTGGCCGGTGCAGCGCGTCTGGGTGCTGGCCGAGCGCTGGCGCAGCTACGGTGACGTGACCGAATACCTCTCGATCCCGCAATTCTATGTCGGCTGGTTCATCGCCGCCTTCACCGCGCTCACCGCCGTGGTGCTGGTGATCACCGGCCTGATGCATCTCTTTGCCCCCCGCCTGCTGGAGCGCGACCTATGACTGCTGCCCTGATCGGATTCGCCCTTGTCCTGGTCCTCGTGCTGCTGCGCATGCCCATCGTGTTCTCGATGGGGCTGGTGGGCACGCTGGGCTTCGCCTATGAGCGCGGCGGCTCGGTCTTCGACGAGCGCGGGCTGAAGGCCGCCATGTCGATGGTCGGCCGCCAGATCACCGATACCGCGCAGGATTACGGTCTCAGCGTGGTGCCGCTGTTCATCCTGATGGGCCTGTTCGTGAACAAGGGCGGGCTGGCGCGCGAGCTTTACGCCGTCTCCAACGCCTTCCTCGGCCACATGCGCGGCGGCATCGCCATGGCCACCGTGGCCGCCTGCGGCGGGTTCTCGGCGATCTGCGGCAGCTCGCTGGCCACTGCCGCCACCATGTCAAAGGTGGCCATGCCCGAGATGCGCCGCTACGGCTATGCCGACAGCCTGTCCACCGCCTCGATCGCGGCGGGCGGCACGCTGGGCATCCTGATCCCGCCCTCGGTGATCCTGGTGATCTACGGCCTTCTGACCGAGACCTCGATCGGCAAGCTTTTCATCGCGGGCATCGTGCCCGGCGCGATGGGCATCCTGTTCTACCTCTTCGCCGTGCGCTACACCGTCTGGCGCAACCCCGCCGCCGGTCCGGCCGGCGAAAAGGCCAGCTGGCGCGAGCGGTTCCGCGCGCTCGGCTCGGTCTGGGCGGTGCTGCTGCTGTTCTTCCTGGTCATCGGCGGGCTTTACGGCGTCTTCGACTTCGCGCCGCTGAACCTGACCTTCTCGCCCACCGAGGCCGCGGGCATGGGCGCCGCCGGCGCCTTCCTGATCGCGCTGAGCCGCGGCGGGCTGACCTTCCGCTCCACCTTCGAGGTGTTGAAGGAGACCTCGTTCACCGCCGCCTCGCTGTTCGCGGTGCTGATCGGGGCGCAGATCTTCTCGAACTTCGTCAACCTCGCGGGGCTGCCCGAGGCGCTGATCGGGATCGTCACCGCCTATGACGTGCCCGCCTACGCGGTGATGCTGATGATCCTGGGCATCTACATCATCCTTGGCTGCGTGTTCGAGAGCCTGTCGATGCTGCTGCTGACCGTGCCGATCTTCTTCCCGCTGGTCACCAGCCTGGGCTACGACCCGATCTGGTTCGGCATCGTGGTGGTGGTGGTGACCGAGATCTCGCTGATCACCCCGCCGGTGGGCCTGAACGTGTTCATCCTGAAGGGCGTGGTGGGGGATGTTTCCACCGGCACGATCTTCCGCGGCGTCACGCCGTTCTGGATGGCCGACATCGTGCGGCTGGCGCTGATCGTGCTGATCCCCGCCATCGTGCTGTTCCTGCCCGAGAACATGGGGGCGATGGGCCACTGACAGGCCCGCCCCGGCCGCCCTGCCCCCCTGCCAAGGGGATCGGGGCGGCCCCACCGAAGACCACCCCCGAGGCCCTGCGCCGTCGGGATTTGAAAAGACGAATTAATTGACCGTCCGGTCGGTTAATAATATCTTCACCGCGCCACCGCCCGCCGGGCTGGACGCGAGACATGATGAGGAGCCTGCCATGACACTGCAAAACATCTCCAGCTTTGCCGCCGGTGAGTGGATCGCCCCCGGAGCGGGCGCGCGCACCATCCAAAGCGCCGTCACCGGCGAACCCATCGCGCAGGCCGGCAACGATGCGCTCGACGTGCAGGCCATGCTGGATTACGCGAAAGCCAAGGGCGGCCCGGCCCTGCGCGCCATGACCTTCCACCAGCGCGCCAAGATGCTGAAGGCGCTGGCGCTGCACCTGGGCCAGCACAAGCAGGCGCTCTACGACATCTCCTTCGCCACCGGCGCCACGCAGAAGGACCACCTGATCGACATCGACGGCGGCATCGGCACGCTGTTCGTCTTCGCCTCCAAGGGCCGGCGCGAAATGCCCGACGGCCATGTCTATGTCGACGGCGAGACCGAGCAGCTGTCGCGCAACGGCACCTTCCTGGGCCAGCATATCTGCACGCCGCTTCAGGGCGTGGCAGTGCATATCAACGCCTTCAACTTCCCCGTCTGGGGCATGCTGGAAAAGCTCGCCCCGACCTTCCTGGCCGGCGTGCCCGCCATCGTGAAGCCCGCCACCGCGTCCTGCTATGTCACCGAGCTGGCAGTGAAGATCATGCTCGACAGTGGCCTCATCCCCGAGGGCGCGCTGCAGCTGGTCTCGGGCGGCCTCGGCGACATGCTGGACCGGCTGACCTGCCAGGACGTGGTCAGCTTCACCGGCTCTGCTGCCACCGCGCTCAAGCTGCGCTCGGCCCCGCACATCATGGAAAACTCCATCCGCTTCGTGGCCGAGCAGGACAGCCTCAACGCCTCCATCCTCGGCCCCGATGCCGAGCCGGGCAGCCCCGAGTTCGATCTCTTCGTGAAAGAGGTCCAGCGCGAGATGACCGCCAAGGCGGGCCAGAAATGCACCGCCATCCGCCGCATCATCGCGCCCGAGGACCGCGTGCAGCCGCTGATCGAGGCGATCTCGGCGCGGCTGGCCAAGACCGTGATCGGCGACCCCAAGGCCGAGACCACCCGCATGGGCGCTCTGGTCTCCAACGCCCAGAAGCGCGACGTTCTGGAAAAGGTCGCCATCCTGCGGCAGGAGGCCGAGCGCGTCTACGGCAACCCCGACGATTTCGAGGTGCAGGGGGCGGATGCCGACAAGGGCGCCTTCCTGCCGCCGATGCTCTTCCACTGCGCCAGCCCCGACAGCGCCACCCGCGTGCATGACACCGAGGCCTTCGGCCCGGTGAGCACCATCATGGGCTATCGCGACGTCGCCCACGCGGTGGAGCTGGCCAACAAGGGCCAGGGCAGCCTGGTCGCCTCGGTCATCACCCGTGATCCGGGTGTGGCGCGCGAGGTGACGCTCGGCGCGGGGGCCTTCCACGGGCGGCTCTATTTCAACAACCGCGACTCGATGAAGGAAAGCACCGGCCACGGCTCGCCCCTGCCCCACATGGTGCATGGCGGCCCGGGCCGCGCGGGCGGCGGCGAAGAGATGGGCGGCGTGCGCGGCGCGATGCATTACATGCAGCGCACCGCCGTGCAGGGCAGCCCCGACATCCTGACCGCCATCGGCGAAAAATGGGTGCCCGGCTCGAAAGAGATCGAGGGCCCCGCGCACCCCTTCACCCGCAAGTTCGGCGAGTTGCAGATCGGCGAAACCCTCTATACCGCGCCGCGCACGATCACGCTGGACGATATCGAGCATTTCGCCGAGTTCACCGGCGACACCTTCTATGCCCACATGGACCAGGAGGCGGCGGAACGGAATCCGTTCTTCCCCGGCCGCGTGGCGCATGGCTACCTGCTGCTCAGCTTCGCCGCCGGCCTGTTCGTGGAGCCGAACGAGGGCCCGGTGCTGGCCAATACCGGCCTCGACAGCCTGCGCTTCATGAAGCCGGTGGAGGCCGGCGACAGCATCAAGGTCCGCCTGACGGTCAAGAAGAAGACCGGGCGCACCGAGGACTACGGCGAGGTACGCTGGCACGTCACCCTGACCAACCAGGACGACGAGCTGGTGGCGGAATACGAATTGCTGACCATGAACGCGTATTGAGCCATGCGCCGGTTGCCTTGGCCAAGCCCGGGCAACCGGCCTATAAGGTCTGCATGACAGACCTTTCCGACGCCGATTTCGCCGCCTGCATCAAGGCCCTGACCGGAGACGACACGCCCCGCGTGTGGTCCCTGATCGTGACCCTGTTCGGCGACCTCGCCCAGGCGCCGGGGGCCGAGATCAGCGGCCCCGCGCTGAGCCAGATCTTCGAGCCGATCGGCATCCGCCCCGAGGCCATGCGCGTGGCGCTGCACCGGCTGCGCAAGGACGGCTGGATCGACAGCCGCAAGTCCGGGCGCAGCAGCCTCTACCGCCTCACCGGCTTCGGGCTGGAGCAGAGCGCCGCCGCCACCCCCCGCATCTATGCCCGCGAGGTGGCCGAGCCCGCCCTGTGGCATGTCCTGGTCGCCGCCCCCATGCCCCAGCCGGAGCTGGCCGATACCGCCGAGGCGCTGACCGCCCGCGGGTATGAGCCGCTGGCGCGCGGGGTGTTCCTGGGCCGCGGGCCGGTGCCCTCCGACTGCGCCGATTTCTTCGCCCTGTCCGGCCCGGCGCCGGTGCTGCCCGGCTGGCTGAAGGCCCAGTTCGGGCCTGCGGACCTGGCCGAGGCCTATCGCGCCCTGCACGACAGGCTGTCCCGCGTCGCGGCGCTGCTGCCCGAGGGCGCCGTCCCCGGCCCGCTGGAGACCGCCACCCTGCGGATGCTGATCGTGCATGACTGGCGGCGCCTGCTGCTGCGCCAGCCCGACCTGCCCGCGGCGTTCTTCCCCGATGGCTGGCCCGGACAGGAGTGCCGCGCGCTGACCCACCGCCTGCTCGACCGCCTGCCCCGGCCCGATCCCTGCGCGCTGGAGCCCGCCGCGGCCGAGGGCTGAGCCCGCCGCGCGCGGCACTCGCCTCATATCGGGTCGCGTTTGACCAGCCCCAGCCGTTCCCGCACCGCCTCCGGACCGATGATCCGCGCGCCCATGCCCTCGATCACGCCCACGGCGCGCTCGACAAGCTGGGCGTTGGTGGCCAGCACGCCCTTTTCCAGGAACAGATTGTCCTCCAGCCCCACGCGCACATTGCCGCCTGCCAGGACCGCGGCCGCGGCATAGGGCATCTGGTCGCGGCCCAGGCTGAAGGCCGACCAGTGCCAGTCCCCGGGGATGGCGTTGACCATGGCCAGGAAGGTGTTGAGGTCGTTCGGCGCGCCCCAGGGCACCCCCATGCAGAGCTGCACCAGCGCGGCGCCTTTCAGCGTGCCCTCCTTCACCAATTGCTTGGCGAACCACAGGTGCCCGGTGTCGAAGGCCTCGATCTCGGGCTTCACGCCCAGCTCGGTCATCATGGCGCCCATGGCGCGCAGCATGCCGGGCGTGTTGGTCATCACGTAATCGGCCTCGGCGAAGTTCATGGTGCCGCAATCCAGCGTGCAGATCTCGGGGCGGCATTCGGAGATATGGGCCATGCGGGCGCTCGCGCCGATCATGTCGGTGCCCGCCTCGTTCAGCGGCAAGGGCGCCTCGGCCGAGCCGAAGACGATGTCGCCGCCCATCCCGGCGGTGAGGTTCAGCACCACGTCGACGTCGGCGGCGCGGATGCGCTCGGTCACCTCGCGGTAGAGCGCGGTCCGGCGCGAGGGCGCGCCGGTCTCCGGGTCGCGCACATGGCAATGCACCACCGCCGCGCCGGCCCTGGCAGCGTCGATGGCACTGGCGGCGATCTGCTCGGGGCTGCGCGGCACATGCGGCGAGCGCTCCTGCGTCCCGCCCGAGCCGGTCACGGCGCAGGTGATGAAAACCTCTCGGTTCATGGTCAGCGGCATTTGTCCCTCCCTCTTGTACCGGGCCCGTCCGCGACGATCCTGCCCGAGGCGACGCCCGGCGGCAATCGTCGCGGCCGCGCCCATCGGCCTTGACGCGGCGGGCTGCGGCCCGCTACGCATCGGGCGATGGTTCCCGCGGGCCGGCCGGCCCAAGGGATGAAAAGGGAACACGGTGCGGCCCTGCGGCCAAACCCGTGACTGCCCCCGCAACTGTAAGCGGCGAGCGACCCCGGAGCGCTCCACTGGGCCTTAGGGCCCGGGAAGGACCGGGCAAGCGGCGACCCGCGAGTCAGGAGACCTGCCATCGCAAGCAACTCGAACCCGGGCGGGGAGGCCCGGACGGAGGATTGAGATGGCGCAACGCCCCTGCCTGCCCGATCGCACCGCCGGTTCCGCCGCCCCGCAGACGCGCGGAGGGCGACATGATCTGGGCCGATGACACGCATGACTTTTCCTGCACCACCTGCCGGCATTCCGGGGCCCCCTGCCCCGCAGCGGCGCGGCTGGCCGAGCGGCTGACCGCGGCGCTGCGCCTGTCGGACCCGTTCACCGCCGAGGATTTCGAGATCACCGGCTCGGTCCGGCTGACCGGCTGCGAGCGGAGCTGCGCCGCGCTCTATGCCGCCAGCAAGGGCGCCGTGCGCATCTATTGCGACGTGGACGAAGACGCCGACACCGATGCGCTGGACCGCTTTGCCGCCGCCTTCTTCGGCCCCGACGCGGCGGGGGCCTCGCTTGCCTGCGCCGGGCTCGACCGGCTGCCCTGCGCCATGGTGCAGGCCCTTCCCCACACCGAACCGCGCGCCGCCGCCGCGGCGGGGGCCTGAGCCATGCGCCGCTTCCCGCCCGAGCGCATCGTCTGCCTGACCGAGGAGACGGTGGAGACCCTTTACCTGCTGGGACAGGAGCACCGCATCGTCGGCGTCTCGGGCTATGCCGTGCGGCCCAAGCGGGTGCGGCGGGAAAAGCCGCGGGTCTCGGCTTTCACCTCGGCGGACATTCCCAGGATCCTGGAGTTGCGGCCGGACCTGGTGCTGTGCTTTTCCGACCTCCAGGCCGAGATCGCCGCCGCGCTGATGCGCGAGGGCGTGACGGTCATCGGCTTCAACCAGCGCGACGTGGCGGGCATCCTGTCCATGATCCGCAGCCTGGGCGCGCTGACCGGATGCGCCGAACAGGCCGAGGCGCTGGCGCGCGGATACGAGGCGCGGCTGGCGGACCTGGCCGGGGCGCGGCGGGGCCGTTCCCGCCCGCGGGTTTATTTCGAGGAATGGGACCAGCCGATGATCTCGGGCATCGGCTGGGTGTCGGAGCTGATCGAGATCGCCGGGGGCGAGGACGTGTTCGCGGACCTGGCCCGCGAGACATCGGCGCGCGACCGGATCGTCAGCCCGGAACAGGTGATCGCGGCGGCGCCCGACGTGATTCTCGCCTCCTGGTGCGGCAAGAAGGTCCGCCCCGAGCGCATCGCCGAACGGCCGGGGTGGCAGGCCATCCCCGCCGTGGCGCAGGGCCGGATCACCGAGATCAAGTCGCCCCTGATCCTGCAGCCCGGCCCCGCCGCCCTGACCGAGGGGCTGGACGCGATCGCGGCCGCCCTGGCCTGAGCCGGGCGGCCGCGTTTGTTTCATATCTTGAGGGGCTTACTCGCCCAGCCCCGCATAATAGGCCGCCAGTTCCCTGATCTCTGCCTCGGTCAGTTGCTGCGCGAAGAAACGCATGCCCTTGGCGGTGTCATTGGCCCGCGCGCCCGAGCGGTATTGCAGCAGCGTGTGCTCCAGGTACTCCGCCTCAAGCCCGGCCAGCGCCGGGGTCTCGGGCCGCACGCCGGCCGCGCCATCCGCCCCGTGACACGAGGCGCAGGGGGTCAGCAGGCGCTGCGGGTCGCCCTTGGTGATCAGCGCCAGTGTCGCTTCCGACAGCTTGGCCTTGGGGCCCGAAGGGGCGGGACGGGGCTGGCTGGCGTAATAGGCCGCCAGGTCGGCCAGTTCCTGATCCGTCAGCTTCTGGACCGAGGCCACCATCAGGGCCGAGCGCCCGTCGCCCTCGGACCGGCGATGCGCGCGGTAATCCTGCAGCACCTTGTAGGTGTAGCTTTCCACCTGCCCGGCGACGCTGGGATAGTTGCGGCTCTGCGCCGCGCCCGACGGCCCGTGGCAGGAGGAACACCAGTATTCCTGGTGCAGCGCGGCGCCGTTCTCGGCGTCGCCCCGGGGCATCTCGGCGAACAGGCGGGCCAGCTCGCCCGTGCCCAGCGCCGGTTCGGGCGCGGTTTCACCGGCCGAGGCCGCGCCCGCGGTCAGCCCGAGGGCCAGTGCGATGACAATGGGTTTCATCTGCGCTCTCCTCAACTGAACACATCCGCGGCGAAGGTGCGGTGCCAGTTCTTCTGATAGACGGCCTCCAGCACCGGGCGGTTGGGCTTGTCGTCGATGGCCGACACGCCGCCGGCGGTGGAGACGATCTTGCCCTCCTCGTTGACCGCGTAGATCGCGGCGATGGAAACGCCGTAATCCTCGGCCACGAGGCTGTAGCAGGCGTTGGCGAAGCTCGGGACCGGCAGCGGCTGGCCCTGCAACTCGGACCGGATGACATGGGCCAGCATCTTGGCCTGGCTGTTGGCCGCATAGCCGGATTTCGGCATGGCCCCCGCGATGCAGCTGTCGCCGATCACGTGGACATCGGGCGCCAGGGTCGAGGCGAAGGTGGCCTGATCCACCGGGCACCAGTTGGTCTCATTGGTCAAACCCAGCGTCTTGGCCAGCCGACCCGCCTGCATCGGCGGGATCACATTGACCAGATCGCCCTTGAAGGTGCCCGCGGCGGTTTCCACCGACATGGTCGCGGGATCGACCGAGATCACGGCGCCGCCCTGTTCCTCGGGCACCCATTCCAGCAGGGCGTTCTCGGTGCCGTAGCCGTAGAGGCGCTCCCACCCCTTGGTGAAGGGGCCCTGCTTGGTGAACTTGTTCTTGGGGTCGAGGATGATGACCTTGGCCGTGGGGTTATGATGGCGGAAATGGTCGGCCATCATCGAGGCGCGCTCATAGGGCCCCGGCGGGCAGCGGAAGGGGTTCGGGGGCGCGACGATCACCACCGTGCCGCCCGGACGCAGGTCCAGGAACTGCTGGCGCAGGTTCATGGTCTGCGGCCCCGCCTTCCAGCCATGCGGCATCACGGTTTCGGCGGCCTGGTGGGAATGCCCCTCGACCTGGTCGATCATCAAGTCGACGCCGGGCGAGACGATCAGCCGGTCATAGGGCACGTCCGAGCCGTCGGCGGTGCGCACCAGATGCGCGTCGAAATCGACGCCCACCACCTCGTCATAGATGGTCTTCACGCCGTAATTGTTGTGGTGGCTCGACAGGTCGAAGGTGATGGTGTCGAGGTCCAGAACGCCAGTGATCACATCGTTGGAGCGCGGGCAGGTATAGTAGGTGCGGTCGCGCTCGATGACGGTGACCTCGGCCTGCGGGTTGACCATGCGGATATACTTGGCCGCCGTGGCCCCGCCGATGCCGCCGCCCAGGATTACCACCCGGTGCGCCGCGCCCTGTGCCCAGAGCATGGGCGCCGAGAGGCCGGCCGAGCCTGCCAGCGCGCCGGCGATGAGGTTGCGTCGGGAAATCCTGGTCATTCGCTTTCCTCCGGCGGATAGGGGATGGGCTCCTGCGCGGCGAAATACTCGGCGATTGCGCGGTAGTCCTCTTCGGTGAAGGCGGGCGCCAGGCGGCTCATGATCGTGCCGGGTCGGGTGTCGTCGCGGAAAGCGATCATCGCGTTCACCAGCTTGTCGGGGTCCATCCCGGCCAAGGGCGGCATGGAGTCGTTGAAGGCGCGGCCATAGGTGCCGTGGCAGGTGCCGCAATTCATGGCGATCAGCTCGCCGGTGGGGCGGCGCTCTTCGGCCAGGGCCGGGGCCGCCAGCGCGGCCAGCGCCGCGCCAAGGGTCAGGAATCGTGTCATTTTCAGACCTTTCATTGCGCCCAGACGGTGAAGCCGAAGGCGAAGAACTGGATCACCCACAGCCCGATCGACCAGATCGCCGCCGTGCCCAGCCGCGACAGGACAGGCCCGGGGGTGTAGACGCCCTGCGTCCGGCCGGCATTCCACAGAACGCCCAGCAGGAAGCTCAGGACCAGACCGCCGACGATGGCGAAGGTGCCGAAGAACAGCGCGGTGGAATAGACGTCGAGATTCACCTTGTAGGTGGCGATGTCATAGCCGTGCTGGCCCTTGAGGATGGCAAAGCGCAGCGCCTCGCGCCCGATGGCGGTCAGCAGCGACGCGACCACGAAGGCCACCGGGGCCATCAGCGCCCAGGTGTTGTCGCGCGCCCGGTCGACCGAGGCGAACAGCCCCGCGGCCAGCAGGCCCAGCGCCGCGATCCAGACGAAGGGCGAGCCGGCGAAACCGGCGGCCTTTTCCGGCAGGCTCAGCATCCAGCCCGCGCCCAGCACCAGCGCCAGCGCGGTGCCGATACCGGCCAGCCTGCGGCCCAGCCCGCCCAGGAAATCGAGGTAGTCGCCCCCGACATCGCCGCGGGTGGCGAAATAGCTGCGGAAGGCCACCAGCCAGGCCCCGGCCACCGGCACCGCCATGGCGATGAAGAAGCCGAAGCGGAACGGCGAGAAGGCCTTGTAGTTGGCCCCCGACGGGTCGATCTGACCGCCCGGCGCGTACCAGGCCTTCCATTCCTCGGGAAACAGCATCTCGCGGCTCAGCACATGCATGACCGAGCCCACGGCCAGCATCAGCAGGATCGAGGCCACTATAGACCAGGCGCTCTTGCGCGGGGCGGCCGGGTCGGCGTGATAGTTGCGGAAATAGTAGAAATACATCGCCAGGTAGGCCGCGATCAGCACCACGATGAAACCGATGACATAGCGCGCCGACAGCACGTTGGCGGTGTACCAGAACGGGTCATAGATGACCTGGACGAACAGCAGCGGCGCCACGCCCAGCACGATCGCCACCGAGACCGAGATCTTGGCCACGTTCAGCATCGACAGCCCCAGCCGCCGCATATGCGGGTTGGTGGACATCGCGCCCCAGATGGTCAGCCCCGAGGCCCCCAGCATCAGTTGCACGGCGAAGATGTGCAGGGCGAAGGTCAGCACCCCCAGCGCCAGGAACACCTGCGGGTAGAAGGGCAGCCCCGCCGGATCGCGGAGCCCTTCGAGAATTGCGCCTTCCATGGCTCAGTCCCCCTCTTTCTGTGCGATTTTCCGGCCCTCGGCGCGCTTTTCAGCGGCGTATCTGGCCGGCACGGTTTCATCCTCGAGCGAGGCCAGGAACACCGCCAGCGCCTCCCACTCGATGTCCTTCAGCGGGATCGCGGGCATGTACATGGTCGCGCCCGTGGCCATCGCCGCCTTGGAATAGTCGCGGATCGCGGCCACGTCGGTCACGTCGCCGTAATAGTCGCGGATCGGGCGCATGCCAGTGTCGCTGAGGCTGTGGCAGTTGGCGCACATCGACAGCGCGATCGCCTCGCCCACCTGGGCGGCGTTCTCGGGCGTCACCTCGCGCAGCCCGTCGGGCAGGAAGGCGTGGGTCGCCAGCAGGCCGTGTGCCTCAAGCTTCGGCAGCTCGGAGTCGATCCCCATGCCCGGCACGTCCCGCGCGATCACCTGGTTGGAATAGACATACTGTCCCGCGACGTAGGGTTTACGCAGCGACTCGCGCGCGGTTTCCTCGGGCCAGAGGCCGAAGACCAGCAGCACCACGGTCATGGAACCGGCGAGACCCGGCACCAGCACCCGCGGCCGGATGAGCGTCAGCAGGAAGTAGCCCGCCGTCAGGCCCAGCGTGATCAGCATCGAGGGGCCGAAGCGTTCGGGCAGGCGCGTCTGCACCATGGTCTCGGCATAGGGCGGCAGCGTGGCCATGTACCAGTTTAGCAGGGCAAAGCCGGCGGCGGCCGAGACGAGGCCGAGGAGCGCCAGCTTGCGCGCCATCTCGCGTTTCAGCGCGTCGGTTTTCATGCCCGAGACCACGATCCCGCCCACCACGGCGGTCATGGTGAACATGAAGGCCATCCGCATGGCGAGCTGCGCGAACTGGTTGGCGCCGTAATAACCGTAGAGGTAGCCGCCCTTTTCCACGTAGGCGTCCGTCCCCGGCCACATCATGAAGGACAGGATGCCCACGATGATCAGCATGGTGGTCAGCGAGGCGCCGCCGAAGATCCACGAGATCTTCATGTAGGTCCGGCCGTCCACCTTGCCGACGAGGTAGACCATCGAATAGACGCCCACGACCTCGATCACGAAGAAGACCCACTCGGCCGACCAGCCCCAGACGAAATTGTGGATCAGGGCCGAGATGCCCCGCGGGCTGGCCACGGTGGTCGAATACCAGATCCCCGGCCCGGTGATCGAGCCCAGCACGTAGGAGAATACCAGCAGGAACAGCCCGTAGCGCTTGATATAGTCCAGCAGCTCGGGCCGGTCGTTGCGGTAGGCGACGGTCGCCAGGTAGCTGAAGAACAGCGCCGCCCCGACGGCGGTATGCGAGAACAGCACGTGGACGGTGGCGATGATGCCGACCACCCATCCGCTGCCCAGTCCGGCCTCGTACCAGGTCGGGAACAATCCGAGGAAGTCCATTTTCTCTCCTTCGCAGAAAACTCTGCCCTGTTGTCCGCGCGCGCTCCGGCGCACGTTCCGTGCACGGCCTAAAAAAGGTGCGTCGGAAATACATATTTCGTGATTTGGCGCAAGTTTCTGGAACGGTTCCAATTGAGAGAATTGGCGGACCGAGACCTAATGTCGCGACTTTGCAGGGAAAAACCGCGCCTTTCTGCGACGCCCTGCCACAGGCAGCGCGCCTTCGGGTGCAGGAATGGCGGGACGGAATGGAGGCGCCGGAGGCAGGTGATTCCAGCCCGCGCGGGTCACCGGGATGACCGAAAAAAGTCGCGGCGGCCGGGTGGCCGCCACGACAAAAAGGCTTGTGCAGGGTGCGCCCCCGCCCCGCGAAATCGCGCGGGGCGGATCAGAGCGCGGCCCGGAACAGCCCGGCGAGGTTCTCCTCGGTCAGCTCCACCGGGTTGCCGCCGCAGGACGGGTCGGTGATCGCGCCCTTGACCAGGTCGGGGACGCTCTCTGGCGTCACGCCCAGATCGGACAGGTGGCGCGGGATGCCGAGGCTGTCGTTGAACTTCTGCACGAAGGCGCGGAAGCCGTCGAAGCCGCCCGCGATGCTCAGATAGGCCGCCGCCATGTCGAAGCGGTCGGCGATGGCGGGGGCGTTGAACTCCAGCACGGCGGGCATGCAGACCGCGTTGGTGGTGCCGTGATGGGTGTTGAAATGCGCGCCGATGGGGTGGCTCATGGCGTGGATCGCGCCCAGCCCCTTCTGGAAGGCGGTGGCGCCCATCGCGGCCGCGCTCATCATGTTGGCGCGGGCCTCGATATCGGTTCCGTCGGCATAGGCGCGCGGCAGGTACTCCTTGACCAGGCGCATGCCTTCCAGCGCGATGCCCTGGCTCATCGGGTGGTAATGCGGGCTGGAGAACGCCTCGACGCAATGGGCGAAGGCGTCGAGACCCGTGCCTGCCGTGATGAATTTGGGCATGCCTACCGTCAGCTCGGGGTCGCAGATCACCACGCTGGGCAGCACCTTGGGGTGGAAGATGATCTTTTTGGCATGGGTCTCGGAATTGGTGATGACGCTGGCGCGCCCCACCTCGGAGCCGGTGCCGGCGGTGGTGGGCACGGCGATGATCGGCGCGATGGCATCGGCATCGGCACGGGTCCACCAGTCGCCGATATCCTCGAAATCCCATACCGGGCGGGTCTGCCCGGCCATGAAGGCCACCATCTTGCCCAGGTCCAGCCCCGAGCCGCCGCCGAAGGCGATCACGCCGTCATGGCCGCCGGCCTTGAAGGCCGCCACCCCGGCGTCGAGGTTCTTCTCGTTCGGGTTCGGGTCGACCTCGGCGAAGAGGCCACGGCCGAGGCCCGCGGCCTCGAGGATGTCCAGCGTCGCCGCGGTGATGGGCAGATGCGCCAGCCCGCGGTCGGTGACCAGCAGCGGGCGCTTGATCCCTGCCGCGGCGCAGGCCGCAGGCAGTTCCTTGATGCGACCGGCGCCGAACTTGATGTTGGTCGGGTAGGTCCAGTTTCCGGTGAGAGACATGGTTTCGCCTTTCATGAATGGCCGGGTCGGCCAGCAACTCGATTTGCCCCCTGACCGAACCAGAGGGCCGCGTCCGCCCTTGCCGGGCGCAATCGCGCCCGCCCTGGGAGGTGGGCGGGCGCGGCCCGGACCGCGAACGATCCGGGCGGGGTGCGCTACCCGGCCACCTTCTTCAGGTGATAGGATTTCGGGCGCGTCAGGTTGTGATAGCCGATCACCGACAGCCCGCCGCCGCGCCCGGTCTGCTTGCAGCCGGTCCAGCACAGGCCGGGATCAAGGTAATCGGCGCGGTTGAGGAAGACGGTGCCGGTCTCGATCCGGTCGCCCACACGCTCGGCCCGCTCCACGTCGCGGGTCCAGAGGCTGGCGGTCAGGCCGAAATCGCTGTCGTTCATCAGCGCGATCGCCTCTTCGTCGTCCTTGACCGGCATGATGCCCACGACCGGGCCGAAGCTTTCCTCGCGCATCACGCGCATATCGTGGGTGACGCCCGTCAGGATCTGCGGCGTCAGGTAGGTGCCGCCGTCATCCCCGGGCATGGTCTCGATATGGGCGACCGCGCCCGCGGCCAGCGCCTCGTCGATCTGGGCGCGGACTTCCTTGGCGAAGCGGATATTGGCCATCGGCCCGATCGAGGTTTCCGGGTCCAGGGGGTTGCCCAGCGTGTAGCCCTTCACGACCTCGACGGCCTTTTCCACAAAGGCGTCGAACAGGCTTTCGTGGACATAGAGCCGCTCCATCCCGCAGCAGCACTGGCCGGAATTGAACATCGCCGCATCGACCAGCCCGGCGACCGCCGCGTCGAGATCGGCATCCTCCATCACGTAACCCGGGTCCTTGCCGCCCAGCTCCAGACCGACGCCGGTGAAGGTGCCCGCCGCCGCGCGCTCCATCGCGCGGCCGCCGCCGACCGAGCCGGTGAAGTTCACGAAGTCGAAGGCATTTCCCGCGATCAGCCCGGAGGTGGTGTCGTGGTCGAGGAAGACGTTCTGGAACACGTCCTCGGGCACGCCGGCGGAATGGAAGGCCCGGGCCATCCGCTCGCCCACCAGCAGGGTCTGGGTGGCGTGTTTCAGCATCACCGTGTTGCCCGCGATCAGCGCCGGCGCGACGGTGTTGATCGCGGTCATGTAGGGATAGTTCCAGGGCGCGACCACCAGCACCACGCCCAGCGGCACGCGCTTGATGTAGCGCCTGAAGCTCTCGTCCTCGCCCACCTCGATATTGGCCAGCGCCTCTTGCGCGATCTCGGCCATGTAGGAGGCGCGCTCGTTGAAGCCACCGAACTCGCCGCCATAGCGCACGGGGCGGCCCATCATGTGCGCGAGTTCCGGCACCACCTCGTCATTCATGGCACCCACGGCGGCGACGCCGGCCATCACGAGGTCGATCCGCTCCTGCAGGGGGCGGGCCGCCCAAGCGGCCTGCACCGCCCGCGCCCGGTCGGCCGCCTCGCGGGCCGCCTCGGGGCTGAGCGTTTCGCGTGTCGCATAGACCGATCCGTCGATCGGCGAGATGCATTTCAATGTCTGGGTCATGTTGTCCTCAAGCCAGTTCGAACCCGCGCGCCACCTCGTAATCGGTGACCACGCGGTTGAATTCCTCGATCTCCCACTCCGCGGCGCGCGCGTAGTGCTGGATCACGTCGTCCCCCATCGCCTCGCGCAGCATGGCCGAGCCCTTCAGGGCTTCGCGCGCGTCGCGCAGGGTGTGGGGGATATGGGCGCTTTCGCCGGCATAGGCGTCGCCCTTGAAGGGCGGCTCCAGTTCCAGCCCCTCCTCGATGCCCTTGATCCCGGCGGCCAGCATCGCGGCCATGGCGAGATAGGGGTTGATGTCCGAGCCGCCCACGCGGCACTCGATCCGCACCGCCTTGGTGCCGTCGCCGCAGAGGCGGAAGCCCGCGGTGCGGTTGTCGATCGACCAGATGATGCGCGTGGGGGCAAAGGTGCCCTTCTGGAAGCGCTTGTAGCTGTTGATGTAGGGCGCCAGGAAATAGGTGTAGTCGGCGGCGTATTTCAGCATCCCGGCGACGTAGCTTTTCATCAGGGACGACATGCCCAACTCGTCCTCGGGGTCGTAGAAGGCGGGCTTGCCGTCCTTCCACAGCGACTGGTGCACATGGCTGGACGAGCCGACCTTGTCGTGGCTCCATTTCGGCAGGAAGGTCACCGCGCGGCCCTGCTGCCAGGCGATCTCCTTGGTCGCGTGCTTGGCGATGGTGTGGTAGTCGGCGGTGTCCAGCGCCGCGGCGTATTTGATGTTCAGCTCCTCCTGCCCGGTCTCGGCCTCGCCCTTGGAGTTTTCCACCGGGATGCCCGCGTCCCACAGGTGATTGCGCAGCGGGCGCATCACGTGCTCTTCCTTGGTGGTCTGCAGGATGTGGTAATCCTCGTTGAAGCCCGACAGCGGGGCGAGGTCGCGGTAGCCTTCCTTGCGCATCTCGTCGAAGCTCTTCTCGAAGAGGAAGAATTCCAGCTCGCTCGCCATCATGGCGTCATAGCCCAGCGCCTCCAGCCGCTTGATCTGCCGTTTCAGCACCGCGCGGGGCGAATGGGGGATCTCTTCGTGGGTGTGGTGGTCGAGCACGTCGCACAGCACCATGACCGTGCCCTCCAGCCAGGGCATCGGGCGCAGGGTGCCCAGGTCGGGTTTCATCACGTAGTCGCCATAGCCCGCGCTCCACGAGGTCGAGGCATAGCCCTCGGGCGTGGCCATGGCCAGGTCGGTGGCCAGCAGGTAGTTGCAGCAATGGGTCTCTTCCCAGGCGCTGGCGAGGAAATGCTTGGCGTGGAAGCGCTTGCCCAAGAGGCGGCCCTGCATGTCGACGAGGCAGGCCAGAACGGTATCCACCTCGCCCGCCTCGACCTGGGCCTTCAGATCCTCGAAACTCAGTATGCCAGACATGGGCGCTTATCCTGTTCTGAATGGGGTGGCCCCGGCGGTATCCGCCGGGGCTGGTTTCGTTCGCGACGCGGGGCGTCAGCCGTAGCGGTAGGGACGGCCGGCCTTCCGCATGTCCGCGTTGTAGTTCTTGAAGATGTTCACCACCTTGGCCTTGGTCTCGGACTCGGAGGCGATCTCGTCCCAGAACTTTTGCGCGGCTTCCTCGACCTGGTCCCATTCGGAATCCGGGATCGAGGTGAGCTGCATCTTGGTGCCGTTCACGCGCAGGCTGGCCTCGCCGCCCCAGTACCACCACTGGCGGTAGTAGTGCGACTGCTCCATGCAGGTGGCCAGCAGCAGTTGCAGGTCCTCGGGCAGTTCCTCCCAGCGGCCCATATTGGCGAAGAAATGGCCGATCCAGGCGCCCGAGATGTTGTTGGTGAGGAAGTAGTTGGTCACGTCGGCCCAGCCGACGGTGTAGTCTTCGGTGATGCCCGACCAGGCGATGCCGTCCAGCTCGCCGGTCTGCACGGCGACCTCGATATCCTCCCACGGCAGGGTCACCGGCACCACGCCGAACTGGCTCAGGAAGCGGCCGGCGGTGGGGAAGGTGAAGACGCGCTTGCCCTCGAGATCCTTCAGCGAGTTGATCGGGTCCTTGGTGGCGAAGTGGCACGGATCCCACGAGCCCGCCGAGATGTGCTTGACGCCGACCTTGGCGTATTCCTCGGCCCAGATCTCGTTCAGGCCGTACTGGTTGAACAGCACCGGCACGTCGAGCGAGTAGCGCGAGGCGAAGGGGAAGTAGCCGCCGAACACCGTCACCTCGGTGGGCGAGGCCATCGAGTCGTCGTCCGACTGCACGGCGTCGATGGTGCCGCGCTGCATGGCGCGGAACAGCTCGCCCGTGGGGACCAGCTGATCGGCGTAGAACAGCTCGATCTGCATGCGGTCGCCGGCGATCTTGTTGAAGGTGTCGATCGCGGGTTTCACCACGTGCTCGGCCAGCGCGGGGCCGGCATAGGTCTGCATCCGCCACTTGATGGTGGATTGCGCCAGCGCCGGCGCGGCCAACGGTGCGGCCGCAACGCCAACGCCGGCGGTTTTCAGGAACTTACGTCTTGTGGTCATCTCACTTACTCCTTGTTGGTGTAACGGCCCCCGGCCGGGGCTCTTCTTGCGGTTATTTTCCGTAGACCTGGTCGGGCAGCCACAGGGCGATCTCGGGGAAGATCATGACCAGCGACAGCGCCACCACCATGACCAGGGCGAAAGGGATGATCGAGATGTAGATGTCGCGCAGCCCGATCTCGGGCGGGGCCATGGCGCGCATCAGGAACAGGTTATAGCCGAAGGGCGGCGTCATGTAGGCGATCTGGGTGGTGATGGTGTAGAGCACACCATACCAGATCAGGTCGAAGCCCAGCGTTCCCACCAGCGGCACATAGAGCGGCGCCACGATCACCAGCATCGCGGTGTCGTCCAGGAAGGTGCCCATCACGATGAAGCTGAGCTGCATCAGAACAAGGATCATCCAGGGGCTGAGGCCCAGCTGCTCGGTGAACAGGTTCTCGATGGCCTTGACCGCGCCCAGCCCGTCGAACACCGCGCCGAAACCCAGCGCGGCCAGGATGATCCACATGAACATGCAGGACACCGCCAGCGTCTCGCGCACCGAGGTCTCGAAGACCTGTTTGGTCATCCGCCCCTTCAGGATCGCCGCCACGAAGGCCGCCATCGCCCCGATGGCCGAGCTTTCCACAAGCGAGGTCCAGCCGTTGACGAAGGGCACCATCATCACCGCGAAGATCACCAGCGGCAGGATGCCCGCGCGCAGCAGGCGCAGCTTCTCGGCGGTGGAAACGTTGCGTTCCTCCTCGGGCAGCGCGGGGCCGAGTTCCGGCTGCAGCTGGCAGCGGATGTAGATGTAGAGGATGAACAGCCCGGCCATCATCAGCCCGGGGATGACGCCGGCCAGCCAGAGCTGCCCCACCGGCTGCCGCGCGATCATGGCGTAGAGCACCAGCACCACCGAGGGCGGCACCAGGATGCCCAGCGACGAGCCCGCCTGGATCACCCCGGTCACCATGATCTTGTCGTAGCGGCGTTTCAGCAGTTCCGGCAGGGCGATGGTGGCGCCGATGGCCATGCCCGCCACGCTCAGCCCGTTCATGGCCGAGATCAGCACCATCAGACCGATCGTGCCGATGGCCAGCCCGCCCTTCACCGGCCCCATCCAGACATGGAACATCCTGTACAGGTCGTCGGCGATCTTGGATTCCGACAGCACGTAGCCCATGAAGATGAACATCGGCAGGGTCAGCAGCGGATACCATTTCATCAACTTCATCGCCGCCGAGAAGGGCACGTCGGCCCCGCCCGTCCCCCACAGCAGCAGCGCCGCCGCCGCGCCGACGAAGCCGATCGCGCCAAAGACGCGCTGCCCGGTCAGCAGCATCAGCATCATCGAGCTGAACATCAGCAAGGCGATCATTTCATAGGACATCAGATTTCTTCCCCGCGAATGCGTCCGATATCCCGGAACAGTTCAGCAAGCGTCTGCAACAGCATGAGAAGCACGCCGAAGCACAGAAGGGTCTTCACCGGCCAGAGCCAGGGCCGCCAGGCCGTGGGGCTGCGTTCGAGATAGCCCAGCTTCTCGCCCGCGGCGTCGAACCCGCCGGTCACCAGCGTCTTCAGCAGGTCCCAGAAAAAGGCAAAGGGCTCGGTCCCGAAATAGCCCAGCGAATAGGCGGTTGAGCCGACCGCGCCGTAGAGCAGGATGCCGAGATAAGTCATCAGAAACAGCACGGTGAAGGCGTCGAACCAGGCCTTGGTCTTGATCGACCAGCCGCCGTAGAACAGGTCCATCCGCACGTTCGAGCCGAGCTGGATCGAATAGGGCCCGCCCAGCACGTAGTAGGCGACCATCACGAATTGCGCGGTCTCCAGCGTCCAGATCGACGGCGTGAAGAAGGTCTTCGACACCGAAGACCACAGCAGCACCCCCACCAGCGCAAAGATCATGTACATCGCGATCCGCCCGATGAAGCGGTTCAGCGCGTCTATGGCGTGGACATAGCCGCGAACGATCCTAGGCATCCTCCGCCCCCTTGCTGTCTACGCCCAGCGCCACCAGCGCCGGGCCGATCATTGCCATCAGGTCCTGCGCCATGGCCGCGACGCCCGCCGCGTCGGCGACCAGGTCGTTGCGGAACTCGATCATCACGTTGGGCAGCCCCTGCGCGATGCCGTGGATTTTCAGCGAATGGGTCACCCCGTCCTCGGGCCCGTAGGGCTTGTTGCGCTCGATCCGGCGCTCCGGCAGGCGGCCGGCCTCGGCCAGCATGGCGTCGGCCATGCGGCTGTCCGCGTCGTGCAGGATGCCGATCTCGGTCTCGCGCGTCTTGCCGTAGAACACCGGCGTGAAGCTGTGCACGGTGATCAGGACGGTGGGCAGGTCCCGCGCCCGCCGCGCCTCGATCAGGGCCGAGACGGTGTCGCAGAAGGGGCGGTAGACTGTGGCGATTCTCTCGTCGCGCTGCGCGGGGGTGAGGTCGCGGTTGCCCGGCACCTCCACCACCTCCGAGAACACCGGCATGGCGCTGTCGGCCTCGGGCGGGCGGTTGCAGTCGTAGACCAGGCGCGAAACCCGGCTGGCCACCAGCGGCGCGTCCAGCGCCTCCGACAGGCGCAGCGCCACGGCGCGCGCGCCGGGGTCCCAGGCGGCATGGCTATCGCGCCATTCCTCGCGCAGGCCCAGCCCGTCATACCGCTCGGGCATGTGGCAGGAGGCATGCTCGCACAGCAGCAGAACCGCCCCGGACCCTTCCGGGTTGACCAGCTCGACAGCCGGCGAACGGACTATGGAATTGCCTTCGGACATGCACACCCTCCCAGCGGCTGTAAAAATCTTTCCACGCCGACCATATTTGTGTCAATATATCTTCAAAAGGAATGTGAGGGGAATTCGCCCGCCCTGCCCCGGGGCGGGCGCCTTGCCCGAAAATTCAGCAGGATGAACAGGAAGAAACATTGAAGAAACCGCCCGCCACCGTGCGCGAACTGATCCGAGAGAACTATGCCGCCCTGACCCAGTCGGAGCGCAAATTCGCGCATTCCCTGCTGGAAAATTACCCTGCGGCGGGGCTGGCCTCGATCACCATCGTCGCGGCGAATGCGGGCGTTTCGACGCCCACGGTGGCGCGCATGGTGCAGAAGCTCGGCTTCAAGGGCTATCCGCAATTCCACCAGGCGCTGCTGAAAGAGCTGGAGGCCAAGGTCTCGGGCCCCACCCAGCGCCGCGCCAACTGGGCCACCGAGGCCCCCGAATCGCATCTGCTGAACCGATTCTCCCAAGCGGTGAACCGCAATATCGAGCAGACTTTCTCGAACGTGGACACCGGCACCTTCGACGCCGCGGTCAGGCAACTCGCCGACACCCGGCACCAGCTTTACGTGGTGGGCGGGCGCATCACGCGCGCGCTGGCCGATTACGCCTTCACCCATTTCCAGGCGGTTCGGCCGCGGGTGACGCATATGACCTCCTCCTCGGCCACATGGCCGCATTACCTGCTGGACATGGAAGAGGGCGACACGCTGCTGATGTTCGACGTGCGGCGTTACGAGACCAACCTGGAGCGGCTGGCCGAGCTGGCCTCGGACCGCGGGGTCACCGTGATCCTGATCACCGACCAATGGGCCAGCCCGGTCGCCGAGCATGCCGCCTACAGCTTCAACTGCTGGGTCGAAATCCCCTCGGCCTGGGATTCGAACATCTCCACCATGATGTTGCTGGAGGCGCTGATCGCCGCCGCGCAGGAGGAATCCTGGCCGCAGACCCGCGACCGGTATGAACGCCTCGACGCGCTGTTCGACATGACGCGGCTGTTCCGCAAGCCGAGCTGACATGCCGTTCCCCTGCGGCAAGGTGGCCCAGGGCGTTCACATATCTGTTTCATGGCGGTCACACGTCTGTGACCTTCGGCGGCCACAAGCCCGAGGCGCGAACACGATATTCCAAGCATCGGGGAATCGATCATGACATCGAAGACACTCTGGGCTGCCTTCGCAGCCTCCACCTGCCTCGCCGGCGCCGCATTCGCTGCCGACCTGACGCGGGTTGCCACCGTGCCGCTGGGCGGCGAGATCACCGGCATGTACCTTCAGGACGGCGACCTGTTCTTCAACGTGCAGCATCCGTCCGACGACCTGCCGACCGCGTTTGCCAAGGCCACCGTGGGCGTGGTCGCCAACGCGCAGTTCGGCGCCGGCCCCTCGGCCGCCCCGGAAGGCGACGAGAAGCAGGTGGTGAAGACCTCGCTCGGCGACTACCGGATCCTGATCCAGGAAGGCGATTTCGACAAGATGGGCGTCATCGCGGGGGCGAACGGCGTCATCAAGTCGTCCAACGATCCCGACTTCAACGGCTTCATCCCGACCGCCGAGAACGAAGGCTACCTGTTCACCAACTGGGAAGACCGCCCCGGCGGCATGTCCCGCGTCAAGCTGACCCGCGCCGCCGACGGCACCTGGTCGGCCGACGGCACCGATGCCGAGATGATCGACTTCAGCGCCGTCGGCGGCACCTGGGTCAACTGCTTCGGCACCGTGAGCCCCTGGAACACCCCGCTGACCTCGGAAGAACTGTATTTCGACGACACCGCGGACTGGAACAACCCCGGCTCCGACGATGCCGGCGGTGTCGAGGCGCTGGCCTCCTACAAGGGCGCCTTCCCCAACCCCTATGACTACGGCTACATCGTCGAGATCACCGATCCCGCCGGCCGCGCGACCCCGGTCAAGCACATGGCGCTCGGCCGCTACAGCCACGAGAACGCCGTGGTCATGCCCGACCAGAAGACGGTCTACATGTCCGACGACGGCACCAACGTGGTGTTCTTCAAGTTCGTGGCCGACCGCGCGGGCGACCTGAGCTCGGGCACGCTCTATGCCGCCAAGGTCACCCAGCTGACCGAGCCGGGCTCGGCCGCCGCCGACACCCCGTTCCAGATCTCCTGGATCGAACTGGCCCACGGCACCGATGCCGAGATCGCCGCCTGGGTGGCGGAATACGATGGCCTCTCGCAGGACGACTATGCCGAGGGCGCGACCTCTTACATCTCGGACGAGGAAGTCGCGGCCTGGGCGCGTGGCGAGGCCGCGGACAACCGCGTGGCCTTCCTCGAGACCCGCAAGGCCGCCGCGGCCAAGGGCGCCACCGCCGAGTTCCGCAAGATGGAAGGCGTGAACATCAACCTGGCCGGCGCGGCCGACGGCTCGATTCCGTTCATGTACATGGCGATGTCCGAGGTCTCCAAGGGCATGTCCGACGACGCCGGCGACATCCGGGTGGAAGCCAACAATTGCGGCGTGGTCTACCAGATGAAGCTGGATGCCAACTACAACACCCACATGATGGTTCCGGCCGTGGCCGGCGGTCCCTACGACGAGAACAACGAGGCCAACGCCTGCGCCATCGACAACATCTCGAACCCGGACAACATCGTGGTTCTGGACAATGGCGACGTGCTGATCGGCGAGGACACCGGCAAGCACGAGAACAACGCCATGTGGCTGTGGCGCGCCTCGGCGATGTAATCGCCGCGCCTGTTCAAGAGACTTCCGGGGGGCAGCCATGGCTGCCC
>JBNGCX010000032.1:0-44755 GCA_049974865.1 Paracoccaceae bacterium
CGCGCCCGGCCGGGCGCGTCTTTTTTGAATGAGCCGCTAGGCTGGGTCAGGCCGCTTCGGCCTGCTGCACCTGACGGCGTTCGCTTTCTTCGCGCGACAGCGCAACCGAGGTCCGGATGCCCTTCGCCACGAATTCCATCAGCCCGGCCACGACACGCTCGTTCGGGTCGATCCCGGCGCAGGACAGCACCTCGCGCCCATCGCGCGACCGCGCCCAGCGAGCGATTTGTTCGGGGCCATTGCCGTATTTCTTGTCGTCGGCGATCGCATCGTCCAGCGCAGCCAGAACCACCGCGGCGAACAGTTTGCGCGCGCGGTTGCCTTGCTCGTGGTTGAAAGCGGTGCCATCAACGAAATCGACCATGTCGTCGTCCTTTTATTCTTGCTCTTGAATTTCGGGCGTGCGGCTGAATATGACGGTTTCAGAGCGATTCGGTATTTCCCATTTGGAATGGCTTATATGCGTCAGGCGCATAGCTACCCCGCTCCGTCCACCGTATTTCGTCGTCTTGCCTCACCCGGATCGACAAGATATAGGTGCCGCCAATCCTCGATCAAGCTTTCGTCAAGGTTTTGTCCTATGCCCAAGATCAACGGTAACGAAATTCGCCCCGGCAACGTGCTCGAGCATAACGGCGGCCTCTGGGCTGCGGTGAAGGTGGAGCATGTCAAACCCGGCAAGGGCGGCGCCTTCGCCCAGGTGGAGCTGCGCAACCTGCGCAACGGCTCCAAGCTGAACGAACGCTTCCGCAGCGCCGACAAGGTCGAGCGCGTCCGCCTGGAGCAGAAGGACCAGCAGTTCCTGTATGAGACCGACGGCATGCTGGTCTTCATGGACACCGAAACCTACGAACAGATCGAGCTGCCCGCCGACCTGCTGGGCGACCGCCGCCCCTTCCTGCAGGACGGCATGACCATCGTGGTGGAGTTCTACGAGAACGAGGCGCTGAACGCCACGCTGCCGCAAAAGGTGACCTGCACCGTGGCCGAGACAGAGCCGGTGGTGAAGGGGCAGACGGCGGCCAATTCCTTCAAGCCCGCGATCCTCGACAATGGCGTGAAGGTCATGGTGCCCCCCTTTGTCGGGCAGGGCGAGGAGATCGTGGTCAACACCGAAACCTTGGAGTATTCGGAGCGGGCCTGACCCCGCGCACTTGCGTCGATCGGACAAAAAGGGGCAGCCTCGCGCTGCCCTTTCCGTTTCGCCTTCCCCGTGGCCCGAAGACTCCCGCCGGAGGCGCCTGGGCGGTCGACCGGAGGGCGCCGCGGGGTAGGGGACGTGCGCCGCAGGCGCACCGATCGCTTGCCGGCCCCCGGGGCTTGCCCCCGCATCGCCGCTGCCCCAATCTGCCGGCCAGACGGATGGAGGCCCGATGCCCCGAACCCTGATCTTCAACAAGCCCTTCAACGTGCTGTCTCAGTTCACCGACAAGGGCAACGAGGGCACGGAACGCCAGACGCTATCCGATTTCGTCGACGTGCCGGGTGTCTACGCCGCCGGGCGGCTCGACCGCGACAGCGAGGGGCTGCTGGTGCTGACCGATGACGGGCGGCTGCAAGCCCGCATCGCCAACCCGAAGCACAAGATGGCCAAGACCTACTGGGTCCAGGTGGAGGGGATTCCGTCCGACGAGGCGTTGCAGGCGCTGCGCGACGGGGTGGAGTTGAAGGACGGCCGGACGCGCCCCGCGCAGGTCAGGCGGATCGACGAGCCGCCGGGCCTCTGGCCGCGCACCCCGCCGGTGCGGTTCCGCAAGACGGTGCCCGATTGCTGGCTGGAACTGACCATCCGCGAGGGGCGCAACCGGCAGGTGCGGCGGATGACGGCCGCCGTGGGGCACCCCACGCTGCGGCTGATCCGCTGTCGCGTGGGGCCCTGGTCGCTCGACGGGCTGCGGCCCGGGGAATGGCGGGACGCCTAGAGTCGCGTGACCTTGGCCTCGCCCGCGCGCATCTCGCCCCGCGCCCGGTCGAAGCGCAGATAGGCGATGGCCCGGTCGCCGGACCGGCTGTGCAGAACGCCCGCAGGCTTGCCGTCGCCGGTGATCTCGGTGCCCGGTTCCGCCTCGCCTTCGACCCGGACGCAGGCCAGTCCTTTGCGCAGCTCGGTCTTGTGCTTCATCCGGGCGGTGACCTCCTGGCCCACGTAGCAGCCCTTCTTGAAATCGACGCCGTTCAGCCGCTCGAACCCGGCCTCCAGGATGTAACTGTCGGGCGTCAGTTCGGTGCCGGCCTCGGGGATGCAATGCGCGACGCGGATCGCCGTCCAGTCGGTCTGCGGCGCGTCCCCCTCGGCCTCGGAATAGAGCCGCCACCCCAGCGCTTCGTGCCGCGGGTCGGGCAGGGCGCCCGCGGGGGCGGGGCCGGTGCCGCGGGTGACATGCAGCGCGCTGGGGGCGATATCGACATCGGCGCGCAGCTTGTACATGCCCAGCCGCTGGTTGAGGGCAGGGGCAAGGGCGCTGGCCACGTCCAGCAGGATGGCATCGCCCCGCACGGTCAGGAAGAAATCGGCGATATACTTGCCCTGCGGGGTCAGCAGCGCGGCATAGGCGAGGCTCCCCTCGGCCCGCGGCACGTTGTTGGTGACCAGCCCTTGCAGGAACTCGAAGCGGTCGGCGCCGGTGATCTCGAAAATCGTGCGGTCGGGGATGCGTTCGCCTGGCATGGGGCCTCCGTTCGCTTGGGTCTGCGGGGAAATATAGGCGCTCAGGCGCCGGATGCGAATTGCAGCTGGTAGAGCCCGGAATAGAGCCCGCCCCTGGCGATCAGCTCGTCATGGGTGCCCTGTTCGGCGACCTGGCCCTTGTCCATCACCACGATGCGGTCGGCATTGCGCACGGTCGACAGCCGGTGCGCGATGACCAGCGTCGTCCGCGTCCTAGAGAGCTTTTCCAGCGCCTCCTGCACCACCTGTTCGGATTTCGCATCCAGCGCCGAGGTGGCCTCGTCCAGCAGCAGGACCGGCGCGTCGCGCAACAGCGCCCGGGCGATGGCCACGCGCTGGCGCTGCCCGCCCGACAGGTTGCCGCCGCGCGGCCCCGCGGGGCTGTCCAGCCCGTTGGGCAGGCCGGGCAGGAAATCGGTGATATGGGCGGCCTGCAGCACCTGCTGCAGCCGGTCCTCGGGGACGTCCGTGCGGCCCAGCAGGATGTTGTCGCGCAGCGTCTCGTCGAAGAGGTGCGAATCCTGGCTGACCACCGCGAAATTGCGGCGCAGATCGGGCAGCGCCATCTGGTCGATGGGCGTGCTGCCCAGGGTGATCTGCCCCTGCTGCGGCTCCACCAGCCGGGTGAGCAGGTTGAACACGGTGCTCTTGCCCGCCCCCGAGGGCCCGACCAGCGCGGTCATCTGGCCCGCCTTCGCGGTCATGCTGAGGCCGTTCAGGACGGGCGTGTCTTCATAGGCGAGGTGCACGTTTTCCAGCGCGATATCAGCCTCTTCCGGCGCGCAGTTCAGGCTGCGGGGGCGGGCGGGGGACAGGATGGTGGGCTGTTCCTCGAACACCGAGTGCAGACGCTCCAGGCTGGCCAGGGCCGCCTGCCAGGCGCCGGTGACATTGCCCAGCTTGCGCAGCGGCTCGAACACCAGCGCCATGGCGGTGAAGAAGCTCATGAACTCGCCCACCGTCTTCTCGCCCGCGATGATCTGCAACCCGCCGTAGTAAAGCACCCCCAGGAAGCCCACGGCGGCCACGATATCCATCAGCGCCGGGATGCCCGCCTGGCCGGCCTCGGAGCGGATCTGGGCGCGCACGAAGCCGTCGACGGTGCCTTCGAACCGGCTGTTTTCGTGCGATTCCAGTCGGTTGAGCTTGATCGTCGTGACGCCGTGAAAGATCTCGTCCAGCCGGGTGGAGATCAGCGCGGCGGCGGCGCGCGCGGCGCGGGTGGTGCGGCGCACCAGCCGCTGCAGCCCCATGATCGGCAGCAGCAGCAGCGGCACGCCCGCCACCGCGATCAGCGTCCAGAGCCAGTCGATGGACAGCGCCACCACGAAAAGCGACACCAGCGCCACCAGGTCGCGGCCGGCGGCGGCCAGGACCGTCGACCAGATGGTCGAGGCGACCAGCGTGTCGCCGCGCACCCGCTCGATCAGGTTGCCGGGCGGGGTTTTCTGGAACCACAGGCTGTCGAGGCCCAGCATATGCCCCACCAGGTCGTGCTGCAGGGCGGCCGAAACCTTCTGCCCGACCCGCGCCATTAGCACGCGCTGCCCGAAACCGGACAGGGCGCGGGCGGTGAAAATTGCAAAAATCCCACCTGCGACCAGCGGAATGGCGCCCTCGTTGCCCGAAACGAACACGTCATCGAACATCGGCTTGACCATGAAGCTGAGCAGCCCCAGCATCGCGCCCTCGACGGTCATCAGCGCCATGGCGAACAGGATGACCGGCAGGTGCCGCTTCAGATAGCCCTGCCAGAGCCAGGCCACGAGGCCTTGTTTGGCGCGGGCGGACATCCTACGCCCCCTTGCCGCGCTTGCGGGCGAATGACGCGGTCAGCGCCTCGCGGTCGTAGCGGGTCTCGATCCATTGGCGCACGGGCATCGGCGTTTCCGCGTTGTCGGCGGCGTAGGTTTCGAGGATATGGTCGAGGATGCCGGTGGCGGTGGATTTCAGGTGCAGGTGGCGGAAGGAAAGCTGCCGCATCGCCTCTTCCACCGGGCGCCCCTCGACATGCATCAGGTAGAGCGCCGAGGCGAACCCCGCCCGGTCTGCCCCGGATTTGCAGTGCATCAGGAAGGGCTGCGGGGTGCTTTCCAGCACGTCCAGCAGGTTGAGCAGGTTCTCGCGCCGGGCCGCCTTGCGGGCCTGGATCGAGGCGACCTTCAGCTCCAGCCCCAGCGCGCGGCAGGCCTCGGTCTCGAACAGGTAGTGGCTGTTCAGGTTGTCGCCGCGCAGCGACACGATGGTCTTGATCCCCATCGCCTTGTAGCGGGCCAGCCGCCGCGGCGAGGGTTGGTTCGAGCGCCACACGCCCGGCGCGATCTCGGCCATGTTGGTCCACCACACGCGCAGGAAGGCGTGGTCCATCAGGTGGAAATGCCAGAACGCCGCCCGCCGCCCGGCCGGCGTGGCGAAACGCTGCGGCATCGCGGCGCGGAAGTCGCGCTCGGCGTCGTTCAGGCGGGTCTTGATCTGCTGGAACATGGTCTCTTTGCGCGCGGGGCGAAACAAAGGCGGGACATAGCGCGTATGTTCCCCCCTTTCAAGCGATTGACGACCGCGCAGGTCGGGCCTACAGGAAATTGTCCTTCCGCAAAAGGAATTTGCCATGCCGCTGAGCCACGGTCGCCCCTACCTCGCCATTCCCGGTCCCTCGGTCATGCCGGATCGCGTGTTGCAGGCCATGCACCGCCCCGCCCCGAACATCTATGCCGGGGCGTTGATCGACATGGTCGATGGCATGGTGCCCGACCTGAAGGCCGTGGCGCGCACCCGTCACAATGTCGCGATCTACATTTCCAACGGGCACGGCGCATGGGAGGCGGCGGTGGCCAACACGCTGGCCCGCGGCGACAAGGCGCTCGTGCTGGCAACGGGGCGTTTCGGCATCGGCTGGGCCGAGATCGCGCGGCGCATGGGGGTGGAGGTCGAGATCCTGGATTTCGGCAAGCGCTCCCCGGTGGATGGGGCGCGGCTCGAGGAGCGTCTGGCCGCCGACAAGGCGCATGAGATCAAGGCCGTGCTGACCGTGCATACCGACACCTCCACCTCGGTGCGCAACGACGTGGCCGGCATCCGCGCGGCGATCGACCGGGCCGGGCACCCGGCGCTCTACATGGTCGACTGCATCGCCTCGCTGGGCTGCGACCGGTTCGAGATGGACGCCTGGGGCGTCGACGTGATGGTCACCGGCAGCCAGAAGGGGCTGATGACGCCCCCCGGGCTGGGCTTCGTCTTCTTCAACGACAAGGCGGCCGGGGTGCGCGAGCGGATGGATCTGGTTAGCCAGTACTGGGACTGGGTGCCGCGCGCCAACCCGCAAGAATTCTACCAGTATTTCGGCGGCACGGCACCAACCCATCACCTCTATGGCCTGCGCGAGGCGCTGACCATGCTGGTGCATGAGGAAGGGCTGGAGGCCGCCTGGGCCCGCCACGCCCGCCTTTCGCAGGCGATCTGGGCGGCGCTGGAGGTCTGGGGGCAGGGCGGCCCGATGGAGATGAACATCGCCGAGCCCGCGCTGCGCAGCCACTCGGTCACCGCGGTGCGGCTGGGGGCGCCCAACGGCACCGCGCTACGCGACTGGGTGAGCCAGAAGGCCGGGGTGACGCTGGGGATCGGCCTGGGCATGGCGCCTCCGGGCGATCCGGCCTGGCACGGCTTTTTCCGCATCGGGCACATGGGCCATGTGAACGCGCATATGGTGCTGGGCGTGCTGGGCACCATCGAGGCCGGTCTGGCCGCGCTGGAGATCCCGCACGGGTCCGGCGCGCTGGAGGCCGCGGCGGCGGTGATCGCCAAGGGATAGGCCCCGCCGCCGGTCGCGCCGGGGCAGGGGCTCAGGCGCGCTTGTCGGCCAGCGCCTTGCACCAGGCTTCCATTTCCTTGGTGGCGATTTCCATCGGCGGCTCGAGGAAGGCCACGTGGAAATGATCGCCCATGTCGGCCACGCCGATCGAGCGCGGGCGCACGGCGAGCACATGCGGGTTGGGCAGCGCCACGCCGAAGCAGAACACGATGTTCTTGGCCGATTTCACGTTCTCGGCAATGGTGCCGTTAATCGACTGGGTATGCGCGTAATGGTCGAAGGTGGCGATATAGGCGACCTTCGGGTGGGCGTCGATCTTCGCTTTCAGGGCAGCGACGATGTCGTCGACGCTAGTGCAGCTGGTTTCTGCCTTGGCGATTTCCAGGTCGAAGACCGGGTATTTTTCCATCAGAAGGGATTGTTTCATCGAAATATTCCTCGTGTCTGCCAGTTCAGCGGAGGCCCTGTTCGGGCGATACTGCAAATACATGTATTGCAAATGCATAATTTGCGATGCGGCAGCTTGCCTCGCTTTGAGGGTGCCGGCCGCCGCGAGGCGGGGTTTCGCAGAATACGGTGGCAGGCTGGGAGGCCCGGCATCGTTGTCCCCAAGGTCGCGACGGCCTAGCTCGCTTTTTCCGCGGCGGCCGCGAGGGCCTCTGGCAGGGCGGCGGCGAAGGCGTCGAGCTGGTCGTCCGGCCCGGTCGAGACGCGGATGCAGCGATCCTGCGGCGCGACGAAGGGCATGCGCACGAAGATGTCACGCTCGACAAGCTCGGCCAGGACGGCGCGCGCGAAATCGCCGTCCCGCCCGCAATCGATGGTCACGAAATTGGTGGCCGAGGGCAGGGCGCTCAGCCCGTTCTCGGCGGCGATCCGCGCGATGCGGTCTCGGGCGGCGGCGGTCCGGGCGATGATCTCGGCCAGCCACTCCTGATCCTGCAGCGCCGCCAGCGCGCCGATCTGGCTGGTCCGGGCCATGCCGAAATGGTTGCGCACCTTGTTGAAGGCGGAAATCAGCGGTGCCGCGGCGATGGCATAGCCCGCCCGGGCGCCTGCCAGCCCGTAGGCCTTGGAGAAGGTGCGCATGCGGATCACGCGCGGGTCCCCGGTGTCGAAGGCGGGCGCGGTGCCCTCGGGGGCGAACTCGATATAGGCCTCGTCGAGGATCAGCAGGCTGCCCTCGGGCACCGCCTCGATCATGGCCTGGATGCGGGCCGCGTCGTGCCAGGTGCCCATCGGGTTGTCGGGGTTGGAAATGTAGATCAGCTTGGCCCCGGTTTCGGCGGCCTTGGCGATCAGGGCTTCGGGGTCCTCGGCATCGTCGCGGAAAGGCACCTTGTGCAGCACGCCGCCATAGCCCGCGACATGGTAGTTGAAGGTGGGGTAGGCGCCGTCGGAGGTCACCACCGCGTCGCCCGGCCCCACCACCAGCCGGACGAGATAGCCCAGGATCCCGTCGATCCCTTCGCCCACCATGATGGTCTCGGGCGCGATGCCGTGATACGCGGCCAACGCGTGGCGAAGCTCGTAATTCTCGGCATCGCCGTATTTCCAGCTTTCGGCCGCGGCGGCCTGCATGGCGGCGATGGCCTTGGGCGAGGGGCCGAAGATGTTCTCGTTCGCGCCGAGGCGGGCGCGGAAGGGGCGGCCGCGGGCGCGCTCCTGCGTTTCGGGGCCGACGAAGGGCACGCTGGCGGGCAGCGCGGCGACGATATCGGTGTAGCGGGGTCCAGTCATGCGGCGGAAGAAACCGGAAATCGAGCCCGGCGGCAAGCGTTTCTCTTGCGTGACGGGCGAATGCGGCTAGGCTGCGCGCGAGTTTTCCGAGGGAGGCCAAGCAGATGTCGGACGCATCCTATCTCGAAACGCCGCAGGGGCGGCGCATCGCCTATCACCGGGGCGCGGGCGAGGGGCCCGGCGTGGTGTTCCTGGGCGGGCTGAAATCCGATATGGGCGGGACCAAGGCCGTCTACCTGGAGGCCTGGGCGCGCGCCGCCGGGCGGTCGTTCCTGCGCTTCGACTATTCCGGCCACGGCGAAAGCTCGGGCGCCTTCACCGACGGCTGCATCGGCGACTGGGCCGAGGATGCCACCCATGCCATCACCACGCTGACCGAGGGGCCGCAGGTGCTGGTTGGGTCTTCCATGGGCGGCTGGATCGCGCTGCTGCTGGCGCGCCGGATGCCGGAGAAGGTGGCGGGCCTCGTGGGCATCGCCGCCGCGCCCGATTTCACCGAGGACAGCATGTGGGCGGGCTTCACCGAGGCCCAGAAGGCCGAGATGGAGGCCGAGGGGCAGGTGGCGCTGCCCTCGGACTACAGCGACGAGCCCTATATCATCACCCGCCGGATGATCGAGGACGGGCGCAACCAGCTGGTGCTGCGCGCGCCCCTGGCGCTGGACATGCCGGTGCGGCTGCTGCAGGGCACCGCGGATACCGACGTGCCGGTGGAGGTGGCGATGAACCTGCTGGCCCACGCCTCGGGCGACGACATCCGGCTGACCTTGGTCAAGGGCGCCGATCACCGTTTCTCGACCCCTGATTGCCTGTCGCTGGTCTCGCAGAGCATTGCCGAGGTCCTGGCCCGGCTGGAGGGGTGAGGCGCCGCCGGCAAAGTGGCTCTGGCCCACATCTTTTCAACCTTCGGGACGGCCAGAGGGTCATCTTGCGGCGGCTTGGGATTGCCCAGATTGTGTGCAAGCCTAACAGGTTAGGCGGCGACCTTGAAGCCTGACTGACAGCACGCGAGATTCAGTATTCCGACATTTCGCCGGCGGAGGAGTTGACTGCGGGAAACGTCTGGCCACGCGTCGGACGGCGCCGTCGTCGAGGGGGCGGGCTGGATCGGTCGGCGTCGAGTCTGCGCCGGCCGGCCCGGCTCAGACCGATTTCAGGCGCCGCACCTTCGGGTCATGTTCGCCGGCATTCGCATCGATGAAATCCAGCACCAGGGGGCGGATGTTGTCGCGCCAGCTCTTGCCGGCGAAGATTCCGTAATGGCCCGCGCCGGGCTCCACGTGGCTGGCCTTCTTGTGGTCGGGCAGGCCGGTGCACAGTTCCAGCGCGGCGACGCATTGGCCGGGGGCCGAGATGTCGTCCTCGGCACCCTCGACGGTCTTTACCGCGACGCTGGTGATCTTGCCGATATCCACGGTCTTGCCGTCCACGGTGAACGCGTTGCGCGCGATCTCCAGCTTCTTGAAAACGCGCTGAACGGTCGAGAGGTAGAATTCCGCCGTCATGTCCATGACGGCGAGATATTCGTCGTAGAACCGGTTGTGCTTGTCGTGCTCGCCGGCCTCGCCCTTGGCCAGGCGCAGGATCTGTTCCGAGAAGGCCCGGGCGTGCCGTTCGGCATTCATCGTCATGAAGGAGGTGAGCTGCATCAGGCCGGGATAGACCATCCGGCCCGCGCCCGCGTATTTGAACCCCACCCTCTGGATCACCAGTTGCTCGAGTTGGCCCATGGTCACCCGGTTGCCGAAATCGGTCACGTCGGTGGCCGCGGCATCGGGGTCGATCGGGCCGCCGATCAGGGTCAGGGTGCGGGGCTGGGCGGCCGGGTCCTCCTCGGCCAGGTAGGCGGTGGCGGCCAGCGCCAGCGGCGCCGGCTGGCAGACCGCGATTACGTTGGTGTCGGGGCCGAGCGTGCGCATGAAATCGACCAGGTAGAGGGTGTAGTCCTCGATGTCGAACTTGCCCTCGGAGACGGGGATGTCGCGGGCATTGTGCCAGTCGGTGACATAGACCTCGCAATCGGGCAGCAGGCTGACCACGGTGGAGCGCAGCAGCGTGGCGTAGTGCCCCGACATGGGCGCGACCAGCAGCACCTTGCGCGGCTTGTTCGGGCGCCCGTGCACCCGGAAGTGGATGAGGTCGCCGAAGGGGCGGTGCAGGACGGTCTCGACGCTGACCACGTGGTCGCGGCCATCCTCGCCGACGACGGTGTAGATGTTCCAGTCCGGCTTGGCGACCATGCGGGAGAAACTGCGCTCGGTGACCTCGCCCCAGGCGGCGACCAACTTAAAAAACGGGTTGGGAACAAGGCCCGTGATCGGGTATGACGCAAAGGAAAGGGCCGAAGCGCCCAACCACTGGTTGGTGTTGCGGACGCTCTCCATGAGGTCATAGGTCGCCATGTGTTTCATGCGCTCTCCTTTATCCGGACGGAACCGGAAGAACTTCGACGGAAGCCAATTCCCGCTGCCAAAAAAACATTGTTAGCGTAATGCTGCGGGCGCGAAAAGCTAGGGGAAAATTTTTTGATGACATCGGATGACGACAAGGCCGACGCCAAGCTTGAGCGGATGAACGAGAACCTCGCCAAGGTCGAGGCGCTTTCCGAACGCCTGGTCAACGCGTTGTCGAAAAAGCGCCAGATCGACCCGAATCTTCAGGGGCCCGGACAGGACCTGTTCATGAAGACGGCCGCCGCCTACATGACCGAGTTCATGCAGCACCCCTCGAAGATCTTCGAGCACCAGATATCATTCTGGGGCAAGACGCTGCAGCACTACATCGCCGCGCAGGAGGCGCTGGCCAAGGGTAAGCTGACCCCGCCCGAGGACAAGACCCCGCCCGATCCGCGCTTTGCCAACCCGCTGTGGCAGACGCATCCGTATTTCAACTTCGTCAAGCAGCAATACCTGCTGTCGGCCGAGGCGATCGAGACCGCGGTGAGGAATATCGACGGGCTGGAGGACCGGGACCGCAAGCGGCTGGAATATTTCTCGCGGCAGATCATGGACCTGATGTCGCCCACGAATTTCCTGGCCACCAACCCCGACGCGCTGGAAAAGGCGGTGGAGACCGAGGGCGAGTCGCTGGTCCGCGGGCTGGAGAACCTGGTGCGCGACATCGAGGCCAACGACGGCGAACTGCTGGTCACCCTGGCCGACAAGAACGCCTTCCGCGTGGGCGAGAACCTGGCCACCAGCCCCGGTGAGGTGGTGTTCCGCAATCGCATGTTCGAGCTGATCCAGTATGCGCCCACGACCGAGCAGGTCTATGCGACGCCGCTGATCATCTTCCCGCCCTGGATCAACAAGTTCTACATCCTCGACCTGAAGGAGAAGAACTCGCTGATCAAGTGGATCACCGACCAGGGCTTTACCCTGTTCGTGGTGAGCTGGGTGAACCCCGACGAGTCCTATGATGACGTCGGCATGGACGACTACGTGCAGGACGGCTACCTGGCCGCGATCGAGCAGGTGAAGCAGATCACCGGCGAGGACAAGGTCAACGCCGTGGGCTACTGCATCGCCGGCACCACGCTCGCGCTGACCCTGGCGCTGCTGCACAAGCGCGGCGACAAGTCGATCCGCTCGGCCACTTTCTTCACCACGATGACCGACTTCTCGGACCAGGGGGAGTTCACCGTCTTCCTCGGCGACGATTTCGTCGACGCGCTGGAACGCGAGGCGCAGACCAAGGGCTGCCTCGACAGTTTCTTCATGTCGCGGACCTTCTCCTTCCTGCGCTCCAACGACCTGATCTACGGCCCCGCCATCCGCAGCTACATGATGGGCGAGGCGCCGCCGGCCTTCGACCTGCTCTACTGGAACGGCGACAGCACCAACCTGCCGGGCCGGATGGCGGTGGAGTATCTGCGCGGGCTGTGCCAGCGCAACGAATTCGCCGAGGACGGGTTCGAGATCCTGGGCGAGAAGGTCCGCCTGAGGGACGTGAAGGTGCCGCTCTGCGCCGTGGCCTGCGAGACCGACCACATCGCCGCC
Source organism: Paracoccaceae bacterium (assembly GCA_049974865.1). Classification (GTDB taxonomy): domain Bacteria; phylum Pseudomonadota; class Alphaproteobacteria; order Rhodobacterales; family Rhodobacteraceae; genus JAGSOU01. The sequence continues at coordinate 12,215 of JBNGCX010000032.1, forward strand.
TGGAAGGCCAGTTTCGACGGCGTGAAGCAGATGGGCAGCCGCGACAAGACCTTCATCCTGTCGGAATCGGGCCATATCGCGGGGATCGTTAACCCGCCCTCCAAGAGGAAATACGGCCATTACACCAATGACGGCCCGATGCAGGAGGCCGAGGCCTGGCTGGAGGGCGCCAGCTATAACGAGGGGTCCTGGTGGCCGCGCTGGGGCGAATGGCTGCGCCGCCGCTCGGGGCGCAAGATTCCGGCCCGCCAGCCCGGCGATTCGACGCATCCGTCCTTGGCCAAAGCGCCCGGAACCTATGTTCTGTCACAGAATGATATTGAAAAATAACGAGAATTTCTATTGCTGCAGTGCAGCAAAATACCCTTGAAATGCTGCGCTGCAGCGCGTATATATTTTGCAGGCGCAGCAACATGGCATTCGCCAAGCAAGGAGTTTCAGAAATGACCAACGCGCAAGATTTTTCGAAGATGATGCAAGACATGCTGGGCGCGTTCCCGGTGGACGCATCGGCCGCCCAGGACGCCTTCAAGACCCAGGCCGCCCTGGCCGAGAAGATGTCGAAAGTGGCCCTGGAAGCCGCTGAGAAATCCACCGAGATCTCGGCCAAATGGACCAAGGACACCCTGGCCAAGCTGGGCGACGTGACCGCGGTCAAGGAAGAGCCGACCGATTACTCGAAGGCCGTGACCGATTTCGCCTCGACCACCGCCGAGATGGCCGCCGAGAACATGGCCGCCTTCGCCGAGGTGGCCAAGAAGGTGCAGATGGAAACCGTCGAACTGATGCTGGCCGCCGGCAAGGACTTCTCCGAGGACGCGACCGCGGCCGTCAAGAAGGCCACCGACGAGGCCGCCGCCGCCACCAAGAAGGCGACGGCCGCCGCCAAGTAAGGCTGCGAACAACAAAGAGAACCAATCGCATCGACTCCTCCTCCCGGTCGATGGGATCGCTTGGGCGGGCCTTGTGCCCGCCCTTTCTTTTTGCTGCGACTGCGCCTAAGCTTCTCTGCAGCGCAAAATCTTTCCTTGGGGGATGCACGTGAACGAAGACGCCAAACCGCTGCTGATCAAGCGTTATGCCAGCCGCCGGCTCTACAACACCGAGACCAGCGACTATGTCACGCTGGAGGATATCGCGCGCTTTATCCGCGAGGGGCGGCAGGTGCAGATCGTCGATCTCAAAAGCGGCGACGACCTCACCCGCCAATACCTGCTGCAAATCATCGCCGAGCATGAAAGCCGCGGCGAGAACGTGCTGCCGCTGGACGTGCTGACCGACCTGGTGCGCAGCTACACCACCCAGGCCCAGAGCGTGGTTCCGCAATTCCTGGCCATGAGCTTCGAAATGCTGCGCGAGGGGCAGTCCAAGGTGATGGAAAACATGGCCACGATGCCCAACCCGATGGCCGGCGTGCCGGGCTTCGAGGCGATGCAGAAGCAGCAACAGGCCTTCCTGAAGGCCATGACCGCCGGCTGGCCCGGCGCCGGCAGCTCGAGCCCCGCGCCCGAGGCCGAAGAGGGCGACTCGGACGAGCTGGCCAAGATCAAGGCCCAGCTGGCCGAGCTGCAGTCCAAGCTCGCCAAGCTGGACGAATAAGCCCGCCCATGGTGCAGCCGGCCGGCCGCATCACGCTGTGGGGGATCGAGGTCTTCCTGGCCACCGCTGACGAGGGCGCGGTCTCGGCTGCGGCCCGGCGGCTGGGCGCCAGCCCCTCGGCCGTCAGCCAGCAGCTCACCGCGCTCGAGGCGGCGCTGGGCGCGGCGCTGATCGACCGCGCCACGCGCCCCGTGACCCTGACGCCCGCCGGCGAGATCTTCCGCCGCCGCGCCCGCCGCATCATGGCCGAGGCCCGGCAGGCCCGCGCCGAGGTCGCCGCGCAGGACCTCGCCGCGCTCACCGATTTCCGGCTGGGCATGATCGAGGATTTCGACGCCGACGTGACCCCGCGTCTGCTGTCCGAGATGGCCGAAGAACTGAAGGCCTGCCAGTTCTCGCTCGAGACAGGGCCCAGCCACCGCCTGTTCGACGCGCTGGACGCGGGCGCGCTGGACGTGATCGTGGCCGCCGACATGGGCGCAGCCACCGACTGGATGGAGCTGCACCCGCTGATGCAGGAACCCTTCGTCGTCGCGGTGCCGAAGGGGAGGATCGACGCGGCGGGCGATGTGCTGGGGCAGCTCAGGGCGCTGCCGCTGATCCACTACACCCAGCGCCACCACATGGGCCGCCAGATCGCCGCCCACCTGGCGCTACAGAACCTGACGCTGGCCCAGCGGTTCGAACTCGACAGCTATCACGCGATCATGGCCATGGTGGCGGGCGGCGCGGGCTGGACGATTTTGACGCCGCTGGGCTATCTGCGCGCGCAGCGCTTCCGCGACCAGGCCGAGCTTTTGCCCTTGCCCTTCGCGCCGCTCAGCCGCCGGATCTCGCTCAAGGCGCGTAAGGGCGTGCTGCAGGACATGCCGGGTCGTGTGGCCGGGCGGCTGCGCCCGCTGCTGCAGGAAATGATCGTCGGCCCCGCCACGGCGCGGATGCCTTGGCTGGCCCAAGACCTGAAGGTCCTCTGACCTTCTTCTTGGAAGAAATACTCATGTCCGGCGGCGGCCAAGGGGGGGCGGCCGCCGGGCCGGCGCGCCTCAGGTGCCGTAGGCCCGCATCTCGCCCTTCACGTCGCCGGCCGCCCCGATCAGCGCCGAGGCGATTAAATCCAGTTCGCTGCGGGTCAGCCGCGCGGGCAGGCGGGTGTCGCAGGCGCGCATCAGCATGGCGCGGGTTCGGGGCAGGTCGGGCTGCGCGCCGATGAACTCCCAGTTCCAGAAGGCCCGGGCATTGTCCGTGCTGAGGCCGAAGACCTGCACTGAAACGCCGCGCGCCTTGGCCGCCTCCTGGAAGGCGCGGGCCTCGTCGTCGCTGTCGAAGCCCACCAGGTTGAACTGGATCGAATCCGGCGCCCGCGTTTCGGGCGCCAGCGGGTCGGGCACGTCCAGCCAAGGGCTCTGGTTCAGCAGCCCGGCCACGTAGTCGTGGTTGGCACGCCCGTCGCGCACCCGGCGGGGCACCTCGGCCAGTTGCGGCCGGATGATCGCGGCCGAGAGGTTCGACAGGCGGGTGTTGTAGAGCGGCAGCTTGTTCTGCCACTTGGCAAAGGCATCGGCCAGGTCGGTGGAGTTCTCGCCGCGCGGGCCCTTGTGCTTTTTCCAGTTATGCTCATAGGCGCCGGACATGATCACGGCGCGGGCGACCAGCTCGGCATCGTCGGTGATCAGGATGCCGCCTTCGCCCGCGTTCAGCAGCTTGTAGGACTGGAAGGAGAAACAGCCGATCCGCCCGATGGTGCCGATCTTGCGCCCGTGCCACAGCGTGCCCAGCGAATGCGCGGCGTCCTCGATCACCGGCACGCCGCGTTCCTCGGCCAGCGCCATGATGGCGTCCATGTCCGAGGTGTGGCCGCGCATGTGGCTGATGATGACGGCCCCGATCTCGTCGGTCAGCTTGGCCTCGAAATCCTCCATGTCGATGCGGTAGTTCTCGCCCACCTCGACCAGCACCGGCCGGCAGTCGGCATGGACCACGGCCGAGGGCACCGCGCCGAAGGTGAAGGCGGGGATCAGCACCTTGGCGTCCCGCGGCAGGTCCAGCGCCTTGAGCGACAGGAACAGCGCGGCCGAGCAGGACGAGACGGCCAGCGCGTATTTCGACCCCATCATCTCGGCGAACTCGGCCTCCAGCAAGGCCACGGGCGCGTCCTCGGGCGCGGTGTAGCGAAACAGATCGCCCGATTGCAGCAGGCGGTCGATCTCGGCCCGGGCGGCCTCGGGGATCGGTTCGGCGTCGTAGACATTGGGGCCAAGGGCCATTGCTTCACCTTTTCTGAACATCTGCTTCAGAAAAACTGTAAGCGAAGCGGTCAGGCTGGCCAAAACCTTTCTGACCGGGCGGACAAGAACGCCCGGTCACCGTGGCATTTCAGACATTCAGCAGCAGGTGCTCGCGCTCCCACGGGCTGATGACCTGCAGGAACTCGGAATATTCCAACGCCTTGACGGCGGCATAGGTGCGGCAGAAATCCTCTCCCAGCACGACGTGCAGGTCGCGGGCCTCGCGGAACAGGTCCAGCGCCTCCAGCACGCCGCGCGGGAAGCTGGGGTCGAGCTGGTAGGCATCGCCGATGAACTCCTCTTTCGGGTATTTCGCCTCCATCAGCCCCAGATAGCCGCAGGCCAGCGAGGCGGCGATGCCCAGGTAGGGGTTGCAGTCCATCCCGGCCAGGCGGTTCTCCACCCGCCGCGCCTCGGGCCCCGAGACCGGCACGCGTAGCCCCGTGGTGCGGTTGTCGCGGCCCCATTCCAGGTTGATGGGCGCGGCGTGGTCGGGGACGTAGCGGCGGTAGGAGTTCACATAGGGCGCCATCAGCGCGATGGCCGAGGGCATGTGGTTCTGCAGCCCGGCGATGAAATGCAGGAAGGCGTGGCTTTCGGTGCCGTCGGGTTCGGAAAAGATGTTCTGGCCGGTCTTCGCGTCCACCACCGAATGGTGGATATGCATGGCCGAGCCGGGTTCGTCCTCGATGGGCTTGGCCATGAAGGTGGCGTAGCAGTCGTGGCGCAGCGCCGCCTCGCGGATCAGGCGCTTGAAATAGAAGATCTCGTCGGCCAGGCGGACGGGGTCGCCGTGCCGCATGTTCAGCTCGATCTGCCCGGCGCCGCCTTCTTGCAGGATGCCGTCGATCTCGATCCCCTGCGCCTCGGCGAAATCGTAGATGTCGTCGATCACCGGCCCGTGCTCGTCGATGGCGGACATGGAATAGGCCTGCCGCGCGGCGGCGCGCCGGCCGGTGCGGCCCATCGGCGGCACGATGGGCTGGGCGGGGTCGATGTTCCTGGCCACTAGGTAGAATTCCATCTCGGGCGCCACGATCGGCTCCCACCCCTGCTCGTTATAAAGCTGCACGACCCGCCTGAGCACGTTGCGCGGCGCGGTGGGGACGGGGTTGCCCTCCTGGTCGTTGATGTCGTGGATGACCTGCAGCGTCAGGTCGGCCGTCCAGGGGGCGGCCGAGGCGGTGTCGAAGTCGGGGGTGAGCACCATGTCGGGCTCGGTGAGCGCCTCGCCCTCCAGCGTCGTCCAGTCGCCGGTGATGGTCTGCAGGAAGATCGAGTTGGGCAGGTAGAAATGCGTCTGCCGGGCGAATTTCGAGGCAGGCATCGCCTTGCCCCTAGCCACGCCGGCCAGGTCCGAGACCACGCATTCCACCTCGTCCGGTTTGCGCCCGGCGAGGAATTCCAGCGCCGCCTCGGGCAGCTTCTCCATCCAGTCGGTCATGGTGTCACCCGCGCGCCTTCATGAAGAACTCGGCGATCTGCCGGGCGAGGGCGGCGCTGTCGGTGGGACCGTCGAGCCTGTCCAGCGCCGCGTCGAGCAGGTCGTCGGGGACCACCCCGCGCCCGCGCTGGTCGATCAGCATCTGCATCATGCGGGGCGTGAATTCCGGGTGCGGCTGGACCGTGAAGATCCGGTCGTCATAGACCAGCGCGGCATTGCGGCAGAAATCGTTGCCGCCGATCACCTCGGCGCCCTCGGGCAGTTCGGTGATCTGGTCCTGGTGCCAGGCGTTCAGCGAAAATTCCTGGCCGCCCATGCGGTAGGTGGTGGGCCCGACGGCCCAGCCGCCGCCGAATTTCTCGACCTTGCCGCCCAGGGCCTGCGCGATGATCTGGTGGCCGAAACAGATGCCCACCATCGGCACATGCGCGGCATAGGCGTCGCGGATGAACGTCTCCAGCGGCGGGATGAAGGGCAGGTCCTCATAGGCGCCGTGCTTGGACCCGGTGATCAGCCAGCCGTCGGCGTCGTGCACGTCCTCGGGGAACTCCATGTCCACCACGTTGTAGCGTGTGAAGCTGAGGCCCTGTCCGGCCAGGAGCCGTTCGAACATGTCGGAATATTCGCCGAGTTCGGCCTTGATGGTCTCCGGCGCGTGGCCGGTCTGCAGGATGCCGATCCGCATTGGGTGCTCGTCTGGTTGTTGCTGTGCGCGGAGCCTAGACGGGCCGCGCGGGGGCGGCAAGGGGGCTCTCAGCGCATCAGCTGCATGCGCGGGCGGCGCGGGCGCTGCTGCGCGGGCAGGTGGCGGTTGAGCCGCCGGTTGACCAGCCCGAACAGCCCGATAATGACCAGCGTCAGCAGGATGAAATAGCCCGCCACGATGGGGTAGGCGATGAAGGGGTTGAAGGTCTTGTCGGCAAAATAGCTGGCGTAGTAGAGCGCGTCGCCCTTCTGCCGCCAGGCCGGGAAGCCCGAGAAATAGACCAGCGTGGTGGCATGGAACAGGAAGATCGCCTCGTTCGTGTAGGCCGGCCAGGCCAGCCGCAGCATGGTCGGCCAGACCACCCGGCGGAACTTCATCCAGCCGGTCATGCCGAAGGCGTCCGCGGCCTCCAGGTCGCCCTTGGGCACCGAGCGCAGCGCACCGAAGAAGATCTCACCCGTATAGGCGGTTGTGTTCAGGAACAGCACGATCAGCGCGCCGGCCCAGGCCTTGGTCAGCCAGCCGGTCTGGGCGGTGATCTGGGTGAAGACCAGGTCGATCTCGATTCCCGACCGGGGCAGCAGCACGAAGGCCTCGTAGGCCAGGAAGAACTGGATGAAGAGGGGCGAGCCGCGGAACAGGAAGATGAACCACTCGGCCGGTTTGCGGATCAGCCGGCCCCGGCTGTTCTTGGCCAGCGCCACGGTGGTGGCCAGGAAGAACCCGAAAAACAGCGCCAGCGCGCCGAAATAGATGTTCCAGATCAGGCCCGAGCCGATCAGCGTTACCTGCTCGCAGAGGGTGAAATCGCTGCGCGGCAGCAGCCGCTCGCCGATCCCGACCGAGCGCAGGGCGTAATCCTGGATGGTCTGCAGGCAGCTCATGCGGTGGCCTTTCGCTGGTCTTCGCCCGCCATGGTGGCCTGCCCGTGGCTCAGGCGCCGGGTCAGGCGGCGCAGCAGCACCTCGGAGACCCGCGTGAGGCCGAGGTAGAAGACCAGCAGCCCGAGGAAGTAGTAGAGCCGCCAATCGGGATGCGGATAGGCGTAGATCGAGGTCTTGGAGCCGCCCAGCTCGCGCGCCCAGTAGACGATGTCCTCGACCCCCAGCAGGAACAACAGCGGCGTGGCCTTGATCAGGATCATCCACAGGTTCGAAAGCCCGGGCAGGGCATAGATCCACATCTGCGGCACCAGGATGCGCCAGAAGGCCTGCCGCTCGGTCATGCCATAGGCCTGGGCGGTCTCCATCTGGGCATGGGGCACGGCGCGCATGGCCCCGAACAGCACGTTGGCCGAAAAGGCGCCGAAGACGATGGCGAAGGCCAGCACGGCCAGGAAGAACCCGTAGGTTTCATGCACCCATTGCGGGCTGGTCGACAGCGGCAGCTTGGCCACGGCGCAGACCACGAAATCGTTGCCTTGGCGGATGGGCTCTTGCCAGTCCGGGCATTTGGCCTTGTGGCGCAGCCATTCGAAGCCCTGGTCCAGCGCGATGGGCACGAAGAGGAAAAAGGCGATGTCGGGGATGCCGCGGACCATCGCGGTGTAGCCCTTGCCGACCCAGCGCAGCGGCGCAATGCGCGAGCGCGCCGCGACCGCGCCGCCGAAGCCGAAGACCAGCGCCGCGGGCGCGGTGATCAGCAGCAGCACCATGACCGTGCCGAACGACGCCCAGAAGGCCATGTGCTTGCCGTTGGTCAGGTAGCAGGCCAGCCAGGTATAGCCGTCGAGCGTGGAGGGATCGGCGCAGAAGGAGAAAATGGTCCTGTCCCCGTGATGGGGCCCGCATCGCTGCGGGCCCTGGTGTCATGCAGGCAAGGTTCGGCCGTCAGGCGGCCGCGATCACTTGCCGCCTTCCTTGATGTCGGCCCAGACCACGGCCTTGTCGCCGAACCATTTCTTGATCATGACGTCGAGCGTGCCGTCCTCCTTCATGGCGGTGATGACCGCGTCGAAGGTCTCGCGCATCTCGGCGTCGGATTCCCTAAGCCCCATGCCGATGCCGCCGCCCAGCATCACGTCGGGATAGACGAACTCCAGCTCGCCGCCCGATTCCGCCACGATCGGCTCGAGGAAGGACTTGTCGGCCAGCACCGCGTCGGCCTCGCCGTTGCGCACGGCGGCGATGGTTTCGTCCGGCGTGGCGAATTCGACCAGCGTGCTGCCGGCGCCGGCGATGTGGCTGGCCTGGATGGTGCCGGTCTGGGCCGCGATCACGGCGTCGCCGAGCTCGAGCTTGCTGCCGGCCATGCCGACATAGGCCGAGGGATCGGGGGGCAGGTAGGCCTGGGTGAAATCGATCACCTCGTCGCGCTCATCGGTGATCGACATGCCGGCGATGATGGTGTCGTAGTTACCCGAGACGAGGTTGGGGATGATCGAATCCCACTCGTTGGTGACCCATTCGCAGGTCAGCTCGGCGCGTTTGCACAACTCGTCGCCCAGTTCCCGCTCGAAGCCGTCGACCTCGCCGTTGTCGTTGATGAAGTTATACGGAGGGTAGGCGCCCTCGGTGCCCATGCGCACGGTGTCGGCCAGGGCCATGCCCGCCGACAGCGCCAGCGCGGCGGTGCTCAGAATCAGTTTTTTCATATCGTCACTCCCGTTGTTGAAAATGCGCGGCTTTCTCACGCCGCGACTGTTGCGCTCAGGAATTGTTTCAACCGCTCGCTCTGCGGGGCCTTGAACAGGGCCTCGGGCGGCCCTTCTTCCTCGATCCGGCCCTGGTGCAGGAACACCACGTGGTCCGAGACATCGGCGGCCAGCCGCATGTCGTGGGTGACCAGGATCATGGTGCGGTGCTCGCGCGCGAGGTCCTTGATGACCTTGACCACCTCCTGCTGCAGCTCGGGGTCGAGGGCCGATGTGGGCTCGTCGAACAGCAGCGCGCGGGGCTGCATGCACAGCGCCCGCGCGATGGCGGCGCGCTGCTGCTGCCCGCCTGACAGCTGCGCCGGGTAGGCGTCGCATTTGTCGCCGATCCCCACCTTGGCCAGCAGGGCGCGGGCGCGTTCCTCGACCTCGTGGCGGTCCTGGCCCAGCACCGTGACCGGGGCCTCCATCACGTTCTGCAGGATGGTCATATGGGCCCAGAGGTTGAACTGCTGGAACACCATCGACAGGTTGGTGCGGATGCGGATCATCTGCTGGCGGTCGGCGGGATGGCGGTGCAGCCCCTCGCCGCGCCATTTCACCGGCTCGCCTTCGAACAGGATCTCGCCCTGCTGGCTGTCCTCCAGCAGGTTGGCGCAGCGCAGCAGCGTGGATTTGCCCGACCCGGACGAGCCGATCAGCGACACCACGTCGCCCTTGCGCGCGGTGATGTCCACGCCCTTGAGGACCTCCAGCTCGCCGTAGCGCTTGTGGAGGTTGCGGATCTCTAGAACGGGTGGGTTTTGCTGGGTCACGCGATGAGTGTCGGTCTGTTGTTTTGGCCGGAGAGTAGGGCGCAAAACGGTTGGAAATGCAACGGTTGAGTCGGGGGTGACGGCGCGTCACCGCTCGGATTCGGCGGCCCTATGCGCGGGCCTGCGGGCCCGGCCCGGCGGGCCTCAGCCCCGCCGCGCCTCGACCCGCTGGCGGGCGAGGTTGCTGTCGCGGTCGTTCACGCCCAGCAGATTCGCCACCAGCCGCAGGAGCGCGTCCTCCTCGTGGTCGCGGATGCCGTCGGCCAGCACCACGTCCCACAGCGCCTCGACCACGGCCTCGCGTTCTTCGTAGGGGACCGCGTCCTTGATGGCGCGGGTGAAGCGCACGGTGTCGGGCGCCTCGCGCTCCAGCTCTTCGGCCTGGTGGCGCAGCTCGGCCGCCGCCTCGGGGGCGAGGCGGTAGCGGGAGGCGAGGATGCGTTCGATCCGCTCCGCCTCTTCGTGGGAATATTCGCTGTCGGAATGGGCGACGCGCACCAGAAGCGCGCCCAGCGCGAGGCGGGCGTCTTCGTCGGGCAGCGGGGCGGGCTCGGGCTGGATCAGCCGTTTGAGGATATCACCAAGCATGGTCTTCATATGCGCCGATCGGGCCGGGGCATCAAGCCTCAGCCGTCGTACCCCTCGACGATCACCAGGTCGCCGTCCGACACCGGATCGCGCAGCGCCTTGGCCGCCTGGTATTCGGGGCTGTCGTAGCAGGCCACCGCGTCGGCATAGGTGGGGAACTCGATCACCACGGTGCGTCCCTTGGCGGTGCCCTCGCGCAGCTCGCCCGGGCCGCCCCGCACCAGGAAGCGCGCGCCGTACTTGGCGAAGGGCTCGGCATTGGCGGCCTTGTATTTCTCGTAGGCCGCCGGGTCGCGCACGTCGACATGGGCCACCCAGTATCCCTTGGGCATATGATCTCTCCTTGGGTCTATCCCAGCCGCGGGATGCAGCCGAAACGGATATCGTCCAGTGCTATCCCGCCGGGGTCGAGGTTTTCAACCAAAACGCCCGCGATGCGGGCCGCGCCGTCGGCGGTCTGGAACCCGTGCGAGGAAATCCCGCCCGGCACCGCGCGGGTTTCGCGGCCCAGCATCCGCCCGTCGCGGGCATAGAAGGTGAAGCTGACCTCGCCCGTATGGTCGGCATTGGTGCCCAGATCGTCCAGATACTCGGTATGCAGGCGCAGGGCGAAGGCGCAGCTGTCCCGGGTGAAGAAAAACGCGGCGGAGCCTTCGCCGCGCGCCTCGGCCTCCGGGTAGCCCCTGGGGCCGAGCGGGTAGAGCGCGTTGGACAGGAAGGCGCGGTGGAAAGACACCGACAGGTTTTGCCCCGGCGCGCCGTCGATCACCGCCAGCGGGGTCTCGGGCGCGCCCGCCGCGCGGTCATGCGGCAGGCCCGGCGCCTGCTCGACGGGCTCCAGCCGCTGGCCTGCGAACCGCTCGCCGAGGCGCCCGCCGGCAAAGGCGATCCCGTGGTCGAGATTGTGCCCCGGCTCGGGCAGCCGCGGCAAAAGGTCGAAATCGACGCGGCCCCGGGTCAGGGCCGCGATCTCGTCATAGGGGGCGGGGGCGATCTCGGGGTCAGTGGAGATCTCGGCCGAGGCGGCCGTGGCGCAGAGCAGCAGCGCGCCCAGCCCCGCCCGCATCACACCAGCCGCGAGGTTTCCACCGCCGCGCGCACGAAATCGGCGAACAGCGGGTGCGGCGCGAAGGGCTTGGATTTCAGCTCGGGGTGGAACTGCACGCCGATGAACCACGGGTGGTCTTGCCATTCCACGATCTCGGGCAGGCGGCCGTCGGGCGACATGCCGGAGAAGACCAGCCCCTTTTCCTCCAGCTTGTCGCGGTACTTGATGTCCACCTCGTAGCGGTGGCGGTGGCGTTCCTCGATCACCGTGGAGCCGTAGATCTGCGCGACCTTCGACCCCTCTTTCAGATGCGCGGTGTAGCTGCCCAGCCGCATCGTGCCGCCCTTGGCGTCCTCGACCTTGCGCTTGACCGTGGCGTTGCCCTGCACCCATTCCTTGAGGTGGTAAACAACGGGCGTGAAACGCTTTTTCCCGGCTTCGTGGTCGAATTCCTCGGACCCGGCATCGGCCAGGTCGGCGACGTTGCGCGCGGCCTCGATCACCGCCATCTGCATGCCGAGGCAAATGCCCAGGTAGGGGATCTTGCGGGTGCGGGCGAACTCGGCCGCCTTGATCTTGCCCTCGGTGCCGCGCTCGCCGAAGCCGCCGGGCACCAGGATGGCGTGGAAGCCCTCCAGGTAGGGCGCGGCATCCTCGGAATCGAAGACCTCGGCATCGACCCATTCCACGTTGACCTTCACCCGGTTGGCCATGCCGCCATGGGTCAGCGCCTCGGCGATGGATTTGTAGGCGTCTTCCAACTGGGTGTATTTGCCGACGATGGCGACTTTCACCTCGCCCTCGGCGTTGAAGATGCGGTCGGCCACGTCCTCCCACCGGGACAGGTCCGGCTTGGGCGCGGGCGAGATGTTGAAGGCGTCAAGAACCGCCTGGTCCATGCCTTCGCGGTGATAGGCCAGCGGCGCCTCGTAGATTGACGCAAGGTCCTGCGCGGCGATCACCGCCTCGGGGCGGACATTGCAGAACAGCGCCAGCTTGTCGCGCTCTTTCTGCGGGATGGGCATTTCCGAGCGGCAGACCAGGATGTCCGGCGCCAGCCCGATGGAACGCAGTTCCTTCACCGAGTGCTGGGTCGGCTTGGTCTTCAGCTCGCCCGAGGCCTTGATGTAGGGCAGCAGGGTGAGATGCATGAAGATGCATTCGCCGCGCGGCTTTTCCTGGGCGAACTGGCGGATCGCCTCGAAGAAGGGCAAGCCCTCGATATCGCCGACCGTGCCGCCGATCTCGCAAAGCATGAAATCGACCTCGTCCTCGCCGATGCTGATGAAGTCCTTGATTTCATTGGTGACGTGGGGGATCACCTGGATCGTCTTGCCGAGGTAGTCGCCGCGGCGCTCTTTCTCCAGCACGTTGGAATAGATCCGGCCGGAACTGACCGAGTCGGTCATGCGGGCCGCGACGCCCGTGAAGCGTTCGTAATGGCCCAGGTCGAGGTCGGTCTCGGCCCCGTCATCGGTGACGAAGACCTCGCCGTGCTCGTAGGGGCTCATCGTGCCGGGATCGACGTTCAGATAGGGGTCGAGCTTGCGCAGCCGCACGGTGAAGCCGCGCGCCTGCAGCAGCGCCCCCAGCGCCGCCGAGGCAAGCCCTTTGCCCAGTGAAGAAACAACACCGCCGGTGATGAAAATGAAGCGCGCCATGTGGCAGGCATCCCCCGTGATTTCTCGTGTCAGTCAATGGCCGATTCGGCCCGGAAAGGCCGCAGCATCACGGGATTTAAGGTATAACGGATTCGCAGCCGCGCCGCAACCAGACCGCAAGATGCTGGGGCGGCAGAACCGCCCGAATCTACGTTTTGTGGTTCGCTTTAGTCAGCCCGCGGCGGCACAAGCGGCGCGTCGCTGGGCGTGGGCGGCAGCAGGCTCTCGCCCTCGGGCAGGGCCGGGGCGGTTTCCTCTTGTGCCGGCGGCGTGGTGCCCAGCCGGTCGACGACCGAGGTCCCGGCCGCGTTTTTCGCCGCGATCACCGTCATCAGGATCGACGTGCCGATGAAAGCCGCCGCGAAGATCCAGGTCAGCCTGCTCAGCGCCGAGGCCGCCTGGCGTCCGGTCATCACGCCGCCGCCGCCCCCGCTCGACCCCATGCCGAGCCCGCCGCCCTCGGAGCGTTGCAGCAGCACGACACCGATCAGGCAGAGCGCGAGGATCAGGTGGACGATGAGGATGACGTTTTCCATGCGGCGCGGACCTTCGAATGTGACAGGGGGCTACCTAAAGCCTCGGCCCGGCACGTGCAAGACCTAGTGCACGTTCCGGCGCGTTGCCGTCTACCGCTCTTCGTCGATATCGTCGATATCGACCTGGCCCGACAGGCGGCGGCGCACCAGGCTCCAGCTCAGCCCGGTGCCCAGCACCACCGACATGGCGAACAGGCCCAGCCACAGCGTCTGGTCCGGATCATCCAGCGTGAGCAGCCCGTAATCGATCAGCACCCAGATCAGCGCGCCCACGATGGCCGTGACCAGCGCCATGCCGAAGCCCCCGATCGAGCGCAGCGTGGCGCGCAGGTAGATGATGTAGCCCACCAGCAGGATCAGACCCAGCAGCACCGACAGCGGCAGTTGCTCGGAATAGGCCGTCCGCACCCAGCGGACGTAATTCCACGGTGTGGGGTTGAAGGTGGCGGCCAGCAGGACGAAGGCGATGAACCAGCGCAGAAAAATACTCATTGTTACAATGTCCCGGTTTTTTCGCGCATTTGGTGCCGGATTGCGGGCCTCCTGTCCAGCCTTGCCGCGAAATTGTGGTTTCCGCGGGCGGCGCGGGCAGGTATACGGGCGCGGGTTTTTGCAGCAAGGCAAGGATACGCTATGGCCAATGTCGTCGTGGTCGGCGCCCAGTGGGGCGACGAGGGAAAAGGCAAGATCGTGGACTGGCTGTCGGAACGCGCCGATGTGATCGCGCGGTTCCAGGGCGGTCACAACGCGGGCCACACGCTGGTGATCGACGGCGAGGTCTACAAGCTGCACGCGCTGCCCTCGGGCGTGGTGCGCGGCGGCAAGCTCAGCGTGATCGGCAACGGCGTGGTGCTGGACCCCTGGCACCTGGTCAAGGAGATCGAGACGATCCGCGCCCAGGGGGTCGAGATCACGCCCGAGACGCTGATGATCGCCGAGAACACGCCGCTGATCCTGCCCTTCCACGGCGAGCTGGACCGCGCCCGCGAGGGCCAGACCTCGGTGGCCAAGATCGGCACCACCGGCCGCGGCATCGGCCCCTGCTACGAGGACAAGGTGGGCCGCCGCGTGATCCGGGTGGCCGACCTGGCCGACGACGCCACGCTGGAGCTGCGGGTCGACCGGGCGCTTATCCACCACAACGCGCTGCGCAGCGGCCTGGGGCTGGAGCCCATCGACCGCGACGCGCTGCTGGCCGCACTGCGCGAGATCGCGCCGAAGATCCTGCAATACGCCGCCCCGGTCTGGAAGGTGATGAACGAGAAGCGCAAGGCCGGCAAGCGCATCCTCTTCGAGGGGGCGCAGGGCGCGCTGCTGGACATCGATTTCGGCACCTATCCCTTCGTGACCTCGTCGAACGTGATCTCGGGGCAGGCGGCCACGGGCACCGGCATCGGGCCGGGCTCCATCGATTTCGTCCTCGGCATCGTCAAGGCCTACACCACCCGCGTGGGCGAGGGGCCCTTCCCGACCGAGCTGGACGACGACGACGGCCAGCGCCTGGGCGAGCGTGGCCATGAATTCGGCACCACCACCGGGCGCAAGCGCCGCTGCGGCTGGTTCGACGCCTGCCTGGTGCGCCAAACCTGCGCCACCTCGGGCGTGAACGGCATCGCGCTGACCAAGCTGGACGTGCTCGACGGGTTCGAGACGCTGAAAATCTGCGTCGGCTACGAGTTGGACGGCGAGCGGCTGGACTACCTGCCCACCGCCACCGACCAGCAAGAGCGTTGCGTGCCGGTCTACGAAGAGATGCCGGGCTGGTCGGAATCGACCGAGGGCGCGCGGAGCTGGGCCGACCTGCCGGCCAACGCCATCAAGTATGTGCGCCGGGTCGAGGAGCTGATCGAATGCCCGGTGGCGCTGCTGTCGACCTCGCCCGAGCGCGAGGACACCATCCTCGTCACCGACCCGTTCGCAGACTGATGGCGCTGTCCTACAAAGCCCGCCGGCGCTGGTCGCTGGTGATCCTGCTGATCGGCCTGCCGGCCTATATCGTCACCGCCGTGACGGTGGTGAACTGGCTGGGCCGGCCGCCCTTTCTGCTGGAGCTGGCGGTTTATGTTGGCCTGGGCTTTCTCTGGGCCGTGCCCTTCCGCTTCGTGTTCCGCGGCATCGGCCGGCCCGACCCGGATGCCGAAAGGTCCGACGACTAGGGCGGACGGACAGCGCAAAAGGAAAGGGGCGAAGGCCGCGCGGCCCTCGCCCCTTTCCTTTGCTGCGGAACCTGCGGCGGTCAGCCGTCTTCGGCCGCGCGGAAACGCGAGGAACCCGTCACCGTGAACTGGCCGCGCTTGATCCGTTCGAACTTGCCCTCGCGCAGCAGACGCCCGAAGGCGCGCAGGCGATCCTCGCGCGAGATATCACCTTCGCGCAGTTCGTCGACCAGGCGCATCGCCTGCGGCCGCGAGAAGCTCTCCATCCCCTCCACCTCTGCCAGGTAGGCGCCGGCGGCCTCCAGCAGTTCGGACAGGTCCCGCGCGCCGCGCGCCTCGGCGAACTCGGCGAAATCGCCGGCCGCCGGCACCAGGTCTTTGCCTTCGGCTTCCTCCTCGGGCTGGGCCTGCAGGGCCAGGTTGCCACTGGACACCCGCCGCGGCCGCGCGGGGGCGGCGCCGGAGGGGGCGGCGGTCTCGTCGATGCGCTGTTCCGACACCAGCATCAGCGGGGCCAGCTTCTTGCGCCCCTTGGTGCCGGCCGGGCGCTCGGGGCGGCGCGGGCGCACGACCTTGGCCAGGTCCTGCCGGTAGGGGGCCTGCTCGGCTTCCTCGGCCTCCTCGTCGTTGCCGCGCGACAGGCGGCGCTCGGCGACAGTGGCGGCCACGGCGGCCTTGAGATGCGCGATCGCGGTGCGGCGGCGGCGGTGTTCCGAGCCTTCGAGCTTGGTGTTCGTGGTCTCGATCAGCCGGGACACGGCGCTTTCTTCCTCCTCGAGGTCCGAGGCTTCCAGCCGCGCGCGGCCCTGGCGGCGCGAGCTGCGTTCGGCCTCGCGCTCGACCTCGGCCAGTTCCGCCATCAGGTCGGCCTCGTCCTCGGGCGACAGGCCAGCGGCATCCTCTGCCTCCGCCTTCGCCTCGGCGGGTTCCTCGGCCGGGGCGGGTTCCTCGGCCGGTTCGGCCGCCGCTTCCGGCGCCGGGCCGCCTTCGAGATCGGCGCGCTTGATCTTCAGCACGCGGGCGCGCGCCCGGGCCGCAGCGCCCTGCACCTCCTCGGGGGCGGCGCCGCGGGACGGCGCCTCGGCGGCCTCCTCGCCATTTTCCTCTTCGCCCGCCTCGGGCTCTTCGGCGGCGCGCAGCGTTTGGACGGGCTCGGCGCTGGGTTCTTCGGCGGGGCCTTCGGCCTCGTCCTCCCAGCCGAAGCCGGTCGCCTCGGCTCCCGCCTCCACCTCATCCTCGACGGAGAAGCTGACTTCGGCCTCCTCCTCGATGCTGACGGAGGTTTCATAGAGCTGTTCGGGCTCTTCGGCCTCCGTTTCGGCCATCTCGGCGACGGGTGCGGCTTCCTCCCCTGCCGGCTCTTCTTCCCGCTGTGCGGCAACCTCTTCCTCTTCGTCCGCCTGCGTGGCGACGAATTCTGCCTCGTCGGCCGGCGCCTCTTCGGCGGCGGGGTGCTCGGCAGCGGCGGCCTCGGCCGGCTCGGGCGTCTCTTCGGGCGCCTGCGGTTCGGTGAAGGCGGCCGCGCTGTCATAGACAGGGGCTTCCACCTCCTCGTCCTCGGTATAGCCGCTGTCGGGCATCGGGGGCGTGGCGCGGGCATGGTCCACCACGGCGCGGATACGCGCCAGCTTGGCGGCAACGCTGTCGGCCTGGGGCGCTTCGGCCGGCTCGGCCGGAGCCGCGGCGGCGGGCGCCTGTTCGCGCGGTGCCTCTGCCTCGGCGGGCTCTGCCGCCGGTTCGGCCGCGGGCGCCGGCGGCTCCGGCGCGGTCGGCAGACCGGCCTTCGTCCCCTCGGGGCGCAGCACGATCCCATCGTCGCCGATATGGGCCTCGACCCGCTTGCGGATCTCTCGCTCGGCGATGCGCTGCAGCATCTCGGCATCGGGGGTCGGCGGCTCCGCCCCGAAATAGCGGTCATCGGCAGCCAGGTCGCGGAAATACTCCGCGATCGCCTTCATCGTTCCGAACGAATCGTCAAATCCCTCAAGTGTGCAAGAGAACGTTCCGTATGAAACGGTCAGAATTTTACTCGCACCAACCATGTGCCTGCTCGCTTTCTCCCCAGTCCAGCAAAAGCCGGTTTAGCATACAGCCCTTCGCGAAATTGAACAAAACTGGGAAATTTGGGGGATTTAAACTTGTCCGCATTGTGGTCTGTTTCCGAATGGCGCAGTAATCGCGGCATGGCTTCGTTGATTGTCCAGACAAACGAGATGGTTACCCTTCTTGGCGGGGGGCAGATGACCCCCGGCGACCTGGAGGCGGCGCTGGCCCATGCGCCGTTCCTGGTGGCCGCCGATGGCGGGGCCGACCGGGCGCTGGCCGCCGGGCTGATGCCTAGGGCGGTGATCGGCGACTTCGATTCGCTCAGCGATGCGGCCCGGCAGGCGATCCCGGACGAGCGCCTGCACGAGATCGCCGAGCAGGAGACCACCGATTTCGACAAATGCCTGCGCCTGGTCGAGGCGCCGCTGATGCTGGGCGTGGGCTTCATGGGGGCGCGGCTGGATCACAAGCTGGCGGCGCTGGCCGGTCTGGTGCGCGCGCCCGGGCGGCGCTGCATCCTGATCGGGCCGAACGATATCGCCTTTCTCTGCCCGCCCGAGCTGCGGGTCGCGCTGGAGCCGGGCAGCCGCTTCTCGCTGTTCCCCATGGGGCCGGTGCGGGGGGCGAGCCGCGGGCTGGCCTGGCCGATCGACGGCATCGATTTCCTGCCCGGCGGGCGGCTCGGCACGTCCAACCGGGTGGAGGGCGGCGTCGTGGAGTTGACGATGGAGGCGCCGCTGATGCTGGTCATCCTGCCGCGCGCGGCGCTGGGGGCGGCGATCAGCGCGCTTTGCTGAGGGCGCGCTCGCGGAACACGATATAGAGCCCGGCGCTCATGGTCACGGCGATGCCGGTCAGGGCCAGCCCGTTGGGGAAATCGCCGAACACCGCCAGCCCGATCAGCGTGGCGAAGGGAATTTCCAGATACTGCACCGGGGCCAGCGTGGCCGAGGGCGCGAAACGCAGCGCCCAGGTCATCACCAGATGCGCCAGCGTGCCCAGCAGCCCCAGCGCGGCCATCAGCGCCCAGAGCCGGTGCTCGGACAGCGCGGGCAGGGCGGGCGCGGTGTCGAGCGCCGTCACCAGCGCCACGGCGGGCAGCAGCAGCGCCAGCGCGATCAGCCCGTTCAGGGCCTGCAACTCTATCGGGTCGGCCAGCTGTGACAATTGCCGTGTGACCAGCATGAACAGCGCGAAGACCACGGCCACCGCAAGCGGCAGCAGCGCCGGCGCGCCGACATCGGCAAAGCTGGGCTGCACCACCATCAGCGTGCCGGCAAAGCCCACCACGCAGGCCCCCAGCCGGCGGATGCCGACCTCCTCGTCCAGAAACAGCCAGCCCAGCAGCAGCAGGATGAAGGGCATGACATAGGCGATGGCGATGGCCTCGGCCAGCGGCAGGTGGCGCAGGGCGAGGAACATCAGGGCGATGCCCGCGATATGCAGCAGCGTGCGGACCAGGCTCAGCCGCCAGGCGCGGGCGGGCAGGCGCAGGCTGCGGCCGGTGCCCCAGACGATGGGCAGCAGGATCGCCACCTGCGCGGCAAAGCGCAGGGTGACGAGGCTCAGCAGCGCGATGCGCTCGCCGATCAGCTTGGCCATGGAGTCGGCCAGCGGGGCGAGCAGGCAGAAGAGCAGCATCAGCGCGATGCCGGGAAGGGGACGGTCTGGGCGCATGGCGGCAGGTTAGGGCGGACCGTGGCGGGCGGCAATCGCTGCCCCGAGGTCATCTCGCGCGGCCGGCCCGGGATTTGAGTATTTCAGCCAAGAAGAAGGGGTCAGCAGTTGGGCACGTTCACGGCCAGCCCGCCGAGCGCGGTTTCCTTGTAATGCTCGTGCATGTCGCGCCCCGTTTGCCGCATGGTCTCGATGCAGGCGTCGAGCGGCACGAAATGCTGGCCGGTGCCGCGCATCGACAGCGAGGCGGCCGAGACCGCCTTGATCGCGCCCAGCCCGTTGCGTTCGATGCAGGGGACCTGCACCAGCCCCTTCACCGGGTCGCAGGTCATGCCCAGGTGGTGTTCCAGCGCGATCTCGGCGGCGTTCTCGATCTGCCCGGGACTGCCGCCCAGGACGGCCGTCAGCCCGGCGGCGGCCATCGCGGCGGCCGAGCCGACCTCGGCCTGGCAGCCGGCCTCGGCGCCCGAGATCGAGGCGTTGTGCTTGACCAGCCCGCCGATGGCTGCGGCGGTCAGGAAGAATTCCGGCAGGCGCGCCGTGGTGGCGCCGGGGACGTGATCCAGCCAATAGCGGATGGTCGCGGGCAGCACGCCGGCCGCACCGTTGGTGGGCGCGGTCACCACCTGGCCGCCGGCGGCGTTTTCCTCGTTCACCGCCATGGCATAGATGCTGATCCAGTCGTTGATCGTGTGCGGCGCGGTCAGGTTCATCCCGCGCTCGGCCAGCAGCGCCTTGTGGATGGCGTGCGCGCGACGACGGATGTTGAGCCCGCCGGGCAGGGTGCCGTCGGCCTCCAGCCCGCGGGTGATGCAGCCGTCCATCACCTGCCACAGCCGCTTGATCCCGGCGTCGAGCTCGGCAGGGAGGCGGAAGACCAGCTCATTGGCGCGCTTCATCTCGGCGATGGTCTTGCCGCTGTCGCGGGCCATCTCCAGCATCTCGGCGGCGGACTGGAAGGGGTAGGGGATCGGTTTCAGCCGGGCCTCGGCGGCCTTTTCGCCGCCCCGGTGCTCGGCCTCGGTGACCACGAAGCCGCCGCCGATGGAAAAATAGGTCTCCTGCAGCAGCACGTCGCCCTGGCTGTCGGTGGCCATCAGGATCATGCCGTTGGCATGGCCATCGAGCGGCGGTCCGTAGTCGAAGACCAGGTCGGTTTCGGGGTCGAATTTCAGCGGGCCGAGATCGGGCGGCGTCACGCGGCGCTCGGCCCTGATCGTTGCCAGCGTGGCCTCGGCCCGTTCGTGGTCGTAGGTCTCGGGCTCGAACCCGGCGAGGCCGAGGATGGTGGCCCGGTCGGTGGCGTGCCCCACGCCGGTGAAGGCCAGCGACCCGTGCAGCGAGGCGCGCAGCCCGTGCGCCTCGAAGGGCGAGGCACGGAGCAGGGCGAGGAAGCGCGCGGCGGCCACCATCGGGCCCATCGTGTGCGACGAGGACGGGCCGATGCCCACCTTGAACATGTCGAAGACGGAAAGGAACACGCGGTGAGGCCTCTTGGTTGGGGTCGTGCGGGGCGTCTCGCCCGTTTCTGGACCATCCCGCCCGCCCTTGGCCACCGAAAACCGACACTTCGGCGCATTTCCCGGCCCGGCGCCCCGGGATGCGGCGGATTCGCCCTCGCAGCCCATGCCCGCATTGCCTATAACGGCAGGGCGCAACCCAGGAGACGATGCCATGACCGGAGAGCTTTCCCCCATCGACAAGGCCAAGTTCGTGGCCGCCAAACGCGCCGTCGAGTTTGTCGAGAGCGGCATGAAGGTGGGGCTGGGCACGGGCTCGACCGCGGCCTGGATGGTGCGCTGCCTGGGCGAGATGGTCCGCGAGGACGGGCTGAAGATCCAGGGCGTGCCGACCTCGACCCGCACGGCCGAACTGGCCCGTCAGGTGGGGATCGAGGTGATCTCGCTTGACGAGGCGAAATGGCTGGACCTGACCATCGACGGCGCCGACGAGTTCGACGCCGATCTCGACCTGATCAAGGGCGGCGGCGGGGCGCTGCTGCAGGAAAAGATCGTGGCCACGGCCTCGGACCGGATGATCGTGATCGCCGACGCCGCCAAGGAGGTGAGCGCGCTGGGCGCCTTCCCGCTGCCGGTGGAGGTGATCCCCTTCGGCTGGCAGACCTCCAAGGCGCTGATCGAGGAGTTGCTGATCAATGTCGATGTGCTGAACCGCGAGACCACCCTGCGCATGAACGGCGAGGCGCCCTTTGTCACGGACGAGGGCAATTATATTGTCGATCTGCATCTGGGCCGGATCGGCAACCCGCGGCAGTTGTCGATGGTGCTCAACCAGATCCCGGGCGTGGTTGAAAACGGGCTGTTCATCGACATCTGCGATATCGTGGTGATCGGCCATGGCGACGGCCGGGTCGAACTGCGCGACGTCAACGCCGGCACGGTCGAGGAAGGCAAGATCGACGTGCTGGACGGCGACAATATCTTCTCCGATCTGTGAGGGACGGCGACATATGAGTTTCGACTACGATCTTTTCGTCATCGGAGGCGGCTCGGGCGGGGTCCGGGCGGCGCGGCTGGCGGCGAGCGAGGCCGGGGCCAGGGTGGGCCTGGCCGAGGAATACCGCATGGGCGGCACCTGCGTGATCCGCGGCTGCGTGCCGAAAAAGCTGATGGTCTTCGCCTCCGCCTATGCCGGCGGCTTCGAGGACGCCCGCGCCTATGGCTGGGACGTGCAAACGGGCGCATTCGACTGGGACAGCTTCAAGGCCAAGCTGGAGGCAGAGCTGGACCGGCTGGAAGGCATCTACACCACGAACCTGAAAAAGGCCGGGGTCGAGATCCACGCCACCCGGGCCACGCTGAAGGACGCTCACACGGTGAAGCTGGCCACCGGCGAAGAGTTCACCGCCAAGCACATCCTGGTGGCCACCGGCGGACGGCCCTTCATCCCCGAGTTCCCGGGCCATGAGTTGGCCATCACCTCGAACGAGATGTTCAAGCTCGACCGGTTGCCCAAGCGGCTGCTGATCGTGGGCGGCGGCTTCATCGCCTGCGAGTTCGCCTGCATCATGAACGGGTTGGGCGTCGAGGTGACGCAGTTCTACCGCGGCGCGCAGGTGCTGCGCGGCTTCGACGACGAGGCGCGCGGGCACGTGGCCGACCTGATGCGCGACAAGGGCGTGGATCTGCATGTGGGCACCGAGCTGATCTCGATGGAGAAGACCGGCAACGGCATCGCGGTGAAATCCTCGACCGGCCATGACGGGACCTATGACGCGGTGATGTACGCCACCGGGCGGGTGGCCAATACCGACGGGATGGGGCTGGAAAAGGCCGGGGTCAAGCTGGGGCGGCGCGGCGAGGTCGTGGTCGACGACTATTCGCAGACCTCGGTGCCCTCGATCTATGCCGTGGGCGACGTGACCGACCGCATCAACCTGACGCCGGTCGCGATCCGCGAGGGCGCGGCCTTTGTCGAGACGGTGTTCCACGGCCGTCCGACCCGGCCCGACCACGAGCTGGTGGCCTCGGCCGTGTTCACCCAGCCCGAGCTGGGCACCGTCGGCCTGACCGAGGAACAGGCGCGCGAGCAGGAGCCGATCGAGGTTTATTCCGCGGCCTTCCGCCCCATGCAGTCGCTGTTCGCCGGGCGCGACGACAGGGTGCTGATGAAGCTGATCGTCAGCCGCGAGACGCGCAAGGTGCTGGGCTGCCACATCGTGGCCGATCACGCGGGCGAGCTGATCCAGCTGGCCGCGGTGGCGATCAAGATGGGCGCGACCAAGGAGGATTTCGACCGCACCGTGGCGGTGCATCCGACCATGTCCGAGGAACTGGTCACCATGAAGACGCCGACGCGCACGGCTTGATTTCCGCGCTTAGGCGACCACTTACGAATGATGAACGTTCAAAAAGACGAGAAGGGGTGAAAACCTAGATGTCTGGTAACACTGGCGGGCCCTGGGGTAGCGGCGGCTCAAACAACAGCGGAGGCGGGGGCAAGCGCCCCGGCGGCGGCGGCGGGCGTGGGCCCGGCGACGAGGGGCCGCAGATTCCCGAAATCGACGAGTTGATGAAGAAGGGGCAGGAGCAGCTGCGCGTCCTGATGGGCGGGCGCGGCGGCACCGGCGGCCCCCGGCGCCCCGGTGGCGGCGGCCCGGCATTCAGCCGCGGCACCTTCGTGTTGGGCGGGCTGGTGGCGCTCGTGCTGTGGGGGCTGGCCTCGTTCTACACGGTCCGGCCCGAAGAACAGTCGGTCGAACTGTTCCTCGGCGAATGCCGCGGCAACTGCATCGGCCAGCCGGGCCTGAACTTCGCCCCCTGGCCGCTGGTGACCTACGAGAAACTCGCCGTGACCCGCGAACAGACCGAGGATATCGGCGTGGGCCGCAGCAGCAGCGATGCCGGGCTGATGCTGACCGGCGACGAGAACATCGTCGATATCGACTTCCAGGTGGTGTGGAACATCCGCCAGGCGGACCAGTTCCTGTTCAACCTGCGCGAGCCGCAGCAGACCATCCGCGCGGTGTCGGAATCGGCCATGCGCGAGATCATCGCGCAGTCCGAGCTGGCCCCGATCCTCAACCGCGACCGCGGTCCCATCGCCGACCGGCTGAAGGACCTGATCCAGTCCACGCTCGACGCCTATGACAGCGGTGTCAACATCGTGCGCGTGAACTTCGACAAGGCCGACCCGCCGCGCGAGGTGATCGACAGCTTCCGCGAGGTGCAGGCCGCCGAGCAGGAGCGCGACCGGCTGGAGAAACAGGCCGATGCCTATGCCAACCGCGTCGTCGCCGGCGCGCGCGGCGAGGCCGCCCAGACCCTGGAAGAGGCCGAGGCCTACCGCGCCCGCGTGATCAACGAGGCCGAGGGTCAGGCCAGCCGCTTCAAAGCCGTCCTGGAGGAATACCGCAAGGCCCCCGAGGTGACGCGCAAGCGCCTTTACCTGGAAACCATGGAAGAGGTGCTGGGGCGTGTCGACAAGGTGATCCTCGATGAAGGCGCCGGTGGCAGCCAGGGCGTCGTGCCCTACCTGCCGCTCAACGAACTTCGCAAAGGCACCACGGGGGGGAACTGAGCCATGAAGAAAGCAACCATTCTCCTTCCCATCGTCGTGATCCTGGCGGCCGTCGGGCTGTCCTCGGTCTTCATCGTGGACGAGCGCGAAAAGGTGCTGGTCCTGCAATTCGGCCGCGTCGTGGACGTGAAGGACGAGCCGGGGCTCGCCTTCAAGCTGCCGCTGATCCAGGAGGTGGTGCGGTATGACGACCGTATCCTTAGCCGGGACCTCGACCCGCTCGAGTTAACGCCGCTGGACGACCGCCGGCTGGTGGTCGACGCCTTCGCACGCTACCGTATCGCCGATGTCAACAAGTTCCGCGAGGCGACCGGCGCCTCGGGCGAGCAGGCGATCTCGATCGCCGGCAGCCGGCTGGACTCGATCCTGCGCGCCTCCACGCGTGAGATCCTGGGCTCGGTCGCGTCGAACGACATCCTCAGCTCGGACCGCGCGGCGCTGATGCTGCGGATCCGCAACGCGGCGATCGACGAGGCCAGCGCGCTGGGGCTCGAGATCATCGACGTGCGGCTCAAGCGCACCGACCTGCCCGTGCAGAACCTCGAGGCGACGTTCGCCCGGATGCGGGCCGAGCGGGAACGCGAGGCCGCCGACGAGATCGCCCGCGGTGAAGAGGCCGCGCAGCGTGTCCGGGCCCAGGCCGACCGGACCGTGGTCGAACTGACCTCGGATGCCAACCGCCAGGCCGAGATCACCCGCGGTGAGGCCGATGCCGAGCGCAACCGGATCTTCGCCGAGGCCTACGGCGCGGACGCGGAGTTCTTCGAGTTCTACCGCTCGCTCGAAGCCTACCAGCGGTCTCTGCTGGAGGGGAACTCGACCATGGTGCTTTCGCCCGATAGCGAGTTCTTCAACTATCTCAAGCAGGCCGACCGGCCGTGAGCTACGCGCTCCTGGCCATAGGTCTGGTGCTTGTCGTGGAGGGGCTGGTGTACGCACTGGCCCCTTCGCGCATTCTGGAGGAGGCGTTGGAACTGCTGCGCCGCCTGCCGCCCCAGACCCGCCGCGCGATGGGGCTGGCCGCGGTGGCGGCGGGCGTGGTGCTGATCTGGCTTGCCCAGCGGCTCGCGGGCTGAGACACTCCGCTCGCGACACATCACGTCCGCGTGACGGCGCGCTAGGGGCTTTGAGTTCGACGGATCGAGACCCTAACTAGGAGTATCAGATACCGCCTGCGGGCGCGCCCGCAGAGCGCAGCCGAAAACAACAGGAGGCGTTTCCAGTGAAATCCCAGGCCATTTCCCTTTCCGCCGGGACCCCGGCGCAACAGCAGCGGATGCGTGCGTTCTGGGCCCTGATGCTCGGGGTCGTATTGCTGCTGGCGCAGGCACTCTCCGCTGCCGCGCGCGCCACGCCCGAAAGCTTCGCCGATCTGGCCGACCAGGTCAGCCCGGCGGTGGTGAACATCACCACCTCGACCACGGTGGCGGTCTCGACCGGCCCCATGCCCATGGTGCCCGAGGGCTCCCCCTTCGAGGACTTCTTCCGCGATTTCACCGATCCCAACGGCGATAACGGCACCCCGCGCCAGCATCGCAGCCAGGCGCTGGGCTCGGGCTTCGTGATCTCCGAGGACGGCTACATCGTCACCAACAACCACGTGATCGAGAAGGCCGACGAGATCGAGATCGAGTTCTTCTCGGGCGAGGTGCTGGAGGCCAAGGTGGTCGGCACCGATCCGAATACCGACATCGCGCTGCTCAAGGTCGAAAGCGACAAGCCCTTGGCCTTTGTCCCCTTTGGCGACAGCGACATCGTCCGCGTGGGCGACTGGGTGATGGCCATGGGCAATCCGCTGGGCCAGGGCTTCTCGGTTTCGGCGGGGATCGTCTCGGCGCGCAACCGCGCGCTTTCGGGCACCTATGACGACTACATCCAGACCGACGCGGCCATCAACCGGGGCAACTCGGGCGGCCCGCTGTTCAACATGGCCGGCGAGGTGATCGGCGTGAACACCGCGATCCTGTCGCCCAATGGCGGCTCCATCGGCATCGGCTTCGCGATGTCCTCGGGCGTGGTGACCAAGGTCGTCGAGCAGCTCAAGGAATTCGGCGAGACCCGCCGCGGCTGGCTGGGCGTCCGCATCCAGGACGTCACCCCGGAAATGGCCGAGGCGATCGGCCTGGAGGGCGTGCGCGGCGCCATGGTCTCTGACGTGCCCGACGGCCCGGCCAAGGATGCCGGAATGCAGCCCGGCGACGTGATCCTGTCCTTCGACGGGCAGGAGGTGGCCGACACCCGCGAACTGGTGCGCGTGGTCGGCAACGCGGCCGTGGGCAAGACGGTGCGCGTGGTGGTGTTCCGCGACGGCAAGACCCAGACCCTCAAGGTGACGCTGGGCCGCCGCGAAACCGCCGAGGCCGCGGCCGCCCCGCAACAGCCCGGCACCGCGCCGGAGCCGAAAGAGACCGAGATGCTGGGCCTGACCCTGACCCCGCTGACCGATGCGCTGCGCGAGCAGCTTGAACTGGGCGCAGGCATCGAGGGCCTGGTGGTAACCGGCGTCGACGAGACCAGCGCCGCCTTCGAGAAGGGCCTGCGCGCCGGCGACGTGATCACCGAGGCCGGGCAACAGAAGGTGACGACGATTTCCGATCTCGAGTCCCGGGTCTCCGAGGCCAAGGAGGCGGGGCGCAAGTCGCTGCTGCTGCTGGTCCGCCGCCAGGGCGAGCCGCGCTTCGTGGCGTTGTCGCTGGAGGAGTGACCGGCGGCACAGCCTGACGAGCTATCGGTTGGGGGCCTTCGGGCCCCCTTCCTTTTTCAGTTGGCGTGGAGTCATTCCGAGAAATTTTTATGACAATTGCTCCAATTTGATCTGAATCGAACGCGGTCCGTCCGCGGTGCGGCAGGCTGGGCCCGTCCCCACGAAGGAGGCGCGCTCATGCTCGACGATTTTGACCTGCCGCCCAGCGTCTATCATCCATCGGGCCGCAACACTGACCCGCTCATCAAGGTCGAAGGCCTCAACCTGTGGTACGAGGATGAGACCCATGCGCTGATCGACGTGAATTTCGATCTCTTCCAGTCCGAGGTGCTGGCCTTCATCGGCCCTTCGGGCTGCGGAAAGACGGCCGCGCTGAAGACCCTCAACCGCATGCATGACAACACCCGCGGGGTTCGCATCGAGGGCAGGATCACGATGGGCGGACAGGATGTCTATGACGTAGCTGTCGATCCGCCGCTGCTGCGCAAGCGGTTTGGCTGGGTGGCCCAGAAACCCAACCCGTTCACCACCTCCGTCTATGACAACGTCGCCTATGGCGCGCGCATCCACGGTCTGGTGCGCAGACGCGCCGAGTTGGACGCTCATGTCGAGTATTGCCTGCGCCGGGCCGATCTGTGGGACGAGGTCAAGGACGTGCTGCACAGCCAGGCCGGCACCGACCTGTCGGGCGGCCAGCAGCAGCGGCTATGCATCGGCCGTGCCCTGGCCACCAAGCCCGACGTGCTGCTGATGGACGAGCCCACCGGCTCAATCGCCCCGATCGCCACTGCCAAGGTCGAGGAGCTTATGCTGGACCTGGAAGAGGATCATTCCATCGTCGTGGTGACCCATTCGATGATGGAGACGCGGCGCGTGGCCGACCGGGTAGCTTATTCCCACCTCCGCCGGCTGCTGGAGATCGGGCCGACCGAGACTGTTTTCGAGCACGCCCAGACCGCGCAAGCCCGTGAGTTCATTCATGGCAAGTTCGGCTGAGAGCGGCCGCCGGTTTTCCAAGAATTTCAGGAATGGAGCGAAACGATGATCTGGTATGGCCCGACATGGTCTGTGGACCGCAGGCGAAAGGGGAGGCGGCGTTACCCCGCGACAAGACGTGTAGGAGCTTACAGAAGGCGTATTTTCATACGGCTCACCGAGTTATGGTGAACACCGGCAGCCGATGCGGGAGGGACGGGCCGCTCCGGTCTCGCGGTTCTGCCCCGCGTCAATCCCGCGCCTCGGGGCGCGGGTAGGCCACCAGCCCCAGCTTGCGCGCGGCCTTCATCGACAACAGCCCGCTGTCCAGCCCCAGCGGCGCCTGGAACCGGCGCACGGCGCGGGCGGTGGGGCGGTCCATCCGGCCGGTGACCGCCCCGCCGTAATGCCCGCGCGCCTTCAGGGCCCGCTGTAGCGAGGCGATGAACTCCTCGTCCATCAGCGGCGGGCAGGGGGTCTCGAACCAAAGCTCCCGGCGTTCGCGCACGATCTGCTGGCGCGTTTCGGTCTTGTAGACCGCGGGTGCGCGCACGCTGCCGTCCGCGGCGACCTCCGCCGGTTTCACCAGGATATGCTCGGTCACGGTCTCGACCACGGCGGGGGTTTCGTCGCGGCCCCAGCAGGTGCCGTCCGGCGCGCCGGGCGGGGCGGCGACCGGCCCCGCTGCCGGCCCGTCCATGCGGCTGACCTCGGCCAGAGGCGCCTCGGCCTGGCAACCCGCGAGCATCAGCACGGCCAGTGCGGCAAGAAAGGTGGTTCGGATCATCGCTGCTCATCCGGGTCTGACATGCCCGTTCCGGCGCAGCTTAGCCGCTTTCGCCCCTCCGCGGAAGCCTCAGCCGCGCGCGGGCTCCAGCAGGCCGTCCAGCATCTCCGAGATATCCTCGATCACCTCGGCCACCACATGCACCACGCCCGCCTCGCGCTGCAGCCGCCCGGTGACCCGCAACAGCCGCCCCGCGATCACCGCCCGCCGGTAGCGCTCATAGACCTTCGCCCAGACCACCACGTTGGCCACCCCGGTCTCGTCCTCCAGCGTGACGAAGATCACGCCCTTGGCGGTGCCCGGGCGCTGGCGCACCAGCACCAGCCCGGCCACGGTGACGCGCGCGCCGGCGGGCGGCTCGTCCAGCCGGGCGTGGGGCAGGGCCGCGGGCGGGCGCGGCCAGTCGGGGGCAGGGGCGACGCTCATGAGAACAAAAATAGAACATCTGCCCGGCAAGGCAAGCCTGCATCGCGGCGCTGGAAATACGCGCGGCTTTGCCCTATGTGGCAGGAAACCAAGGCTGACCGGAGGCAAGGCGACAATGGCGAAAATCACCTATATCGAGCATGACGGCACCGAGCACGTGATCGACGTGCCCGCAGGGTTGACCGTGATGGAGGGCGCGCGCGACAACAACGTGCCCGGCATCGATGCCGATTGCGGCGGCGCCTGCGCCTGCTCGACCTGCCACGCCTATATCGACCCCGCCTGGGTCGACAAGATCCCGCCGAAAGAGGCGATGGAAGAGGACATGCTCGATTTCGCCTGGCAGCCCAACCCGGCCACCTCGCGCCTGACCTGCCAGATCAAGGTCACCGAGGACATGGACGGGCTGATCGTGCGCCTGCCCGAAAAGCAGATCTGATGCGGCTCCGCGCGGCGCTCCTCCTGTGCGCCGCGCTCGCGGCCGCCCCCGCGGGGGCCGAGATCACCGGGGCGCGCTACACCGCCCCCACCACCCGCTACACCCACGGCGTGCTGGGCGACGCGGTGGAATACGGCGCGCTCGACCTCACCCTCGCCACTGGCCAGACCCGCCGCATCATCCTGCCCGAGCCCCGCGTTTTCGAGGATATCGCCCCGCGCCTTGCCGATATCGACGGCGACGGCGCGCCCGAGGTCATCGCGGTCGAAAGCGACCAGGCTCGCGGCGCCCGGCTGAGCATCTACGGCGAAGACGGCCTGATCGCCGCCACCCCCCATATCGGCACCCGCTTCCGCTGGCTTGCCCCCCTGGGCGCGGCCGATCTCGACGGCGACGGCGTCACCGAGATTGCCTATATCGACCGCCCCCACCTGGCGAAAACCCTGCGCGTCTGGCGCTTCCGCGACGGCCGGCTCCACCAGGTCGCCACGCTCGCCGGCCTCACCAACCATCGCATCGGCGAGGCGTTCATCTCCGGCGGCCTGCGCCATTGCGGCCCGCGCCCCGAGATCATCGCCGCCAGCGCCGACTGGTCCCGTCTGATGGCCGTCACCCTCGACGGCCGCGGCCTCGCCGCCACCGACCTCGGTCCCTACAGCCGCGAAAACGAGACGGCGGCGCTGGCCTGCCGCACGCCCTGATCTTCTTCTGTTCGAAAATATCCTGGGGGGAGTCGCGGCACGCGACGGGGGCAAAGCCCCCCATCCCCCGGCGCCTCACAAGGCGCGCCAGCCGATATCGCGGCGATAGAACCCCTCCGGCCAGTCGATCTTCCCGATCATCTCGTAGGCCCGGTCGCGCGCCTCCTGCAGGTTCGCCCCGCGCGCGGTCACGTTCAGAACCCGCCCGCCATTGGCGGCGATCTTCCCGTCGACCTCCCTGGTCCCCGCGTGGAACACCATGTGGCTGCTGTCCTCCGGCAGGCGCTCCAGCCCGCCGATGACCGAGCCCTTCTCATAGGCCCCCGGATAGCCCTTGGCCGCCATCACCACGGTCATGGCGTGGTCGTCGGCCCAGTTCACCTGCGCCTCGTCCAGCTTTCCCTCGGCGCAGGCCAGCAGCAGGTCCAGCACCTGCGCGCCCAGCCGCATCATCAGCACCTGGCATTCCGGGTCGCCGAAGCGGACATTGTATTCCACCAGCCGCGGCTGGCCGTCCTTGATCATGAACCCGGCATAGAGCACCCCCTGGTAGGGCATGCCGCGCCGCGCCATCTCGGCCACGGTGGGCTGCACGATCTCCTTCAGCGCCTTGGCCGTGACCTCGTCGGTCATGACAGGGGCGGGCGAATAGGCGCCCATCCCGCCGGTATTCGGCCCGGTGTCGCCTTCGCCCACCCGCTTGTGGTCCTGCGCCGTGCCCACCGGCAGCACGTTCTCGCCGTCGCAGAGCACGAAGAACGACGCCTCCTCGCCCTCCATGAATTCCTCGATCACCACCTCGGCACCTGCGGCGCCGAACTCGCCGCCGAACATGTCGTCGATGGCCGACAGCGCGGTGTCCAGGTCCATCGCCACGATCACGCCCTTGCCGGCGGCCAGCCCGTCGGCCTTGACCACGATGGGCGCGCCCTGTTCGCGGACATAGGCCTTCGCCGCCTCCGCGTCGTCGAACCGGGCATAGCCGGCGGTCGGCGCCCCGCAGGCATCACAGATCTCCTTGGTGAAGCCCTTGGAGGCCTCCAGTCGCGCCGCCGCCCTGGAGGGGCCGAAGCACAGGATTCCCGCCGCGCGCAGCCGGTCGGCCACGCCCGCGGCCAGCGGCGCCTCCGGGCCGATCACCACGAAATCCACGGTGTTCTCCTCGGCAAAGGTCACCACCGCGCCGCCGTCCTCGATATCCAGCGCCGCGCATTCCGCGATCTCGGCCATGCCGGCGTTGCCTGGCGCGCAGATCAGCCGGTCGCATTTCGGGTTCTGCTTGATCGCCCAGGCCAGCGCATGCTCGCGCCCGCCGCTGCCCAGAATGAGGATGTTCATCTGTCGCCCCGCTTCACCTTCGTTCGCCCGCCTTCTATGCTGCGCGCGAGACCATGACAAGCGAGCGCCCATGTCCGACCTGATCGACGAGCCCACCCCCGGCCTCAACGCCCCCGAATTCAGCGTGACCGAGATCTCGGGCGCGGTGAAGCGCCTGATCGAGGGCGAGTTCGCCCATATCCGCGTCCGCGGCGAGATCGGGCGGGTGTCGCGGCCGCGCTCGGGGCATATCTATCTCGACCTCAAGGACGACCGGAACGTTTTGGCCGGTGTGATCTGGAAGGGCGTGGCAAACCGCCTCGCCACCCAGCCCGAAGAGGGGATGGAGGTCGTGGCGACGGGCCGGCTGACCACCTTCGGCGGGCAGTCGAGATACCAGATGGTCATCGAGGAGATCGCGCCCGCCGGCATGGGCGCGCTGATGGCCATGCTGGAAAAGCGCAAGAAGCAGCTCGAGGCCGAGGGCCTCTTCGCCGCCGAACGCAAAAGGCCGCTGCCCTACCTGCCCGAGATCATCGGGGTGATCACCTCGCCCTCGGGCGCGGTGATCCGCGACATCCTGCACCGCCTGCGCGACCGCTTCCCGCGCAAGGTGCTGGTCTGGCCGGTCGCCGTGCAGGGCGCCAATTGCGCCGCCGAGGTGACGCGCGCGATCGAAGGCTTCAACCGGCTGACGCCCGGCGGCGCGCTGCCCCGGCCCGACCTGCTGATCGTGGCCCGCGGCGGTGGCTCGATCGAGGACCTGTGGGGCTTCAACGAGGAGGCGGTGGCCCGCGCCGCCGCCGCTTCGCAGATCCCGCTGATCTCGGCCGTGGGGCACGAGACCGACACCACGCTGATCGACTTTGTCGCCGACCGCCGCGCCCCCACGCCGACGGCGGCGGCCGAGTTGGCCGTGCCGGTGCGGATGGAGCTGATGGCCGGGCTGGAGGGGCAGGGCGCGCGGCTCAGCCATGCCGCGACCCAGGTGCTCTCGC
>JBNGCX010000033.1:0-44514 GCA_049974865.1 Paracoccaceae bacterium
CAGGCCTTCGAAGGCCTGCGCATGGCCGGCCGCGACGTGCATGCGCCCGAAAAGACCATCGCCGTGCCCGACCACAACGTGCCCACCACGCCCGACCGCGTGAACGGCATCACCAACGAGGAAAGCCGCATCCAGGTCGAGGCGCTGGACAAGAACGCCAAGGATTTCGGGGTGAACTACTACCCCGTCAACGATATCCGCCAGGGCATCGTCCACATCGTCGGCCCCGAGCAGGGCTGGACCCTGCCGGGCATGACCGTGGTCTGCGGTGACAGCCACACCGCCACCCACGGCGCCTTCGGCTCGCTGGCCCACGGCATCGGCACCTCCGAGGTCGAGCACGTGCTGGCCACCCAGACGCTGATCCAGAAGAAATCCAAGAACATGAAGGTCGAGATCACCGGCAAGCTGCGCCCCGGTGTCACCGCCAAGGACATCACCCTGTCGGTGATCGGCCATACCGGCACCGCCGGCGGCACCGGCTACGTGATCGAATATTGCGGCGAGGCGATCCGCGACCTGTCGATGGAAGGCCGCATGACCGTCTGCAACATGGCCATCGAGGGCGGCGCCCGCGCCGGCCTGATCGCGCCGGACGAGACCACCTTCGAATATATCAAGGGCCGCCCCCACGCGCCGAAGGGCGCCCAGTGGGAGGCCGCGCTGGCCTGGTGGAAGACGCTCTATTCCGACGACGACGCGCATTGGGACAAGGTGGTCACCATCCGCGGCGAGGATATCGCGCCGGTCGTGACCTGGGGCACCTCGCCCGAGGACGTGCTGCCGATCACCGGCAAGGTCCCCGCGCCCGAGGATTTCGAGGGCGGCAAGGTCGATGCCGCGCGCCGCGCGCTGGCCTACATGGGCCTGGAGGCCGGCACGCCGCTGGAGGAGATCGAGATCGACACGGTCTTCATCGGCTCCTGCACCAACGGCCGCATCGAGGACCTGCGCGCCGCCGCCGAGATCCTGAAGGGCAAGAAGATCAAGGACGGCATCCGCGCCATGGTCGTGCCCGGCTCGGGCCTCGTGCGCGCCCAGGCCGAGGAAGAGGGCCTGGCCGAGATCTTCATCGAGGCCGGCTTCGAATGGCGCCTGGCGGGCTGCTCCATGTGCCTGGCGATGAACCCCGACCAGCTCTCGCCCGGCGAGCGCTGCGCGGCGACCTCGAACCGCAACTTCGAGGGCCGGCAGGGCCGTGGCGGCCGCACCCACCTGATGTCGCCCGCGATGGCCGCGGCGGCGGCGGTGACCGGCCACCTGACCGATGTTCGGAAGCTGATGTAAGCGGCGCGAATACGCCAAAAGTCATATCGGACTCATATGGAAATCATATGCAGTTCATACGCCGCCCCGGCGGCAGGAGACACAAGATATGGAAAAGTTCGAAAAACTCACCGGCGTCGCCGCCCCCCTGCCCCTGATCAATGTCGACACCGACATGATCATCCCCAAGCAGTTCCTGAAGACCATCAAGCGGTCGGGCCTGGGCGTGAACCTGTTCGACGAGATGCGCTATGACGACAAGGGCAACGAGAACCCCGATTTCGTGCTGAACAAGCCCGCCTACCGCGAGGCCGAAATCCTGGTCGCGGGCGACAACTTCGGCTGCGGCTCGTCGCGCGAACACGCGCCCTGGGCGATCAAGGATTTCGGCATCAAGGCGATCATCTCGACCTCCTTCGCCGACATCTTCTTCAACAACTGCTTCAAGAACGGCATCCTGCCCATCGTTCTGCCGCAGGAGCAGGTGGACGCCCTGATGAAGGACGCCGAGAAGGGCGCCAACGCCCGGATGACGGTGGACCTCGAGGAGCAGACGGTCACCAGCTCGGACGGCGAGGTGTTCCATTTCGAGGTCGATCCGTTCCGCAAGCACTGCCTGCTGAACGGCCTCGACGACATCGCCCTGACCCTGGAAAAGGCCCCGGCGATCCAGGCCTTCGAGACCAGGATGGCCGCCGAACGCCCCTGGGTCTGACCCCGGCACATCGCCCAGAATTGCGGGCCGCCCCACCGGGCGGCCCCTTTTTTTCGCCATTTTGATGCAAAGTGGTGACAGTTTCTCCACGAAAAAGCCGCAAAGAATTTCTTAACTTTGACGCCCCCTTGCCGGGCGAGTCGAAATTGGGCAAAAATGAGGCCAATATGAGGCACGCCGTCACAAAGACGGATCCATGCGGGACAAGGGCGCGGCAACGTATCGCGCCCGGCCAGAATGGGGGCACAGGGCAGTGATTGCTCAATTGACAGGCGCCATCGTGCGCGCATTCCTCGTGGTGTTGCTGATCGCGACACCATCGCTTCTGCTACCCGACGTCTCGTCGGATGCGACGCAGATCGTCGCGCTCGTGGCACTGTTCGCGGCCGGGCTGACCTTCTTCGAATACTCGGCGAAATATCCCGGGCTGGTCGAGTTCCGCGACGCCCCGCCCTTCAACCGCATCCGCTTCGGCTCGATGCTGGTGACGGTTTTCCTGCTGACGATGATCTACCTGGGGCAATTCACCCCCACCCCGCTGACCCAGTTCGTGCGGGCCATCGGCGCCTTGGTCGGCGTGATCATCGACTTCCCCTATTCCCCGGTAAGCCTGGTGCTGCTGATGCTGCCGCCGGACGCCTCGCTGCACGATGTACAGCTGGTGCGCATGGCGGCCGGCATGGCCTATCTGGTCTCGCTGCTGTCGCTGGCGGTGTTCATCCTTCTGATCCAGGTCAATCACTGGCCCTCGCGCAACGGCGCCTTCAACGTCTGGATCAACCTGCCCACCTTCGACCCGACCGCCGGGGGCGACGTGGTCGACCGGCTGGCGCGCGATGCGCGCTTCAACGTGGCGCTGGGCTTCATCCTGCCCTTCGTCGTGCCGGCGGTGGCCAAGGCGGCCACCATCGCCTTCGGGCCGGTGACGTTGCATAATTCGCAAACGATGATCTGGGTGATTTCGGCATGGGCCCTGTTGCCTTCCAGCCTTTTCATGCGCGGCATCGCCATCGGCCGGATCGGCCGCATGATCCGCGAACAGCGCCGCCGCGCCGCGCCCGGCGAAGAGGCCGAATTCGTCCCGGCCTGATCCTGGCGCTGGCCCTGCTGGCCGCGCCCGCCTGGGCCGAGACGCTGCGCGTCGCCACCTACAACACCGAGCTTTCCCGCAGGGGCCCCGGCCTGCTGCTGCGCGACATCCTGAACGGCGACCCGCAGGTCGAGGCCGTGGTCGCGGTGATCGCCGCCGCGCGGCCGGACGTGATCGCGCTGCAAGGGATCGATTACGATCTCGAAGGCGCCGCCCTGAACGCGCTGGCCGGGGCGCTGGCCCGGTCCGGGCTGGACTATCCCTACCGCTTCGCAGGGCCGCCCAACGCCGGGCGGCGCAGCGGGCTGGACCTCGACGGTGACGGGCGCGCGGACGGGCCGCGCGATGCGCAGGGCTACGGGCGCTTCACCGGGCAGGGCGGCATGGCGGTGCTGTCGCGCTATCCGATCGCCGAAGGCGAGATGCGCGATTTCACCCCCCTGCCCTGGGCCGATCTGCCCGGCGCCGCGCTGCCCCAGCGGAACGGAGAGCCCTTTCCCAGCGCCGAGGCGCAGACCGTGCAGCGCCTGAGTTCGGTGGCGCATTGGGACCTGCCGGTGGACACGCCGCAGGGCCGGCTGCACCTGCTGACCTTCCACGCCACGCCCCCGTCTTCGACGGGCCGCAGGACCGCAACGGGCTGCGCAACCGCGACGAGCTGCGGCTCTGGCGGCTCTATCTCGACGGCGCCCTCGATGCGGCGCCGCCGGAGCGTTTCGTGCTGCTAGGGGATGCCAATCTCGACCCCGCCGACGGCGAGGGGCGGCACGAGGCCATCCGCGACCTGCTGGCCGATCCGCGCCTGCAGGACCCGCGCCCGCAGAGCGCTGGCGCCCGGACCGCCGCCGACCCGGATCATGACGGCGACCCCTCCCTGGATACGGTCGACTGGGATGGCCCCGGCAACCTGCGGGTGGATTACGTGCTGCCCGCCGCCGGGCTGGAGGTACAGGCGGCGGGCGTTCTTTGGCCCGAGACGGGCCGATCAGACCGCGGGATCGATGCCGAGACCGTTGCCCGCGCCTCGCGCCACCGCCTGGTCTGGGTGGATCTTGGGCGGTAGCCCCGCCAGCATCACCTCGCGGCGCGCGCTGGGCCGGAAGCCCGGCAGGAGGCGATTGAACTTCTCCCCCGCCAGCCAGTGCGGCATATCGCTGAGATAGCGCATCTCCATCAGTTCCCGCGCCAGTTCCCAGAACGGCGCGGCCAACCGCATCGCCCACCAGGGGAAACGCGAGATGCGCAACTTGCGCTTCAACTCCGCCTCCAGCGTGGCGCGTAACTCGTTGACCGTAAAAGTATGGCCGGGGAAGGGCACATCCTCGAACCGGGCCAGTCGGTCGCGCATCTCGACCAGCGACACCACGGCGCGCGCCCAATCCGGCAGATAGGCATAGGGCTGGATGGCGTCCGGGTTCCCCAACGATGTCACCCGCCCGCGCTTGATCGCGTGCAGCAGGAGCATGCTCATCACGTCGCCGTTGCGCTCGGGGTCGATGAAGTTGCCGGCGCGCAGGATCAGCGTCTTCACACCGCTGTCGCGGTAGGCCTGCTCCATCTCCACCCGGATCGCACCCTTGCGCGAACAGGGGGTCTGGGGGGTGGCCTCGGAAAACGCGCCGCCCCGGTCGCCGTAATTGTAGACATTGCCCGGGATCACCACCATCGCGCCCGAGGCCCGCGCGGCGGCGATCACCTGCCGGGTGATGGCCGGGATCAACTCGGCCCAGTTGTGGTAGTTCGGCGGGTTGAGGCCGTTAACGATCACGTCGCAGCCCTGCGCGGCCTCGACCATGTCGTCGCGGGCCCGGTCGAACAGGCGCACCTGCCAGCCGGCCCTGCCGAATGCGCGTGCCGCGTGGCGGCCGATCTTGCCCGAGGCGCCGAGAATGAGAACTGTCTTGGTCATGGGTAACTCCCTTGGCTTGCGTTTGCTAAGGGGAAGGTGCTCCAGACGCCTGCGTTTTGGAATTGCCAAAAATCGACGGTGTGCTATTCACTATTGAATGGCACACGCACTCGACTGGACCCTGCTGCAGAGCTTCGCCGCCGTGGCCGAGACCGGATCGCTCTCGGCCGCGGCGCGGCGGCTGGGGCAGAGCCAGCCCACCATCGGCCGCCACGTCCGCGCCTTGGAAGAGGCGCTGGGGGTGGAGCTGTTCACCCGCGTTCCCAAGGGTCTGGTCCCCACCGAGGCGGGGCGCGGCCTGATCGGCCCGGCTGAGCAGATGCGCGAGGCGGCGGCGCGGCTGCAGCTCGCCGCCGAGGGGCAGGACGCAGGGCTGGCCGGCACGGTGCGCCTGACCGCCTCGGTGGTGATGTCGCATTTCCTCCTGCCGCCCATCATCGCCGAGATCCGCCGCGCCCATCCCGAGATCCAGATCGAACTGGTGCCCTCGGACAGCTCGGAAAACCTGCTGTTCCGCGAGGCCGACATCGCGCTGCGCATGTATCGCCCCTCCCAGCTGGACATCATTACCGCCCATGTCGCCGATCTGCAGGTCGGCCTCTATGCCGCAACCGCGTTCCTCGACCGGGTGGGAAGGCCGGAAACGGAGGAGGAGTTGGTGGCGCTGGATTTCGTGGGCTTCGACGCCAATGACCTGATCATCCGCGCCATGCGGGATCACGGACTGGAGGTGACCCGCGACTTCTTCGCGCTGCGCTGCGACGACCAGGCCGCCTATTGGCAGCTCGTCCGGGCGGGCTGCGGGGTGGGGGGAATGCAGGTGGTGATCGGCGAGGCCGAGCCGGGGGTCGAGCGCGTGCTGCCCGAACTCAGCCTGCCGCCCCTGCCCGTCTGGCTGGCCGCACCCGCCGCGCTGCGCCACACGCCGCGCATCCGGCTGGTCTGGGACATGCTGGCCGCGCGGCTGTCGCGCGCTTGACCGGACTGGCGCCACGCATTACCCCTTCGACACCGTTTTTCCAGAAAAAGGACGCCGACCATGAGCACCCCCACCCTTCTTATCCTGCCCGGCGACGGGATTGGCCCCGAAGTGATGGCGGAAGTGCGCAAGGTGATCGACTGGTACGGCGCCAAGCGCGATCTCGCCTTCGAGGTGAGCGAGGACCTGGTGGGCGGCGCCGCCTATGACAAGCACGGCGTGCCGCTGGCCGACGAGACCATGGCCAAGGCGCAGGAAGTCGACGCCGTGCTGCTGGGCGCCGTGGGCGGCCCGAAGTACGACGACCTCGATTTCAGCGTGAAGCCCGAGCGCGGCCTGCTCCGCCTGCGCAAGGAGATGGACCTCTACGCCAACCTGCGCCCGGCGCAGTGCTTCGACGCGCTGGCCGATTTCTCGTCGCTCAAGCGCGACGTGGTGGCCGGCCTCGACATCATGATCGTGCGCGAGCTGACCTCCGGCATCTATTTCGGCGAACCGCGCGGCATCTTCGAGGAAGGCAACGAGCGCGTGGGCATCAACACCCAGCGCTACACCGAGTCCGAGATCGAGCGCGTCGCCCGCAGCGCGTTCGAACTGGCGCGCAAGCGCAACAACAAGGTCTGCTCGATGGAGAAGGCCAACGTGATGGAATCGGGCATCCTGTGGCGCGCCGTCGTCTCGGAGGTGCACGAGAAGGAATACCCCGATGTCGAACTCAGCCACATGTATGCCGATGCCGGCGCCATGCAGCTGGTGCGCTGGCCCAAGCAGTTCGACGTGATCGTCACCGATAACCTGTTCGGCGACCTGCTGTCGGATGCGGCCGCGATGCTGACGGGCAGCCTGGGCATGCTGCCCTCGGCCAGCCTCGGCGCGCCGATGGCAAACGGCCGGCCCAAGGCGCTCTACGAACCGGTGCACGGCTCGGCCCCCGACATCGCGGGCCAGGGCAAGGCCAACCCGATCGCCTGCATCCTGAGTTTTGCCATGGCGCTGCGGTATTCCTTCGACCAGGGCGCCGAGGCCGACCGGCTGGAAGCCGCGGTCGAGAAGGTGCTGGCCGATGGCCTGCGCACCGCCGACCTGCTGGGCGAAGAGGGCGTCAGCCCGGTCTCCACCAGCGAGATGGGCGACGCCATCGTGGCGGCGCTGGACGCCAGCCTCTGAGCCCGTTCCCGGCGCGCGGCGCCGGGGCTTTCACGACCAAGCACGCGCGGCGGCATCGGCCCAGTCCTCCGGGACAAGGGCCGATGCCGCCGCGCCGGCGTTTCAGGCGGCTTGATTTCAGTCAAGGCAGGCCCGTCGCCTTTGTCGGCACACTGCCCCCAGGGCAACCGGCCGGACAGGCCGCCGCCCGGCGCCACGGAAACCGGCGCGCCGGGCCGTTAGCCGTTGGGAGGGAAACATGCCGAATATCAGAAACTCGCGCCTGCGCTTCGGGCAGGCCGCGCTGGGCCTTGCCCTGGCCGCGCTGGCGGCAGCCGGCGCTCAGGCGGGCGAGCCCGCCTGCGCCCTGCCCGAGACCGACATCTTCGCAAAGGTCGAGGACAAGGTGGTCGAGGTCTTCACTATCGCGGTGAACCCTTTCCGGGTCAGCGGCCGGATTGCGGCACGGGGCGGCTCTGGCTATCTGCTGGACGGCGGCTATGTGGCGACGAACTACCACGTGGTTGCCGATGCCCACACGCTGGCCATTCTCGTCGGCGACCGTGCCCATGATGTTCAGATCGTCGGTGTGGATCCGTCCCTGGACATCGCCGTGCTGCGCCCCTGGCCGCCGATCGGCGACGGCACCGGCCTGCCCCTGGCCGGGGACGACTCGGCCAGGATCGGGCAGAAGGCCTACGCGGTGGGCTTCCCCCTCGGGCTGGGCAAATCGCTGTCCGCCGGCATCATCTCGGGCGAAAGCCGGGTCCTGCCCATGACGACGTCCAGCTGGATGGCCCCCTTCATCCAGACCGACGCGGCGATCAGCCAGGGCAATTCCGGCGGGCCGCTGGTCGATTCCTGCGGCCGCGTGATCGGCATGACCACCGCCGCCATCAGCCGCGAAGGCGCCGAAAACCTGGGCTTCGCCATCCCCGTGGCCGTGCTGCGCCCGGTGCTGACGGAACTGATCGAGACCGGTAAGGTGTCGCGCCCCTGGCACGGGATCTATGGCCAGATCGTCACGCCGCCGATCCTGCTGATGCTCGGCATCCCGCAGGAGCAGTGGGAGGGCTACACCGGCTTTCTCGTCGAAACCGTCGAGCCGCAAAGCGCCGCCGACCGGGCCGGTCTGCGCGGCGGAAGCTGGCCGGTCAGGTGGGGCGGGAACGAGATCCTGCTGGGCGGCGACATCATCACCGAGGTCAACGGCGAACGGGTCGTCTCGCGGAATCAGGCGCTCGAGATCGTGCGCTCGCTCAAGGTCGGGGACCGCGTGGACCTCGTCTATCTGCGCAACGGCGAGCGGCATGAATCCTCCGTCGTCCTGCCGGAACGGCCGCTGCTGTTGGAAGAGCTCAACATCTATCGCGAAAGGCGGCAGTAGATCGCCGGGGGCATGCCGGAAAACTTTGCCCGAGACCGCTTGACAACAATTTCCGAATTGTCGATAGAGGCGGCCGATATCCCCTCAGCGTCCTCACCAGACGCCGCAAACATCGGAAGCCCCGACTTCACCAAACGATGGTTCGGTTCGTCGAAGACGCAAAGGATCGGAGTGTAGCTCAGCCTGGTAGAGCACTGTCTTCGGGAGGCAGGGGCCGGAGGTTCGAATCCTCTCACTCCGACCACTTTTCCAACAATTCGTCGCCGTCTGGATGGCACTGCGCGCGCGCCTGCGCCATATGCGGCCGCTTGCCTTTCCGCCGTTCCGGCGGCAAGTGGGGGGCACCCGCGCACCGAACCACCTGACCACAAGGACCCGCCCATGACCCCTCCGCGCCTCGGCGTCGCCATCCTGCATCACGACCTCGAGGTCCTGCGCGACTGGATTTTCGGGCCGCAGCGCGCGATCGAGATCCAGGATTTCATCGCCCCCGACCTGATCGCCGGAGATCCCGCGCCGCTGGTGGAGGCCTATCGCGCGGCGCTGAAGGGCCATGCCGGCCCGCGGGGGATCCACGGGCCGTTCTTCGGGCTGGACCTGTCCAATCCCGACGCCGAGATCCGGGGCGTCATCCAGCGCCGCCTTCTGAAGGGGCTGGAGATCGCCGAGGCGCTGGAGACCACGCAGATGGTGCTCCACAGCCCCTTCACCTATTGGAACCTGCTGAACCGCGCGAATTACGCCTTCCTGCAGGACGCCATGTTCGAGGCGATCACCGAATGCCTGGCGCCGGTCCTGCGACGCGCCGCCGAGGTGGGCTGCACGTTGGTACTGGAGAACCTCGACGACACCGACCCGGCCGTGCGCGTGCAGTTGGCCGAGTGGATCGGCGACGCGAACCTTGGCGTATCGCTGGACACCGGGCACGCCCTGCTGGCGCATGGCCGTTACAACGCCCCGCCCGTGGTCGATTTCATCGCCGCCGCGGGCGGCCGGCTGAGCCATGTGCACCTGCAGGACGCCGACGGTTATGCCGACCGCCACTGGCACCCCGGCGACGGGGCGATCTGCTGGACCCCGGTCTTCGACGCCCTGGCCGAACTGCCCGAGATGCCCCGGCTGATCCTCGAGGTGCGCGGACACAAGGAGCGGCTGCCGGCCTCCGTCGCCCGGCTGGAGGCGCGCGGACTGGCCTGCTAGCCGCCCCGCCGACCAGCGCTGACCGGCGGGCATGGCGCCGGGGTCACCTGTTCCAGCGCTGCAGCACCAGTTCGTCCGCCTCCGCGGCCTCGCGGCGGACCCGCTCGTGTCGGAGGCCCAATTCCTTGCTAAGGCGCACCGTCTCGTAGGTCTTCATCTCGCCGAATTTTTCGCGCATGAATGTCTCGAGCTGCTCTGCCCGCGGGGAGAGTTGCGCGATCTCGGCCTCCATCTGCGCCGCCTGGGCGCGGACCGAGCGGATGTAGTCGCCGAGATAGGGCGCGGCCTCGATCGTCGTGACGTGCGCGTCCTCGCGCAGGCTGCCGAGCAAGCGGTCACGCTCGCGCTCCAGCCCGGCCATCCGGGCGCGGAGCGCGGCGAACTCGCGGGTCTTTTCCTCGATCTCGTGCCGGCTGATCCGCTCCAGCAGCGCAAGCGCGGCGATGCGGCGGCGTTCCATCTCAGTGCCCCTTGGGCGCCGGCGTCTCCGGCGCCTCTTCCGTGCCGCTTTCAAGCTCCACCAACTTCGCCCGCATCCGCTTGAGGATGTCCTGCGGCAACGGGTTGCGCGCAACGGGCACGGTGACCGGGTAGCTTTGCAGCAACTCGTCAAGGGCAGCCCTCTGGGCCTCTTTCTTTGCGCTTGCCGCCGCGGCGGGCAGCGCCAGGGCCAGCAGGGTCAGGGCGACAGCACAGGGCCTCATGCCGCCGGCAAGCCCTTCTGTGCGGCCTCGACCGCGTAGAAATCCGGCTGCTTGCTGGTGGGGATGTTGCCGCGGCCGATCTCCACGCAGATGCTCGGGGGGTGGTTGGCGACCATCGCCACGAAGATATCGCGAATGACCATGTAGAACGCGCCGTCCTCGTCCTCGATCTGGGTCAGCCGGCCGGAGATCGGCTGCACCATGCAGTAGGCGAGGAACACGCCGAGGAACGTGCCGACCAGCGCGCCCCCGATCATCGCGCCGAGCACCTCGGGCGGCTGGTCGATCGAGGACATGGTCTTGATCACCCCCAGCACCGCGGCCACGATCCCGATGGCCGGAAGCCCGTCCGCCATCGCCTGGATCGCCTTGGCTGAGGCCAGCGCCTCGTGATGATGCTTTTTGATCTTGCGGTTGATCACGTCCTCGGTCTGGTACTTGTCGTCGAACTGCATCGACAGCATCCGCAGGGAGTCCGTGATCAGCTGCGTCGCGAAATGATCCTTCAGGATCTTCGGGTAGCGCTGGAAGATGGAGCTTTCGCCCGGCTTCTCGATATGCTCATCCAGCGCCAGAATGCCGCGCGCCTTGTAGAGCCGGGCCAGTTCGAACATCAGGTTGAGCAGGTCGGTGTAATCCGCGGCCTTCCATTTCGGCCCCTTGATGACCTTAACCACGCCCTTGGCCGAGCTTTTGACCACCCCGAAGGAATTGGCGATCACGAAGGCGCCCATGGCGCCGCCGGCGATCATCATCCCCTCGAACGGCAGGGCATGCAGGACGATGTCCATCTTTCCGCCCGACAGGATGAAACCGCCGAAAACCAGGCCGAACACCATGATCAGGCCAAGGAACAATGTCATCCTGGGTCACCTTTTTCCCGAGCTGCGGCGTGAGAAGGTTCTAGCATTTCATTTTGATAAGGATAATTGACAATAATACAAGTATAAGCAAGAATTGTTTTATATGTTTTCCATTCACCGAGCGCAGCACCGCCATGAAAAAACCAGGGGCCCTTGCCTATTTTCTTGACGAGAGCGACCTCGCCGAACTCCTGCCCGACTGGCCGGAGGGCATGCGGATCGTGCTGTGCCTGGATGAGGATGGCGGCTGCGACATGCTGGTGCATCACCGGGACGAGGACGAGCGCGTGCTCGACCGGGTTGCGGTGCTGCTGAACCGTCCGGCGGGCGCTTTCAACGTGGTACCGGAACGGCCGGGACACCCGACCCTGCGCATCCTGTTCTCGGAACGCCAGCAATTGCTCGGGCTGGTCGGCGAGGCCGAGCGCCTGGCCGAAACGGCTTCGGACTACGCGATCAACTACCGCTTCGCG
Organism: Paracoccaceae bacterium; assembly: GCA_049974865.1. Classification (GTDB taxonomy): domain Bacteria; phylum Pseudomonadota; class Alphaproteobacteria; order Rhodobacterales; family Rhodobacteraceae; genus JAGSOU01. Next base: position 11,733 of record JBNGCX010000033.1, read on the forward strand.
CTGGAGGAGGGGCTCGATCCGCAGACGATGACCCGCGCGGATGTGGGACGCCGGATTCCCGACCGCCCGACGGCGGCACGGGTGAAACCACGCTTCTCCTTCACCCGGGCCGAGATCAGGACAGAGGCGCCCGCCACCGGCCGGCATGATCTGCCGCCGGGCTATGCCCCGGCCAGCGCGCTGGCGCGCCGGGATTGCCATTTCCTGCCTGCGCGGCTGGAGGCGACGGGCGGGCTGGTTCGCGTGGTGCTGGAGCCGGACAAGCTGAAGGGCGATCCGCGCCCGCAGCCCGTGGACCAGGTCGGACACCGCGACGACTTTGAACGTTTCGTGCTGCCGCGCCGTTCGCTCAGAGGCTGGAAACCCGGAGAGGGCACCGTGCTGGAAATCCCGGCCAGCGAATTTCCCGACGCGCTGGCGGCACGTTTCCGCGCCCGGCCGCATGCCGCCGAGGCGGTGGTGACGCCGGCCGGGGTCTTCGTGGCGCCGGGCGCGGCGCTGTCGCCGGCCGACCGCCCCTGCCGCCGGCGCGTGACCCCTCTGCGGCTGGCGCTGGTCGCGCTGGCGGCGGTGGGGCTGGTCTCGGGCACAGTCGTCTCGGCCTGGCAGGATGTCACCCCGCCGCCGCGGCCGGTGACACCGGTGGTGGCGGACATGCCGGCCAATACCGCGCTGAGCATGATCGAAAGCTTCGCCCGTGCCGACGAACGGGGCGCGGACCGTTGATCTGCGCCATCATCACGCCGGTCGGCCCCGGACACGAGGCGCTGCTGGAGCAAAGCTGCCGCCCCTCCATCGCGCAGGCCGAGGCCTACGACCGCGGCCCGTTCGACGAAATCCGCCACTACGTGATGGACGACACCCAGGGCCGCCACGGCCGCTCCAAACGGCGCAACGACGCGCTGCGGCGCGCCCGCGAGGAGGGCGTGGACTGGGTGTTCTTCCTCGATGCCGACGACGTGCTGGCCCCCAACGCCTTCGAGGCCTTCGGGCGCTGCATGGCGGCCGAGCCCGGGCTCGACGCCGTCTGGGGGCTGATCTGCGAATTCGACGACGCCGGCGAGCCGCAGTTGCGCGAGGGCCAGCCCGAACGCATCGACACCCGGGCCGAGTTGCTGGCGGTGCCGCCCTTCCTGTCGCTTCAGATCGGCACCTTCATCCGCACCGAATGCGCCGCGCGCTTCGGCTTTGACCCGGCGATGGATACCGGCGAGGATTTCAAGTTCTACTACCAGCTTTGGGCCCATTGCCGCTGCGCGAAGCGGCCCGAGATCTTCTTCGTCAACCGCCGCGGCGCGCACAGTTCCGGCCCGCGGGCAGCCACCGGGCAGGACTGGGCGGCCAGCGTCTCGGCGCAATGGGCCGAGCAATTGCAGGAGGTGCCGGTCTGGGCCACCCTCAGCGCCAACGGCATCGAGGCCCGGATGCGGGTCACCAACCCCAACGACCTGATCCAGGCGGCGCATCTGCGCGGCGAATTCTTCGAGGCGGACTCGCTAGAAAAGCTCAAAGCGCTGGTACGCACCCCGGCCCCGCGCGTGGTAGAGGTCGGCGCCAATATCGGCAACCATGTCGTGTGGTACGCCCAGCACCTGGACGCCCAGCGGATCTACCCGGTGGAACCGAACCCCGCGGCGCTGGACCTGCTGGACCAGAACATCGCCGCCAACGGGCTGGAGCCGCGCATCGACCGGCGCGGCATGGGGCTGGGCGCGGGCAGCCGGCGGGCGCGCTACGTGACCGAGACGGCGGATGCCGACAACCTGGGCGCAACCCGGCTGGTCGAGGCCGCGGACGGCGGGGTCGAGACCGAGACGCTGGATGCCCTGCTGGGCGAGGACCGGGTGGACGTGATCAAGATCGACGCCGAGGGGATGGAGCTGGACGTGCTGGAAGGCGCCGCCTCGCTGATCGCCCGCGACCGCCCGGTGATCTGGATAGAGGTGCTGCGCCCCAACATGCTGGCCTTCGCCCAGAAATGGTGCCGCCAGGCGGGCTACCGCATCGTCGACAGCACCGCCTACGTCAACACCATCGACTATTTCGCCATACCGAAGGACTGACATGCCCAGCACGACCCTCTCGCGCAAGGAACGCCGCAGCCGGATCGCCCGGGCCGCGAAGCTCTACGGGATCAAGGGCGAAGAGTCGCTGGCGCTGCACGAGGCCTATCGCGCGTTGGCCCGCGGGCAGACCGTCGAGGCGCTCAGGCTGGCCCACCCGGTCAGCCAGAGCCACCCGGCCAACGTGCATCCCTGGATCATCCTGGGCGGCGCGGCGCTGGACCAGCGTGAGGGGGCCACCGCGCTGGCCTTTTTCCGCCACGCCGAAAGGATCGCGCCGAAGGATCCGGTGGTGCTGGGCGGCATCGCCAAGGCCCATGTCCTGGAGGCCGATGTCGAGAACGCGGTGCTGCAGATGGAACGCGCCTTTGCTGCGGGAAACGAGGACGCGGGGCTGGCCACGCTCTATCTCGACCTGATGGTGCGGCTGGGCCGGCGGCTGAGGGCCGCGGAAAAGCTGAAGCCGGTGGCCGGGCGGCTGGACGATGCCGCGCTCTGCCACCGCCTTGCCGAAACCCTGGTCGAGGCCGACGAGTCCGCGGCCGCCGCGCCCTGGTTCGAGATGGCCTGGAAACGCGACCCCGCGCCCGAGGTGCATCGCATCGGGCGGCTGCTGGCACTGATCCTGACGCGCCGCTTCGACGCCGCCGACGCCTTCGCGCAGGAGCTGATGGAAAGCGCCGAGAACCGCGACGAGGTGGTCTCGCTGCACCTGATGAACCTGCGCCTGACCGGCCGCCACGACGAGGCGCTTGAACTGGCCGAGACCCATGAATTTACCGATCCCGCCGCCTATGCGCAGTCGCGCGGCGTAGTGGCAAATGCCGAGCAGGACCTGGGCAATGACGACGCGGCCGAGGCGGCCTACCTGGAGGCGATCCACGTCACCGGATCGGGCGGCAAGATCGCCAAGGCCTTCGGCGTGTTCAAGTTCCGCGCGGGCGACTACGCCACCGGCTTTCCGCATTATTCGCAGCGCTTCCCCGATCAGAACCGCCGGGCGATCCCGCTGGAAAACGCCGCGCCCGAGAACCTCGGCGCGCTTGGCCGCATCCACCTGATCGGCGAACAGGGGATCGGCGATCAGCTCGCCCTGCTGACCCTGCTGCGCGCGGCCCCGATCGACACACGCGAGAAGCGCGTCGTCCTGGTCAGCGATCCGCGTTTCTGCGCCGCGCTGGAGGGCAATATGCTGGGCATCGAGGTGGTGTCGCAGGACCGCTTCTTTGGCGAAGCACAGCAGATCGACCCCAAGGAACTGGTCTATCTGGGCGACCTCACGCGCTATCTCGACGGGACTGACGCCGCGCAGAGGCAGGGCGCCTACCTGCGCCCCGACCCTGAGCGCACGGCCGCGCTGCGCCGCAAATACGAGGAAAAGGCCAAGGGCCGCCCGGTCATCGGCATGGCCTGGAAAAGCGCCAACCCGATGGGGCACCTGCGGGCGATCCCGCTGGCCGAGCTGCTGGACGCCGTGCCGGGCGAGGCGCTGGTGGTCAACCTGCAATATGGCGACTGCCGGGCCGATATCGACGCCGCCCGCAAGGCCCGGCCGGATATCGAGATCTTCGACGACCGCGAGGTGGACCAGATCGTCGACCTTTCGGCATTCTTCGCCCAGATCGCGGCACTGGACCGGGTCATCACCATCGACAACACCACCGCACATGCCTGCGGCGCGCTTGGGCACGCCGACGCGCATGTGCTGATCCCGGCCGGGTCGGAATGCATGTGGTACTGGGGCCGCGAGGGCCAGCGCGACCCGTGGTATGGCAACCTGACTTTGCACCGGCAGGACCGCCCGCGCGACTGGCGGGCAGCGCTGCGGACGCTCTAACGGGCCACCGTGTCGACGCCGGCGCATTCCTGCAGGCAGTAGCCGACCGAACGAACCGTGCGCAGCGTGTAGCGATCCCCGAAACCGGCGCGCAGCTTTTTGCGGATCTTGGCGACATGCACGTCGAATTTCCGGTCGCCATAGGTCCAGTCGCTATTGTCGATATGCTGCGACAGCTCGTTCCGCGTCACGATCTCGCCGCGACGGGACAGAAGCAGCATCATGATCTCGGTCTCGACCGGGGTGAGACGCGCCTTGGCGAGCATCGGTACGGGGCTTTCTTCCGCCCGGCCCGTCGCCTGCGCCGCCTGCCTTTGGCGCAGTTGCAGCCGGGCCTCGAATTCGCGCGGCGGGAAGGGGACGCGCAGCACGTCATCGGCCCCTGCGGCCAACGCCTCGGCGGCGCTGTCGGAATCGTCGCGGTGGTCGAGGGCAAGGATCACCCAGTTCGGATGACGCGCCCGGCATCGCCCGATCAACGCGCGCGGCGCGCGGAGGTCGCCCTCCAGCCCGGTCACCAGCACCCCGAAGGGCACGTCCGCCCCGGCACTTTCGGGCAGGAGCTTGGCGCCCTGGGCCGGGAGCGGCGCGCATTCGATCCGCTCCACGCGGGCGGCCTTCAGCAAGGCCACGACCCGCTCACGCAACGAGTCGTCGCGCTCGACGACAATGGCCAGCGAAGGCCCGTCCCTCATCCCCTTTTCCTCACCCGTGCATCCGTTGCGCCCGGCAACGATCCGGCCGTTGACGGCCCGTTCTTTGGCACGGAGATCAGCACAAATTCGCATGCGTATCAATTGTTGCCGTGAAATCCTTGCAAGGGCCGGGCGATCGCCGGATTTTTCAAACCTTTCTTAACCTCCGGACCATACCTAAACGGAACAGGTGAGACGCAGGCATAGGTCAGAGCCGGCCCTGCCTGTCGGAACAGGAAGAGTACAGTGATGAATTTGATGAACAGATGGTTCAGCCGCCTGGCCAAATTGGTCGCCCGGCCGCATCAAGCCAGCCGTCTTGCCGGAACGCCGGCTGTCCCCGTTGAAGAAAGCATCACCCCGAACTTCCTGATTTGCCTCGAGACCGGGACGCGCCAGATCCTGCTCCGCCGTCACCTGCGCGAGCGGCTGCACATGACGCCCGAGGAATACCGCTCGAAATGGGGCCTGCCGAAGGATTATCCGATGGCGGCCGGCACTTATGTTCAATGCCGCGACAAGATCGTGAACATGCATCTGTCGAAACAGAGTTGAGATAATTCAGATTTGATGCAATAATAGGCAACACTATTCGTCGAAGAATTCGACATTCTGGCAAAGAAACATGCCGAGGCGATACATGGCAGGCCTTTCAGGCCCGCGTCTGACCGGGCCGCTCGGTCAGCATCTATCGCCGGATACCGGGGTTACACCATGACGAAATCGGAGAACACGGACGATGTGATCGCGACGATCGTCGCGTCTTATGCCGCCCGACCTGACGTCACGCCGGACGACATCGTGGAACTCCTCGCAAAACTCAGGCGCGAGATGGGCAGCCAAAACGTGGTATCCCCCGCACCCGACGCGGCCGAGGAGATCGCGGAGAGGCCGCAGCCGGCGCTCCCGCTCGAAAAGGCGGTGACGCGGGACAAGGTCTACTGCCTGTGCTGCGGCAAGGGCTTCAAGATGCTCAAGCGACACCTCACGGCGGAGCACGGTCTGTCCGAGGCCGAATACCGCCGGCTCTTCGACCTGCCCGACGACATGCCGCTGGTCGCGCCCAGCTATTCCGAGAAGAAGGCGGCCTACGCCAAGAAGGCCGGATTCGGGAAATACGAGCGGGACACGTCCCGGATCGCCGCGTCCGAGGACGAAGGCACCTCCTGACAGACCGTTCGGAGCGGCGTGCGACCATCGCGAGACCAAGTGAATGGCAGACAAACCGATCATCATCAAGAAAATCGACGATGACGGCCATGACGACCATCACGGCGGCGCCTGGAAGGTCGCCTATGCCGACTTCATGACCGCGATGATGGCCTTCTTCCTGATGCTCTGGATCCTCGCCGCCTCGGACGAGGAAAAGCTGCGCGGGCTTGCCGACTACTTCACGCCCAGCCTTTCCGAGGCCGGCGGCCGGGGCGAGGGCCTGCTCGACGGCCAGGTGCTCGGCCCCGACGGGGTTCTGACCGGCACGGACGGCCCGAAAAGCGACGTTCAGCTGCCCAGTTTCGGCCAGGAAAACCCGCTGGCCGTCTTCGACAGCCGGCTCCGGGACAAGACCCAGCCCGATGTGGTGGTCGAATACGAACCGGCGCCGGAGGACGTCGAGGACGGGACAGAACCCGATCCCGCCGTTCCGGCCTCGCTGGAGCAGGTCGAGATCGAGCAGCAGCGCAAGGAACGCGAGGCGCGGCTCGACATGCTGGAGAGTGAGATCGGCCAGACCGTCGCCGAACGGCCAGACCTGAAGGACTATGCCGGCAACCTGCGCTTCGACAGGACGCCGCAGGGCCTGCGCGTGCAGATCGTCGACCAGGAGGGGCGCTCGATGTTCGAGTCGGGCAGCGCGCATATCGAAGACAAGACCCGGGACTTGATACGCATCATCAGCGAGGCGATCGCCGATCTGCCGAATCCGGTGGTGATTTCCGGTCATACCGACGCCGTCCCCTTCTCGCGCCGCGCCGGCTACAGCAACTGGGAACTGTCCGCGGATCGCGCAAACGCCACGCGCCGGGTGATGGTCGCCTCCGGGGTGAGCCCGGCCCGCGTGGCGCGCATCTCGGGCCTGGCCGACACGATGCCGCTGAATGCCGAAGACCCGGAGGCCCCGGAAAACCGCCGCATCAGCGTGCTGCTGGAATATCCCGACCCCGCGCTGGAAACGGCAGATCCCACCGCCGACTGAGCGCCCTCCGAAACAAGCCGGAATCGAATCTCGCACGCCTCCTTTCGGGGGCAGACCCCGATACGGAGTCAAGCGCCCGAAATGTAAACGGGCCTGACCTGTTACGGCGAAACAATCATGGGATGAGTTATCCACAGGTGAAGAAATCCGGCGTAGGCGCTGACGACGGCCGCTGGGGTCCAAGAAATACTGGATGTAGCGTTGTTACAGCGACCCGCTCCTTATAGTTGCCACCACAACATGTGCGGTAAGGTCGCAGAATATCACCATGTATATTGTGGGTAATTTACATTTCTGGGCTTTCCAGAATCGGATTTCGGGCATTAAAACTTTGCTAGCTGCTGCTTGGGGATCCTGATACTGATGCGAAACGGACGACTGCTCGAACTGATCTGGTGCGGGGATGTTACAACCTCCAAGGGTGCGAACATCCAACGCATGGCCGGATTGCTCAAGGCGTTACTCCCCCTTCGCACCGTCCATCTGACCGCGAAGACCGGGATTGACCGGGTCTGCATCATCCCCGACGAGACCGAGCTGATGCCCGCGCTTCCCCTCGGCGACGTCCTGGTCGAGGAACTGGAACTTGACGTCCCCTATGGCACGATGGTGGTGATCACCGAGGCAGAGCAGCAGCCGATCCCGATGTCGGACGAGGACATTTCCTACAATCTGGGGATCGTCGTGGGCAACACGTTGCTCGGCGTCATCTCGCGCGGCGTCTTTCCCCTGCATCGCGAAAGCACGGCGCTTTACGTGATGGGGTGTTCCTATCACAACATGGCCAACGGCTCGGGCCTGCAGCATCTGGGGCTCAAGCCGTCGCAGTTCCGGGCCGGGCTTGCGGGCGCCCTGGGGGCCTTCTGGTCGGGCGCGGGCACCAGCCGGATCGAAACCAGCGGCCTGTTCCTGCAGCCGGATTTCCTGGCCAGCCCCAAGCTGCGGCGCTACCTCAAGACGCTCGACGCCGGCTTCTCGGCGCCGCCGCCGGACCAGGTCGGCGCGGGGCTGATGCATTTTCCGGGCGGCGCACGCAGCTACGAGGACTGGCTCGGCTTGGTCGAGCGGGCGGTCACCGAAAAGCTGGCCACGTATCAGAACCGGCTCTGCGACAGTTGAGGCCCGGCCTTTCGGGCACTGCGATTTAACCCGAACTTAACCAGAGTTTTCTTTCAAGTAGATTCGCTTTGTGTTTCTCTATTCTTGCGTGACAAGAATAGCTTGAGGCGTGCTGCTTCTATGTCCATCACCTACCTGACCGCGATGAACGAACCGCTTCTTGCGGTCGAGCAGGAGCGTGAGGCCCTTCGAAAATGGCAGGAAGAGCGCGACCGGAACGCGCTGGAGCTGCTGTTGCGGTCCCATGCGCGGCAAGCCTGGTCGCAGGCCTCGCGCTGGACCGACAACCCGGTGCATCTCGAAGACCTCGCCGCCGAGGGGATGATCGGCCTGATGCGCGCGGCGGACAATTTCGATCGCGACATGGACGTGCGCTTTGCCACCTATTCGTCGTGGTGGGTCATGACCTCCATCTCCACTGCGCTGAGCCGGGTCAAGACGGTAATCGACATACCGCCCCGCGCCTATATCAACGCCCGCATGGGCCGCCTGGGCGGCGAGGATGGTGCCAAGGCGCATATGGCCATTCACGGCCAGGTCGCGCTGGACGCCCCGCTGGGTGACGGGGGGCTGCCCGCCGCAGAGCGCCTGCCCAGCAATGACCTGACCCCCGAAGAGACCGTCGCGGCGCGCTCTTCGCAGAATGCTCTGGCACGCATGCTGCACCAGGCGCTCGGCGCGCTCTCTCCGGAAGAGGCGCAGATCATACGCCGCCGCAAGCTGAAAGCCGTACCGGACAGCGTGGCCGAGGTGGCCGCGGATCTGGGCATGCCGCGTGAACGCCTGCGTCAGGTTGAAAACCGCGCCCTGATGCGGCTGCGGCGGCAGTTGCTCGAGGACGGCTTCCACCTGGCATTGCTGAACTAGGGGGCCGGATACGCCGCATGAACCTGCTGTTCCTATCCCAGACGCTTGCCTCGACGGGCGGCCCGGCTGCCGGGCAAGCCCCCCGTGGCACGGCAGCCCAGCCGCACGGGTTCGCGGCGCTGCTGTCGCTGTTGCAGGCGGGCCGGGCAATGCCGTCGCCGGCCCTGAGCGCGACGGCCACCCGGTTTCAGGACATCACCTTTCCCGGCAACGCCGATGCCCGCGCGAAAGCGGCAACCGGCCTGCTGACACGTCTGAACCAGCTCGCCGGTCGCACCATGGCGGCGCTAGGCGATATCGAATCCCGTAGCCTCGGCGAGGATGCGGCCGACGGCATCTTGGCCGAGGCGGCCGTTCAATTGCGCGAGATGCTACGCGCCTTCGACGCCGCCACCGGCGCGGACAGCCTGGCGACGCTGACCGCAAACCTCGCCCGCCTGCCGGACACTCCGCAATTCGCGGCCGCGGCCGCCGGACAGGGCAAGGAAAGCGCGGAATCCTCGACCCAGACGGGCACGGAACCCCCCGCGACCGCGCGCGCCACGGCCATGTTCGCCCTTGCCACCGAGCTGCTCGGCCTCGCCAAGACGGCGCCGGTCGCGGCCGCGTCTCTGGCACAGCGCCCCGCCTTGCCGGAGCCCGGCGCGCGCCCTGCCATGGCCCCCGCACCAGGCAGCCAGCGCGCGGCGCTCCCAACCGCGCCGGGGCTGCCGGCGCAGGCCGCGCCGCATCCGGTCGCCGCCGCCCCTGCAGAGGTGCAGCCACGCGACATCCAGTCTCGCTCCGAGTTGCCCCAGGCGGCCGGCGACGAGGGCCGAGGTCTTTCGAGCGCGGCGCCTGCGGCCAGCGCGGCTTCTGAGAACCGGGCCTGGGCGAAAGACATGCTCGGCATGGCCGTGCAGGCCAAGCCAGGCGTCCCCGCAGAGGCGACGCAGCAGGCCCCGGCGCCGCTGCCGCAGGCCGGGGTGGAGCCGCGCCTGCCCGGCGCGGTCGAGACCACCGCCGCGCCGCGCACCGCCGCCACGCCGCCCCAGACGCCAGCGCCGCCCGATGGCTTTGCCCGCAACCTCGCCAACCAGATCCGCAGCAGCAGCTTCAGCGAGGGGCGCACGCGAATAGAGCTATCGCCGCGCGGGCTGGGCAGCATCGAGATCGATCTGCAGGCGGACGAGGCCGGCAAGCTGCGGGTGGTGCTGCGGGCGGAAAACCCCGCCGTGCTCAATGCCCTGCGAGGCGACCGCGCATCGCTCTTGGCGGTACTCGGCGACAATGGCGTCGCGGTCGAGGACAGCGCCCTGGATTTCGAAGCCTTCGGCCAGCAGCGCCAGGGACAGGGGGATGCCCCTCCGGCCACCTCCCGCCCCGCCAGCCCGGCGGAAGAGGAGGCTGAATCCGCCGCACCGACCCGACGCGACCCGCGCCCGCTTCCCGGAACCGGGCGGCTGGACATCATGACCTGAGACGAGGAGAACCCATGACCGTCGACAGCACCAGCACAGCCGGGGCCTACGGCACCGCCTCGGCCAGCACCAGCGCGATGACCCAGCTCAACGCCGACTACACCAGCTTCCTCAAGCTGCTGACCGCGCAGGTGGCCAACCAGGATCCGCTTGAGCCCATGGACTCCACGACCTTCGTGTCGCAGCTCGCCCAGCTGTCGCAGGTCGGGCAATCGATCGTTGCCAATTCCAATCTCGAAAATATCAGCCTGCAGCTTTCGGGCATGGGCGCGATGGCCGATGTGCAATTGATTGGGCACAGCGTGACCCTGCCCAGCAGCAAGATCGAGCTTCGTGAGGGCAGCGGGGCCTTTTCCTATGAGCTGGCCGAAGAGGCCGAGAGCGTGAAGGCGGTGATCCGGCACGAGGATGGCACGGTGGTCCGCGAGTTGCGGGGCCTGTCCGGCGGGGTCGGCAGCCTGCACGAAATCGCCTGGGACGGGCTGGACGACCAGGGCCTGCCGGTGCCCGACGGCGTGTTCGGGATCGAGATTGAGGCGAAGGATGCCGAGGACGCCCAGGTCTCCTATTCCGGATATGCCACCACGCGGGTCGAGGAACTCGCCTTCCGCAACGGGTATCCGGTCTTGGTGCTGGGCAATGGCGACGAGGCCAGCTCGGCACAGGTCCTCGCCGTACAGTGATGCCGCCGCGCCCTAGCTGCGCGGCACGTCCTTCTTGAAGAAGGAAAGGAACAGCACCTCCTGGATCTCGGGATGGCTCTGCACCAGTTCCGCGTGGATGGCCTGCGACAGCGTGTCGGTATCGATGGCCACGCCCCTGAGCGTCGGTCCGTTCGCCGCACGGGACATGAATGACAGGATAGCGTCGCGCAGCCGCGTCGCATGTTCGGGCATGTCGTAATGGACGGCGCTTTTCCGATCCTGAAGAGTGATGCCGAACTCCGCCACTATATAGGTGATGCTGCGCGGCTTGTAGACGGGGATCGTCATGCTGCCAAGATCGACGATATAGGGCCCCTTTTCTTTCGGGGCGCCGTGCCCGCCGGCGACCGCGCCGTGGGGCGCCGCGCCTTCGGCCTCGGCCGCGGCGTCCAAGTGCAGTTCGGCGGCGTTTTCCACGGCCGCAGACTCGCTGGGAGGGGGCGCGATGAACTTACCCGCCCCGTATCCCGCCACCAGACAGGCGACGGGCACCGCGGCCATCATTACGAGGGTCTGTTTCATATTCGCTCGGACTCATTTGCCTTCAAGTCCCGTGTCTGGCACCGCAATGGGGCGAAAATCCGGGCGAGTTTGGATTTTTTCGGGCTTAGTAAGGCAAAATTACGTCCATGACGTCCTCGCCATAGCCGCGCGACTGCTGGCGCGAGATCTGCCCGCGGCCGCCATAGGTGATGCGGGCCTCGGCGATCTTGTCATAGGCGATGGAGTTGTCCATCTGGATGTCCTCGGGGCGGATGATACCGGCGACGCGCAATTCGCGCAGTTCCTGGTTCACCTTCACCTCCTGGCGCCCGGCGACGACGAGGTTGCCGTTCGGCAACTCCTTCACCACCAGCGCCGCGACCTTCAGGCTAATCGTTTCGTTGCGGTTGATCGTGCCCGAGCCCGAGGCCTGGGTGCCCGAGGAAAGGTCGACGATATCACCCGTGGGCAGATCCTCGGGGCCGACGCCGGGCAGGATCTTGTCGATCTGGCTGCCGTAGCCGAAGAACGCCGGGAAGCCGATCGTGCTGCCGCCCTGCCGCTCGCGCTCGGTCGCGTTTCTGAGCTGGGCCTCGTCGTCGATCTCGATCTTGATGGTCAGGATGTCGCCCACCTTGGTGGCGCGCTGATCGGCAAAGAACCCGTCCGAGCCGCGCTGCCACAACGAGGCCGCCTCGGCCCGCTGGCGCGTCCGCGGCGGTTCCTGTGCGGGCATGGGCACCTGGATGCGGGCGACCTCGGGCATGGTCTCGGGGTCCATGCCCACGCCGGACACCTTCGGGTCGCGGTCGAAAACCGGCTCGCCGCAACCGCTGAGCGCGGCCGCGGCGATGACGAGGAGCGAAACGGCGCGAAACGGATGACGGGTCATCGGGTGACCTCCACGACTCCCTCGGCGGTGGCGATGCCGACCACCGAGGCATTGCTGACGAGATTGACGATCTTGACCTCCTGCCCGCGATGGGCGTCGGCGAGCGCACGGCCCGGCGCGGTCAGTTCCAGCAGGCCGTCGGTGTAGCGGATGGCGACCTTGTCGCCGCGGTCGATGATGCGGGGCGGCTGCACCGCCTGCGCCATGACCGGCCGACCCTGCACCAGCAGGCTGCGCACCTGCATGCCCACCAGGTCCTCGACCCGGGTCACGGCAAAGCCGCCGACCCGGCCATGCGGCAGGCGCAGCACCTTGAGGTCGGCCTCGGCGATGATCTCCTCGGGCAGCAGGCGGCGGACCGGCACCGGCACGGGCACGGTCAGCAGCGCGAGCCCCGTGACGCGGCGCACATCGCCTGCCTCGGTCACCGCATTGGCGACAAACTGCCCGGTACCCTTGTCCATCCAGAAGGCCGAGAGCATCACCGCCTCTTCCAGCCCCTCGGGCCTGACGGTGATCTCGAACGCGCCGGTGTCGGGCATGGTGGCGCCGAACTCGGCGCGGGCCTTTTCCTCGATCAGCACGTCCAGCGCCTCGGCCCCGGCCAGGCCGGGCAGCAGCGCGAGGGCGAGAGAGAGAAACAGCCGTCTCATTTACTTGATCTGGTTGGCGGTGGACATCATCTGGTCGGCGGTCTCGATCGCCTTGGAATTCATCTCGTAGGCCCGCTGGGCCGAGATCAGGTCGGTGATCTGCTGGATGATGTTGACGTTGGAATTTTCCAGGTAACCCTGCCGGATCATCCCCACCCCGGGATCGCCCGGATTGGCCTGGATCGGGTCGCCCGAGGCCACCGTCGCCTGCAGCAGGTTGTTGCCCACCGCCTTCAGCCCGGCGTCGTTGGTGAAGGTGGTCAGCGTGAGCTGCCCCAGCTCCACCGGCTGCGGGTCGTTCTCGACGAAGGCCATGACGGTGCCGTCCTCGCCGACCTCGACCTTCACCGTGTTCTCGGGGATCACGAGGCCCGGGTCGACCTCGTAGCCCTGCAGGGTCACCAGTTGCCCCTCGGCCGACAGCTGGAACGAGCCGTCGCGGGTATAGGCCCGGCTGCCGTCGGGCAGGTTCACCGCGAAATAACCGCGCCCGTCGATCGCCATGTCGAGCTGGTTCTCGGTCTGCGCCAGCCCGCCCTGGGTATTCAGCCGCACGGTGCCCGCCGTCTGCACCCCGAGCCCCACGTCGACGCCGGTCGGACGCGCCGAGCCCTCGCGCGAGGTCAGCGCGCCCTCGCGCTCGCGGGTTTCGTAGATCAGGTCCTGAAAGGCCGCGCGGCTGGACTTGAAGCCGGTGGTGTTGGCGTTGGCGATATTGTTGGAGATGACGTCCACGTTGGTCTGCTGGGCCAGCATCCCGGTGGCGGCGATTCCAAGGGCTTTCATGGCGGGCTCCTTCGGGTTTGGCGGGTCAGCCGGTCTGGCCGAGGCGGCGCAGCACGTCACGGCGCAGGTCGTCCTCGCCGCTCATCAGCTTGACCGCCCTCTCATAGGCTCTCTGAATGGACATCATGCGGGTCATCTCGACGACCGGCTGCACGTTGCTCGACTCGATCGCGCCCTGCACGACCTCGGTGTTCAGGTCGGGGGTCGGCGGCTCGCCGGGCCGGCCCTGCGGCGGAACGAACAAGCCGTTTCCAATGCGTTCATAGGACTGCAGGTCGGACAGGTTGAAGACCCCGATCTGTGCGATCACCCCCCGCCCGGCGGCCGAGATGGAGCCGTCCCGCGAAATGGTGACCTCGCTGCCCAGATCGGGCGGAATGGCGATCGGCGCGCCGCCGACATCCAGCACGCGCGCCCCGCTGAGCGTGACGAGATTGCCCTGCACATCGAGGCTGAACCGCCCGTCGCGCCCGTAGGCCGTCTGGCCCTCGGGCGTCTGGTAGGAAAGCCAGCCTTCCCCCTGCAACGCGACGTCGAGCTGGTTGCCGGTATGCGTCAGCGCCCCCTGCCGTGCGTCGAGATAGGACCCGCGATCGACGACGAAGCTGGTGTCGTCCGCCGCGTCGAGCCCGGTTTCGCGATGCAGGTAGGAATCGAAGACGACGCGCTCCCCCTTGAAGCCGGCAGTGTTGGCATTGGCGATGTTGTTCGCCGTGACGTCCAGTTCGCGCCGCATCGCCGTCGCGAGGGAGAGAGAGACATAAATGGAATTGTCCATGTGAGCCGTTCGCCTCTCTAAGAACAAAAATCCAACTTATTCGGTCTGTTCTTGAACATTGTGTATTTTATCCTAAGATAACGCAAGTTTTTTATGGCTTGAAGGCTGAGCTTGCGGATCAATCTTTGCATATCTTTGGCGCTTGCGCTGTTGCCGCAGGCCCTGTGTGCATCGGATCTGCCCGCAGGGCCGCCTCCAGCGGCCTCGCTTCCCGCAACGCCCGCCCCCCCGCGCGCGGAACCGCCGCGGGCTTTCGACCTGTCCGCATATGCCAAGGGCACCTTTCTGAAGCAGAGGGCCACGCTTCAGGCCGCCGCCGCCGGCGCACAAGGCGACGGGCCGAGGGCCGACGCCCTGCTCGATCTGGCGGAGTTTCACCTGGCATGGGCCATGGTGCCGGAGGGCCGGTCGTTCCTGTCCGCGCTCGCGGAGCTACCGCTGAGCCCCACCCAGTCGGCGCGCCAGGATGCGGCCGCCCTGGCGCTCGACCTCGTGGACCCGCTGGGCGGAGCCCTGGGCGAAAACGCCCGCGCCCGGCTGGAGCACGATTGGA
This sequence comes from Paracoccaceae bacterium, assembly GCA_049974865.1. Taxonomy (GTDB): domain Bacteria; phylum Pseudomonadota; class Alphaproteobacteria; order Rhodobacterales; family Rhodobacteraceae; genus JAGSOU01. The sequence continues at coordinate 26,817 of JBNGCX010000033.1, forward strand.
CAGGCTGGCCCGACCGCCCGCTCTTCCTGGCGCTAGACCGGATCCGCCAGGGCGATTTCGCCGGGTCGGCAAAGTACCTGGAGGGCGCTCTTGGCCGCCTCGATGCCTATTCGCCCGCCTTCGAGGCCGCGATCCTGCCGCAGATGCTGGAATCCGCGGTGACGAACGGGCGCTGGCAACTGGCCCGCGACCTGGCGGCGCGGTTCCAGCATCACGCCGAATTGCGAGGCGGCAGCGCCTATCACTTCCTGCTGGGGCGCGCGGCCGAGACCGGGGGCGAACTGGTTGCCGCCTTCGATAGCTATGCGCGCGTCGCGACCGGGACCGACCGCTGGGCGCAGCGGGCGCGGCTGGCGCTGGTGCGGCTGGGGCAGAGGACCGAAACGCTGAGCCACGAAGATGCCCGGAGGCTTCTGGCCCAGGCCCGCCGGATCTGGCGCGGCGATGGCCTGGCCGTGGAAACCCTGGAGATGCTGGCCGAAACGGAGATCGCCCTGGGCGACGCCGTGGCCGCCCTCGGGGCCCTGGGCGAGATCCTGATCAGCTATCCCGACAGCCCAGCCGCCACGGCCGCGCACGACCAGGCCGGCAAACTACTCGAGGTCTACTACGCGCGCGCCGCCGCGGGCGATGTGCCCCTGTCGGAATTCATGCTGGGGCATGATCGCATCTCGCTCGACTACCGGTTCGAACCCGGCTTCGACGCCCTGGCCGAGAGCTTCGCGGAGTGCTTCCTGGAGGCCGGCGCCAGCGACGTGGCCGCCCGGGAATACGCCGCGATCCACGATTACCTCGCCGTCTCGCGCGATCTCGGCCTGCGGAACGTTGCCCCGGACCGGCTGGACGAGTTGCGCCTGAAACAGGCCGCGGCCCTGCTGACCGGCGGCCAGTACGAGGCCGCGGCGACGGTCCTCGCCCGCGGGGTCGACTCTTCGTCCGAGGAGCTTCGCGACCGCCTCAACCTGCTCAAGGCGCGGCTGTTCGACGCCACGGGCGAGGCTGGCCAGGTTTTGGAAACCGAGGTGCTCCGCCCCTCCGAAGATTACCTGCGCATCAAGGCCGAGGCGCATTTCGCCCGCGAGGATTGGGCGGCGGCGAAAGCGACCTATGCCCGGCTGTGGCACCGGCAGGGCGATGCGCTGCGCTTTGCCGATGCGATCAACCTGCTGCGCGCGGCTCACCGTGCCGGGGACCGCGAAATGACCCTCGCCCTCGCCGAGGCCTTTCCCGCCCTCACCGGCATCCCGCAATGGGCCGAGATCGCCCGCAGCCTCATGCAGGAGGCCCCCGCCGTCCTGCCGCTGCGCGAAAAGGCCGCGCGGGCCCGCGTCGAGAATGCCCGCCAGACCCTGGACCGGCTGAGGGCCATAAATTCGGCCACGAACTGATCGCCGATCACAAGATTCGAAATCCGGAAAAAGTAATCAGTTCTTTAACCCGCAAGAAAAGTTTGCCGCTTATCTTGAGTAGTGACGAAGTGGCACGGAGAAGAAAGGAAGACCTTCCATGAGCATCTCAAACGCCATGCAGACCGGCGTCAGCGGCCTTCAGGCGAACTCTACCAAGGTCGGGCGGATCTCCGACAACATCGCCAATGCCAATACAGACGGCTATCGCCGCACCTTCGCGCAGATGGTGACCTCGACCAGCAGCACCGCCACCGGCATCGCGCCGCTCGGGGTGCGGGCCGTCGAAGGGGCCGATATCGCCAAGGAAGGGTCCCTGCGCCCCACCTCCAGCGCCACGGACCTGGGCATCAGCGGGTCGGGCTTCTTCGTTGTGTCGAAAAACCCCAACGACCCCTTGCAGGCGAATTACACGCTGACCCGCGCCGGCGCGTTTCTGCCGGACAAGGACGGAAACCTGCGCAACGCTGCCGGGCTCTACCTCGCCGGCTTCCCCTACGACTCCAGCGGCTCCCTGGGCGCGGTCAACCGCTCGGGCTTCGGCGACCTGGAGACGGTGAATGTCGGCAGCTTCACCCTGCCGGGCGAGGCCACCACGACCATGAGCGTCACCGGCAACCTGCCGGCACAGGAAACCGGCCTCGCTACGCCGGGCTCGCCGTTCATTTCGACGGCCCAGTATTTCACCCCGCTCGGGGCGGCGGAGCAAATCCAGTTTTCCTGGCAGCCCAGCGCAAACGCCAACCAGTGGGATCTGGAGATTTCGGATCTGAACGGTACGACCTACGGCACCGTCACGGTGGACTTCAACGACAGCGGCGCGCTGGCCGGCACGCCCCAGGCCTACAGCAACATCACCAACACCGCGCCGGCGCCTGCCGGCTTCGCCTTCAACGCCGCCACCGGCGTCGCGACGCTAACGATCAACAACGGTGCGGTGCCGCAGGTCATCGACCTGACCATCGGCGCGCCCGGCAGCTTCGAGGGCATCACCCAGTTCGCCGGCGACTACTCGCCGCCCGATTTCGAGAAGGACGGGTTCGAGACCGGCACCCTGCTGCGCGCCGAGATCGACGAGCGCGGCGATGTCTACGGCATCTTCGACAACGGCAACCGCAAGCTGCTCTACAACATCCCGCTCGCCGAGGTGACCAACCCCAACGGTTTGCTCTCGCAGGATGGCAACGCCTATGCGCTGGCCCGCGATTCCGGGACGATGCAGCTCAATACGGCCAGCACCGGCCTGACCGGCAAGATCGTCTCGCAGTCGTTGGAAAGCTCGAACGTGGAGGTAGCGCAGGAGTTGACGGATCTGATCCAGACCCAGCGCGCCTATTCCTCGAACGCCAAGATCATCACCACCGTGGACGAGATGCTGGACGAGACGATGCGGCTGAAACGCTGATCGGGCAGCAGAGCGCGCCCGCCATCCGCCCGCAGAGGCGGGGCGGGCGCGTCGTTATTGAGGAGGCAGAAACACCATGGGCATCAGCAGCGCCTTCATCGCCAGCCAGAGCGGGCTGCGCATGACCGAGAAATGGGCCGAGATCACCTCGACCAATATCTCCAACGCGCATCGCGAAGGCTACGTGCGCCGCGGTCTCGGCCTGTCCAGCAGCGAGGGCGGCGGCGTCGCGGTAAGCGGCATCAGCCGCGAGGTGAACGGCGCGCTGGAGCGGATGCACCGCCTCGAGATCGGGCGTATGTCGCGCCAGGCCGCGGTGGTCGACGGGCTGGAAACCTATGTGACGCGGCTGGGCCAGCCGGGCGATCCCCAGGGCCTGACCAGCCGACTGACCGCCTTCCAGAGCAGCTTTGACCTGCTGACCAACAACCCGGCGGACCCGACGCTGCAGCGCTCGGCGGTGGAGGCGGCCGAGACCCTGACGCGCTCGATCAACGAGACCTCCGCGGCGCTGAGCGATGTGGCCGCGGACTCGCGCAGGGGCATCGCGCAGGACGTGGAAGACCTGAACGGTCTGCTGAACAAGGTGATGACGCTGAACGCCCGGATCGTGCAGGCGGACGATGCAACCTCGGGGCGTGCGTCGCTGGAGGATGAGCTCGGCACCACCCTCGACTCGATTTCCGATCTGATGGGCGTCCGCGTGAGCCGCGACGCCGAGGGGCGGGTGACGCTCTACACCTCGGGTGGCACGCCGCTGATCGAGGCCGGCGCGGTGCAGACACTGACCTATTACCCCGGCACCGGGCGGCTGATGGCCGGCGGGAACGAGATCACCCCGGGCGCGGCAGGTGTGCGGGGATTCGAGGAAGGCCGTCTCGCCGGGGAACTGGCGCTGCAGAACGAGATCCTGCCCAAGATGCAGTTGCAGCTCGACGAATTCGCGCGGGCGCTGGTGGTGGAGTTCGAGGCGGCGGACGCCTCGCTCGCGCCCGGACAGGCCGGGCTTTTCACCGATGCCGGCGCCGCCTACGACCCGGCGCAGCGCGACGGGCTTGCGGCGCGCCTGAGCGTGAACGCCGCGGTGCTGCCCGCCTCGGGCGGCGCGCTCTGGCGCATCCGCGACGGGCTGGGCGCGACGGTCGAGGGGGCTGCCGGCGATTCCACCCAGATCAACGCCTTCCTGTCGGCGCTCGAGGCGCCGCACGGCTTCGACCCGCAGGCCGGGCTGGGCGACCAGATCACGCTGGCCGACTTCGCCTCGAACCTGATCTCCAGCCAGCAGATCGTCCGCGTGGACGCAGAGGAGCGGCTGGAGACGCTGCAGGCCGGCGCCGAAGCGATCGCGAACGTGCGGTCGAGCTCGGAAGGGGTCAACGTGGATGACGAGTTGCAGCAGCTCGCGGCCATCGAACAGGCCTATGCCGCCAATTCCCAGGTCATGCGGACGCTGACCGAGATGATCGACTCGCTGCTGGCCGCGGTCTGAACAGAGGAAATGACAGGATGAGCACCACCATTTCGACGGTCTCCACCCTGCAGACACTGCTGAGCCGGCGCCGCATGGCCGCGAACCTGCAGGAGCAGTTCACGCAGGCGGCGCAGGAGGTTTCGACCGGGACCCGGGCCGATGTCTACCGCACGCTGGGGGGCCGGTCGGCCGAGGCGCTGGCGCTGCGCGCCCGGATGGACCGCAACGCGGGCCTGATCACCTCGAACGAGATGCTGGCCAACCGGATGGAGACGATGGCCGACACGCTGGGGTCGATCCGCGATACCGCGCAGACCTACCTGGACTTGGCCATCGTCAACCGCGACGCGCCGAGCGCGACCTCGGCGCCGCTGCAAACGGCGGCCCTCACGGCGCTGGAGCAGATATTGCCCCGCGTCAACTCCAGCTATCACGGCATGGGCCTGTTTTCGGGGGTCGACAGCAACCAGCGCGCCCTGTTCGGATGGGATGAGGTCAACCCGCAGACCGGCCTGTCGCCCCGCGCGGTCGTCGACGGGGTGATCGGGGGCGGCATCGCCGATGCCGCCGACGCCGCCGCCAAGGTCGCGGAAATGGAGACGATCTTTGCCAGCGCCGATACCGTGCAGCCGGCGCGAAACTTCGAGGCCACCTTCTACGACGGCACGCCCGAGCTCTATCCCGGCGGCACCCCCGCCCCGCGGCTGACGGCCCATGTCGACGAGGGCATCTCGCTGACCTACGGCGTGCAGGCCAACGACAAGCCCTTCACCGACCTTCTGCGCGGCCTGTCGATGCTGGCCGGGCTCGACCCCAACGGGATCGCCGATCCCGAGGCCTATCGTACCTGGGTGGGCGCGGCGGTGGATGCCGTCAGCTCGGGGCTCGAGGGCCTGATCGAGACCGAGGCCCGGCTGGGCGGCCAGCAAGAGGTGCTGGAAGAGACGATCGAGGCACAGCACAGCCGCAACGATCTCTACAATAGCCAGATCCTGTCGCTGGAGGGCGTCGACCCCTACGAGGCGGCCAGCCGCATGTCGCAGCTTCAGACCCAGCTCGAGGCGACCTACGCGGTGACGGCCAGGCTGTCGAAGCTGAGCTTCCTGAACTTCATGTAGGGCTGGCGCCGGCCGCCCGGCCTATTCCGCCGGGCGGAGCATCCGCTCCGGCCCCACGGCGACGGGCTCGGCCGGCGCGAACTTGTACCCCCGGCCATAGACCGTCTCGATATACTGATGCCCCGAGGCGGCGGCGGTGCCGATCTTCTTTCGGATCTTGCAGATATAGACGTCGATCACCTTGTCGAAGGGCTGTTCGTCGGCCATGCCGTAGACCGCGTCATAGATCGCCCCCTTGGAGATCACCCGCGGCGCGTTCAGCACCAGGTGCTGGAAAATCGCGTGCTCGCGCTGCGACAGCTTCACGCTCCGGCCCATGACCTCGGGGTCGCGCCCGTCGAAAAAGGCCGTGACCTCGCCGATGGTGATGCTTTCGGCGGCGTGGCCGTGGGCCCGCCGGGTGATCGAATTGATCCGCGAGCGCAGCTCCACCGCCTTGAGCGGGATCACGATGTCGTCGTCGGCGCCGCTGTCCAGCGCCTCGGCCGTCTGCCGGGCATTGCGGAAATCGCGCATGACCAGGATCGGGTTGCGGACGCCAGCGGCCCGCAGCCCCCGGAGATGGTCCAGCGTCGACGGCGTATCGGCCAGCAGGAAGGGCCTGGTGTCGTTGCCCTTGCGGGTCAGCAGCGCGAGGTCGCCACGGAAGAATTCGTCGCCGATCTGGACCGGGGTCATGCCCGCGGACTCGAGCTCGGAAATCACTCCGGCGCGTCGCTCGGCCCGTGGTTCATAGAGATAGATATGCATCCGTCCCTCGGCTGCCCCTCCCAGTCACGGGGCCGCGTCCTCAAGTTCTGTTCCGGGAATGATACGAACTGGTCGCAATATTAGTCAAGCATTGATGGAATAGTTACCTGTAATTGTCTAATCTGTTCTTGAAAATCTGGCGGATTTCTGCATTTAATCTTGTTGAAACCGGGCCCCGCCCGAAAGAGATACTGGACGGCTCGCATGATGCCACACCGCCTCTGCCCTGCCCCGCTCGCCGGCCTGATGGTGGCGCTCGCGCTCGCATTGGGCCTGGCGCCGCCGTTGCGGGCCGAGGTGCGGATCAAGGATATCGCCACTTTCGAGGGCGTGCGCGAGAACCAGCTGGTGGGCTACGGGCTGGTGGTCGGGCTGAACGGCACGGGCGACCGCCTGCGCAACAGCCCCTTCACCGAGAAGAGCATCGAGGGGATGCTGGAGCGGCTGGGCGTCGGCAACCTATCGGAAGACGACATGAAAACGGCGAACACCGCCGCGGTAATGGTCACGGCCATGCTACCGCCCTTTGCCCGGCGCGGCGCGACCATCGACGTGGTGGTCTCCTCGCTGGGCGATGCCTCGTCGCTGCGTGGCGGCACGCTGATCGTCACCCCGCTGGCCGGGGCGGATGGCGAGATCTATGCCGTGGCGCAAGGACCCATCGCCGTGGCAGGCTATGCCGCGCAGGGCGCCAATGCCTCGATTGTCGAGGGCGTGCCCACCGTGGCGCGGATCGAGAACGGAGCGACTGTGGAGAACGAGATCGATTTCGATCTCAACAGCCTCAACTCCGTCCAGATCGCCCTGCGCACGCCCGATTTCACCACCGCCATGCGGGTGGAAGAGGCGATCAATGCCGCGCTGGGCTCGGGCAGCGCCACCGCGCTAGACCCCACCACGATCGAGGTGCGCCCCCACGACAAGACCGACATCCCCGAATTCATGGCCCGGGTGGAGAACCTGCGCGTGCAGCCCGACAGCGTGGCCAAGGTGGTGATCGACGCGCGCTCGGGCACCATCGTGATGGGGCACAACGTGCGCATCGACAAGGTGGCGGTCAGCCAGGGCGGGCTGACCATCATGGTGCGCGAGGATATCGAGGTCAGCCAGCCCGAGCCGATCTCGATCGGCGGCACCACCGTGGTGGTGCCCCAGACGACCGTCGAGGTCCAGGAGAAGCAGGCGCATTTCACCATGCTCGAGGGGGACGTCAGCCTGCAGCGGCTGGTCGATGGGCTGAACGCCATCGGCGTCGGCGCGAGCGAGACCATCTCGATTTTGCAGGCGATCAAGGCAGCCGGCGCGCTGCATGCCGAGCTGGAGATCATCTGAGGATCCTGCCAATGAACGTAACCGGAAAAGTCGCCATCGCCGTCCAACAGGCAACCGCCGAGATGCACGCCCGCCCCGGCGCCGTCGCGCCCGACGCGGCGCAGAGCGCGGCACGGGAATTCGAGGCGGTGTTCCTGACCCAGGCGGTCGAGGAGATGATGCGCAGCGTCGATGTCGGCAGCTTCGGTGGCGGCCAGGCCGAAGAGACCTGGCGCAGCTTTCTCGCCCGCGCGGTCGCGGACGAGATCGCCGCCCAGGGGCGCACCGGACTCGCGCAGAGCGTGCAATCGGTGATCGCCGCCTATGACGCCGCCTCTGCACGGGGAGAGTGATCATGACAGGTCCTGCGAACGGAACCGAACAGCCGGATGCCATGGCCGAAATCGACGCCCTGGCCCGGCTTCTGAAGGAAGAGATTGCCGCCATCGGCCAAGGTGACTTCGACAAGGTGACCGAGCTTTTTCCGCGCAAGGCCTCGCTGCTCGAGGCCATCGAGGCGGCCGCGCCGGTCATGGAGGACAGGGCCGGCGCAGAGCGCGACATTCGCGATAAGCTCATTGAGCTTCAAGTGCTTATCCAAAAGGATGCGGCGCTTCTGGAACGCATCACGGACGCCACCCGCGACCTGGTGTCCGAAATCAGCCGGATTCGGGACCGGCACGGCCTCAAGGGGCTCTACGGCGCCAAGGGCGAGGACCAGGCACCCACTGTGGCGGTTTCGCAACGGGTCGACCAGCAGGTCTGAAACGTTAACTTTCCCGAAACCCCCGGCTCCAACGTCACGTCTACGGCAGGTGCCGTCTTTCGTCAGAATGACGATGCAATCGTGAACAAAAAGAAACGGAGCAGAACATGTCTTCCATTCTCACGAACAACTCCGCGATGAGCGCGCTTTCGACGCTGCGCAACATCAACAACAGCCTGAATGACTCTCAGAGCCGGATCAGCACCGGCCTCAAGATCCAGTCGGGCAAGGACAACGCGGCCTACTTCTCGATCTCCGAGACGATGAATTCTGACAGCAGCATCTACAAGGCGATCGACGAGAGCCTGACGCTGAGCCAGAACTCGGTCTCCACCGCCCGCCTCGGTGCCGAGAACGTGGCTGACCTTGCCACCCAGTTCGTTGAGCGTATCTCCTTCGCACAGGGCAGCGCCGGCGACCTGAGTGCCCGGACCGACATTCAGGCCGAACTCGATGCTCTGGCAGAGCGGATCCAGACCACGATCGACCAGTCGACCTTCAACGGCGAAAGCCTGGTGACCGGCAGCGCCACCGTGACCGTGGTCACCGGCATCAGCCGGGCCTCGGGCTCGCTGACCACGACCACGATCACCTTCAACCAGCAGGATCTGCAGGCGATCCAGTCGACGCTGGCAGGCATCGACCTGACCACCAGCTCGACCACCGCGCTGCTGGAGACCGACCTGAAGGCGGCCGAAGGCCAGATGAAGGCGGCCATCGCCTCGGCAACCTCGCTGGGCATCGCCGAGAAGTCGATCGAAACCCAGAAAGAGTTCCTGGGCGCGCTGACCGACCGCCTCGACACCGGCGTGGGCAGCATGATCGACGCCAACATGGAGGAAGAGGCCGCTCGCCTGCAGGCGTTGCAGGTGCAGCAACAGCTGGCCACGCAATCGCTCTCGATTGCCAACCAGGCACCTCAGAACATCCTGAGCCTGTTCCGCTAACGCGGCTTGGTCCCAGTGACTTGAGTATCCGGGCCCCCGGCAATCGGGGGCCCGACCCCCGGCCCCTCGCAACCGAACCGGGCACCCCGTTCAGAAGGACGGAAGGCAAAGGAAGCAGAACGCATGAGCATTGCCGCATACAAACGCACCATCCGCGAAAGCGAAACGCCCCGCCAGATCGAGCGCCGCATCCTGTCGCGCATCACCGGGCAGCTTGAACAGCACGCACAGAATTTCGACAGCGCAGAAGCCAGGTCCGACCGGCAGTCGATGTTGGCCTCGGGCCTGCGCACCAGCCTCAACGAGAACCAGGCCATGTGGCGCGCGATGCGCCACGATCTCGCCGCCGAGGGCAACGCCCTGCCCCCCGAGCTGCGGGCCTCGCTGCTGTCGCTGGCGCTCTGGGTCGACCGCCAGAGCGCGGCCGTCATGGGCGGCGAAAAAGGCGTCGGCGCCCTCGTCGCCATCAACCGCAGCATCATCGCCGGCCTTTCCGGCCAGGCCCCGCGCCCGGAGGGCTGAGACCATGGCCCTGACACTGACCCTCAAGCCCAACGAGCGGATCGTGGTCAACGGCTGCGCCATGCGCAATTCCGGCCGCCGCCACGTGATCATGATCGAAAGCCATGCCGACGTCATCCGCGGCCAGGACCTGCTGGACGAGAACGACGCCGCCACCCCGGTGGGAAAGGCCTATTTCCTGATCCAGACCGTGCTGATCCAGGCTGACCTGCGCGAAAAGCTCATTCCGGTCATCCAGCAGAACCTCGCCGCCCTCGCCACCGTCTTCGGCGGGGACAACCTGTTGCGGATATTCGAGGCCGCGAACTATGTCAGCCAGGCGGACTACTACAAGGCGCTGCGCGCGCTGCGCGCGGTGATGAAGCACGAGGCCCGGCTGCTGGCGGGGCTCGCCGCTGCAGACAGCCCGCAGGTCGCCGCGCCGGACCAGGCGCAGGACCAAGCGACCGAGAGCGGTGCGCGATGATCCCGCTTGCGGGCATGACGGCGCAGCTCGGGCTGCAACTGGTGGACGCGACCAGCAGCCGCCAGTCCGAGTTGATCCGCAATTCCGCCCAGCATGCCCGCGCCATCGCGCATTTCCGCGACCGGATCGGCGATGTCGAAACGGTCGACCAGCTGATGGCCGACCGCGACCTTTATGTCTTCGTGATGAAGGCCTTCGACCTGGAGGACCAGATCTTCGGCAAGGCGATGATCGAGAAGATCCTGAAAAGCGACATCGACGACCCAAAATCTCTGGTCAACCGCCTGACCGACCCGCGCTTCAAGGAAATGCACGAGGTGATGGGATTCGGCCCCGGGGGCACGACCAATTTCAACACGCTCTGGAGCAGCTGGCAGGAGGAAATGGTCGATCGCTACGTCCAGCGCCAGTTCATCAACGCGCAGGCCGAGCAGAACGAAGCCGTGGGCGCCGTGCTGGAATTCCGCCGCAAGGCGGGGGACGTTGAGAACGCCTTCGACATCCTGAAGGACAAGCAGTTGAGCGCCTTCATGCGCACCGCGCTCGGCATCCCCGACGAAACCGTCCACCTCGACATCGACCGGCAGGCCGAGGTCCTGCGGGGGAAGCTCGACCTCGCCAAGCTGAAGGACCCCGCCGAGGTCGAAAAGCTGGTGCGCAAATACGTGGCCATAAGCGATGCGCAGAACACGGCGAACCTGCAGCAGAACGCGGCCGTTCAACTGATGAGCGGCGCCGTGAGCGCGGGGGCGGGTGGCCAGTTCGTGCCGGTCACCATCGACATCACCGCCATCAGCGCCGCGCCACGCCTGCCCTACCGGTAACGGCGCGGCCTATTCTATGATCTCGTCGTCGTCCTCGGCCGTCGGGATCTGGATAACCTCGTTCTCGGCCAGTTCCTTGGCATAGTCGACCATGGCCGTCTGCGCCGCGCGCACCTCGCGCCCGCGCACCGGGCCCATGGTATTCATCTCTTCCAGCAGCATGTCGCGCGGCCGGCTGGGCAGGGCGTTCAGGAAATGGTCGCGCACCTCCTTGCGGGCGCCGCGCAGGGCCAGCGGCAGGGTGTTGCCCTCCAGCCCTCGCATGATCCGCGACAGGCTCTGCACGTCGAGCTTCACCAGGTCGTCGAAGGTGAACATCCGCTGCTTGATGCCCTTGAAGGTTTCGGGCAGGCGCTCTTCCAGGGTGGGCGAGAGGGTCTCGAACAGGTCGCGGTCCAGGCGGTTGAACAGGTCCGCCATGCGCTGCTGGCGCTCGGCCGCGGTGGGCTGGGCGGCGGCGGCGATGATGTCGGTCTGCAGCGCCTCCTCGATCTGGCGCAGCATGTGATGGGGCACCGCCTCCATTCGGATCATGCGCTCGATCACCTCTTCCATCCGCTCCACCCCCATCAGCGGCAGCACCTTGGCGGCCACGTCGGGCGCGACATTGGACAGGATCGCCGCCGCGGTCTGGGCGTGCTCGCCCTTGAGGTAATTCGCGATCACCGTCTCGTTCAGCGAGCTGAAGCGGTCCCACAGGTCGCGTTCCTTCAGCGGGCCGCGGACCTCCTTGAGGATCTCGTTGACCTGTTCTTCGGGCAGGAATTTCTTGAGCATGGTCTCGGCCACCGAGAACGAACCGACCACGCCGCCGCCATTGGTCACGCTTTCGCTGAACTCCAGCATGACCTCCTCGACCGTGGGCGCCGGGATGACGCCGAGGCCGGCCATGGCGCGGGTGATCTTCTGGATGTCGGCCTCGTCCAGCTTCTTCATCAGTTCCGAGCCGCGTTCCTCGCCCAGACACAGGAAGAGCACCGCCGCCTTCTCGGGGCCGCGCAGCTTGCGCTCCGCCTTCATGCGACCGGCGGCCGGGGCGGAGGAGGTCCGTCTGAGGGTCGTCGTTGCCATAGCCCTTTCCTTCCTTGTCTTTCCGGGGCGCAGCCCCGCCTAGCCGCCCGACAGCGGCAGATAACTTTCCATCAGGCTGCCCGCGAGCATGTACCAGCCGTCGATCAGAACGAAAAAGATCACCTTGAACGGCAGCGAAATCAGCACCGGCGGCAGCATCATCATCCCCGCGCTCATCAGGACCGAGGCCACGATCAGGTCGATCGCCACGAAGGGCAGGTAGATCAGGAACCCGATCGAGAAGGCGCGGCGCAGCTCGGAGATCATGAAGGCCGGCACCAGCGTGCGCCACGCGGCCTCCTCGGCGCTCTGCGGGACGGTGGCGGCGGCGTCCCGGGGCGCGCCGTCGCTGCGCGCGGCAATGTCCTGGAACAGCGCGATGTCCTTGGGGCGGGTATTGGCGAACATGAAGGTCTTGAACGGATCGCCGATCCGCGCGATCGCCTGCTCCTCGGTGATGGCGTTGTCCATCAGCGGCTGCAGCCCGCCCTCCCACGCGTCCTCGAAGACCGGCTGCATGACGAAGAAGGTCATGAACAGCGCCATCGAGGTCAGCACCATGTTCGGCGGCGTCTGGTTCAGCCCCAGCGCCGAGCGCAGGATCGAGAACACGATGACGAAGCGGGTGAAGCTGGTCATCACCACCAGCAGCCCCGGCGCGATGCTGAGCACCGTCATCAGCGCGATGAGCTGCAGGATGCGCCCGCTCAGCGAGGCCCGCTCATCCGAACCCGCCGGCGCGTCGCTCAGCGCATCCGAGATCGAGTTCAGCAGCCCGCCCGCATCCTGCGCCGCCGCCGGCAGCGCCCAGAACAGCACGGCCAGCGCGGCCAGGGCCAGACCGAGATAGCGCAGGCGGAAAGGGGCACGGGGCTGGATCACCGGGTCAGTTTCCCGAGATGTAGTCCTTGACGATCTCGGTCAGGGAGACGCCGATCCGCTCGCCCTCCAGCTTGACCAGATCGCCGCGGGCCACCAGGCGGTCGTTGATGACCACGTCCACCGGCTCGCCGATTTTCTTGTCCAGTTCGATCACCGAGCCGCGGCTGAGCTTCAACAGGTTGGCGATAGGCATCCGGCTGTGGCCCAGCACGATCTGCACGTTCAGCCCGACATTGAGCATCGCGTCGATATTGCGCCCCGCACCGCCCGGCGCCGAAGTGCCGCCGCCCAGCATGCTGCCGAGCACGGTGCCGGACTGGTCCGCCTCCTCCGCTCCGCCGATCTCGGGCAGCGCGTCGGCAATGCCGTTTCCGCCAGACCCGTCCGCCGCCGCGTCCGGGGAGGGCCGGGGGTCGTTCTCGTTCTCAGACATTTGCGTCACTCCCGCTCAGGATGGTTTCAGGGGCGCCGCGGCGCGCCTGTTTCAGCGCGGTCAGGATGCGGTCGCAGACATCGGCAAAGCTGTATTCCATGAAGCCGTTGTCCCACTCCATGCGCACGTCGCCCTCCGCCAGCGCCGGGTCGGCCGCGATCTCGAGCCGCGCATCCAGGCCCACGGCCTGCGCCGCCCGCTCGATCTCGGGGCGCAGCAGAGGCAGCGCGCGTTCCGAAAGCATGATGCGCAGGCAGGAACTGCCCAGCGCCAGCTCAATGGTCTTTTTCACGCGGTCCAGGGCGCGGTCGTGGGAACAGCCGCGCAGCACCTCGGGGAAGACCTGCTCACAGACGGAAAGGGTGAAATCGAGCACCTGCACCTCCAGCGCGGCGCGGTGACGATCGGCGGCGCCGATCAGCCGCTCCAGTTGCGGCCCGAGGGCGCCCAGCGCCTCCGCCCGCAGCGCCTCGGCATCGCCCCGCGCCTGGGCCAGACCTTCGGCGCGGCCCGCCCCATGCCCGTCACGGAAGGCCTCGGCCCGCGCCTGGGCGAGCGCCGCCTCCATGTCCTCGGTCGTATAGCGGGCCCGGCTGAGGCGCTCCGCCTCCTGCCGTTCGCGGTCCAGTTCGCTGTCGAAATCCCGGTCGAAGATATAGCTCACCCTCTCACGCCTCCTCAGCCAGCCAGTGTCGCAGCACCCGCAACGATTCCTCGGGCTCGCCCTCGACCAGTTCGCCGATCGAGTTCACCCGCCGCCGGCGCACGCCGCCGCGCACCGAGGCGAGGGTGATCAGGTCGTTCTCGTCGTCCTCCATCGCGTCGAGCACGGTGCCGGTCCGGGGGGCGCTTGCCGGTTCCGACTGCTGTTGCGGTGTCGGCGCAGGCGTCGCGGCCGGGGCCGGGGCGCTGCCCCCGGCCAGGCGCGGCCGCTGTGCGGCACCGTCCGAGCCGACCAACGGGCGCGGCGCCTCGCCGGTCAGGGCGGCCTGCGCGGCAGCGCCCTCGGGGCCGGCCAGCGCCAGCTCGCCGTCCGCCTGCCCCAGCGGCAGCAGGCGCATCATCGGGCGCACGCCGAAGGCCAGGACCGCGGCAACCAGCGCCAGCGCGAAGACGCCGCGCAGGATCGACATGATGTTCGACGAGATCACCTGCCCGACCGAAGTGCCCACCGGCTCGCCCACATCCATCGAGTAGTCCATGAACCGCAGCGAATCGACCGAGACGGTGTCGCCGCGCGCCTCGTCGAAGCCGATGGCGGATTGCACCAGCTTGTTCAGGCGCTCCAGTTCCTCGGCGCTGCGTTCCTCGTAATCGACGGCGCCGTCGGGCGCGACGTTGTAGATGCCGTTGACCAGCACCGCGACCGAGATGCGCCTAATCTCGCCCGGCTCGCGGACCGTTTCGCTCCGCGTGGCGCCGATCTCGTAATTGACGATCTCGTTGGTCTGGCTCCGGCTGGAACTGGATTGCGGCCCGCCGGTCCCGTCGCCCCTCAACTCCGCCGGCAGGTCGTCGGCCACGCCGACCTCGCCCTGGGCGTTCTCGCGGCCCTGGCTGGTCTCCTCGCGGCTTTCGGTCGAACGAACCACCTGCTGGGCGGGATCGTAGCTTTCCTGCCGGATCACCTGCCGCTCGTTGCTCAGATCGACGCTGACCTGCACCCGCGCGTTGCCCGCGCCCACCCGCGCGGTCAGGATCCCGGTGATGTTGCGCGCCAGGCGCTCCTCGATGGCCGCGCGCCGCGATTGCAGCGTCAGGTCGCCCAGGCCGTCACCCTGTTCGGCCAGGATGGTCTCGCCGCTGGCCGACAGCACGGTGACGTTCTCGGGCGACATGCTGGGCACCGCCGAGGCGACCAGCGCGCGGATCGCCAGCCCCTGCCGCCGGCTGATCTGGTGGTTCGCCCGGCTGCGCACGATCACCGAGGCCGTGGGCTCGGGCCGCGTGCGCGAGAACGCCTCGCGCTCGGGCAGGACCAGGTGCACCCGCGCCGCGTCGATCCCGTCGATGGTCTGGATGGAGCGGGCCAGCTCTCCCTCCAGCGCGCGCAGCCGGTTCACCCGCTGCATGAAGCTGTTCATCCCCAGCCCGCTGGCGCTGTCGAACAGTTCCCAGCCCGGCGTGCCCTCGCTGGGCAGGCCGGAATCGGCCAGCGCCATGCGGGCACGCGCGACGTCTTCCTGCGGGACGCTGACGGTCGCGCCCCCGCCCGACAGCTCCACCCGGAAGCCCGCCTGCTCCAGCGTCCGGACGACCTGGCTGGCCCCGGCCGGCGAGAGGTCGCTGTAGAGCGGCGTGAAGGTCGGAGACATGACCGCGCCCAGCCCCAGGAACAGCGCCAGAACCAACCCCAGCCCCGTCGCCCCCAGGACGATCAGGCGGGTCCGGCCAAGCGATGCCAGGTTGTCGATGACGGACTTCAAGCGCACACCTTGCGTGAATTCTTGCAATACCAAAAAGTAGCCCGATCTATTCTTGTAAATCAAGAGAACAATGCAGTTTATACTTGTCTATTCGCCACCTAATCGGCATATTATTTTGCGAAAACCATGAAACTCTTCGGGGCAACATGACCAGCACGACGGAACAGGTGGCGTCAGAGGACGCCCCGGCGCGCAAGCCGCTGGGCCGGCGCCTTGCCATCCTTCTGCTACTGGTGCTGCTTTCTCTCGCCGCGCTGGCCGGCGGGCTGGTGGCATCGATGGGCCCCGAGGGCTTCATGGCATTCCTGCGTGGCGAAGAGGCTAGGGAAGAGGCCGCCCCGGCAGAGACCGCCGCCAAGGCGGCCGATGCAGGGCACGGGGCGGGTGCGGCCGGCTCCTCGATGCAGATCACGCCCTTCAAGGAAATCATCGTCAATATCACCGCGACCACGGCCACCGGGCGACGGACATCGCGCTTTCTCAAGCTCAACCTGGCACTGGTCTATGACGAAAGGGCCGAAGGGGCCGAACATGTCGAAGAGCGCAAGCTCTACATGCGCGATTCCTTTCAGGACTACCTGCGCCAGCTCACCGAGCGGGATCTGCAGGGCAGCATGGGCCTGGTCACGCTCAAGGCCGAACTGCTGCGCCGCGCTCGCGCGATCACCGAAAGCGATGCGCCGCAGGACCTGCTGGTCTCGGACCTGATCGTGCAGTGAGGGAAAGGCGAAGATGAGTACGATGCGCACCACCCGCCCTCCGGAACCCGAGCTCGCGAACGCCAGCGTCGAGGAGCAGATCATTCGCATGGCCACGCTCAGCTATGAGCGGCTGCCCATGATGGAGGTGCTCTTCGACCGCTTCGCCCTTTCGCTGGGAAGCGCGATCAAGAGCTTCTCGGCGGTGACCACCGAGGTCACGCTGGACGCCTTCGATTACATGAGTTGCGGCGAGGCGCTGGACGGCCTTCCCGCCCCCTGGCTGGTCGCCGTCAGTTCGGCCCAGCCATGGGAAGGGAAGCTGGCGCTGATCGTCGACCCGGACCTGCTGTTCACCACGCTGGAGGCGATGCTGGGCGGCCGCCCCTCGCAGGAGACCCGCTGGGAGCCCCGCAGCTTCACCTCCATCGAGAAACGCCTCGCCACGCGGCTCTGCGAAGTCGTTCTCAAGGAACTGAGCGAGACCTTTGCCGAAGTGGCCGAGGTCAGCTTCGCTGTCGATCACCTGGAAAACAGCCCCCATTCCACCGTGCTCGCCCCGCCGGCCAGCGCCTGCGTGAAGATCACGCTGGACGTGTCGATCGAAGGGCGCGGCGGCAAGCTGGTCTTCGTGATCCCGAACATGGTCTTCGAACCGGCGCGCGCGTTGCTGACCGAGACCTTTTTCGGCGGCCAGATCGGCCGTGACAGCAGCTGGCAGGCGCTTCTGGCCGACTCGATCCGCGACACCAATGTCGATCTGGTGGCCCTTCTGCATGAAATGAAACTGCCGCTGACCGAGGTCCTGCGCTGGCGCCGCGGCGATGTGCTGGATCTCGGGATCGACGCCGAAAACGCGGTGACGGTCAGCGTCAGTGGCCAGACGATGTTCCGCGCCGCCATGGGTCGGCGCCGGAACGGATCCGTGGCGCTGCGCGTCACCGAGGAACTGAGCGATAACGAGGAGACTTCCCACGATGGCACTTCTGATTGACATGTTGATCCTCCTGCTGCTCGCCGGGACGCTGGGCTATGCCTTCATGGTGGAGCGCCGGGTGCGCACGCTGATGGCCGCGCTGAAGGATCTGCAGCCGGTCGTCGGCGAGCTGTCCAGCGCCGTGGACAAGTCCGAAAACTCGGTGGTGGCGCTGAAATCGGTGGCTGACCGCGTGGCGGCCGAGGCCCCGCGCGCAGGCGCCGCC
>JBNGCX010000034.1:0-43680 GCA_049974865.1 Paracoccaceae bacterium
CCGCCGCGGCGGCGATGGCGAAGACCACCTTTTCGTCGCGCGGGGCGAATTGCGTGGAGACCGCGCCGATCAGGCCCAGCGTATCCAGGTAGACATGCGGGTTGAGCCAGGTGAAGGCAGCCCCGGTGGCCAGGGTCGGCCAGAGCGGCGCCGATTGCCCGCCCAGGGCGAGCGCATCGCCGCCGCGCCAGGCGGCGCGCAGGCGCAGCGCGCCGTAGACGGCCAGGAACGCCGCGCCGGCCAGCGCCATCGCGGTCGGGAACCACGGCGCCATTCCGACCAGCGTGCCGAAGCCCGCCACGCCGGCCGCGATCAGCACGGCGTCGGACAGCGAGAACAGCAGGCACAGCCAGAACACGTGGGCGCGCAGCAGCCCCTGGCGCAGGACGAAGGCGTTCTGCGCGCCGATCGCCAGGATCAGCGACAGCGCGGTGAGGTAGCCGGTCGTGGCGACGCCCAGCATCGGTCGGCTATTCGGCCGGCGGCTCGTGCAGCGGCGTGCCCACGATCGGCGGGCCGGCGGGGTTCTTCTCGTTGGGGTAGACCAGCCCGGCCGAGATCACCAGCTTGGCCGCGTCCTCGACTCCCATGTCGAGGAAGATCACCTCTTCGCGCGGCACGAACAGCAGGAAGCCCGAGGTCGGGTTCGGCGTGGTGGGCAGGAAGACCGAGATCAGAGGCTCGTCCCGCGGGATCTTGCGGTCGATCTCGCCCTTGGTGGTGGTGGAGACGAAGGCCACGGCCCAGATCCCCTTGCGCGGGTATTCCACCAGGCAGGCGCGGTCGAAGCTGGTCTCGGACTGGGCGAAGACCGTCTCGGCGATCTGTTTCGCGCCCGAGTAGATCGAGCGGACCACCGGCATGCGTTCCACCAGGCTTTCGCCCCAGCTGAGCAGCGAGCGGCCGATCAGCCCCTTGGCGATCCAGCCCACCAGCACCGTGAAGATCAGGAAGAACACCACGCCGACGCCGCGGATGCTGATCTGGGTGTCCTCGCCGAAGATTTTCTTGAGCACGGTCTCGGGGTGGTAGGCATCGGGCACGAAGGGCAGAACGAAGCCGTCGATCCAGCCCGCCACCGTCCACAGCAACCAGACGGTCAGGCCGATGGGCGCGATGACCACGATCCCGGTGAAGAAGGAATTGCGCAGCCAGCCGAAGGGCCGGCGCCGCTTTCGGGACTGATCGGAATGATCTTCGTCTTCTGGTTCGAACATGGTGCGCCCTGTTGTTTCGAAGCGCAACTTAGGGTGTCGGCGCGGGCTCCACAATATGGCGCGGCGCGGGCGGCGTCGATTCCTTCAGCTTTCGCACAAGCCGCGTGCAATCGCGGCCGCCAGCCGCGCATTGTTCAGCACCAGCGCGATATTGGCCTCCAGCGACCGGCCCTGCGTCAACTCGAAGATCCGCCCCAGCAGGAAGGGGGTGACCGCCTTACCGGTGGTTCCCCTGGCCTCGGCCTCGGTCAACGCCTCGGCGATGATCGGGTCGATCTCGTGGCGGGGGATCTCGGCCTCGGCCGGGATCGGGTTGGCGACCAGCTGGCCGCCAGCCAAGCCGAGGGCGACGCGCATCCGGTGGGCGCGGGCGATCTCGGCGGCGCTGTCCATCCGCAGCGGCGCGGGCACGCCCGAGCGACGCGACCAGAAGGCGGGGAAGTCGTCGCTGCCGTAGCCGATCACCGGAACGCCCAGGGTTTCCAGCACCTCGAGCGTCTTGGGCAGGTCGAGAATGGCCTTGGCGCCCGCGGCGACCACCGTCACCGGGGTCCGGGCCAGTTCGTGCAGGTCGGCGGAAATGTCGAAGCTGAGCTCGGCGCCGCGATGCACGCCGCCGATGCCGCCGGTGGCGAAGACCGCGATGCCGGCGAGATGGGCGCAGATCATGGTGGCGGCCACGGTGGTGGCGCCGGTGCCGCCCGTTGCCAGGCAGGCGGCGAGATCGGCACGGCTGAGCTTGCGCACGCCTTCGGCGCGGGCCAGGGCGGTGATCTGGTCGTCGGTCAGCCCGGCGTGGATGCGCCCCGCCATCACGGCGATGGTGGCGGGCACGGCGCCAGTGGCGCGGATCTCGGCCTCGACGGCGCGGGCAGTGTCCAGGTTCCTTGGCCAGGGCATGCCATGGGTGATGATCGTGCTTTCCAGCGCCACCACGGGCCGACCTGCGGCCAGCGCCGCGGCAACCTCGGGCGAGGGGGCAAGGGGCAGGGTCATGTCAGTCTCCGGATACGTGGCGGGCAGCGGCGGCGAGCGCGGCCCCGAGCGCCCCGACGCGGGGGGCGCCGGCGCGGTCGGCCGCGATATGGGCAGCCATGAAGCTGTCGCCGGCGCCGGTGACGCGGGTCACGCCGACCCGGGGCGGGGCCTGCGAGATGACGCCCTGCGGCGTGGCCTCGGCGGCCGGGCCGGGTCCGTCGGTGACCAGCGCCCGGGCCGCGCCGGCGGCGTGCAGGGCGGCCGCCGCCGTCGCGCTGTCCTCGAAGCGGGTGCCGCAGAGCAGCCCGGCCTCTGCAAGGTTGACGTAGAAAGTGGCGCGGGGATGCCCCAGCAGGGGGCGTAGGCGCAGCGCCTTGCCGGGGCTGGCGGGCGCCAGGCGCAGGTCGGCGGCGGCGAAGAGCGGGCTGCCCGGGATATCGGCGAGCAGCGCCTCGGTGAGATTGCCGTCGAGCGCGATGAGGCCGGCATAGGGCGTCTCGGCCGAGCCCAGCCGTCCGTCGGCAAGCGCCGCCAGGACGGCGTCGCCCGCGGCCTCGAGCGCGCGGGCATCGGCGATGGCGGCCACCAGCCCGCCTGCATCCTCGACCGCGATGTAGCGGTCGGTGGGGTGGCTGGCGCAGCGGTGGATGTGGGAGGTCTCCAGGCCCATCGCGCGGGCCGCCGCGATCAGTTCCTCGCCCTCGGCATCCCGGCCCACGACGCTGAGCAGGGCGGGCCGCAACCCGTGGCGGCGCAGGGCCGTGGCGATGTTCATGGCCACGCCGCCGGGCTGGCGCCGGATCTGGCCGGGCATGTCCGCGCCGGGCGGCATGGCGTCGGGGCTGCGGCCGATCACGTCCCACAGGACGGAGCCGATGCACAGGATATCGGGGCGGGTGGTCATCGCGCGGCATTTGGACAAGGGGCGGGGGGCTTGGCAAGCGGCGGATGCCTCGGGCGGGGATATTTTCAAACAGAAGAAGGGGCAGGGGTTGCGCGCCGGGCGGAAGGGGTGTAAATGCGCGCACACTTCACAGGCGGGGTTTGGGCCTGACGGGGAGACATCCCGTTACGGTCCGCCGGTTGGGCAACTGCCCTTGATGACCCCGCCCAGGCGCAAACCGGAAAGGAATAGGACATGGCGCTTCCCGAATTCTCCATGCGTCAGCTGCTGGAAGCTGGCGTTCACTTTGGCCACCAGACGCAACGCTGGAACCCCCGCATGCAGGAGTTCATCTACGGCGAGCGCAACGGCATCCACATCGTCGACCTGACCCAGACCGTGCCCATGCTGGACGCGGCGCTGAACGTGGTGCGCGAGACCGTCGCCAAGGGCGGCCGCGTGCTGTTCGTGGGCACCAAGCGGCAGGCGCAGAAGCCGATCGCAGAGGCGGCCGAGAAATGCGCCCAGTACTACATGAACCACCGCTGGCTGGGCGGCACGCTGACCAACTGGAAGACCGTTTCGCAGTCGATCCAGCGCCTGAAGGCCATCGACGAGCAGATGGAATCCGGCGCCGAGGGCCTGACCAAGAAAGAGCGCCTCGGCATGGAGCGCGAGCAGGCCAAGCTGCAGGCCTCGCTGGGCGGCATCCGCGAGATGGGCGGCCTGCCCGACCTGCTGTTCGTGATCGACGTCCGCAAAGAGGATCTGGCGATCGCCGAGGCCAAGAAGCTGGGCATCCCGGTGGTGGCCGTGGTCGACACCAACTGCTCGCCCGACGGCGTGGATTACATCATCCCCGGCAACGACGACGCCGCGCGCGCCATCTCGCTCTACTGCGACCTGGTCAGCCGTGCCGCGCTGGACGGCATGACCGCGCAGCTCGACGCCGCCGGCTTTGACATCGGCGCCCTCGAAGAGGGCATCGAGGAAGAGGCCGTGGCCGAGGAAGGCGCCGGCGAAGAGGCCCCCGCCGAGGGCTGAGCCCTGCTGTCACAGAACTGATACCGGGCGCGGCTACGGCCGCCCCGGGGATCGCATATCCAATTCGAGGAGAGCCAAGATGGCAATCACCGCAGCACAGGTGAAGGAACTGCGCGACAAGACCGGCGCAGGCATGATGGACGCGAAGAAGGCGCTGACCGAGAACGACGGCGACATGGAAGCCGCCGTTGACTGGCTGCGCACCAAGGGCCTGGCCAAGGCCGCCAAGAAATCGGGCCGCACCGCGGCCGAGGGCCTGGTGGCCGTCGCCGTCGACGGCGGCAAGGCCGTGGCTGTCGAGGTGAACTCGGAAACCGACTTCGTCGCCAAGAACGCCGAGTTCCAGGACATGGTGGCCGGCATCGCCAAGGCCGCCCTGGGCGCCGAGGATCTCGAGGCGCTGAAAGCGGCCGACCTGGGCGGCAAGACCGTCGCCGACACCCTGACCGACAAGATCGCCACCATCGGCGAGAACATGACCCTGCGCCGCATGGCCAGGATCGAGGGCGAGACCGTGGTGTCCTACATCCACAACGCCGCCGCCGAGGGCATGGGCAAGATCGGCGTTCTGGTCGCCATGAAGGGCGGTGACGAGGCCTTCGGCCGCCAGGTCGCGATGCATGTCGCCGCCGCCAACCCGGCCGCGCTGAACGAGGCCGAGCTGGACCCCGAGGTGGTCGAGAAAGAGCGCCAGGTGCAGATCGACATCGCGCGCGAATCGGGCAAGCCCGAGCAGGTCATCGAGAAGATGATCGAGGGCCGGATGAAGAAGTTCCTGTCGGAAGTGACCCTGATGGGGCAGGCCTTCGTGATCAACCCCGACCTGACCGTCGAGGCCGCCGCCAAGGAAGCCGGCGCCGAGATCACCGGTTTCGTCCGCCTCGAAGTGGGCGAGGGGATCGAGAAGGAAGAAGAGGACTTCGCCGCCGAGGTGGCCAAGGCCGCCCAGGGCTGAGGCGCCTTTCGCGGCCCGGTGCGCCGGGCCGCGTCTTTCCGCGGGTTGACTCGCGAATGCCGAAAAAGAAAAAACGGTGCAGCGTCGCTGCACCGTTTTCCTATTGCGCCACTCCTGTTGGGGATGAGGACAGGACGCAATTTTTGGGCGCCGCACCCTCCGGCCGACTATAGACCGGCGGGCACGACTGTCCGGTTTCCCGGCCGGAAAGGGGTCGGAGGAAAATCGCGCACCACCCCTCTCCGCAGTTCCCTGGCATTAATTGCCACCACTCACGGAACATCTCAATAATGCATCTTTACCTTACGCCAATTAAGTCAGGAAATCCCTACCTGACCAAATGGAAAAAAATCCTAAGGGGGAACCCCGTCACGCCTCGACGCGGAAGATCTGGTTGTGAACCGCGGCCTTGAGCACCGCCTGCGCGGTGGTTTCCACGTCCAGCGCCTCGCGCGCGAGGCGCAGGTGCTTTTCAACCGTCGCGGGCGTGAGGCCCATGATGGTGGCGATGTCGACCGTGGTCTTGCCCTCGCCGACCCATTCCAGCGCCTCGCGCTGGCGCGGGGTCAGGGCGCGGCCGCCGGGGTTGTAGGGCAGGTTGATCAGCTTCAGATGCGCAACATTCCACAGCACGTTGATCTCGCGCCCGTGCCGCGCCCATATCTCGTCGACCTCGTCCTGCGACCGGCCGCGCGCCGATAGCCCCACCGCGCCCTTGGCGCGCGAGGAAAGTTCCGTGAAGCTGATCGAATACCCGGCTGTCACCCCGTGTTTCTTGTTGAAGGTCAGAACCTTTTTTTCACCCTCGGTCAGTTCGCCGGCCTCGGCGCGCTCTTTCACCCAGCGCCATGAGCAGGTGCCGACATGGCCGGCGGACCAGCGCACCATCGGGGCGTCGAAATAGAGACCGTCCTTGATGAACGGGTCGATATATTCGGCGCTGTGGTTGGACAGGATCAACAGGTCGCGCGGGTCGCCGAAGGAATTGGCCCGGCGGAAGCGGGTGAACCCGTAGATGACGCGATCGAATCCGAACTCGGCCATGCGCGCCGGCAGGTGCGCCCAGAGCTCCTCGATGCTATGCGCAGCGATGATCGCCTCCAGGTCGTCGAAGATCATGACGCCTCCCGGAGGTGCTCCAGCAGGGCGTCGATCGCCAGCCCGTAGCCCGCGGCACCAAAGCCGCAGATCTGGCCGACGGCAACCGGCGCGATGAACGACTTTTGCCGGAACGGCTCGCGCGCGTGGATGTTCGACAAGTGCAATTCGACCACCGGCAGCGCGACCGAGGCGATGGCGTCCATCAGCGCGACCGAGGTGTGGGTGTAGGCGCCGGCATTCAGGATGATGCCGTCATGCACGCCGCGGGCGGCGTGGATGGCATCGACCAGGGCGCCTTCGTGGTTCGACTGCGCGAATTCCAGGCCGATCCCCAGCGCCTCGGCCTTGGCGCGGCAGGCGCTTTCGATATCGGCCAGCGTGACGTGGCCGTAAACCTCGGGCTGGCGGGTGCCCAGCAAGTTGAGGTTCGGCCCGTTCAGAATGAGCAATGATGGCATAAGTCCCTCTCCCCAACTGCACTTTTAGACAGGATTGCGGGGAATTGTCAAGACCCCAACACGCATGACTGGTATGCCGTGCCCTGCATGCTAGAACGGGTGGACGACAGAAGGAGCGGACATGAGCGACGGGAAATTCGACGTGGTCATCATCGGCGGTGCCGTGATGGGCAGCGCCGCGGCGTTCTGGCTGACGCGGCTGGCGGGGCAGGGGCTGTCAGTGCTGGTGCTGGAGGCCGACCCCAGCTATGCGCGGTCTTCCACCGCGCTGTCCGTGGCCTCGATCCGGCAGCAGTTCTCGACGCCGCTCAACGTCAAGATATCGCGCTACGGTATTGATTTCATAAGGAGTATCGATTCTTCCGTCGGGCCGTCAGGCGGCGTCTCCGACCTCGGCTTGACCGAGAACGGCTATCTTTTCCTGGCCGGAAGCACCGGCAATGCCGCGCTGATGGAGGAACTGGGCCAAATGCAACGCGCCGAGGGCGCGGCGACCGAGCTGCTGGACAGGTCCGCGCTGGCGGACCGCTTTCCCTGGCTGGCGCTGGACGACGTGACCATGGGCAGCTTCGGGCCGCGCGACGAGGGCTGGTTCGACAATATGGGGTTGCTGGGCGCGCTGAAATCCGCGGCGCGCGCCGCCGGGGCGCGCTATGAGCGCGGCCGCGTCCTCGGCATTGCCCGCGAGGGCGCAAGGGTGACCGGGGTCACGCTGGAGGACGGCAGGCGGATCGGCTGCGGCGCGGTGATCAACGCGGCCGGAACGGCGGCGCCGCAGGTGATGCGTTCAATGGGTGAGGATCTGCCGGTAGAACCACGTAAACGCACGGTTTTCATGATCGACGCGCCGAATGCGCGGCATCCGCGGGCGCCGCTGCTTGTGGATCACACCGGGTTCTACCTGCGGCCCGAGGGCGATCACTGGATCTGCGCCACGGTGCCGGACGACGACGGGCCGGTTGATATCGCGGATTTCGAGCCCGACCACCATCTGTTCGAGCAGGTGATCTGGGAGCGGCTCTATGCCCGCGCGCCGGGCTTCGACGCGGTCAAGGTGCTGCGCTGCTGGGCCGGGCATTACGCCTATAACACGCTGGACCAGAACGCGATCGTGGGGCGCTGGCCGTGGCTGGACAACCTCTACCTGATGAACGGGTTTTCCGGCCACGGGCTGCAGCAGGCACCGGCCATCGGACGCGGCATTGCCGAACTGATCACCGTGGGCGCATATCAGAGCCTGGACCTGGCGCCGCTGGGGCCGGAGCGCATCTTCGAAAACCGGCCATTTCTGGAAAAGGCCGTTGTTTGAGGGGGGTGCGGGCCGCGCCGCTCCCTCTCTGCCGTGTCAGATATTTACATAATACCGATTATCGGAATCACCCCAGGGCGTATCCGGCGCCGCGCACCGTGCGCACCGGGTCTTCCCCGCCGAACTCGCACAGCGCCTTGCGCAGCCGTCCGATATGCACGTCCACCGTCCGCGTGTCGACATAGATGTCGCGGCCCCAGACCCGGTCGAGCAGCTGCTCGCGGCTCCAGACCCGGCCCGGCTTTTCCATGAAGGTGCTGAGGAGACGGAACTCGGTCGGCCCCAGCTTCAGCAGCTTGCCGTCCCGGAACACCTTGTGGCTCTCGGCGTCCAGAACGATGTCTTCGTATTCCAGCCGTTCGCCGACCGAGGCCGGCCGCGTGCGCCGAAGCTGCGCGCGCACCCGCGCCATCAGCTCGACCACCGAATACGGCTTGACCACGTAGTCGTCGGCTCCGGTCTCGAGCCCCCTCACCCGGTCCACCTCTTCGGCGCGGGCCGAGAGCATGATGATCGGCACGTTACGGGTGTCGGGACGGGTTTTCAGCCGCCGGCAGACCTCGATCCCCGAGACCGAGGGCAGCATCCAGTCGAGCACGATGATGTCCGGCGCGTCCTCTTCGACCAGCAGCAGCGCCTCTTCGCCGTTCTCGGCCTTGGAGACGGTAAAACCCTCGGCCTCCAGGTTATAGGCCAGCACCTCGCGCTGCGCGGGTTCGTCCTCCACCACCAGGACGGTGGGCTGTTCCACGGTCGCCATCACGGGCCCTCATGCGCGGTATATGCGGTGGCGTCGCCCTTGGGGCGGCTCTCCTCCGGCATCTCGCCGGTGGTCAGGTAGATCACCTGTTCGGCGATCGAGGTGACGTGGTCGCCCATGCGCTCAATGTTCTTGGCGATGAAATGCAGGTGCATGCAGGCGGTGATGTTGCGCGGATCCTCCATCATGAAGGTCAGGAACTGGCGGAACAGCGCGTTGTACATCTGGTCCACCTCCTCGTCGCGCTGGCGCACGTCCTCGGCCAGTTCGGGGTCGCGCTGGACATAGGCGTCCAGCGCGTCCTTCATCATCCCCTCGACGGTCTTGGCCATGCGCCGGATCGCGCCCGAGCCGCCCTCGATCGGCGCCATCTGCACCAGCACCGAGGTGCGCTTGGCCATGTTCTTGGCATAGTCGCCCACCCTCTCAAGGTTGGCGCTGATCGTCATCACGCTGAGCACCGTGCGCAGGTCCGACGCCGCGGGCTGGCGCAGGGCCAGCAGGCGCGCGGCCTCTTCGTTGACCTGCTCTTCCAGCGCGTCGATGGCCTTGTCGTTCTCGCGGACCTGGCGGGCCAGTTCCTCGTCGCGGTTGACCAGCGAATTGGCGGCCGACAGCACGGCCTCTTCGACAAGGCCGCCCATCTTCATGATCGTCGCCTGGATCGCCTCCAGGTCGCGGTCATAGGATTTGACGATGTGTTGATCGGACATGGGTGCGTGCCTTTCTAGCCGATGCGGCCCGTGATGTAGCTTTCCGTGCGCGGATCGGTGGGATTGGTGAAGATCTGCCCGGTCTCGCCGTATTCGACCAGGTGGCCGAGATGGAAGAACGCCGTCTTCTGGCTGACCCGCGCGGCCTGCTGCATGGAGTGGGTCACGATCACCACCGAGTACTGCTCGCGCAGCTCGTCGATCAGTTCCTCCACCTGGGCGGTGGCGATGGGGTCGAGGGCCGAGCACGGCTCGTCCATCAGCAGCACCTCGGGCTCGGTGGCCACGGCGCGGGCGATGCACAGGCGCTGCTGCTGGCCGCCCGACAGGCCGGTGCCGGGTGCGTCCAGCCGGTCCTTCACCTCGTCCCAGATGGCGCCGCGGCGCAGGGATTTCTCGACGATCTCGTCCAGATCGGCCTTGTTCTTGGCCAGCCCGTGGATGCGCGGGCCGTAGGCGATGTTGTCGTAGATCGACTTGGGGAACGGGTTGGGCTTTTGAAATACCATGCCCACCTTGGCGCGCAGCTGCACCGGGTCGACCTTGGGGTCGTAGATATCCTCGCCGTCCAGCGTGATCTTGCCTTCGACGCGGGCGATGTCGATGGTGTCGTTCATCCGGTTCAGGCAGCGCAGGAAGGTGGACTTGCCGCAGCCCGAGGGGCCGATGAAGGCGGTGACCGTCTTGTCCTCGATGTCGATGTCGACATCCTTTATCGCGTGGTTGTCGCCGTAGTAGACTTGGCAGTCCCGCGCGGAAATCTTGACCTCATTGGTGCCCACGGATCTCTCCAGAATTCGCATGTCGTTCATTGCGGCGGTCCCTTTTACCAGCGGCGTTCGAAGCGGCGGCGCAGGAGGATGGCGATGATGTTCATCGTCATCAGGAACAGCAGCAGGATGATGATACCGCCCCAGGCGCGCTCATAATAGGCCGGGTCTGCGCGTTTCGCCCATTCGTAGATCTGTGCCGGCATGGCCGAGTTCGGGTCGAGAAAACCCGAGGCGATGCCGTCGGGATAGTTCGACGCGATATAGCCCACCATCCCGATCAGCAGCAGCGGCGCCGTTTCCCCCAGCGCCTGGGCCAGGCCGATGATGGTGCCGGTCAGGATGCCGGGCATGGCCAGCGGCAGCACGTGGTGGAACACCGACTGCATCTTCGAGGCCCCTACCCCAAGTGCTGCGTCGCGGATCGACGGCGGCACCGCCTTCAGCGCGGCGCGGGTCGAGATGATGATCGTGGGCAGCGTCATCAGCGTCAGCACCAGACCGCCGACCAGCGGCGCGGACTGCGGTAGATGCGCGAACTGGATGAACACCGCGAGGCCGAGGATGCCGAACACGATCGAGGGCACCGCGGCGAGGTTCGAGATGTTCACCTCGATCAGGTCGGTGAAACGGTTCTTGGGCGCGAACTCCTCGAGATAGATCGAGGCCGCCACGCCGATGGGCAGCGACAGGCCCAGCACCACCAGCATCATGAACAGCGAGCCGAGCATCGACACGCCCATCCCCGCCTGCTCGGGCCGCGACTCGGAAGCGTCGGCGCCGGTGATGAAGGCCCAGTTGAAGGATTTTTTCAGGACGCCGGCCTCCTGCATCGCGTCGGCCAGGTCCAGGTGTTCGGCGCTGATATTCTTGTCCCGAGCGATCGAGTCACGCGTCACGCGGCCCTTGAGGTAACCGTCGACCCGGCTGGAGGCGAGCAGGCGGAACTCCACCGTTTCGCCGATCAGGCCGGGGTCGGCCAGCACGGTGTCCCGCACCTGCGCCGCGGCGCTGGCCGACAGAAGCGCCCGGTATTCCTTGGGCTTTTCGAAGACGCCGTCGATTTCGCGCTCGGCCAGCATCTTGGCCAGCGCATCGTCGATCAGCGGGCTGTAGCCGAAGGTGGAGACCTTCTTGATGTCCTCCAGGTTGCGCTCGCCTTTCTTGTCCAGCTTGGCCGGGTCCAGGTAGACCGGCAAGGTGACAAAGCTCTGCTGGAAGCCGCGCGACCCGTTGACCAGGATCACGCCCAGCAGCGCCACCACGAACGCCACGCCGATCGCCACGGCCACCATGCCGTAAAGGCGGAACCGCTTCTCGGCGGCGTTGCGGCGGCGGGTGCGGACATCGGTGGTGTAGAGCGAGCCGCCGGCCCTGGGCTGGTCTGCAGACAGGTCGGTCATTCGTACTGCTCCCGGTATTTGCGCACGATATAGAGCGCGAAGACGTTCAGCCCGAGGGTGATGACGAACAGCGTCATCCCCAGCGCGAAGGCCACCAGCGCCTCGGGCGAGGCGAAGTCGGCATCGCCCGTCAACTGGCTGACGATCTTGGCGGTAACGGTGGTCATGGCGTCGAAGGGGTTGAGGCTCAGCTTGGCCGCGGCCCCTGCCCCAAGCACCACGATCATGGTCTCGCCGATGGCGCGCGAGGCGGCCAGCAGGATCGCGCCCACGATGCCTGGCAGCGCAGCGGGCAGCACCACCTGCTTCACCGTTTCGGACTTGGTGGCGCCGAGGCCGAGGCTGCCGTCGCGCATCGCCTGCGGCACCGCGTTGATGATGTCATCCGACAGCGAACTGACGAAGGGGATCAGCATCACCCCCATCACCAGACCGGCGGTCATCACCGCCGTGCCGCCCTGCATCCAGCCCACGCCCAGCAGGCCCCCCTGCCCGAACACGCTGACCAGGAGCGGCCCCACGGTCAGCAGCGCGAACAGGCCGTAGACGATGGTCGGAATGCCGGCCAGAACCTCGAGCATCGGCTTGGCGATGGCCCGGACATGGGGCGTGGCGTATTCCGACAGGTAGATCGCCGCGAACAGCCCGATCGGCACCGCCACCAGCAGCGCGATCAGCGAGATGTAGAGCGTGCCCCAAAGCAGCGGCAGGATGCCCAGCTCCGAGCCGCCGCCGAAGCTGGGGCTCCAGGTCAGGCCGGTGAAGAAATCCAGCGCCGGGTAGAGGCGGAAGAACTCCACCGTGTTGAAGATCAGCGACAGGATGATGCCCAGCGTGGTCAGGATGGCGATGGTGGAGGCCAGGATCAGCAGCGCCTTCACGCCGCGCTCCACCACGTTGCGCGCGCGGAATTCCTTGTCGCTGCGCGACCAGGCAAAGCCCAGCCCGCCCAGCGAGACGGCCAGCACCAGCCCCGTCATCAGCCGACGGCCGGTATTGCCAAGCACGCGGTAGCGCTGCGCGGCATGCAGCACCTCGGGGCGCACCTCGGCCCCCAGCGCCACGCCCACATCGCCCAGCAGCGCGCGGATATCGGTGGTTTCGGTGGAGAGGCCGCCGGCATCGTCGGCGCTCAGCGCGCCCTGCTTGACGGCCATGTCCAGGCCCTCGGCCACGCGGCGCACGTCGCTCATCACCAGGCTGCGGCTGGAGCCTTCCTCGATCGCCGCATCGGGGATCAGGCCCGAGATGCGGTTGTCGATCACCAGCGGCTGCGCCAGCAGCCATGCCGCCAGCAGCAGCAGCGCCGGCACCACCGCCCAGAGAAAGGCGTTTGTGCCGTAATAGGAGGGAAGCGAATGCAGGCGGCGCAGGTCGCCCCCGGCAGTGCCGAGCGCGCGCCGGCGCCCGAGGAAATAGCCGATCGCCCCAAGTGCGACCACGACCAGGATGAGCCAGAGGACAGGCATAGGCCCCTCGTTCAGATTCTACGGGTTCGGTTCCGAGGCCCTAATAGGCAAAAAAAGGCGGCGCGGAAACCCGCACCGCCCGTCCAAGCGGAAATCGCTTAGTTCATGGTCTTTTCTTCGGCCACGGCAGCCTGGGTGTCGGCCAGCTCGGGGTCGGAGACCAGGCCGTAGGCGGCCAGCGGGCCGTCGGGGCCGGCGATCTCGTCGGCGACGAAGAACTCGGCATATTCCTTCAGGCCGGGGATCACGCCGATGTGGGCCTTCTTGATGTAGAAGAACAGCGGGCGCGACACCGGGTAATCACCCGAGGCGATGCTCTCGGTCGAGGGGGTGACGCCCGACATGGTGGCCACTTTCAGCTTGTCGGTGTTGTTCTCGTAGAAGGCCAGGCCGAACACGCCCACGCCGTTCTGGTTGGCGTCGATGCGGGCCAGGGTCTCGGTGTAGTCGCCGTCGATGTCGACCGACTTGCCGTCGGTGCGGACCGAGATACAGGCGTCCTCGGCGTCGTCTTCCGACATGCCGGCGGCCATCATCGCTTCCATCGCGCCGGTGGCTTCGCAGCCCTTGGCCAGCACCTTTTCCTCGAACACCTCACGGGTGCCGTGCTTGGTGCCCGGGATGAAGGCGGCGATTTCGACGTCCGGCAGGTCGGCGTTGAACTCGGACCACTTGGTGTAGGGGTTGTCGACCAGCTCGCCGTCCTTCAGCACCTTGGGGGCCAGGGCGTTGTACCAGTCGGCCGGCTCGAAGGCGGTGAAGGCCGGGCCGTCGATCTGGCTGGCGAAGACGATGCCGTCGTAGCCGATGCGAACCTCGATGATGTCGGTCACGCCGGCCTCTGCACAGGCCTTGATTTCCTTGTCCTTGATCTTGCGCGAGGCGTTCGCGATGTCGATCGTGTTCTCGCCCACGCCTTCGCAGAACCGCTTCAGACCCGCGGAGGAGCCGCCCGATTCGACGACGGGGGTCGGGAAGTCGAAGTTCTCGCCGAAGGCTTCGGCGACGATCGAGGCATAGGGCAGAACGGTCGAGGACCCGGCGATCTGCACGTTGTCGCGCGCGGCAGCGGCGGTGGCGGAAACGGCAGCGATCGCCAGAGTGGAGGCGGTCAGTTTCACAAAGGACATGTAGAGCTCCTGATGTCGTGTGTCCGGCCGCCCTCAGTGGCGACCCTGCCGCGGTCCCTAGACCCCGGGCACAATGCTTTTGTGACACCAGTGTAACGGTTTCATGACAACCCACCTAATCGCCCTGCGACTTTCTGGCGTGAATGCGCCCGCGCGCGCGAGGGTGGCCTCTAAGCCACTGGCAACATGATGGAAAACGTGCTGCCCTTTCCCGGCTGGCTGTCGATGCGGAAACGCCCGCGATGGCGGTTGACGATATGCTTCACGATCGCCAGCCCCAGCCCGGTGCCCCCCATCTCGCGCGATCGGTGGCTGTCGACGCGGTAGAATCTCTCGGTGAGTCGCGGGATATGCACGGGGTCGAACCCCTCGCCCCGGTCCTGCACGTCGATGCGGATGCCCGGGCCACGGAAGGCCACCTCGCGCTCGGTATAGGTGATGCGGACGGTCACCCGCCCGCCCGAGCCGCCGTATTTGATCGCGTTCTCGATGAGGTTGGTGAAGATCTGCACCAACTGGTCGGCGTCGCCCTGCACCTCGACCGGCCGGTCGTGGCCGGTCACCTCCAGCGTCACGCCGGCCTCCTCGGCCATCGGGCGCAGCGTCACGACCGAAGAGTTCACCAAGGCCACCACGTCCACCCGGCCGCTGGGCCGCATCCGCTCTTCGCTTTCGACCCGGCTGAGCGACAGCAGGTCGCTGACCAGCCGGTTCATGCGCTCGGCCTCGCGCCCCATGATGTCGAGGAACCGCGCCCGCGCGGCGGGGTCGTCCCGCGCCGGGCCCCTGAGGGTCTCGATGAACCCCAGCAGCGCGGTCAGCGGCGTCTTCAGCTCATGGCTGACATTGGCCACGAAGTCGCGCCGGATCTGGCCGGCCTGCTCGCGCTCGGTGACGTCCTCGAAACAGACCAGCACGCCGGCATTCAGCCCCTCGCCCACCGGGCTGGCGGTGACCTGGTAGGTGGCCTCGCGCGAGAGATCGGTGGTGAGGTAGCGGATGCTGCGGCGCTGGCGCAGGCGCAGGGATTCCTCGACGCAGTCCAGCAGCGCGGGCTGGCGCAGGACGGCGATGTAATGCCGGCCCAGGCCGCCCGACCCGAACATCTGCCGCGCGGGGCCGTTCATCGCCATCACCCGTTCATCCCGGGAAATCAGAATGCTGGGCAGGGGCACGCCGTCCAGGATGGTGGAGATCAGTTCGCTGTTCATCGCATGGCCGCCTGCTCGGGGTGAAGGACGCCCGGCAAGGTTGTCCAGACCGGCGGATTTGTAAACCGTTCAGACGTGACGTCGCTTTCCCTTTGCTTTTGACAGCCGCAAAAACATCGGGTTGAATGCCCGACACGGTTTACTGCCGCCTTTTCGCGCGTCTGTTTGATTTTTGTGCGCTTGAACAATCGAGGATCCACGACCCCGCCGGCCGCTGGCCCGCGCCCAAGCAAAGAATCGACGCCGATGGCCCGCGCTGCACCACAACTGTTCCTGCCCGCCACGCCCACGCCCGAGCCGATGGCGCTGCTGGTCGGTCTGGCGGCCGATGATTTGCCCGGCGGCACCGCCCCCCTGAAATCGGTCAGGATGGAATCGCTGCCTTTCATCCTGCTGCACGCCGCGCTGGCCCTGGCGCCCTGGGCCGATTGCGTCGTCTCGCCGCTGGTGGCGGAGCAGTTCGACGCGCTGGACCTCGCCCGCGAACTCGACGCGGCCGGCTATCGCGGCCAGTACTTCATCATCGCGCCGCCCCTGCCCCGCCCGGATCTCATCCGGCGCGAACTGGCCGCGATCGCGCCGCAGGTCGAGATCGAGCTGCTGCCGCAGGTCTGGCACTAGGGCTCAGCCGGCCGCCTGTTTCGCGGCCCGCGTCATCTCTTCGATCAGCAGCTCGGCCGGCTCCACACCCACGGAGACGCGGAAGAACCCCTCGCCGATCCCCAGCGCCGCGCGCCCCTCGGGCGTCAGCGCCCGGTGCGAGCTGGAGGCGGGATGCGACAGCGTGGTACCGATGTCGCCCAGCGTGGGGGCAAAAGCGATGTCGGGGCAGGCGCGGGTAAAGGCGTTGGCGGCGTCGCGCCCGCCCTCCAGCTCAAAGCTCAGCATGTTGCCGGCGCGGTCGCCCAGCAACTCCCCTGCCCGGTTGTGGTCGGGATGGTCGGCGCGGCCCGGGTAGAGCACCCGCTTCACGCCCGGCGTTTCCGCCAGTGCGTCGGCCAGCGCCTTGGCGTTCTCCTCGGCGCGATCATAGCGCAGCTCGAAGGAATAGAGCCCGCGCTCGGCCAGCCAGCAGTCGAAGGGGCTGGGCGTCAGCCCCAGCGTGACCGAGCTGTCGTAGACCTGCTTGCGCAGGCCTTCGTCCTTCAGCGCGACATAGCCCAGCGTCACGTCGGAATGCCCGGCCAGCAGCTTGGTGACCGAGTGGATCACGATATCCGCGCCATGCTCGAACGGCCGGAAGGCGCGCGGGGTGGTGAAGGTGTTGTCGACGGCCAGCAGGATGCCGCGGTCACGGGCGAGTTCCGCGATGCCCTTGATATCGGCCACCCGCAGCGTGGGGTTCGAGACCAGCTCGACCAGGATCATCCGCGTCTCGGGGCGCAGTGCGGCCTCGACGGCGGCGATGTCGGTCGGGTCGGCCAGCGAGGTTTCGACACCGAAACGCGGCAGTTCCTCGGCCATCATCCGCAAGGACCGGCCGTAAAGCTGATCGCCCCCCAGCACGTGATCGCCCGCCTTCAGGCAGCCGATCATCGCCGCCGTGACCGCCGCCATGCCCGAGCCCAGGATCAGCCCGCCTTCCGCGCCCTCCAGGCCGTCGATCTTGGTGGCCAGCACATCGGCATTGGGATGGCCCTCGCGCGCATAGGTATAGCCCGCCGCGCGCCCCTCGTATTGCGCGTCCAGCGCGTCGGGGCTGTCCGAGGCATAGACCACCGAGGGCTGGATCGGCGTGCCGACGGGGCGCGAGGCGCTGTCGGGCCACGGGGTCCGGCGCACGATGGTCTTGGGGGTCTCGGTCATCGAATGCTCCTCGGATGGGGTGGCGTGAATTTTCGTAGAAAATTCGGTGTCTTATTCGGCCACCGGCGCCAGGCCGTCGCGGAAGCGCTGCATGTTTTCCTGGTAATGCAGGGCCGAGGCGCGCAGCCCCTCGATGGCCTTCTCGTCCAGTTGCCGCACCACCTTTCCCGGCGCGCCCATGACCAGGCTGCCGTCGGGAATCTCCTTGCCCTCGGTGATCAGCGCGCCGGCGCCGATCAGGCAGTTCTTGCCGATCTTCGCGCCGTTCAGCACGGTCGCGCCCATGCCGATCAGGGTCTCGTCGCCGATGGTGCAGCCATGCAGCATCACCTTGTGGCCGATGGTGCAGTTCTTGCCCACGGTCAACGGGAAGCCCATGTCGGTATGCATCACGCAGTTTTCCTGCACGTTGCTGCCCTCGCCGATGGTGATCGGCTCGTTATCGCCGCGCAGGGTGCAGTTGAACCAGACCGAGACATTCTCCTCGATGGTCACCTGGCCGATCAGGTTGGCGTCGGGGGCGATCCAGTAATCGCCCCATTCGGGCAGTTGCGGCGCGTGGCCGTCCAGCGCGTAAAGGGTCATTGCCTCTCCTCGAATTCCTTGTTCAGCCGGCGCACGAAATCGTTGAGCCCGGTCTGGCGCTCCCGTTTCAGCCGCTCGGCGGTGACGATGGCCTTCAACTCGTCGTAGGCGCTGTCGAGATCACGGTTCACCAGCACGTAGTCATATTCGGCCCAATGGCTGATCTCGTCACGCGATTTTTCCATCCGGCCGGCGATCACGGCGTCGCTGTCCTGGCCGCGCGATTTCAGCCGCCGCTCCAGCTCGGCGATCGAGGGCGGCAGGATGAAGATCGACACCACGTCCTGGCTGAGGGGCGAGTTGCGCACCTGCTGCCCGCCCTGCCAGTCGATGTCGAATAGCACGTCGTGGCCGGATTCGATGGCTTCCTCCACCGGCTTGCGGGGCGAGCCGTAGAAATTGCCGAACACCTCGGCATGTTCCAGCATGCCGCCGGTCTCGATCAGCTCTTCGAACTCGGCGCGGTCGAGGAAATAGTATTCCCGCCCGTGCTCTTCGCCGGGGCGCGGGGCGCGGGTGGTGGCCGAGACCGAGAAGCGGAAGGACGGGTCCCAGTCCAGCAGCCGTCGGGTGAGGGTCGATTTTCCTGCCCCCGAGGGCGAGGAAAGGATGATGAGAAGCCCGCGCCGGTCGGCCATGTCCTACTCCACGTTCTGAACCTGCTCGCGCATCTGATCGATGGTGGCCTTGAGGTCAAGGCCGATCCGGGTCAGCTCGGTGGATTGTGCCTTGGAACACAAGGTGTTGGCCTCGCGGTTGAATTCCTGGGCCAGGAAATCCAGCTTGCGCCCCACCGGCCCCTGCCCGGCCAGCAACTCGCGCGCGGCGGCGACGTGGGCGGTCAGGCGATCCAGTTCCTCGCGGACATCGGCCTTGACCGCGATCAGCGCCAGTTCCTGCGCCACGCGGGCCTCGTCGGCGCCCTCGGTGTTGTCCAGCACGCGGGCGAGGTTTTCGCGCAGCCAGTCGCCGCTGCGCGCGGCCCGGGCGGCGGCGGCGGTCTCGGCCTCGGCGATCAGCGCCTCGACGGTGTCCAGCTGGCCCTGCAGCACCTCGACCAGCGCGCGGCCCTCGGTCGCGCGCATGGCGATGAAATCGTCCAGCACCGCGGGCAGATCGGCCAGCAGCGCCTCGCGCAGCGGCGCGGTATCCTCGTCGGTCGCGCCGCTGGCCTGCACGCCGCGCATGGCCAGAACCTCGGCCGCCGAGGTCGGCGCCAGCGGCAGGTCATGGCTGCGCGCCGCCGCCTCGATCTGCTTCAGCGCCGCCAGCACCGCGTTCATCGCCGCCTCGTCGAGCTGGATCTCGGCCTCGCCCGCCTCGCGCATCACCCGCAGGTTCAGGGTGACGTTGCCGCGCGCCAGGCGCTTGGTCAGCGCCGCGCGCACGCCCTGTTCCAGCCCGGCGATCCAGTCCGGCAGCCGCAGCCGCAGATCGAGCCCCCGCGCATTGACGCTGCGGATGTCCCAGGCCCAGCGATAGCCGCCCTGCCCGCCGGTTGCGGCCGCGAAGCCGGTCATGGAATGAACCATCTGTTCCCGTCGTCCCTTCGTTCCGGGGCGCTGGCCGCCCCGTTCCCGTGTCGCCCCAGCGATAGCACAGGGCGCGACGCGGCCACAACGACCGCCCGCAGATGAAAAGGGCCGGACAGATGTCCGGCCCCTGTCTGTTTCATCCGGCGCTGGGTTCAGCCGACGGCGGCCTGGCGATCGTCGCGCATCCCCGACAGTTCCTCGGCCACCAGGAAAGCCAGTTCCAACGACTGGCTGGCATTGAGCCGCGGGTCGCAGGCGGTGTGGTAGCGGTCCGACAGGTCCTCGTCCGACACGGCGCGTACGCCGCCGGTGCATTCGGTCACGTCCTTGCCGGTCATCTCGACATGCACGCCGCCGGGGATGGTGCCCTCGGCCTTGTGCACGGCGAAGAACTCCTGCACCTCGCGCAGCACGTTGTCGAAGGGCCGGGTCTTGTAGCCCGAGCCCGACTTGATCGTGTTGCCGTGCATCGGATCGCAGGACCAAACCACGTTGGCGCCCTCGGACTGCACGGTCTTGATCAGCCGCGGCAGGTGATCGCCCACGGTGCCCGCGCCGAAGCGCGCGATCAGGGTCAGCCGGCCCGGCTCGTTCTCCGGGTTCAGCGTGGCCATCAGGCGCTTGAGGTCGTCCTCTTTCATCGAGGGGCCGCATTTCAGGCCGATCGGGTTCTGCACGCCGCGGCAGAACTCGACATGCGCGCCGTCGGGCTGGCGGGTGCGGTCGCCGATCCAGATCATGTGGCCCGAACCCGCAATGGTCGCGCCGGTGGTCGAATCGACGCGGGTCAGCGCCTCTTCGTATTCCAACAGCAGCGCCTCGTGCGAGGTGTAGAAATCCACCTGGCTCAGCCGCGAACTGGTGGCGGCGTCGACGCCGGCCGCGGTCATGAAATGCAGCGTGTCGCTGATGCGGTTGGCCATCTCGCGGTATTTCTGCGCTTCTTCCTGGTCGGTGAAGCTCAGCGTCCAGGCGTGCACCCGGTGCACGTCGGCGAAACCGCCCTTGGAAAAGGCCCGCAGCAGGTTCAGCGTGGCCGCGGCCTGGGTATAGGCCTGCAGCATGCGGTTCGGATCGGGCACCCGCGCCTCGGGGGTGAAGTCGAAGCCGTTGATGATGTCGCCGCGGTAGCTGGGCAGCTCCACGCCGTCGATGGTCTCGGTCGGGGCCGAGCGCGGCTTGGCGAATTGCCCGGCCATGCGGCCGACCTTCACCACCGGCACCTTGGCGCCGTAGGTCAGCACCATCGCCATCTGCAGCAGCACCTTGAAGGTGTCGCGGATGCCGTCGGCCGAGAATTCGGCGAAGCTCTCGGCGCAGTCGCCGCCCTGCAGCAGGAAGGCCTCCCCGCGCGAGGCGGCGCCCAGCCGCTCCTTCAGCTTGCGGACCTCGCCGGCAAAGACGAGCGGCGGATACTTGGCAAGCTGGGCCTCCACGGCGGCCAGCGCTTCGGGATCCGTATACTCGGGCATCTGAATCCGGGGCTTCGCTCTCCAGTCAGATTTGTGCCACTTCTTCATCGTCTTCGCTCCAGGGGTCTGCAAAATTGCGCCCCCGTATATAGGCGGACAAGGCTTCGCACGCCACCGCAAAAACGATTTCGCCGCCCGATCGGCGTTCAAAATGCGACATCTTGGCTTGATCGCGACCCGCAAACCTGCTTTCGCTAAAAGCCAGACTCGCCAAGGGAGGGCGGTGTGAAGGAAGCTGTCAGTCCCGAATATATCGTGGATGTCGAGGCCAGCGGCGCCAAGCCGCGGCAGTTCGTTTTCGTGCTGCTCGACCAGTTCACAATGCTGAGCTTCGCCTGCGCCATCGAACCCCTGCGCATCGC
Source organism: Paracoccaceae bacterium (assembly GCA_049974865.1). GTDB lineage: Bacteria > Pseudomonadota > Alphaproteobacteria > Rhodobacterales > Rhodobacteraceae > JAGSOU01. Next base: position 21,162 of record JBNGCX010000034.1, read on the forward strand.
CAACCGCATGTCCGGCAAGGAGCTCTACAGCTGGAAACTGGCCGGCGAAGGCGGCGATTTCGTCACCTGCTCGGCCGGCACCGCCTTCAAGCTGGACATGGACCTGGAGGATGTGAACCGCGAGGACGTGGTGCTGATCTGCGGCGGCGTGGACGTGCAGAAGGCCACTACCAAGCGACTGCTGAACTGGCTGAGGCGCGAGGCGCGGCGCGGGGTGGCCATCGGCGGGCTGTGCACCGCGGCCTATTCGCTGGCCAGGGCCGGGCTGCTGGACGGCAAGCGCGCCACCATCCACTGGGAGAACCAGGACAGCTTTTCCGAGGAGTTCGACGAGGTCGAACTGACCAAGTCGGTGTTCGTGGTCGACACCAACCGCTTCACCACCGCCGGCGGCACCGCCTCGATCGACCTCGTCCTCAAGATGATCGCCGACGACCACGGCGAGGAGCTGGCCAACGCGGTGGCCGATCAGCTCATCTATTCCTCGATCCGTACCGACCAGGACACCCAGCGCCTGTCGATCCCCACCCGCATCGGGGTGCGCCACCCGAAGCTCAGCCAGGTGATCCAGATGATGGAGCAGAACCTGGAAGAGCCGATCAGCCCCTCGCTGCTGGCCAAGGAGGTGGGGATGAGCACCCGGCAGCTCGAACGCCTGTTCCGCCGCTACCTCAACCGCAGCCCCAAGCGCTATTACATGGAACTGCGGCTGCAGAAGGCCCGCAACCTGCTGATGCAGACCGACATGAGCGTGATCAACGTGGCGCTGGCCTGCGGCTTCGCCTCGCCCTCGCATTTCTCGAAATGCTACCGGGCGCATTACGACACCACGCCCTACCGCGAGCGCGGCAGCCACGCGACCCGGCTGTCAGTCTGACCGGGCGGCCGGAGCTCAGAACCGCTGGGCCACGGCCTCGTAACTGCTGTTCAGGGCGAAATTGATCACCACCAGCCCGTCGTCGCGCTGGTGGGTGATGGCGTAGAACCAGACATAGGCGAGATCGTTCCAATAGGTGATGATCTCTTCCCGAAACCCGTTTTCCAGCAGCCGCGTGCGCACCGTCGCGCGGTGGGTGAAATCGGCCGGGTAGATCGACGTGAACTGCTGCTGCAGCCCCTGAAGCTGCTCCGCCGTGTATTCGTCGCGCCCGCCGAGCTTCTGGATCAGGGGGATGAAATCGCGCCGCGCGACATGGTTGTCCACGAAGCTGTGAAAGGCCTGGTCGCTGGCGAAGACGCTGTCGCGCTCCTGGTCCTGGGCGCGGGCGGGCATGGCGGCGAACAGGGAGAGGGCGGCGGCAAGGACAATGAGAAAACGCGGCATGAAACACCTCCTGCGGGCAATGAACGGGTTGACGCTAGGGAGGACGGCCCCCGCGGTCAACCGAGCCGCAACGTCCATGTTGATGCAGGGTTTTCATTTCGTCCGGCCCGCTCTAACGTGCGCGCCGGACGATTGATCCAACATGGGAGTGGAACGATGAAAAAACTGCTTCTGGCCACCGCGCTGACCGCTGTCGGCGCCACCGGGGCCTTCGCAGAAGAAGTGAAGGTGGGCATTGCCGCAGCCTTTACCGGCCCGCTGGAATCGCTGGCCCCGCCGATCGCGCAGGGTGCCGAGCTGGCGCTGAAGGAAGCCAGCGACTCGGGGCTCTTCCTGGGCGGCTCCACCATTACGCCGGTCCGTGCCGACTCGACCTGCATCGACGCCGCCGCCGCCACCGCGGCCGTGGAGCGCCTGATCACCGCCGACAAGGTGTCGGCCGTGTTCGGCCCGATGTGCTCGGGCGCGACCACCGCGGCGCTGCAGAACGTGGCCGTGCCGAACGGCGTGGTCATGATCTCGGCCTCGGCCACCTCGCCGGCGCTGTCGACGATCGAGGATAACGGGCTGTTCTTCCGCACCGCGCCGTCGGATGCCCGCCAGAGCCAGGTGATGGCCGACATCATCCTGGACCACGGCATCAAGGAAGTGGCCGTGACCTACACCAACAACGACTACGGCAAGGGCCTCGCCTCGACCTTCGAGGAAGCCTTCACCGCCAAGGGCGGCACCGTGACCCTGAACACCGCGCATGAAGACGGCAAGGCTGACTACTCGGCCGAGGTCGGCGCGCTGGCCTCGGCCGGCGGCGACGCGCTGGTGGTGGCCGGTTACGTCGACCAGGGCGGCTCGGGCATCGTGCAGGCCGCGCTCGACAGCGGCGCCTTCGACACCTTCGTCTTCCCCGACGGCATGGTGGGCACCGCCCTGACCGACCGCTTCGGCAGCGACATCGATGGCTCCTTCGGCCAGAACCCGGCCGCCGCCGGCGAAGGCCGCGATATCTACACCAAGCTGGCCGAGGCCGCGGGCTTTGACGGCACCTCGGCCTTCTCGGGCGAGTCCTACGACGCGGGCGCGCTGATCGCGCTGGCGATGCAGGCGGCGGGGTCGTCGGACCCGGCGGTCTACAAGGACAAGATCATGGACGTGGCCAACGCCCCGGGCGAGAAGATCCTGCCCGGCGAGCTGGGCAAGGCGCTGCAGATCCTGGCCGATGGCGGCGACGTGGATTACGTCGGCGCGGCCTCGGTCGAGCTGATCGAACCGGGCGAAAGCGCCGGTTCCTACCGCGAGATCGAGATCGAGGGTGGCGAGCTCAGGGTCGTCGGCTACCGTTGACACGCCCCTGTAATTGACTAAGACAACACTTGTCTAGGACAGCCCGGCCCGTTGCCGGGCTGTCTGACTATTGAAACAATGACCCACGCGAAAACGGGGGCGCAGGATGATCATTGCACAGGACGTGCACAAGCATTTCGGCGGTTTTCGGGCCGTGGACGGGGCCACGATCGAGATCGCCGACGGATCGATCACCGGGCTGATCGGCCCCAACGGCGCGGGCAAGTCCACGCTGTTCAACGTGATCGCGGGGGTTCTGAAACCCACCTCCGGCAAGGTCACCATGGCGGGCGAGGACATCACCGGCCTGCCCCCGCACGAGTTGTTCCACAAGGGGCTGCTGCGGACCTTCCAGATCGCGCATGAATTCTCGTCCATGACGGTGCGCGAGAACCTGATGATGGTGCCCGGCGGCCAGCGCGGCGAGCGCCTGTGGGACGCCTGGTTCCGCCGCGGACAGGTGGCCGAGGACGAGCGCGCGCTGGCCAAAAAGGCCGACGAGGTGCTGGACTTCCTGACCATCGACCACCTGGCCGACGAGAAGGCCGGCAACCTGTCCGGCGGGCAGAAGAAGCTGCTGGAGCTGGGCCGCACCATGATGGTGGACGCCAAGGTGGTTTTCCTCGACGAGGTCGGCGCGGGCGTGAACCGGACGCTGCTGAACACCATCGGCGACGCCATCGTGCGCCTGAACAAGGAGCGCGGCTACACCTTCTGCCTGATCGAGCACGACATGGATTTCATCGCCCGGCTCTGCGATCCGGTGATCGTGATGGCCGAGGGCAAGGTGCTGGCCAAGGGCAAGGCCGACGAGATCATGCAGAACGAGGCGGTGATCGAGGCCTATCTGGGCACCGGGCTGAAGAACAAGGTGACGGCGGAATGAGCGTCGCGATGTTGGCCGCCGGCACCCGGCCCGGCGCCGCCGCGCGGGCCGCCGAAGGGGGGATCGTGAGTATTTTTGCCAAGAAGAAGCAGGGGGCGTGCTGACATGGCGGAGCCGTTTCTGATCGGCGAAGAGATGACCGGCGGCTATGGCGGCGCGGACATCCTGCACGGCTGCACGCTGGCCGTGGAGCGCGGCGAGATCGCGGTGATCGTGGGGCCCAACGGGGCCGGCAAGTCGACCGCGATGAAGGCGGTGTTCGGCATGCTGAACATCCATACCGGCCGCGTGGTGCTGGACGGCGAGGACATCACCGCGCTCAGCCCGCAGGCACGGGTGGCCAAGGGGATGGGCTTTGTCCCGCAGGTCAACAACATCTTCCCCTCGATGAGCGTGGAGGAGAACCTGGAGATGGGCGCCTTCCTGCGGCGCGACGATTTCTCGGGCACGATGGAGGAGGTCTATCACCTCTTCCCCATCCTGCGCGAGAAGCGGCACCAGAACGCGGGCGAGCTGTCGGGCGGGCAGCGCCAGCAGGTGGCGGTGGGCCGGGCGCTGATGACCAAGCCCAAGCTCTTGATGCTGGACGAGCCCACCGCGGGCGTCAGCCCCATCGTGATGGATGAGCTCTTCGACCGCATCATCGAGGTGGCGCGCACCGGCATCTCCATCCTGATGGTCGAGCAGAACGCCCGCCAGGCGCTGGAGATCGCCGACAAGGGCTACGTGCTGGTGCAGGGGCGCAACGCCTATACCGACACCGGCAAGGCGCTGCTGGCGGACCCCGAAGTGCGCCGGACATTCCTGGGGGGCTGAGGCATGGATTTTCTCAACGCACTGGTGGCGCTGGCCAATTTCGTGATCATCCCGGCCACCGCCTATGGCGCGCAGTTGGCGCTGGGGGCGCTGGGGGTGACGCTGATCTACGGCATCCTGCGCTTCTCGAACTTCGCCCATGGCGACACAATGGCCTTCGGCACCATGGTCACCGTCCTGGTGACCTGGGGGTTGCAGGGCGCGGGCGTGTCGATCGACCCGCTGCCGACCGCGCTGCTCGCCCTGCCCTTCGGCATCGCGGCCACGGCGCTGCTGCTCTTGGGCACCGACAAGGTGGTCTACCAGTTCTACCGGCAGCAGAAGGCCAAGCCGGTGATCCTGGTGATCGTGTCCATGGGCGTGATGTTCATCATGAACGGGCTGGTGCGCTTCATCATCGGGCCAGATGACCAGCGTTTCGCGGACGGCGCGCGGTTCATCATCAAGGCGCGGGATTTCAAGGACGCCACCGGCCTGGACGAGGGGCTGGCGCTGCGCTCCACCCAGGCGCTGACCATCGTGACCGCGGTGATCGTGGTGGCGGCGCTGTTCTGGTTCCTCAACCGCACCCGCACGGGCAAGTCGATGCGGGCGTTTTCGGACAACGAGGACCTGGCGCTGCTGTCGGGCATCAACCCCGAGCGGGTGGTGATGTACACGTGGCTGATCGTGGCGGCGCTCGCGACCATCGCGGGCACCCTTTACGGCCTCGACAAGAGCTTCAAGCCCTTCACCTATTTCCAACTGCTGCTGCCGGTTTTTGCCGCCGCCATCGTGGGTGGCCTCGGCAGCCCGCTGGGCGCCATCGTGGGCGGCTTCGTCATCGCCTTTTCCGAGGTAACGGTGACCTATGCCTTCAAGAAGGTGCTGGGCTACCTGTTGCCCGAGGCGTGGGCGCCCGACGGGCTCGTGCAGCTCTTGTCCACCGATTACAAATTCGCGGTGTCCTTCGCCATCCTGGTCATCGTGCTGCTGTTCCGCCCGACGGGCCTGTTCAAGGGGAAATCGGTATGACCAAGCGTGACGCCTCTCTCTTCGTGCTGGTGGCCCTGCTGATCCTGGGCACCGGCGTTTTCCAGAGCTGGAATGCCGCGCTGGCGATCGTGAACATGGGGCTGATCTCGGCCATCATGGCGCTGGGTGTGAACATGCAATGGGGCTATGCCGGGCTGTTCAACGTGGGCGTGATGGGCTTCGTGGCGCTGGGTGGCCTGGGCGCGGTGCTGGTCTCCATGCCGCCCGTGCCCGAGGCGTGGTCCGCGGGCGGCACACGGGTGTTGCTGGCGCTGGCCGTGGGCGCGGGCGCGCTGGTTGCCGCCGTGCTGGCATGGAAGCGCATGGCCAAGGGCCGCGCGCGCGGGCTGGCGGTGCTGGCGATCCTGGTCGTCGGCTTCTTCGCCTACCGCGCGGTGTTCGACCCGGCAGTCGAGGCGATCGAGGCGGTGGACCCGGCGCGCACCGGCTACCTGGGCGGGCTGGGCCTGCCGGTTCTGCTGGGCTGGCCCGCGGGCGGGCTGCTGGCGGCGGGCGCGGCCTGGCTGATCGGCAAGACGGCGCTGGGGCTGCGCTCGGACTACCTGGCCATCGCCACGCTGGGCATCGCCGAGATCATCATCGCGGTTCTGAAGAACGAGGACTGGCTGTCGCGCGGCGTGAAAAACGTCAACGGCATCCCCCGCCCCGTGCCCTACGAGGTGGACCTGCAGAACAGCGCCGCTTTCGTCGCCCGGGCAGAGGCCTGGGGGTTCGACCCGGTGACCGCCTCCACCATCTTCGTCAAGCTGTGCTACATGGGGCTGTTCGCGGCCGTCCTGCTGGCCCTGATCTGGCTGAGCCAGAAGGCGCTGAATTCGCCCTGGGGCCGGATGATGCGCGCCATCCGCGACAACGAGACCGCGGCCGAGGCCATGGGCAAGGACGTCAAGTCGCGGCACCTGCAGGTGTTCATCCTGGGTTCCATCGTCTGCGGCATCGCGGGGGCGATGATGACCACGCTGGACGGTCAGCTGACGCCCAGCTCCTACCAGCCGCTGCGCTTCACCTTCCTGGTGTGGGTGATGGTGATCGTGGGCGGCTCGGGCAACAACTGGGGCGCGGTCCTGGGCGGCTTCCTGATCTGGTTCCTCTGGGTGCAGGTGGAGCCCTTCGGCAACGCGCTGATGGGGCTGATCACCTCGGGCATGGCCGACGGCTCGGCGCTGAAGGCGCATCTGCTGCAAAGCACCGCGCATATGCGGCTGCTGACCATGGGGGTGATCCTGCTCTTGGTGCTGCGCTTCAGCCCGCGCGGCCTGATCCCCGAACGATGAGGCATTGGCCAGAAACGACATGACCTGTCGTCTTTGGCCATGCCGCCCCCCTGCCCGACCCGCACGCTGAGCCCGTAGGGCAAAGCGTGAGGATGTCATGAAAACCACCACCCGGGTCTGCGTCATTGGCGGCGGCGTTGTCGGCTGCTCGGTTCTCTACCACCTGACCAAGCTGGGCTGGTCCGACGTGATGCTGGTCGAGCGGTCCGAGCTGACCTCGGGCTCCACCTGGCACGCGGCGGGGGGCTTTCACACCCTGAACGGCGACACCAACATGGCGGCGCTGCAGGGCTACACGATCGGGCTCTACAAGGAACTGGAAGAGATCACCGGCATGTCCTGCGGGCTGCACCATGTGGGGGGCATCACGCTGGCCGACACGGCCGAACGCTTCGACATGATGAAGGCCGAGCGCGCCAAGCACCGCTACATGGGGCTGGAGACGGAACTGCTCGGCCCCGCCGAGATCGCGCAGATGGCCGAACTGGTGAATATCGACGGCATCGTCGGCGGCCTCTACGACCCGCTGGACGGGCATCTCGACCCCTCGGGCACCACCCACGCCTATGCCCGCGCGGCCAGGATGGCCGGCGCCGAGATCGAGACCCATTGCATGGTCAAGGAAACCAACCAGCGCCCCGACGGGACCTGGGACGTGGTCACCGACAAGGGCACCATCCATGCCGAGCACGTGGTGAACGCCGCCGGCCTCTGGGCGCGCGAGGTGGGCGCGATGGCGGGCATCTATTTCCCGCTTCACCCGATGGAGCACCAGTACCTGGTCACCGACGACATCCCCGAGATCTACGACCGCGACACCGAGTTCCCGCATGTGATCGACCCCGGCGGCGAAAGCTACCTGCGGCAGGAGGGGCGCGGCCTGTGCATCGGCTTCTACGAAAAACCCTGCGAGCCCTGGGCGGTGGACGGCACGCCCTGGGAGTTCGGCCATGAGTTGCTGAACGACAAGCTGGACAAGGTGGCCGATTCCGTCGAGTTCGCCTATCGCCGCTTCCCGGTGCTGGGGCGCGCGGGCGTGAAACGGGTGATCAACGGCCCCTTCACCTTCGCCCCCGACGGAAACCCGCTGGTGGGGCCGGTGCCGGGGATGCGCAACTACTGGTCCGCCTGCGCGGTGATGGCCGGGTTCAGCCAGGGCGGCGGCGTCGGGCTGACGCTGGCGCAATGGATGATCGAGGGCGAGCCGGCGCAGAATTCCTTCGCCCTCGATGTCGCGCGCTTCGGCGACTGGATCACGCCCGGCTACACCCGCCCCAAGGTGGTGGAGAACTACCAGACCCGCTTCTCGGTCAGCTACCCGAACGAGGAACTGCCCGCCGCCCGCCCCTTCCGCACCACGCCCATGTACGACGTGTTCGACGGCCTGGGCGCGGTCTGGGGCCAGCAATTCGGGCTGGAGGTGGTCAATTACTACGCCGCCGAGGGCGAGCCGCGCTTTGAGACGCCCAGCTTCCGCCGCTCCAACGCCTTCGAGGCCGCGGGCCGCGAGGTCCGCGCCGTGCGCGAGGGGGTGGGGATCAGCGAGATCCACAGCTTCGGCAAGTTCCGCGTCACGGGGCCCAGGGCGCGCGACTGGCTGGACCGGATCATGGCGGGCCGCATCCCGCAGCCGGGGCGGCTGAGCCTGTCGCCCATGCTCTCGCCCAAGGGGCGGCTGATCGGGGATTTCACCATCTCCTGCCTGGGTGAGCAGGAATTCCAGCTCACCGCCTCCTACGCCAGCCAGGCCTTCCACCTGCGCTGGTTCCTGCAGCATCCGGAGCACGGCGTGCAGGTCGAGAACATCTCTGACCGGCGCACCGGATTCCAGATCGCGGGACCGAAGGCCCGCGAGTTGCTGGGCCGCTGCACCCGCGACGACGTGGCGGCGATGAAATTCCTCGACGTCCGGCGGATGAGCGTGGGGTTGGCCGACTGCATCGTGCAGCGGGTCAGCTACACCGGCGATCTCGGTTTCGAAATCTATTGCGATCCCATGGCGCAGCGGGCGCTGGGGCGCGAACTGTGGGAAAACGGCCAGGAACTGGGCCTGCGCCCCTTCGGCCTGCGCGCGCTGATGAGCCTGCGGCTGGACAAGTTCTTCGGCGCCTGGCTGCGGGAATATTCGCCCGACTACACCGCTGCCGAAACCGGACTGGACCGCTTCATCTCGTTCAGGAAGAACGCCGATTTCATCGGCCGCGCCGCGGCCGAGGCGGAGCGCACGACGGGACCCGCCCGCCGCCTCTGCGCCTTCGAGGTGGAGGCCGAGGATGCCGATGTCACCGCCAATGAACCGATCTGGATCGACGGCGCGGTGCGGGGCTTTTGCACCTCGGGCGGCTATTCGCACTGGACGGGCAAATCGGTGGCGCTCGGGCTGATCCCGGCGGAACTGGCAAAACCCGGTCTGGAGGCCGAAATCGAGATATTGGGCGAGCGCCGCCCGGCAACGATGCTCAGCGAACCGCTCTTCGATGCTGACGGGGCGCGCATGCGCGGCTAGGATCGCGGCCATGGATGACATGGCCCTTCTTCTGCTGGCCGCCGGGGCCTCTGCCCGGATGCGCGGGCGCGACAAGCTGCTGGAGACGGTCGGCGGCCAGCCCCTGCTGCGCCGGCAGGCGCAGGCCGCGCTGGCCACGGGCGCGCAGGTCTACGTGACCCTGCCGCCGGGGTCCGAGGCCCGGCGCGCGGCGCTCGACGGTCTGCCGGTGGAGATCGTGGAGGTCGCCGATGCCGGGACCGGCATGGCCGCCTCCTTCCGCGCGGGCATTGCCGCCCTGCCCGCGACCTGCCGCGCGGTGCTGGTGGTTCTGGCCGACATGCCGGACTTGGGCGAAGATGATTTCCGGCTGTTCTTCAAGACCTTCAAAGGCGATCCCGACACCCCGATCCTGCGCGGCGCCAGCGCCGGGGGGCGCCCCGGCCACCCGGTTCTGTTTCCCCGCCGCTGCTTCGACGACCTGGCGGCGCTGACCGGCGACCAGGGCGCGAAACCCATTCTGGCCGCCCATGCCGACGAGGTCCGGCTGATCCCCCTGCCCGGCCAGCGCGCGCTGACCGACCTGGACACGCCCGAGGCCTGGGAGCACTGGCGCCAAGCGCAACAATGACGCCGTCGCAATCTGAATGATGCGAAAACAGAAACGCTTTTGCTTGCGGGCGATGCCCCCCACCGCCCGCAAGCCAGGCCGGGATCAGGCCCCGGCCGGTGCTGCATAACCGGTCAGTGAAGCAGCAGCGCCGCCTCGTGGCGCTTGAGCGTCTTGCGCGCGGCGCTGTAGCCTTCGAGACCTTCCTTGTTCCGAAGTTCGGGGAACAGTTCGAAGATCTCGTTCCGCTGCGCGTTGCCCATGCCCTGCAGCGTGTAGTCGCCGGGCTGGAAGCTTTCGGTCCAGGCGCCGTTCGACAGAACCACCTCGTGCTGGTCGAACATGAAGTGGACATAGGTCGTGCCCAGCGTGTTCAGAACCGAGACACCGCGGTTGTTCACCAGGTGCTTGGCCGCGGCCAGAACCTCGTGCTCGTCGAAATAGAGCGCGGTGCGGTCGTTGGCGACCAGCAACCGGTGGTTCGGGCTGACCAGCATGTCCCGTTCCGGCAGCCCGTTGCCGAGCGCGCCCTTCTGCACGAGCACCGGCTTCAGATGCGGCGCCAGGGTCATGTCGCGGGCGTTCAGGGTCTTCTTGCCGATCCAGCGGATCTCCTGGATGCCGTTGTCGCGGGTGATGATCTTGTCGCCCTCGCGCAGCTCCTCGACCCGGCGCTCGCCGGTGGGGGTCGCGATCATGGTCCCCGGCGTGAAGCAGGGGATCACGTTCTCGATCTCCTCGAAGCGCATGGTGCCGGTGATGTCGCCCTCGCCGTCTCGGAAATAGACCGTGCCGTTCTCGGGGTTGGAGTCGTAGACGATGTTCAGGGAGCCGCCCGGGTTCTGCGCCTCGGCCGCCCCCGTCAGGTCGAGCGTGTCATAGTCGTCGCCGCCGCCGCCGCCATCGACGAACTCGCCCTCGTTGCCGCCGAAGAACATGTCGCGGTCGTCGCCGCCCGAGAGCGTATCGGCCCCCTGCCCGCCGGTGATGGTGTCGTTGCCGGTGCCGCCGAAGACGATGTCGTCGTCGATCCCGGCGTCGATCTCGTCATCGCCCGCGTCGCCGTAAAGCGTATCGTCGTCATCCTCGCCATAGATCACGTCGTTGCCGTCGCCGCCATGGATCGTGTCCATGCCGTTGTCGGGCACTAGGTCGCCCTCGTCGTCGCGGATGTTCAGGCTGTCCGGGAAGGACGGGCCGAGCCCGCCATAGACGGTGTCGTTGCCCGCGCCGGCGTCGACCAGGTCCGAGCCCTCGGAGGCGGTGATCACGTCGTCGCCCTCGCCGCCGGTCACGGTGTCGTCGTCGACGCCCGCGTCGATGACGTCATTGCCCGCGCCGCCGTCGATCAGGTCGTTGTCGTCGCCGGTCGAGATCACGTCGTTGCCGTCGCCGCCGAAGACGGTGTCGCGGTCGTCGAACGGGTCGGCATCGGCCGGGAACAGGCCGGGATAGCCGCGGTCGGGCAGCGGCGTGCCGTCGCCCGTGTCGATCACGTCGTCGCCATCGCCGCCATCGGCGAAATCGTTGCCCTCGCCGCCGTGCAGCGTGTCGTCGCCGCCGCCGCCGAAGAGCGAGTCGTCGCCCTCGCCGCCGGTCAGCACGTCGTCGCCTTCGTCCAGCACCTCGGGCGGGGTCGAGACGTCATAGGGCGCGTTCAGCAGCGTCAGGTCGGGCCCGTCCAGCGCCACGGTGAAGACCGGGTCGTCGTAGTCGTGGTCGTTGGTGTAATAGGGATCGCCGTCCTCGCTGATATCCTCGAAGCCCAGGGTGACCGAGCCGTCGGCATTCTCCGACACGCCCTGGAAATGCTCGGCGCCGTCGGCATTCAGGTCGACATGGCTGCCGTAGCCGGCGGTGTGATAGATGTCGCCCGAGATCACGGTCTCGGTGCCGTCCTCGGCGACATGCACCAGGATCGGCATGACGGTGTTCAGCGTGGCCGGGTTGCCGGTCGCGGGATCGCGGAACTCATAGCTCCCCTCGCCGAGCGCGCCGAAATTGTTCAGCCCCGCGCCGTTGGTGATGGTGAAGACGCCCACCTCGGCCCCGGCGGGGATGTTGTCGAAGCTGTAGCTGCTGACGCCCGGCACCAGGTCGCCGCCCGAGCCCTCGGCCGAGGTGTCCTCGAAGGCGATCTCGACCTGGGCGATCTCGCCGGTCTCGGGGTCGATGTAGTAGACGCCCAGCGTGTTGTGATAACCGGCCTCTTCGTATTCGAAGGTGATGGTGGCCGAGCCGAACCCGTCGGTGCCGTCGCCGTAAAGCGTGTCGTCGCCGGTGCCGCCATCCAGCACGTCATGGCCCGAGCCGCCGTAGACCTCGTCATCGCCGAGGCCCGACTGCACGGTGTCGTCGCCGGCGCCGGCCAGAACGATGTCGTCATCGGGCGCCTCGCCCGGCAGCACGGCGTCGCCCGCGTCGATCATGTCGCCGTCGGGGTCGCCGGTATAGGCGGCGTCGATCAGGTCGTCGCCCGAGCTGCCCTCGACGATGCCGTCCGGCGCATAGGCCATGTCGAAGCTGATGTCGGAATAGCCGATGGTGCCGGACTCATGGGCATCGTCGCCGTCCTCGTAGATCAGCTCCAGGCTGACGATCGGGCCGGCGATGGAGACGGTGACGGTGTCGGACGCGCCCGAGCCCTCGACGCCCGAGCTGTCATGCCCCTCGCCCTCGATGCTGTTGCCCGAGACGGAATGGTTGGACGTGATGTCGGAGAAGGTGACGGGCACGATGTTGCCCTCGGCGTCGCGCGCAATCACGGTCACCTTGTCGTCCCAGCGGCATTTGCCGGCGTCGACATCGAAAATCTCGAAGCTGACATTCTCCACCGGCTCGGAAAAGCTGATGGTCGAGGTCACCGGCGACGAGACGCCGCTCGACGGCTGCAGCGCACTCTCGCCGAAATAAGAGCTGTCGCCCACGGCGCTGGCGCTGTCGCCATCGGAATTGGAGGGGGTCGACACGGTGACGTCCACCGAACCCGAGCCACTGCTCAGCGTGGTCGTGCCGTCATCGTCGGCGGTTGCCCAATCAAGCAGAAAATCGGCCATTGCGTAATTCCTTTGCGTATCAGCGCGCCCGTTGCGTCCGGCCGCATCACCCTCGTCGTGTCACTGTCTTCCGCGGCCCACCCCCAGCGTCAGGGCCGCGGCCATGTTTTCGCGGGCAGATGCAGGACCGGCCGTGTTCCTCGTCCAGGCTCGCCCAACGGAACGCGTCACTCGTCATCCATTGGCCGATCCGCACCTGCCCAGGTCATGCGAAGCGACAGACAGGCCGGTTGACGGACCCGCACACGCGACTTCAGCAACTGGAACGGAGACCTGGCCGGGCCGCGGACGGGCGCATCGTGCCGTGAAATCGGCACGGTTACCCCGCATGCGCAGGGCCGTTGAGCCCCCGCATTCCGCGTTCGTCGTCGGCGCACGTCGCCTTTCCGCATCCGTGGACGCTGCTGCGTGTGCGGCCGCCCCCTTGGCCGTGTTTGTCGCCCCCCAGTTGGGCAAGGCTGTTTTAACGCGTTGCCGCCGCTACTCAAATGAAAAAAGGCAGAAAAACGGCGCATACAAGGCGTTCCCGAGGCCAAAATAGATCAAATTTGCCCAAATTCCGGCAAAATTCGATACGCCTATTGTTTCCAGAAAATGCGGCCGGTTTTAACATTTCCGGTCAACAATTTAAGGGGCTTGACGGTCTGGAGCCGCCCGGACTGCCCCCTCGGCGGGGACCGTTGCCGCCGGTTTGAGGGTCCATTGTTCCCGCAAAGGAAACGCCATCCCCGCCCCATTTCGGCGCCGGATCACGGCAATTGTGGCATCTTTGGGGCAGCCGCGAAATGTTCCCCGATCCGGAGCAATCCGGCGGCGGCACCCCGATTGGCCACGTTCGACCAACGGATTGTGGCGACTCAGCCCCGAATCAACCGGAACGGCAGCGCCGCCGTCACAACGTCCGCAGCGAGAGGTGGCAGCTGACACGCCCGACCGTACAACGCCCCTCCCTCGCTTTCCGGCCAGGTACATTTCGCGCGAACTGGCCCGCAAGGGGGCCTGCGCCCCCCTCGTCCGGGAAATACGGAAACTCGAAAAACGGGCCATGGAGACTGCCCGAGAGCGGTCGGAGAACACGGACGACGTGGAGGCCGATCCTCCACACCCTTGTCGAGGGCGGCAGGGAACGACCGTCGAACCACCAGTTGCCATGTACCGTTGGCGGCACCTCGTCGCAGGGCTGCCGGCCGGGCCTATTAAACGGGCCGTTCTTGCGCTAAATCATATCCGACTATTTTGCTTGGTGTTACAGATGCCTCGGAAAGTGGAGCACGTCATGTCGAACATTTGCCCTACAAATGAACCTGCGGCGTCTGCCTCGCTCGGAAAAGCCGGTGAAATCGGGGGAACTCCCAGCCTACAGGCCCCCCTTGCCTCCCGCGAACCGGCAGGGGTAACAGGGATGACACTATCCCGCGCCGCGCCCGGGCACCGCTATCACCTGGCCTCGTTGGGAGAGACCCGGGCCGATCGACTGGAATTGATGGCCGCCGGCCTGTCGCTGGAAAGCGCTATCCAGGTTCTGGCGGGCGGCGGCAAGCGCCCGCGGGTCGTGGCCTGCGGCGAGATCCGCGCCGCCATCGGCCATGACCTGGCCGAGCGCATCCAACTGCGCCGGTGTGGCTGTGGCTGCGGCTGCGACGGAGGAAAGGCTTAATGGGCTGCGCCACATGCGCCCTGGCCGGATGCGGCGCCTGCCCGACCGCCTTTGCCGGCCCGCCCGAGCACCGCGTCTTCGTGCTGGGACCTCCCAATTCCGGGAAATCCACCCTGTTCAACGCGCTGACGGGCGCACGCCAAAGCATCGGCAACTGGCCAGGCGTCACCGTCGACCGCAAGAGCGGCCTGACGCTCTGCGACGGTTTGCCGGTCGAGGTCGTCGACCTTCCCGGCGTGAGCAGCCTTTCCTCGCCCCAGGCCGAGCGCATCGACGAGCGGGTGACCCGCGAGGCGCTGCTGACGCACAGGCCCGATGCGCTGCTGGTGGCCGTGGACCTGTCGGCGCCGCACCGGGCGCTGTCGATGCTGCTGCAGGCGATGGATTGCGGCGTGCCGGTGGTCGCCGCGCTGACCAAGGCGGATTACTGGCCCTGCCCTGTCAGCCAGACGGCCGCGGTGACGCTGTCGCGGGAGCTGGGCCTGCCCGTGATCGCCGTTTCGGGGCAAGCACATACCGGGCTGGGGCGCCTGCAGGCCCGGCTGGCCGAGGTGTTGCGCACAGTTCCCCCGTCCGTTCCCTCCGAACAACTCCCCGCGGCCCCGCAGGCCGCCGCCGCGCTGGCGCGCATGGGGGCGGAGATCGCCGCACAGGGCGCCTTTGCCGGCGGCAACGCCCATGCCGCCGCCCGCCGCCTGCTGGAGGGCGACCGGCTGGCCGGGGAACTGGCCGGCCCCGCGCTTTCGGCACTGCGCGATGACCTGATCGCCGGGACCGGGCTGGTGAGCGGCGCGCGGCTGGACCATGCGCTGACCGAGTTGCATATCGCGCGGGCCGCCGATCTGGCCCGGCGGCTCGACATGCCGCCGCCCAGGAGCCGCCGCGCGTTGTCCGACCGGCTGGACCGGCTGGCGGTGTCGCGCGTGTTCGGCCTGCCGATCTTTCTGGGCGTGATGTACCTGCTGTTCTTCCTGTCGATCAACGTGGCGGGCGTGTTCATCGACCTGTTTGACGGCCTGGGTCAGGCCGCCTTCGTCGATCTTCCGCAGCTGCTGCTGTTCAAGCTGGGCCTTGCCGGCAGCCTGCCCGAGGTGCTGGTGACCTCGGTCGGCACCGGGCTGCAGACGGTGGTGACCTTCGCCCCGGTGGTCGGCTTCCTGTTCCTGTGCCAGATATTTCTCGAGGAAAGCGGTTACATGACCCGCGCCGCGGTGGTGGCCGACCGGCTGATGCGGCGGCTGGGTTTGTCGGGGCGGGCCTTCCTGCCGTTGATCCTGGGCTTCGGCTGTACCATTCCCGCGGTCCTGGCCACGCGCACGCTGGACACGCGGGCCGAGCGCATCCTGACCGCCATGATGGCGCCCTTCATGTCCTGCGGGGCGCGGCTGCCCGTCTACGCGCTGTTCGCCGCCGCCTACTTTCCGGCGGGCGGGCAGAACGTGGTTTTCGGCATCTACCTGCTGGGCATTGCGGCGGCGCTGTTCACCGGCACCATGCTGGCCCCGCGCCTCGCGCTCGGATGCCCGAGACCGCTGGCGATCGAGCTGCCCGTCTACCAGTTGCCGCCGCCCCTGCGGTTGCTTCGCCTCACATGGGCACGGCTGCGGCAATTCGTGACCGATGCGGGCAGGACCATCCTCGTGGTGGTCGCGTTCTTGTCCTTCTTCAACTCCGTCGGGTTCGACGGGTCGCTGGGGAACGAGACCAACGGCCGTTCCGTCCTGGCCGAAGCGGCCAGGCAGGTGACCCCGGCGCTGTCTCCCATGGGCATCGAGGCCGGCAACTGGCCCGCCGCGGTGGGCCTGGTCACCGGAATCTTCGCCAAGGAGACCGTGGTCGGCACGCTGCAGGCACTCTACACCGCGTCAGACGGGGGCGACGGCGCCGCGCCCGACCCGCTGGCCACCGCGCGGGGGGCCTTGTCCGGGCTGGGCGAGACCGTCGCGGGGCTGCTGCCGGCGCTCGGAGATCCGCTTGGCCTGGATATCGGCGAGACGGAAACGCATGCCGCGGCCGCCGCCGCGCAGGGGGTGGAGAGCGGCCTTTTCGCCGCGCTGACGCGGAATTTCGACGGCAAGGCGGGGGCCTTCGCCTATATGGTGGCCGTCCTGCTCTACATTCCCTGCGCCGCATCGCTGTCGACCATCTGGCGCGAGATCGGCCCGCGCTGGGCGCTGGTCTCGGCGGGATGGACAACGCTGGTCGCCTATGCCGGCTCGGTCATCGCCTACCAGGCGGGGACGGGGCTGCGCCATCCGCTGAGTTCGGCCCTGTGGATCGCGGGCATGCTTGGCGTGATCGCCATCGTCTTCGCCCTGGCGCGCTACACCGCACGATCCGGCCCCGACGGCCCCGGCGCGTCGGTCATCGCCCAGTGACGGCGGGGGCGGCACCGCCTCTGCTCACCCCGCCTCGGGCCGGGACGAACCCTTCAGCAATCCCATGTCGTCGAGGATTGCGTAGAGCGCGGGCAGGACAACCAGGACCAGGACGGTCGCCGCGAACA
This sequence comes from Paracoccaceae bacterium, assembly GCA_049974865.1. Lineage (GTDB taxonomy): Bacteria > Pseudomonadota > Alphaproteobacteria > Rhodobacterales > Rhodobacteraceae > JAGSOU01. The sequence continues at coordinate 38,152 of JBNGCX010000034.1, forward strand.
GGCCGAAGACCACCGAAATGACCAGCGGCTTGAGGGTCTGTGCCTGTGTGCTGGCCTCGAACAGCAGAGGAACCATGCCGATCAGGGTGGTCGAAACCGACACCACGATCGGACGGAAGCGGGCGCGGCTGGCCAGGCTGGCCGCACGCGCCACGGCGATCCCTTCGGACATGCGCTCCTTGATGACCTGCACCAGCAGGATCGCGTTATTGACCACGATCCCGGCCAGTGAGGCCGCCCCGACCAGCGACGGCATGGAGATATTGTATCCCATAGCCAGATGCCCCCAGACCACGCCGATAAAGGCCAGCGGAATGGTCATCATCACGATGACCGGCTCGGAATAGCTGCGGAACTGGAAGGAAAGCACCACGTAGATACCGACGAGCCCGATCAGAAAGCCCCGCAGGATCGAGGCCACGGTCTCGGCCGAGTTGGCGCTCTGCCCTCCGATCTCGTAGCGCAGCCCGGGGGTCCGGGCCGTCAGATCGGGCAGGAACCCCGCCTTCAGCTGGCCGACGATGGCATCGGCATTGGCGATGCGGGTGTCCACATCCGCCTGCACGGTGAGCATGCGGGCGCCATCGACATGGGCGATGCTCGCCCAGCCCCGCGCGGGCTCCATCCGGGCGACGGTGGACAGGGGCACGGGCGAACCGGTCGGAAGCGTGATGGTGAAATCGACAAGGTCGTCACGGGCGTCGCGATCGGATCGGGCCTGCTCCAACTCGATCTCATGGGCGATGTTGCCGACCTGGATATCGGTCACCACGGTGCCCAGAAACGCGCTGCCCAGCTGGGCCGCGAGATCGGCCGAGGTGAGCCCCAGCGCGGCGGCCTCCTCGGTCAGGGTCAGGCGCAGCTCGGGCTTGCCCGGCCGCAGGTCATGGGTGGCGTTGAAGACGCCCGCGTAGGTGGTCATCTCCTGCAGCAACTCCTGCCCCGCGGCCTCCAGGCGCCCCAGGTCCTCGGCAAACAGGCGGATCTCCACCGCGATGCCCTGCGGGCCGATCCCCGGCTCGGCGAGGATGATCGAGGTCACGCCGGGCAATGCCCCGATTTCGTCGTTCCAACGGTTCGTGACCTCGTCCAGCGTGGCCGTGCGCGTCTCGGCCTCCAGCAGGTCGGCGCTGATCGTGGCCACATGCGGGCCCCGCTCGCCCGCGGTGAGGTTCCGGTTGAAGCGAACCTGGACCGACTGCACGAGGTCCGCGCCGCCGGGCTGGGCCGGGCTGAACGCCGCGTTCACCCGCCCCAGCGCCGCGGTCACGTGATCCGCCACCGTCGCCGTCCGCGTCAGCGGCGTGCCCTGCGGCATCAGGATGCGCGCCTGCAGCACGTCGCCGTCGATCGCCGGGATGGCCTCGCGCTGGACGTAGCCGCCGCGCAGCAGCGCAACGGTCACGATCAGCGCGCCGACGGCCAGCCCCGCGACCAGGTAGCGCCGCTTCACCGCGAAATCAGCCAATCGCCCTGCCCCCTTGTCGCGCATCGCGTCGAACCCCCGGTCAAAGCGGACCCGCCAGGATGCCGGCGCGCGCTCGGCCGATTTCAACCCGTGGACAAGGTGATGCGGCAGCACCCAGAACGCCTCCATCAGGCTGGCGGCCAGCGCCGCGATCAGCACCACCGGAAGAACCTCCAGCACCGCGCCCAATTCGCCCGACAGGAAGGACAGCGGCCCAAAGACCGCCACCGTCGTGGCGAAGGAGGACAGCACGCCGGGCAACACCGCGCGCGTGCCCTCGACCGCGGCCTTCACGCGCGGCAGGCCCTCGGCCGCCCGGGTGGCGATGCTGTCGGAAATGACGATGGAGTCGTCCATCACGATGCCGATCGCCATCAGCAGCGCGACCAGCGTGATCATGTTCAGCGACAGCCCCAGGGCCGCCATGGCGACGAAAGCGCCCAGAAAGGCGACCGGCAGGCCCATCGCGGCCCAGATCGCGAAACCGGGGCGGAAGAACAGGCTCATCGCCGCGATCACCAGCGCCAGCCCCATCAGGCCGTTCTTGACCAGCATCGCCAGCCGGTCCCGCACGATGCTGCTGACGTCCTGGACGAGTTCCAGCCGCAGCGAGGCGGGCAGCACGGCCGCTTCCTCCTTCACCAGTGCGGCGACGCTGTCCAGAACCTCCAGCGCGTCTTCGTCCAGTGATTTGTGCACTTCGAGAAACACCGCGCGCGTGCCGTCGAGATAGGCGCGCTCCTCTTCGGGGGTGTAGGCCTCGGAGATGTCGGCAATCTGGCCAAGGGTCAGCGTGGTGCCGTTTGGGCCGGTCAAGAGCGTGATCGCCGCCAGTTCCGAAGCCGTCCGCCGCTCTTCCGTCAGACGCAGCCGGATATCCCGGCCCGGTGTTTCCAGGCGCCCCGCGGGCCGGTCCAGGCTGGTCGCCCCGATCAGCGCCGCCAGGCGATCGGCCGTCAACCCATGCTGCGCCAGGACCGCGCGCGACACGGCGATGCGGAACTGCCGCTCGCCGAACCCCGAAAGGACCACCTTGGCCACCCCCGGCAGCGCCGACAGCCGGTCCTGCAGGCCGATGGCGTAGCGCTCCAGATGCACGGGAGGCAGGTCGCCCGCCACCGCGACCGAGGTCACGACATCGGTCCGGTGCAACATCCGGACCACCGCGGGATCGGCGCCGGCCGGAAAGTCGTCGACCGCATTCACTTCGGTCCGGATGTCATTGACGAACTGCTCGGAATCGCCCCCCGGCGCCAGGGTGGCGACGGCGCGGGCGCTGTTTTCCTGTGCCGTGCAGGTCAACTCCTCCAGCCCCTCGACGGGCTCCAGCGCGTCCCAGAGGCGACGGCAGATCGCGTCCTCCACCTCCTCGGCCGCGGCCCCGCGGTAGGTGACGGAAATCTCGGCCTCGACCGGGCGGAAATCGGGGAAGGTCTCGCGCTTGAGCGTGGGCGCGGACACCACGCCAAAGGCCAGCAGCAGCACGAGCAGCAGGTTCGCCGCCGTCGGATGCGTTGCGAACCAGCGGATCATTGCAGCGGCTCCGCCGCGACCAGGCGCATGCCCGGGATGGCCGGGGTCAGGTCATCCAGCACGACCTCCTCGCCCGGCGACAGCCCGGCGTCGATCACCGCATAGCCGTCCTGGCGAAAGGCCACCTCCACCGGCCGCAGTTCCAGACGGCCCTCTGCATCGCGCAGATAGACGATCCCACCTTCGTGCATGGCGTGATCCGGCAGCCGGATACGCCGCGCGCCGGCCGGCCCGGTCAGGGTCAGCTCGACATACATGTTGGGCACGAGGGGAAGCCGCTCGGGCGGGTTCATTCCGGCATAGGGATCCGCGACCGAAACCGTGACCGGCACCGAACGAGCCTGCGGATCCAGCGCGTTGCCGACCCGCACAACGCGGGCCTCCCAGCTTTGCGACCGGTCCGAAACCAGGGTCAGCCGGGCCGCGATACGCGCCAGCGTCGCCTCGCCTTCCAGGGCGGCGGTGCCGCTCCCCTGCTGCACGGCCCCGACCAGCCTCGGAAACGCGTCGAGGGGAATCTGTGCCGTGACTTCGGCCGCGTCCACACCGTCTCCGCTCATCAGCTTTTGGCCGGCGGCGACGAACTGGTGGGCCTCGACGTCCACGGTTCCGACGCGGATGTCGAAGGGTGCGGCGATCCGGGTCCTCTCCAGATCCCGCCGGGCCCGGGCGAGTTGACTTTCGGCGCGGGAGATCTGGGCGGCGACCCGGGCCCGGCGGCTGGGGATCAGCGCCAGCGCGTTCGCCAGTTCCTGCGTCCCCCGCCGAATTTGCAGCGCCGCCCGTTCGCGCTCGTCGGCAAGGCTTTGCGGGGCGTTGCCCTGCTCCACCAGGGCCTTGGTGCGGGAAAGATCGGCCTCGGCCAGATCCAGCCGCGTCGTTTCGATCTCCAGCAGCCGGGCGGTATTGCCGTTTTCCACATCCAGTTGAGCGCGTTCGGCCTGCAGCGCCTTGAGGTCGGCCTCCGCCTGAGCCAGGGCGATTTCGTAGCTTGAGGCGTCAACACGCAGCACAACCGTCCCGGCGCGTATCAGTTTTCCGGTTTCCAGGTCCGGGTGGCGCCAGGTGATGGCGCCCGAGACCTCGGCCACCGCCGCCCAGTTGCGCGCGGGGGTGACGGTTCCATAGCCCCGCGCCATCGGCGCGATCTTTTCCGGCGCGACCCGCAGCGTGCTGACCACGGCATGCAGCTCTGGCCGTTCCAGCCGTTCGGGCGGCTGGGCGCGGGAGATCAGGAAAACGGCGATACCCACGCCCACGGCGATGGGCGGCAACAGGCGGAACAGGCGCAGGGCTTTCATGTTTCCTCCGGTGTTCGACAGGGCGCGAGCAGCCCGATCTGGATCTGGATGAGGCGGTCGCCCTCGGAGACCAGATCGAAGCCGCGGCCCGACAGCGACCATCGCAGCACCAGCCCCTGCAGGGTCCCCATCAGCAGCAGGGCGATATCGGCGGGCTGGAGTCCCGACGCGGCCGCACCCCCGGCGGCCCCCTCCTCGACCAGCGCCACGATGCGGCTCTGCAACCCCGCCATGACGCGCAGGATGACCGGTCGCACCGCATCCTCGGAAACGTGACGCCCCGGCGAAAAGACAAGCGCGGGCATGGCCGGCGTCTGCTCGATCAGCCCAAGCTGCGTCAGCAGCAGGATGCGCAGGCGCTGGGCCGGGGAACCTCCGATCTCCGCGGCCTTGGCCCACGCCCTCTCGGCGCGCGCCTCGATCTCCTCGACGACGGCGCGCCAGACGTGATCCTTGGTCGGGAAATGCCGAAACAGGGCAGCCTGGCTGATCCCGACCTTCCGGGCAATGCGCGTCGTTGTGAGTTGCTCGGGCGCTGCCGTTGCCAGCAGAACGAGCGCGGCTTCGGTGATATCGGCGCGCCGGGCCTCGGCTGTCTTTCGCATCTGAGATGAATCCCATGTGGTGAGTGTTTACTCACTAACTTATGCGAGAGAATAGATTCAAGCGATAACCGTTGGAACAGGTTATTTCCATTATGCCAGCCAACGACTCGCTTTCGGGCGTTTCGCTACTTCAAGCCTTAATTGACTTAAATCAATTTTAAAGCGCGCCACGAGTCCTAGATTCCTCCGGAAGCGGCTTTCCGAGTCGTCCAGGTTCGACCTTCTTCTCGCCTGTCAAAACCGGAGACATGACCTTGCGCATTGCAGCGATCTCTTCCCCCGCCAGCGGCGAAACCGACCGGCTCCTCACCGAAACGGCACAATGGCTGCTCGACCTCGGTCGGGTCCCGGCCGGGGTCGTCCGCTCGGCGAATGGGCGGGTGGGCCGGCATGCGTGCGACATGGACCTGCAGGTGCTGCCCGACGGGCCCGAAATCGCGATCACCCAGGACTTGGGCACCGGGTCCCGCGGCTGCCGCTTGGACCCCGAAGCACTGGAACGCGCCGTGTTCGAGGTCGAGACAAGGCTTGCCGCGGCCCCCGACATATTCATCCTGAACAAGTTCGGCCAGCAGGAAGCCGAAGGCCATGGCTTCCGCGATGCCATCGGCACGGCGCTGGA
>JBNGCX010000035.1:0-41825 GCA_049974865.1 Paracoccaceae bacterium
CGATTACTTGATGATCCCGATCTCGCGCGAGATCGACTGGATCTGGGCGACCGAGTCGGCCACGAAGCTCTCAAAGGCCTCGCCTTGCAGGTTCAGCGGCGCCAGGCCATTGGCGGCCATGACCTCTTTCCACGCGTCCGAGGCGTAAAGCTCGGCGATCTTGGCGACCCAGGCGTCATAGGCCTCGTCGGACATGCCGCCGGGGGCGTAGAAGCCGCGCCAGTTGGCGCCGATGGCGTCGATTCCCTGCTCCTTGGCGGTGGGGAAATCGGCGAATTCGCCGGGCAGGCGCTCGGGCGCCAGCACCGCGACCACGCGGATATCGCCGGAATCGACGAAGCCCTTGGCCTCGGAAATATCACCGGTAAAGGCCTGCACCGAGCCCGCCAACAGCTGCGTCACCGCCTCGCCGCCGCCGTCGAAGGCGATATACTTGACCTTGCGCACATCCTCGATGCCGTAGGCATTGGCCGCGATCAGCACCTTCAGGTGATCCCAGCCACCCACGGCCGAGCCGCCGGCGATCGACACCGTGGTCGGGTCCGCCTTGATCATGTCCAGCAGTTCGGGCAGCGTCTGCACCTCGCTGTCGGCGGCCACGGCGATCACGCCGTAATCGGCGCCGATCGAGGCCAGCCAGCGCACCTGGTCCATGGTGTTGCCCGGGTAGGCGCCCTGCGCCAGGCGGGTCGCGGTGGCCGACGAGGCCGCGACGATCAGGTCGTTGTCGTCGCCGCGCTTGTTCACCACCTCGGCATAGGCCACGCCGCCGCCGCCGCCGGCGAGGTTCACCACCTGCATGGTCTTGTCGAGCAGCCCGAGGTCCTGCAGCGACTTGCCCACTTGGCGGCAGGTGAAATCCCAGCCCCCGCCGGGGTTGGCGGGCGCGATGCATTCGGGATTCTCGGGCGTGAAGCCCTGGGCCTGGCCCATCGTGGCGCTGAGGCCGACGATGGCGGCGGCCAGCGCGTAACGTGCGGTTTTGAACATCATGATTTTCCTCCTCTGGATGACAGCCGGAGCAGGGCTCCGCGTCGTTCAGCCGTCGATGCCCCGTCGCGGGGTCCTCCCGATCGGCGACGGTCGGGTTATACGGCTTGAACCTGTCACCAACCTGTCACAAGCTGGCGGCCCTGGAGGGGAGGCCAGCCATTGCGTGTTCTGCTCGTAGAGGATGCCAGGGATCTGGCGGAGGCCGTCCGCGCCGGGCTGGCGCAGGGCGGGATCGCCTGCGACCTCGCCCCGGGCGTCGAGGAGGCCCGGGATTTCCTGAGCGTGCAGCGCTATGACGTGGTGGTGCTCGACATCAACCTGCCCGACGGCCTGGGCACCGACCTGCTGCGCGAGATGCGCAAAAAGGGGCTGAGCACTCCGGTGCTGATGCTGACCGCGCAGTTCTCGGTCGACGACAAGATCTCGGCTTTCGACCTCGGCGCCGACGACTACCTGGTGAAACCCTTCGACCAGCGCGAGCTGGAGGCCCGGCTGCACGCCATGTGCCGGCGCGAGCAGTCGCAGAAGGGCGGCGACGTGACCCTGGGCGCGCTGACCTTCAACGCCGCCGCCAAGGTGGCAAGAATCGCCGGCAAGCGGATCGATTTCACCCGGCGCGAGTTCGCCCTGCTGGGCCTGTTCATCCGCCACCAGGGGCAGGTGCTGAGCAAGGAGCGGCTGCTGGAGGGGCTCTATTCCTTCGACGATGCGGTGGTGGGGGTGAACGCGATCGAGCTTTACGTCGCGCGCCTGCGCAAGAAGCTGGCGGGCAGCGGCGTGCGCATCCTCACCCAGCGCGGGCTGGGCTACCGGCTGGACTGCGATGACTAGCGCGGCCGCCCGACCCACCATGTCTCTGACCGCCCGCGTGGCGCTGGCAGTGGGCGCGCTGATGCTGGCGGGCGGGATCGTGGTCTCCATCGCCGCCTTCGCCTATGGCCGGCAGGCGGCGAGGGACGCCTTCGACCGGCTGCTTGTGGGGGCGGCCAACGACATCGCGGCCTCGGTCTCCATCGTCGACGGCGCGCCGGTGGTGGACCTGCCGGTCTCGGCCTTCGAACTGCTGGCGCTGGCCCCGGACGACCGCATCGCCTACCAGGTGATCGGCACCGACGGCGCCGTGCTGACCGGCTACGAGGACCTGCCCGCCGTGCCCGCGCGGCTGAGCGGGGATGCCGTGTTCTTCGACGCCGCGTTCAAGGGGGCGCCCGCGCGCTATATCCGGGTGACCCGCCGTTTTGCCGAGCGCTCCTTGTCGGGCAGCGTGCAGGTGGTGGTGGGCCAGACCCTGCGCGCCCGCAACGAGCTGGCGCTCAACATCACGCGCAATGCGCTGATCGTGCTGGCCACGGCGGGGCTGGCGATGCTGGGGCTGGCGGTGGTGGTGGTGCGCTCGGCGCTGAAACCGCTGGACCGGGTCGCCGACGCCTTCGCCGCGCGCGACCCGCAGGACCTGACCCCGATGGATGCCAGCGTTCCGCGCGAGGCGGCGGTGATGGTGCAGGCCGTCAACGGATTCATGCGGCGGCTGGACAGCCAGGTCGAGACGATGCGCCACCTGATCTCGGACACCGCGCACCAGTTGCGCACCCCGGTCGCCGCGCTGCGCGCGCAGGCCGACCTGGCGGCGCGCGAGCCCGACGGCGAACGCCGCGACATGCTGGTCGCGCGCATCCACCGCCGCACGGTCAGCCTGGGCCGCCTGCTGGACCAGATCCTCAGCCGCGCGCTGGTGATCCACCGCATCGATTCCGCCCGGCGCGAAGTGGTGGACCTGCGCGACGTCGTGCTCGATTTGGCCGATTCCGGCGATCACAGCCTGATCGCGCCGGGGGTGGAAATTCGCCTCGACATCGGCGAGCAGCCGGTGACGGTGCGCGCCGACGGGCTGTCGCTGGCCGAGGCCGCGAAGAACCTGCTGGGCAACGCCGTGCATCACGGCCAGCCGCCCGTCACGGTCGGCGCGGGATTGGAGGGCGGCACCGCGCAACTCTGGGTGCAGGATGCCGGCCCCGGCCCGTCCGAGGAGCTGCGCGCGCGGCTGGGCGAACGCTTCACCCGCAGCGCCGCCTCGCGCGGGGACAGTTCGGGCCTGGGCCTGTCCATCGCGCAGGCCGTGGCTGACGCTTTCGGCGGAACGCTGGTGCTGGAGACCCGCGCCGACGGCTTCCGCGCCACGCTGGCGCTGCCGGCAGAGGGGGGCACGGCATGACGGGGCTCCGCCCCCTGTTCTGGGCATTGGCCCTGCTGGCCCACATGGCCCTGCCCGGTTTTGCGCAGGAGGCCGTTCGTTCTTTTGGCCCCGCCGACGCCCAGTCGCGGCTGCGGCTGCGCACCACCACCGACATCGCCATTTTCGCCCCCACGGTGGAGGCCTTCCTCGCCACCCGGCCCGGCCTTGCCATCGAATACGAGCAATGGGGGTCGAACGACCTCTTCGCCCTGTCCATGCGCGAATGCGCCGCGGGCGCCCCGCGGGCCGATATCGTGATCAGCTCGGGCGTTCATCAGATGGTGCGGCTGGTCAATGACGGCTGCGCCGCCCCCTACCGCTCGCCCCAGACCGCTCTGCTGCCGCCCGAACTGCGCTGGCGCGACGAGGTCTGGGGCATTTCGCGCGAACCCGCCGTCATGGTCTACAACCGCCGCCTCGTGCCCGAGGCCGAGGTGCCCCGCACGCGGTTCGACCTGCTCGACCTGCTTCGCCCCAGCGCCTCGCGCTATGCCGGGCGGGTGGCGACATATGACATCGAGGAATCCGGCCTGGGCTTCCTCTTCGCCTTCGTGGATTCGCAGGAGGCCTCGACCTTCGGCGCGCTGATGGAGGCCTTCGGCCGCTCCGGCGCGGTGGCCACCTGCTGCTCGGCCGAGATCATCTCGGGCGTGGCCGAGGGGCGCTATTACATGGCCTATAACGTGCTGGGCTCCTACGCGCAGACGCAGGCCGCGGGGAACCCGGACCTGGGCATCGTGCACCCGGCGGATTACACGCTGGTACTGTCGCGCGCCGCGCTGTTTCCCGGCGCCGAGGCGAACGCGGCGGCGGCCCGCTTCCTGGATTTCGTGCTGTCGACCGAGGGCCAGCTGGCGATGGGCCGCAGCCACCTGACGCGGACCCATCCCGACGACGGCGAAGCGGCGGAGGCGCCGGTCGATCTCGACAGCGCCGCGCGGCTGATCGCCCTGACGCCCTCGCTGCTGGTCGCGCTGGACGGGCAGAAGCGCGCGGGCTTCATCCGCCGCTGGCGCGAGACCTTCGCGCGCTAGGCCGCGGGCCTCAGCCGATCTCGAACAGCCCCGCCGCGCCCTGCCCGCCGCCGACGCACATGCTGACCACCGCGTAGCGCACGCCGCGGCGGCGGCCCTCGATCAGGGCGTGGCCGGCCATGCGTGCCCCGGACATGCCGTAGGGGTGGCCGATGGAGATCGCGCCGCCGTTCACGTTCAGCCGCGCGTCCGGGATGCCGAGCCGGTCGCGGCAATAGATCAGCTGCGAGGCGAAGGCCTCGTTGATTTCCCACAGCCCGATGTCACCGATCCCCAGCCCGTGCCGGTCGAGCAGCCGGGGAATGGCGATCACCGGGCCGATGCCCATCTCGTCGGGCGCGCAGCCCGCCACGGCCATGCCACGAAAGGCGCCCAGCGGTGTCAGGCCGCGCCGGGCGGCTTCACCCGCCTCCATCACCACGCAGGCCGAGGCCCCGTCCGAGAGCTGGCTGGCATTGCCCGCCGTAATGCATTTGCCCGGCCCCAGCACGGGCTTCAGCCCGGCCAGCCCCTCGGGCGTGGTGCCGGGGCGGTTGCATTCATCGCGTTCGAGGCGCACCGGCGCCTCATGCGTCTCGCCGCTTTCCTTGTCGGCGATCAGCTTCACCGCCTCCACCGGCACGATCTCGTCATCGAAACGCCCGGCCGCCTGCGCCTGCGCGGTGCGCTGCTGGCTTTGCAGGGCATAGGCGTCCTGAGTGGCGCGCGGCACGCCGTAGCGCTCGGCCACCACCTCGGCGGTTTCGATCATCGACATATAATAGTTATCGGCCACCGAGGGGTCGCGGTAGCGGTGGCCGTTCCAATGCGCGTTCTGAACCAGCGAGATGCTTTCCAACCCGCCGGCCAGCGCGATCTGCACACCCTCCTGCACCACCTGCTGCGCGGCGATGGAGATGGCGTTGAGCCCCGAGGCGCATTGCCGGTCCACGGTCGCCCCCGCCACGCTGTCGGGCAGCCCGGCGGCCAGCGCCGCGTGGCGGGCGACGTTCACGCCGGTCGTGCCCTGCGTCAGCGCCGAGCCCAGCGTGACATCCTCGACCTCGCCGCCCACCAGCCCCGCGCGCGCCACGGCGGCGCGGATGGCGTGGGCGGCCAGGCTGGGCCCCTCGAGGTTGTTGAACGCCCCGCGATAGGCCTTGCCGATGGGCGTCCGGGCGGTGGAGACGATGACGGCTTCGCGCATTCCCTGTCCTTTCCTCACAGCGGTTCCAGCCCGCACCAGTCCGCGATGAACAGCGCCGTGGCCTGCGTCACCCGGCGCACGCTTTCCAGTTCCACCCGTTCGTTGAAGCCGTGGATCGCCTCGGCGCGCGGGCCGTAGACCAGCGCGGGCGTATCGGCATAGAGGCCGAAGAAGCGCGCATCCGTGGTGGCGGTGACGGCGAGCCGGTCGAGCGTCCCGCCATTGACCGTGGCATGCGCGCCCTCCAACGCGCCGATCGCCTGCGCGGCCCCCGGGCTGTCGTCATCGGCCAGCGCATAGCCCTCGGCCTGGAAGCCGTGGTAGACGACCTCGGGCCGGTTGTTGCGCAGGAAGTCGCTTGCCTGCGCGGCCTCCATCAGCACTGCCTCGATCTCGCGCTTGGCCTCTGCCATGTCCTGACCGGGATAGAGGCCCATCCGCACGTCGAAGACACACCAGGCGGGCACCGAGCTGGTCCAGTCGCCACCCTCGATCTTGCCCACGTTCAGGTTCAGCGGGTGGTGGACATGGTCGAATTCCGGATGGCGGGCCTCGGGCAGGTTCCAGCGCGCCTCCATCTCGTGCAGCGCGGCGATGAGGGGAATCGCCGCCTCGATCGCGTTCGAACCGGACCCGGCATAGGCCACATGGGTCGGCAGCCCCTTCAGGTGCACCTGGAACCAGAGCACGCCCACCTGCGCGGTGACCAGGCTTTCGGCAAAGGGTTCGGGGATCAGCGCGGCCTCGGCCCGGTAGCCGCGCTGCAGGCAGGCCAGCGCGCCGTTGCCGGTGCATTCCTCCTCGACCACCGACTGGACGAACACGTCGGCCGCAGGCGCAAAGCCGCAGGCGCGCAGCGCGTCCAGCGCGTAGAGGTTCGAGGCGAGACCGGCCTTCATGTCCCCCGCCCCGCGCCCATACATCCAGCCGTCGTCGACGCGCGGCGCGTAGGGCGGCGTGTCCCACATCTCGGCCGGGCCCTCGGGCACCACGTCGATATGACCGTTGAGGATCAGCGAGCGCCCCTTGCCGGTGGCCGAGCGATGCGTGCCCACCACGTTCACCGCCTCGTCGTAATTTCCGATCACCGGCGAGAAGCCCGGCAGATGCGCGATATCCGCCACGTCGATCTGCCAGCGGTCGACGTCATAGCCCCGCACCTGCAGGGCCCGCGCCATGAGGTCCTGCGCGCCCTGTTCGTTGCCGCGGGTCGAGGGCTGGCTGGTCAGTTCGGCAAGAAACTCCGTCTGCTCTTCGAACAGCGTGTCGACGGCGGACATGATCCGGGTCTTGAGCGTTGCGTCCATGGTGTCCTCAGAAAGTGGGAATTCCGCCCGCCGGCAGGCGCAGCGGCGCGCCGGTGGCGGCCTGCACCTCGTCCACGGTCAGGCCTTCGGCGATCTCGCGCAGGGCGAAGCCATCGGGCGTTACGTCCACCACCGCCATGTCGGTGAAGATGCGGTCGACGCAGGCGCGCGCCGTCATCGGCAGGGAGCATTCGGCCAAGAGCTTCGGCCGCCCCGCCCGGTCGAGATGCGTGGTCATCACCACCACCCGGCGCGCCTTCTGCGCCAGCTCGATCCCGCCGCCCGCGCCGGGCGAGAACTTGCCCGGGATCTTCCAGTTGGCCAGATCGCCCGATTGCGATACCTCGAAGGCCCCCAGCATGGTCAGGTCCAGCCGCCCGCTGCGCACCAGCGCGAAGGACACCGCGCTGTCGAAAAACGCGCTGCCCGGCACGGTCGAGACATAGGCCCCGCCGGCGTCGATCAGGTTGCGGTCGGCGCGGTCGGGGGGCAGCGTGGGGCCAATGCCCGCCAGCCCGTTCTCGGTGTGCAGGCAGACCGGGAACCGCTCGGGCAGGTGATCGACGACCCGGGTCGGCAGGCCGATCCCGAGATTGACCACCATGCCCGGCGCGATCTCGCGCGCGGCGCGGGCGACCATTCTGCTCTTAGCGTCTGGCAACGGCGTATTCCTCGGTCAGCTCGGCCAGGCGCACGACATGGTCGACGAAGGGGCCGGGCGTGTGCACCTCGTCGGGCGCCAGCCCGCCCAGCGGCAGCACGCGCTCGGCCTCGGCGATCACGCGGTCGGCGGCCATGGCCATCAGCGGGTTGAAGTTGCGGGCGGTGGCGGCGTAGGCGAGGTTGCCGAAAACATCCGCCCGGTCGGCATGAAGCAGCGCCACGTCGGCCCTGAGCGCCGTCTCGATCATCGCCGGCGCGCCGTTCACCTCGATCCGCAGCTTGCCGTTGCCCAGCTCGGTCTCCATCGCGATATCGGTGACGACGGCCTTCAGGCCCGCACCGCCGGCGCGCACCCGCTCGGCCAGGATGCCCTGCGCGCAGAACTCGACCGCCAGTTCGCCCGCGTTCATCATCGCGATGGCGCGGGGGTTGAGCCCGATATGGGTGGTGATCAGCCGCGTCACCTGGCCGTTGGCCAGCAGGTGATCGACGCCCATGCCGGTTTCATTGGCGTCGTTCTTGATGATGGTCAGGTCCTTCTGGCCCTGCCGGACCAGCTCGCGGATCATGGCGAAGGGCGTGCCGGGCACGCCGAAGCCGCCCAGCATGACCGTCGCCCCGTCGGGGATGCGGGCGACGGCCTCTTCCAGTCCGGTGGTCTTGTCCGCAAGGCTCATGCGGCCGCCCCCAACTTCCGCGCCAGCGCGGAAAAGGCCGGCCCCTTCAGCACCATCGGCGCGTCGTTCACCTGCTCGGCGAACCCGAGCCGGTCATAGAAACTCGCCGCCCGCGGGTTGTCGCGGTGCACGGTCAGCAGGATATAGCCCGCGCCCCAGTCCCGCGCCGCGCGCTCGGCTACGCGGGCCAGCAGCCGCTTGCCCAGCCCGCCGCCGCGGATGTCTGGATCGACCCAGAGGTCCAGCACATAGGCCCCGGGCATCCCCCGCGTGGTCGAGAAATGCGGGAAATACAGCACTAGCCCCACCGGCGCGCCCGCCGCCTCGGCGATCAGCGCGCGGAAACGGGCGTCGGGGCCGAAACCGTGGGTGCGGAGCGTTTCGGCATCCGAGGCGAAAACCGCCGCGTCGCCCAGCGTCTCGGCCAGGCGGTGCAGCATCCGGGCCATGACCTCGGCATCCTCCGGCACGGCCTCGCGTATGACCGCGCGCGCCGTCATGCCGCGCTGTCCCGGTCGAGCCCGGCCTCGCCCGCGAAATCGTCCAGCGCGGCCGTGAGCTTGTCCATGATCTCGTCGATGCCGTCCTCGGTCACGATCATCGGCGGACACACCAGGAAATGGTCGCCCGACAACCCGCCCCGCGTTCGGCGGGAATAGATGATCAGCCCCTTGTCATAGGCGATATCCACCAAGCGGTTGAAAGCGTTGAGGGATTTCGGCAGCGGCTCCATCGTCATCCGGTCGGAAACCAGTTCGAAGGCCAGCAGCAGGCCCTTGCCGCGCACGTCGCCGATGAAGGGGTAGCGGTTCATCAGCGCCGAAAGGCGCGTCTTCAGCAGTTCGCCCATGCGGGCGGCGTTGGCGACCATGCCCTGGCCCTCGATCTCGTCGATCACGGCCGCGCCCGCCGCGCAGGCCAGCGGGTTGCCCGCATATGTGTGGCCGTGCGCGAAGCCACCCGCGTCCAGCACCGCCTCGACGATATCGCCGCGCGCGATCATTGCGCCCAGCGGCACGTAGCCGCCGCCGAAGCCCTTGGAGATCGAGATCAGGTCCGGCACCACGTCCCAATGCTCCGCCCCCCAGAACCGCCCTGTGCGCCCGCCGCCCGACATCACCTCGTCATGGATCAGCAGCACGCCGTAGGCATCGCAGATCTCGCGGATGCGCCGCATGTAGCCCGCGGGCGGCACCAGCGCCCCGGTCGAGGCGCCGCCGACCGGCTCCACGATGAAGGCCAGCACCGTTTCCGGGCCCTCGTCGAGGATCTTCTGCTCCAGCATGTTGGCGTAATGCAGGCTGGTGGCCGGGTCCTCGGGGTCGAGCCCGTCGAGATAGGCGCGCGGCGCGGGGATCTTGGGCATGCGGGCCATCATCGGGTCGAAGGGCGCGCTGAGCGGCGCATAGCCGGTGACCGCCAGCGCCCCCAGCGTCGAGCCGTGGTAGGAGGGCATGCGCGAGATCACCTTGTAGCGCTGCGCCTCGCCCCGGCTGAGCGCGTATTGGCGGGCGAGCTTCAGCGTGCTTTCCACCGCCTCGGACCCGCCGGAGACGAAGAACACCCGGTCCAGCCCCTCGGGGCAGAGCGCGGCGGTCCTGGCCGCCAGCGCCTCGGAGGCCTCGGTCTGGAAATGCAGGCGGTAGCCGAAGGTGGATTTCTCCATCTGCGCGCGCATAGCCTCCAGCACCGCGGGGTTGGAATGTCCGATATTCGACACCATGGCCCCCGAAGAGCCGTCGAGGTAACGCTTGCCCGTCTTGTCCCAGAGGTAGATCCCCTCGGCCCGGTCCAGTTCCGGCCGGGACAGGCGGCTTTGATAGAAGAGCCGGCTGGTCATTTCTGCTCCGATGCGAGAACGCTGCAATCAGCGGGGTTGAGGACGACGGAGACCTCGGCGCCCACGGCGAAGGGATGCCCGTCAATCATGTTCATGGCCTGGAACTGCGTGTCGCCGATGCGCAGGAAATAGCGGGCGAGCTGGCCCTGGTAGTCGACGGCCTCGACCACGCCCTTGGCGCAGACCGCGCCCTCGGGCGCGGGCCCGTCGGACAGGTGCAGCTTCTCCGCCCGCATCACCAGCTTTCCATGGCGGGCGTCGCCCAGGTTGGTGGCGCGCTCGGCGGGCACCGGCGTCTTGCCGAAATGCGGCACGTCGAGCAGCACCGCGCCGTTCTCGCGCCCGGTCACGTCGACATCCACCAGGTTGGAGGCGCCCAGGAAATTGGCGACGAATTCGCTGGCGGGGTTGTTGTAAACCTCCTCGGGGGCGCCGATCTGTTCCACACGGCCGGCGCTCATCACGATGATCTTGTCGGACATGGCCAGCGCCTCGGACTGGTCGTGGGTAACGAAGATCGAGGTCACGCCGATGCGGTGCTGAATGGATTTCAGTTCCACCCGCATATCCTCGCGCAGGTTGGCGTCCAGCGCCGAGAGCGGTTCGTCCAGCAGCAGCACGTCGGGTTCGATCACGATGGCACGGGCCATGGCGATGCGCTGTTGCTGACCGCCCGACAGCTGCGAGGGGTAGCGGTCCTCGACCCCGGGCAGGCGCACGATGTCCAGCGCCTCGCGGACCTTCTGCGCCGCGTCGGCCTTGGACACGTTGCGGTATTTCAGCCCGAAGGCGATGTTTTCGCCGATCGTGCGGTGCGGGAACAGCGCGTAGTTCTGGAACACCAGCCCCAGGTTGCGCTTGTGGATCGGGGTGTCGTTGACCCGGTTCCCGCCGATGAGGATGTCGCCGGAGGTCGGTGTCTCCAGCCCCGAGATCATCCGCAGGATGGTGGTCTTGCCGCAGCCGGACGGCCCCAGCAGGGTGGTGAACGACCCCTCTTCGAAGGTCACGTCCGCCTCTTTCACCGCTTTCACCAGCCCGTAGGACTTCTTGATGTTCTTCAACTCGACGCGCGCCATGGCGTTGGGTCCTGTTTGGTTGGGAAGAAAGAAATGGCCGGGGCACTTCGCGCGCCCCGGCCGCGTTGTGCGCGGATCAGCCGCCCTTCTGGACGCGGTTCCACATCTTGCCCTGCTTCTTCTCGGCCGCGTTCCACATGATCGGATCGCGGAACACGAGCCCCTCCAGCTTGCCGGTCGGGTCGAAGGCGGGCAGCGATTTGACCGAGTCCGGCATCTCGACCTTGGTCGGGTCGAGCGAGGACGGGTAGTTCTGCCCGTCGGCCACGGCGATCGCGGTCTCGGGGGCCAGCATGAAGTTCAGCAGCGCCTCGGCCTCTTCCATCGGCGAGCCCTTGAGCACGAACATCGACTCCATCCACGCCAGGCCGTTCGGCGGGTCGATATAGCCGATCGGGTGGCCCTGTTCCTGCAGCGCGGCGACGCGGCCCGACCAGGCCTCGGTCACGTAGATCTCTTCCTTGGCCAGCAGGTCCATCAACTCGGCGCCCGAGGACCAGTATTTCAGCACCAGTTCGCGGTGCTCGCGCACCTTGTCCCAGACAGCGTCCCAATCCTCGATCTTGTTCGGGTCCTGCCCCGACTGCAGCGCGCCGTACCAGGCCCGGTTGGCCCAGTCGCCGCCCCAGCCGCCGACCTTGCCCTTGAGGTCGGACTTCAGCAGCAGGTTCGCGCCCAGTTCCCTGGCCTCCTCCTCGGAGACATGCTTGGTGTTATAGGCGATCCCGGTGGTGCCGTAGTCGTAGGGCACGGCCGAGAGGCTGCCGGGGGTGATGGCGCGGAACGGCTCGATGATCGCGGTCATCACGTTCTTGAGGTTGGGGATGTTGTCCTCGTTCAGCGCCACGCCATAGCCGTTGTCGACCCAGCGCTTGTACCAGTTCACGCCCGAGCTATGCAGGATGTTGTGGCCGTCGGTGGAGCCGGCCGCCTTGATCTTGGTCAGCACCTCGTTCTCGCCGCCGAAGGTTGCGTCGACCACCTTGTTGCCGGTGGCGGCCTCGTAGGGGTCGAAGGCGTATTGGCGCAGGGCCTCGGACACGACGCCGCCCCAGCCCTCGAAATGCAATTGCGTGCCGGCGGCATGCGCCTGGCGGGCCATCGCGGTCATGATGCCGCCCGACAGGCCGGCGGTCACGCCGGCCGCGCCCAGCAGGCCGAAGAAGGTGCGGCGGTCGACATCGCCGTTCCCCACTGCCTCTCGCAGCTTCTCGTAGCGCTTGGTGCTATCCATCTTGGTCATAGGTTCACTCCTTGTTGGTCGGCCGGTTCATATTTTTTTTCGGGAGAAGCGGCGTGCCACCAGCCCGGCCAGCAGCGGCACACCCACGGTGATACAGATCATCACGAAGCCCAGCGCGTTGATCTCGGGGCTGACCGAATGGCGCAGCATGCCGAAGATCTGGGTGGGCACGGTTTCCATGCCCGAGGGACGCCAGAAGATCGTGGCGGTGATGTTGTCGAAAGAGATGGTGAAGGCGAACAGCGCCCCGGCGAAGATCGCGGGCATCAGCAGCGGAAAAGTGACCTGGAAGAAGGTCTGCACCGGGCTGGCGCCCAGGCTGCGCGCGGCCTCTTCGTATTCCCTGCGGATGCCCACCAGCCGCGCCTGAACCACCAGCACCACGAAGGGCAGCGCGATGATCGAATGGCCCAGCAGCAGCAGCCCGAAGGAACGCGGCATGTGCAGCCAGCGCAGGAAGATCAGCAGCCCCACCGCCAGCACCGTCTCGGGCACCAGCACGGGCGAGATCAGGAAAGTGGTGATCCAGTCCTTGCCGCGGAACTGGTAGCGCACCAGCGCCAGCGCAGCGAGGATGCCGATGGTGGTCGAGACCACCGCGGTCATCAGCCCCAGCACCACCGAGGTGCGCAGCGCGCGCATGATCGCCTCGTTCTCGAACAGTTCGCCGAACCAGCGCAGCGAGAAGCCCTCGATCGGGAAGCCCCCGAACTGCGAGTTATTGAAGGCCAGCAGCAGCACCACCGCGATCGGCGCGAACATGAAGGTGTAGACGAGGATCGTGTAGAAACGGATCAGGTTCCAGGCGCGCATCTCCCCCTCCCCTCAGCTAAAGGCCTTGGACAGCTGGTTCAGGCCCATGAACCGGCTGTAGATGATGACGACAGAGCCCAGCAGGACCAGCAGCGTGAAGGACAGGGTTGCGCCCATCGGCCAGTTCAGCTCGGTCACCACGGCGTCGTAGATCAGGTTGCCGAACAGGAAGTCGCTGGGCCCGCCCAGGATCAGCGGCGTCACATAGCTGCCCCCGGTCAGCACGAAGACCAGCAGGCTGCCCGCCGCGAGGCCCGGCAGCGACAGCGGCAACGTGACCTCGCGGAACGCCTGCCAGGGCGTCGCGCCCAGCGTGCGGGCCGCCGGCTCCAGGTTCTCGTCGATGCCTTCGAGGCTGACGTAGATGTTCAGGATCATGTAGGGCAGGAAGACGTGGATCAGGCCCACCATCACCGAGAACTCGTTGAACATCATGCTGATCGGCTCATCCGTTAGGCCGAGCCACATGAGCAGCCCGTTGATGGCGCCCTGGTTGCCCAGGATGTGGATCCAGCTCAGCGTGCGGATGATGAAGCTCACCCAGAAGGGCAGGATCAGCAGCAGCAGCAGCAGCCATTTGTGCCGGAACCGCGTCATGGCGATGAAATAGGCCGGGACATAGCCCAACACCGCGGCCATCACCGTCACCAGCACCGAGATCTTCAGCGTCTTCCAGATCGCCGCGTGATAGTAGCTGTCGGTGAACAGCTCTTCCCAGTTGCCGAACTGGAAGGCCACCCGGTCCACCGCCAGGTCGATATTCTCGTAGAAGGAATAGACCAGGATGAAGGACATGGGGATCACCACAAGGCCGGTGATCGCCACGAAGGAGGGCGTCAGCAAATAGAAAGGACGTTTGTCGATTCCGTTCGTCGCATCCGACATATCCGCGGCCATCCCCGTTTGTTCCCTGTTTGAGAAAACCATTGCACGGGCGGTCCAAATTGCCAAAATTGATAATGGAAATGACTCGCATTGATTCAAATGATACTGCCGCGCCGGACCGGTTCGTCAGCAACCTGGACTGGAACCTGCTGCGCACCTTCGTGGTCATCGTCGAGGAAGGCAGCATCACCCGGGCGGCCAACCGGCTGCTGCGCGGTCAGCCTGCGGTGAGCCTCGCCCTGAAACGGCTGGAATCCGAATTCGGCACCCGGCTGATCGAGCGCGGGCGCGGGCATTTCCAGCTCACGGCGGCGGGGCGTGCAATCTACAACGAATGCGTCGATCTATACGGCGGCATCGCCCGGCTGCGCGACGTCACCACGCAGGCCGGTTCCGAGGTGTCGGGCCAGGTGACGATCATGCTGGCCAGCCATGTCATCACCCCGCTGCTCGACAACCTGCTGACCGACACCTACCGCACCCACCCCAAGATCACCTTCCGTATCCGCACGACCTCCTCGGCCGGGGTGGCCAGCGCGGTGCAGGAAAAGACCGGCAGCTTCGGCATCTGCCTGGTGAACCGGCGTTTCCCCGACCTGGAATACGATCTGCTTTATCGCGAATTCTTCGGCTTCTACTGCGGCCAGACGCATGGCCTGTTCGGCCAGGAAAACCTGGAAATCGAGGCGCTGAAGGGGCAGGACGCGGTGACCTTCGAAACCGACGACCTGAACGACGCGCTGCGGCCGGTGGCGCTGCTGCGCCGGCAATACGAGCTCGACCAGCGCATCGTCGGCCGCTCCTCGCATCTCGAGGAGATCCGGCGCATGATCCAGTGCGGGCTGGGGATCGGCGCGCTGCCGGTGCACGTGGTCGAACGCGATGTCCGCGACGGGCTTCTGTGGCGGCTGCCGCCCTATGACGACCCGCCGGCGGTGGATATCTTCCTCGTCACCAATCCGAAGAAGCGCCTGAACCGGGCCGAGCGCCACCTCATCAACACCCTGAAGACCCAGATCGCGACGACATCGCTGGGTCAGCGCACCTACCCCCGGCCGCGGCCGGAGCGGGGCGGGAATGGCCCCTAACGTCCGCGCGCGGCCATGCCCGCAGACGCAACACGGGCGAGAATTGCCGCCCCGCAAGGCATCTGCTACGTTCCCTGCCGGAGGACGATGCCTTCGGGTCGGGGAGGGCTCGGGGATTGCTTGAATATTCTCACGATTACCTGCTGGTCGCCGCGTCTCTGGCCATCGCGATGATGGCCGGGTTCACGGGGCTGTCGCTGACACGCGGCGCCTCGGAACTGCCCGTGCCGCGCCGCAAGACCGCGGTGGCGATGTCGGCCATCGCGCTGGGCGGCGGCATCTGGTCGATGCATTTCGTGGCCATGCTGGGGCTGACGCTGCCGGTGCTGTTCTACTACGACGCGCTGATCACGCTGATCTCGGCGCTGCTGGCGATCCTGATCACCGGCATCGCGCTGTTGATCGTGCATTTCGGCCGGCGAACCAAGGGGCGGATCGTGCTGGCGGGCGCGATCGTGGGCGTCGGAATCCCGGTGATGCATTACGTGGGCATGTCGGGCATCCAGCTTTGCCGGCCGGTCTATACGGTGGGCGGGGTGGCGCTGGCGCTGACCGCCTCGATGGCGCTCAGCGTCGCGGCCTTCTGGATCGCCTACGGCAACCGCGATGCGCGCAACATCATCCTGGGCACGCTCGGTTTCGGCCTCGCGGTCTTCGCGGTGCATTTCATCGCCATGGCCGGCACCGGCTTCGTCGAGGTCGCCGCGGCGGGCGCCGCCGGCCCCTGGATCAGCAACGAGGCGCTGGCCTTCGGGGTGACGCTGGCCGCCTTCGTGATCTCGGGGGCGTTCCTGCTGACCGGTGTCACCTTCGCCGTGCCGGCGGCCGGGGCCGCCCCGGCCCCTGCCCCGCAGCCGACCGCCCCGAGCCCGGCCCCCGCGCCGGCCGCCGAGGCAGAGCCCCCTGTCCCGCTCCGCCTGCCCTACGAAAAAGAGGGGCGCACCCATTTCATCGGCGCCGACGCGGTGGCCGCCATCCGCGCCGAGGGGCATTACACGCTGCTCTACGTGGGCGCGGAGAAGCTGTTCTGCCCCTGGTCGATCTCCGAGGCGGAAAGCCGCGTGGCCAGCGAGGATTTCATCCGCACCCATCGCAGCTATCTGGTGAACCGCCGCCACGTCAGCAGCTTCGAGCGCAAGAAGGACACGGGCATCTGCTATTTCGACGGGGTCGAGGCGCTGGGCAAGGTGCCGGTCAGCCGCTCGCGCCTGGCGGGGGTGCGCGACAGCCTCGGCCTCTAGGCTGCCCGCCCGCACGACTCCCCCCTCCCCACCCGCAAACGCGCCATAGTGTCGCAACTGAAAAGTTTCTGCGTCTGCATACGCCGTTCGTGCAGCCCATTCGCATTTCGTTGGAAAGCGCGCTCGATTGGTGGCCCGGCGCTGGCTGACCGCTCCCTCGCCCTTAAAACCAAGGGCACAGGCCCGCTGAACGGGCAAAGGGAGGAACAGCATGATACCGGCTGCATTCGAGTATCACAGACCGACGGATGTGCAGGCCGCCATCCGCGTCTTGCAGGACCACGGGGACGAGGCGCGCGTGCTCGCGGGCGGGCACAGCCTGATCCCCATGATGAAGCTGCGGATGGCCGATCTCGGCCACCTGATCGACCTTCAGGACATCGCCGAACTGAAGGGAATTACCGTCGAGAACGCCACCGTATCCATCGGCGCCATGACCACTCAGCACGAGTTGATCGCCAACGAAGAGCTGGCCCGCGTCGCGCCCATCCTGCGCGAGGCGGCGATGCAGATCGCCGATCCGCAGGTGCGCTACATGGGCACGGTAGGGGGCAACGTTGCCAATGGCGATCCGGGCAACGACATGCCGGGCCTGATGCAATGCCTCGGCGCCGTCTACACGCTGGTGGGCCCGGAGGGCACCCGTGAGGTGGCCGCGCGCGACTTCTACGAGGCCGCCTACATGACCGACCGCGAAGACGAGGAGATCCTGACCCGGATCACCTTCACCGCCGTTTCGGGGGGCTACGCCTACGAAAAGCAGAAGCGAAAGATCGGCGACTACGCCACCGCCGCCGCCGCGGTGCAGCTGACGAAGGAGGGCGGCAAGGTCGCCCGCGCCGCGATCGCGATGACCAATCTCAGCGACGTCCCGGTGTTTTCCGAGGCCGCGGCCGAGGCCCTGGCGGGCAGCGATTGCGACGAGGCTGCCACCAGCGCCGCCATCGCCGCCATGCTCGACGATATCGAGCCCACCGAGGACAACCGCGGCCCGGTCGACTTCAAACGCCACGTCGCCGGCGTGGTCCTGGCCCGCGCCATCCAGCGCGCCTGGTCGCGCGCCTGAGGGAGGACATCATGACCAAGATGCATATCAAGCTGACCGTGAACGGCGAACCCAAGGAGGTGCTGGCCGAGCCGCGCGAACTGCTGATCCACACGCTGCGCGAGCAGCTCAACATCACCGGCCCGCATATCGGCTGCGAGACCACCCATTGCGGGGCCTGCACCGTCGAGATGAACGGCAAGTCGGTCAAGGCCTGCACCGTCTTCGCCGCCCAGGCCGACGGCGCCGAGATCACTACTATCGAGGGGCTGGGCACGCCCGATGAGTTGCATGTTCTGCAGCGCGCCTTCCGCGAGCATCACGGGTTGCAGTGCGGCTTCTGCACGCCGGGGATGATCACCCGCGCGCACCGCCTGCTGCAGGAGAACCCGAACCCGACCGAGGAAGAGGTGCGCTTCGGCATGTCCGGCAACCTGTGCCGCTGTACCGGCTACCAGAACATCGTCAAGTCCATCCTGGCCGCCGCGGCCGAGATGAACGCAACGAAGGAGGCCGCGGAATGAACGAGATGAACCCTCCCACCCGCGAAGAGCGCGTCGCCAACCTCAAGGGGATGGGCTGCTCGCGCAAGCGCGTCGAGGACGTGCGCTTCACCCAAGGCAAGGGCAACTATGTCGACGACGTGAAGCTGCCCGGCATGCTGCATGGCGATTTCGTGCGCTCGCCCTACGCCCATGCGCGTGTGAAATCCATCAACACCGAGGCCGCGATGGCGGTCCCCGGCGTGCTTGCCGTGCTGACCGCCAAGGACCTGGAACCGCTGAGCCTGCACTGGATGCCCACGCTGGCGGGCGACAAACAGATGGTGCTTGCCGACGGCAAGGTGCTGTTCCAGGGCCAGGAGGTCGCCTTCGTCGTGGCCGAGAACCGCTACGCCGCCGCCGACGGCATCGCCGCGGTCGAGGTCGAGTACGAGGAGCTTCCGGTCCTGACCGACCCGTTCGAGTCGCTGCAGAGCGACGTGGTCCTGCGCGAAGACCTGGAACCCGGCGCCGACGGCGCCCACGGGCCGCGCAAGCATCACAACCACATCTTCCTTTGGGAAGAGGGCGACGAAGAGGCCACCAACCAGGCCATCGACAGCGCCGAGGTGGTGGCCGAAGAGATGATCTATTACCACCGAACCCACCCCTGCCCGCTGGAAACCTGCGGGACCGTCGCCTCGATGGACAAGGTGAACGGCAAGCTCACCGTCTGGGGCACCTTCCAGGCGCCGCATGTGGTGCGCACCGTGGCCTCGTTGCTGTCGGGGATCGAAGAGCACAACATCCGCGTCATCAGCCCCGATATCGGCGGCGGCTTCGGCAACAAGGTGGGGGTCTATCCCGGCTATGTCTGCGCCATCGTCGCCTCGATCGTCACCGGCAAGCCGGTGAAATGGATCGAGAACCGGATGGATAACCTGATGGCCACCGCCTTCGCCCGCGACTACTGGATGAAGGGGCGGATCTCGGCCACCAGGGACGGCAAGATCACCGGGCTGCACTGCCACGTAACCGCCGACCACGGCGCGTTCGACGCCTGCGCCGACCCCACCAAGTTCCCAGCCGGGTTCTTCCATATCTGCACCGGCAGCTACGACATCCCGGTGGCCTATGTCGGCGTCGATGGCGTCTACACCAACAAGGCACCGGGCGGCGTGGCCTATCGTTGCTCGTTCCGGGTGACGGAGGCGGCCTATTTCATCGAGCGGATGATCGAGGTCTTGGCCATCGAGCTGGGCATGGACGCGGCCGAGTTGCGCCGGATCAACTTCATCAAGGCAGAGCAGTTCCCCTACCAGTCCGCGCTTGGCTGGGAATATGACAGCGGCGACTATCACACCGCGTGGGACAAGGCGCTGAAGGCGGTCGGCTACGACGATCTGCGCAAGGAGCAGGCCGAGCGGGTCGAGGCCTTCAAACGCGGAGAGACGCGCAAGCTGCTTGGGATCGGGCTGACGCATTTCACCGAGATCGTGGGGGCCGGTCCGGTCAAGAACTGCGACATCCTGGGGATGGGCATGTTCGACAGTTGCGAGATCCGCATCCACCCCACCGGCTCGGCCATCGCCCGTCTCGGCACGATCAGCCAGGGACAGGGTCACGCCACCACCTTCGCCCAGATCCTGGCGAGCGAGATCGGCATCCCCGCCGACTCGATCACCATCGAAGAGGGCGACACGGACACCGCTCCCTACGGGCTCGGGACCTACGGGTCGCGTTCGACGCCCGTGGCCGGTGCCGCGACGGCGATGGCCGGCCGCAAGATCCGCGCCAAGGCGCAGATGATCGCGGCCTATCTGCTGGAAGTGCACGACGACGACGTGGAATGGGACGTGGACCGCTTCGTGGTCAAGGGCGCGGCCGAGCGCTTCAAGACCATGGCCGAGATCGCATACGCGGCGTATAATCAGGCCATCCCGGGGGTCGAGCCGGGGCTGGAGGCGGTCAGCTACTACGATCCGCCGAACATGACCTACCCCTTCGGGGCCTATATCTGCGTGATGGAGATCGACGTGGATACTGGGCAGCATGAAATCCGCCAGTTCTACGCGCTGGACGATTGCGGCACCCGGATCAACCCGATGGTGATCGAGGGGCAGGTCCATGGTGGCCTCACCGAAGCGCTGGCCATCGCCATGGGGCAGGAGATCGCCTATGACGAGATCGGCAACGTCAAAACCGGCACCTTCATGGACTTCTTCCTGCCCACGGCATGGGAGACGCCGCATTACACCACCGACCACACCGAAACGCCCAGCCCGCATCACCCGATCGGCGCCAAGGGCGTGGGCGAAAGCCCGAACGTGGGGGGCGTGCCGGCGTTCTCGAACGCGGTGCACGATGCCTTCCGCGCCTTCGGCCTGCGGCACAGCCACATGCCGCATGACCATTGGCGGATCTGGAAGACCGCCCATGAGCTCGGCCTGCATGGCTGAGGGAAAAGGGACGGGGCGGCGGCACGCCGCCCCGGCTGACCGCGATGCGTGACTGGCAAACCCTTCAAGGCGAACTTTCCGAGCACGGCTATGTCGCCTCCGATGACCTGGCCATGGCGCTGCATATCGCCATGGCGCTGGGCCGGCCCCTGCTGCTGGAGGGCGCAGCCGGAGTCGGCAAGACCGAGATCGCGCGCACGCTTGCCGCGGTGGAGGACACGCAACTCATCCGCCTGCAATGCTACGAGGGGCTGGATGCCGCGCAGGCGATCTATGAATGGAACTACCAGCGCCAGCTCTTGGCGATCCGGGCGGCGTCGGAGGACGGGCAGACCGGCGCGGCGGTGGAAAAGCGCATCTTTTCCGAGGATTTCCTGCTGGAGCGGCCCTTGCTGAAGGCCATCCGCCAGCCGAAGGCGCCCGTGCTGCTGATCGACGAGATCGACCGCGCCGACGAGGAATTCGAGGCCTATCTGTTGGAGATCCTCTCGGATTTCCAGGTCACGGTGCCGGAACTGGGCACCATCGCCGCCGTGACCCGGCCCATCGTGATCCTGACCTCCAATGGCACGCGGGATCTCAGCGACGCGCTGCGCCGGCGCTGCATCTATGCCCATGTGGACTATCCCGACCGGGCCACCGAACTGGCGATCCTTGCCAAGCGCCATCCGAGGATCGAGGCGCGGCTGGCGGGGCAGATCGTCGGCTTCGTGCAGTCCATCCGCAAGGAGGATCTGGAAAAGACCCCCGGCGTGGCCGAGATGCTGGATTTCGCCGCGGCGCTGTCGGGGCTGGGCATCAACGACCTGTCCGACGATCCGCAGGTTTTGCAGGCCACTTTGGCGACGCTTTTGAAAACCCAGGCCGACCGGGCGGCGGTGCCGCCCGAGGTCGCCGCGAAACTGGCGGGGAGGGCAGCATGAGCAAGGTTACCCGCTTCGCCGCCCGCGACCCCGGCCTTGGCGCCCGCGTGTCGGGCTTCATGGACCATCTGCGCGCGCATGGCTTCCGTCTGGGCGTGAACGAGACCGGCGCCGCCTTGCGCGCGCTGGAACATGTGCGCGCCGCCGATCCGGCCGAGGCGCGGCTGGCGCTGAAGGCCGTCTGCACTGGCAGCGCCGACGAGATCGGGCGCTTCGACGCGCTGTTCGCCGCCTACTGGATGAACGCCGGCCGCGTCCGGCAAAAGGCCGGGCCGTCGGCGGGCCCGAAGAAGCACACCCGCACCACGCACGAGGACCGCAAGGGCCAAAGCACCGGCCAGGGCCGTGCCGAACAACCCGAGGGCGGCAAGGGCCGGGGCGAAACGGAGGCCGAGGGCACCGGCAGGCTGATCGCCTCGGACCTGAAGAACCTGATGAAAAAAGACCTGCGCGAACTGGTCTCGCCCGAGGATGTGCGCCAGGCCGAACAGGTCGCGCGGCGACTGGGCCAGGCCTTGCGCGACCGCCGCTCGCGCCGCCGCCGAGCCGCGGCCAAGGGCGCGCAAGTCGATTTCCGCCGCACCATCCGCCACAGCCTGTCCACGGGCGGCGAGCCGCTGCGCCTGTCGCGCCGCGCCCGGCCCGACCGGCCGATGCGTATCGTCGCGCTGTGCGACGTGTCGGGCTCGATGACGCTTTACGCCCGCCCCTTCCTGGCCTTCCTGTCGGGGCTGATGCGGGCGGACGCGGCCAGCGACGCCTACCTTTTCCACACTCGCCTCGTGCGCATCGCCGAGGCGCTGCGCGACGACGACCCGCTGCGCGCGCTGAACCGGATCACCCTGTTGGCCGACGGTTTCGGCGGCGGCTCGAAGATCGGCGCCAACCTCGACCACTTCGCCCGCACCTATGCCCGCAACTTCGTCGATGGCCGCACGGTCGTGGTGATCCTGTCCGACGGTTACGACAGCGATGCGCCCGGGCTGATCGACGCGGCGCTCAGGCGGCTCAAACGCCGGGGCTGCCGGGTGATCTGGCTGAACCCGCTGAAGGGCTGGTCCGGCTACGAGCCCGTCGCCCGCGGCATGGCCGCCGCCCTGCCTCATCTCGACCTTTTCGCCGCGGCGAACACGCTCGACGACCTCGCCGCGCTGGAACCGGAGCTTGAACGCCTATGACCCTCTCCGCCCAATCCCGACGCCGCCTCGAGGACGAAATGAACCGGCTGCGCGCCGAGGGTGCGGCCTTTGCCGTGGCCACCGTGGTCCGCACGGTCGACGCCACCTCGGCCAAGCCCGGCGGCAAGGCGCTGCTGGATGCCGAGGGCACGCTGATCGAGGGCTGGGTCGGCGGCGGCTGCGCCCGCGCCGCGATCGGCCGGGCCGCGCGCGATGCGATCGCCAGAGGGCAGCCGCAATTCGTCTCGCTGCGCCCCGAGGAGCTGCTGGAGGCCGAGGGCGTAGCCCCGGGCGAAGAACGCGAGGGCATCCGCTTTGCCCGCAACGGCTGCCCCTCCAAGGGCTCGATGGATGTGTTCGTGGAACCGGTGCTGCCGCAACCGCGGCTGGTGATCTGCGGGGCGGGCCCGGTGGCGCTGGCGCTGGCCGATCTGGCCGCGCGGTTCGACCTGCACCGCACGCTCTGCGCGCCCGGAGCCACTCCGCAGGACCTGCCCGAGGTCGAGGACGTCCAGGACGGTTTCGCACTGGATACCGAGGGCGCGGCGCGGCGCTTCGTGGTCGTCGCGACCCAGGGCCGGGGCGACGAGGCGGCGCTGCGCGCGGCGCTGGCCAGCGGCGCCGACCACGTGGCCTTCGTCGGCAGCCGCCGCAAGTTCGCAACGCTGGCCGACCGGCTGGCCGCCGACGGCATCGACCGCGCCGCGCTGGACCGGGTGGCGGCGCCCGCTGGCCTCGACATTCACGCCATCACGCCCGACGAGATCGCCCTGTCGATCCTCGCCCAGATCGTGCAGTGGCGCCGCGCCGATGACCGTCCGAGGGAGGGGCAGAATGCGTGACAAACCGTTCTGGCGCCGGCTGCTGTGCCGCCTGCGCCGCGCCTCGTTGAGCGACGAGCAGGCCGAGCTTCTCTCCAAGATCAAGTTTCCCTGTTGCTGAAAGGACAAGAAAGATGGAACTGCAGGACGAAATCACCATCCCCGCCCCCCGCTACGTGGTCTATGCCGCGCTGAACGACCCGGAAGTGCTGAAAGACTGCATCCCCGGCTGCGAGGAGCTGATCAAGCATTCCGACACCGAGCTTGAGGCCAAGGTGGTGCTGAAGATCGGCCCGGTGAAGGCGCGGTTCGGCGGCACGGTCACGCTGAACCCGGAAAACCCGCCCGAGCGGTTCTCGCTGACCGGCGAGGGCTCGGGCGGCGCGGCGGGCTTTGCCAAGGGCGGCGCCGAGGTGGTACTGGAAGAACACGGTTCGGACACCGTGCTCAAATACACCGCCAAGGCCGAGATCGGCGGCAAACTGGCGCAACTCGGCAGCCGCCTGGTGCAGAGCACGGCAAAGAAGCTGGCCGCGAAGTTCTTCAAGGCCTTCGCCGAACGGGTCGGCAGCGCGGAAACCGTCTGACGGAGGGGCGACATGGGGCCTGGCCAAGACTTTCTCGAACATCCCGCCGACGTGCTGGAGGTCATCGCGCGGCACCAGCGGCGGGGAACGCCCTGCGCGCTGGTGGTGCTGACGGGCGTCGAGGGCGGCTCGGCCCGGGCGGCAGGCGCCATGGCGGCGGTGGACGGGTCGGGGCAGATGGCGGGCTATGTCTCTAACGGCTGCATCGACGCCGACGTGATGCAGCAGGCGCTCGCCGCGCTCGACGACAGCCGGCCGCGCGCCCTGCGCTACGGCAAGGATTCGCCCTTCATCGACCTGCGCCTGCCCTGCGGCGGCGCCATCGACCTGGTGATCGACCCGCGCCCTGACCCGGCCCTGATCGCCTCGGCGGTGGAAACCCTGGCCGCGCGCCGCCCCGTGCGGCTGTTCGTCGATGGCGAACAAGGCGTCCGCGCCGCGCGAGCCGAGGGCGCGACCGAGCTGTGCTACCGCCCGCGCCCGCGGCTGGCGCTGGCCGGGCGCGGCGCGATCCTGCGGGCCGCCGCGCGCCAGGGGGCGCTGCTGGGGATGGAGCTGGCGCTGGCCTCGCCGGACCGCGCGGATCTCGACGCGCTTGCCGATCTGGAACCGGCGGCCAGCCTCCACCTCACCAACCCGCAGGCCCCCGCGCCGCTGCCCTGCGACGCCGACACCGCGCTTTTGCTGCTGTTCCACGACCACGACTGGGAAACCGCGCTGCTGGCCCGCGCGCTGGAGGGGGACGCCTTCTACATCGGCGCCCTGGGCAGCCCCCGGACCCATGCCATGCGCTGCGACGCCCTGGAAAAGGCCGGTGTCCCGCCCGAGGTGCTGGCGCGCATCCACGGCCCCGTGGGGCTGGTCGGGTCGCTGCGCGACGCCACGCAGATCGCGCTGTCGGCGCTGGCCGAGATCGTGGCGGCGATGCGCGACCGCCAGGCATCGGGCGCCGCGGCCCGCGCCGCCTAAGCCACACCCCGGCGCGCCGCGCGGCACCGCGTCCCGACAGCCCGAAAATTTCGTGAATTCAAAACCTTTGCAGGGAGGCCGGTCGATCATGCATGATGCAGTCGCAGATGCGCTCGAAGCGGCGGAGTTGAGAGAATGGGAATTCGCTCGATCCTGGCGCCCCTGCTCGGGACGTCGGACGACACGCGGATGCTGGATCGCGCGATGGGGATCGCCGCCCGGTTCGATGCGCATGTGGAAGTGCTGCACGTCCGGCCCGACCCGGAAGAGGCGTTCATCTACATGGGGCTCGACCCCAGGAACCGCGAGAAATCGCGCCAGCAGTTCCGCGACCTTATCGATGCCGAAGGCCGCGCCGCCGCCGCCGAGGCGCGCCGGCATTTCGACGATTACTGCGGCCGGAACGGCATCGCGCCCACCGGCACCCCCGGTGAACGCCCGCGGCTTTCGGCAGCGTATCGCGAGGCCATGGGCGAGGCGGCCTTCATCGTGCCCGAGCACGCCAAGCTGTCCGACCTGACGGTCTTTTCCTGGCCACTGGCCGATCAGAGAGCGTTTTGGCAGAGCGTTTTCGAGACCACGCTGCTGCGCGCCGGCGGGCCGGTTCTGGCCCTGCCCGACGCGGCCGGGGACCTGTCGCTGTCGCGC
This sequence comes from Paracoccaceae bacterium, assembly GCA_049974865.1. Classification (GTDB taxonomy): domain Bacteria; phylum Pseudomonadota; class Alphaproteobacteria; order Rhodobacterales; family Rhodobacteraceae; genus JAGSOU01. Next base: position 25,395 of record JBNGCX010000035.1, read on the forward strand.
GCGCTGATCGCCTGGGATGGCAGCGCTTCCTGCGCGCGGGCCGTGAGGTCCTGCCTCGCCGCGAAAACGGATTTTGAGCATGTCTCGGTCCTGTCGGTCGAAGAGGAGAACGCCGAGGCCGCCGACCCGTCCGGCCTTGTCCGGGCGCTCGAATGGCACGGCGTGACCGCCGGGGCCGAGCGGATCGAGGCGTTCCGGCAGCCGGTGGGCGAGGTCGTGCTCGACACCGCCCGGCGCCACGGCGCGAACGTGATCGTGATGGGCGGCTACGGGCACCAGCGCTTTCGCGAGGCAATCTTCGGTGGAACCACGCGCCGGTTGCTGCGAACATCCGAGATACCGTTATTCATGATGCACTGAGACCATGCAGCCGGACCCCGAAATGGACGACGCGCCCCCGCCCCGCCAGGCCCCGCAGGGAAAGGTCAGCCTGATTTCCGGATCGGTCGTCGATGTCCGTTTCCCGCCCGAGGCGATGCCGGACATCCACAGCGCGCTTGAGGTCGAATGGGACGGCCCGCACCGTCTGACGCTGGAAGTCCAACGCCACGTCGACACCCACACCGCGCGCTGCGTCGCCATCCAGGAGACTGCGGGCCTGCAATTCGGCAGCCCCGTGCGCAACACCGGCGGGCCGATCACGGTGCCCGTGGGCGAGGCCGTGCTTGGGCGGCTGATCAATGTCGTGGGCGAGCCGATCGACCACGGCGCGGCCTTCGGTGCCGACGTGCCGCGCTCCGGCATCCATCGCGAGCCGCCCACCCTCGCCGAGCAGAAGCCCGGCAACGAGCTGTTCCTGACCGGGATCAAGATCATCGACCTGCTGGCCCCGCTGGCGCTGGGCGGCAAGGCGGCGATGTTCGGCGGCGCGGGCGTGGGCAAGACCGTGCTGATCATGGAATTGATCCGCGCCATGGCCGACCGCTACCAGGGCACGTCCGTCTTCGCCGGGATCGGCGAGCGGTCGCGCGAGGGGCATGAGCTGTGGCGGGAATTGCAGCGCTCGGGCGTGATCGACCGCACGGTTCTGGTCTTTGGCCAGATGAACGAGCCGCCCGGCGCGCGCTGGCGGGTGGGGCTGTCGGCGCTGACCGTGGCCGAACATTTCCGCGACGCGGCCGGGCAGGACGTGCTGCTGCTGATCGACAACATCTTCCGCTTCGTGCAGGCGGGCGGCGAGGTCTCGGGGCTGTTGGGGCGCCTGCCCTCGCGGGTGGGCTATCAACCGACGCTGGCCACCGAGATCGCCGAGATCGAGGAGAGGATCACCTCGGTCAAGGGCGCGGCGGTGACCTCGATCCAGGCGGTCTATGTGCCCGCCGACGACTTCACCGACCCGGCGGTGGCCGAGACCTTCAGCCACCTCGATTCCTCGATCGTGCTCAGCCGCGAGATGGCCAGCGAGGGCCTTTACCCCGCGGTCGACCCGCTGGCCTCGACCTCGACGCTGCTCGACCCCGCGGTCGTCGGGCAGCGCCATTACGACACCGCCGAGGCGGTGCGCCAGCTGATCGAGAAATACCGCGAGTTGCGCGAGATCATCTCGCTGCTGGGCATCGAGGAACTGAGCGCCGCCGACCGGCACGCGGTGAACCGGGCGCGGCGGCTGATCCGCTTTCTCACCCAGCCCTTCGCGGTGACCGAGCAGTTCACCGGGATCCCCGGCGCCTCGGTCTCGTTGGAACAGACGCTGGACGGCTGCGAGGCCATCCTTTCCGGCAAGGCCGACGGCTGGGAGGAGGAATCGCTCTACATGGTCGGCACACTCGGCGACGCGCGCCGCAAAGAGGGCCGCGGGCAGGAGGAGGCGTCGTGAAGCTGCGCATCGCCACCCCCGTCGCAGTCATCGCCGAGGAGGACGGCATCCGCTACGTCCGGGCCGAGGACGGCACCGGCGCCTTCGGCATCCTGCCGGGGCATGCCGATTTCGTCACCGCGCTGGCGACCTCGGTGGTTACCTGGCGCGACGCCGACGCGCGGGAGCATTTCGTGGTGATCGAGGGCGGGGTGCTGATGGTGCGCGGCGGCGGCGACGTCGAGATCGCGACCCGCAACGCCGTGCGCGAAAAGGAGTTGGGCCAGCTCGGCCGCAAGGTGCTGGAAGAGGTCCGCCTGTCGCGCGAAACCGAGGAGGAGCAGCGCACCACCGTCCACCGCATGCACCTGGCGACGATGCGGCAGATCCAGAGGGTGCTGGATGCCTCGCGCGAGACGGCCTGGCCCGGGGCGGTCCCGCCCGGCGGCGAGGGCGAAGGCGGCGCGCCGTGACCAAGCCACCGGATCACGACGACAGCGGCGAGATGCGCAAGGCGGTGCGCCTGCGCGAAGAGCGCCGCGCCCAGTGGGAAACCGAAGGCGAGCGGCCGCTGTGGAAGAACCTCTCGATGGTGGGCGCGCTGGGCTGGCTGATCGTGGCGCCGACGCTGATCGGAATGTTTCTCGGCCGGTGGCTGGATCGAAGCCTGGGGACCGGTGTACTGTTCAGCGGGGCGCTTATTTTCGCCGGCGTATCGCTCGGGTTCTACATGGCCTGGAAACGGATGAACGAAAAATGATTTTCCACGACGGAGATTTCCCGAGTGCCGGCCGCTCCCCCTGCCAGCCAGAAAGGACCGGCTGAGGATGGAAAAGAACCCGCTCGCCTCCGAGATACTTTTCTCCATCGGCCCGGTGCCGATCAGCCGGGCGGTGGTGACCACCTGGGCCATCATGGCGGTGCTTCTGATCGTCGTGCGCGTGGTGCTGCGCAGTCCGCAAGTGCGGGCCGGGGCGGCGCAGACAGCGCTGGAAATCGTAGTCGAGACCATCTCTCACCAGATCCGCGCCATCCTCGGCCGCGACCCTTGGCCGTTCATGCCGCTTCTGGGCACGCTGTTCATTTTCCTGGTAGTGGCCAACCTCTCGGCCGTGCTGCCCGGGGCCAAGCCCCCCACCGGCCATATCGAGACCCCGGCGGCGCTGGCAGGGATCGTGTTCCTGTCGGTGCATTTCTTCGGGCTGCACACCCGCGGGGCGGCGGACTATCTGCGCCACTACATCGAGCCCAACCCCTTCATGCTGCCGCTCAACGTCCTGTCGGAGCTGACGCGGACCTTCTCGCTGATGATCCGGCTGTTCGGCAACATGATGAGCCACGAATTCGTCCTCGCCATCGTGGTCTTTCTCGCCGGGCTGCTGCTGCCGATCCCCTTCATGCTGCTGGGCATCCTGATCGGCATCATCCAGGCCTACATCTTCACCGTTCTGGCGACGGTCTATATCGGCGCGGCCGTCGGCAGCGTGGAAACCTGAAAAGGACAGTCATGGAAAACACCATCGAAGCCATCAGCATCATCGGCGCGGTCGTCACCGTCTCCTTCGGCGCGATCTTCCCCGCGCTCAGCGAGGGGCGCTCCATCGCCGCGGCCATGGAGGCCATCGCCCGCCAGCCCGAGGCGGCCGGCACGCTGTCGCGCACGCTTTTCGTCGGGCTTGCGATGATCGAGACCATGGCGATCTACTGCCTGGTGATCGCGCTGCTGCTGCTCTACGCCAACCCGTTCACCGGCTGACCATGCAGTTCGACTGGTGGACACTGGCCATACAGGCGATCAACTTCCTCGTCCTAGTCTGGCTGCTCAGCCGGTTCCTCTACCGGCCGGTGCGGCAGGTCATCGAGAAACGGCAGGCCCTGTCGGCAGAGGCCGCCGACGCCGCCCAGCGCAAGGCCGACGAGGCCGAGGCCGCGCGCCAGCGTTACGAGGACCGGCAGAGAGAACTGGAGGCCGAACGGCGCGCGCTGGCCGAGAAGGTACACAAGGACATGCAGCAGGAGCGCGAGAAGCTGCTGCAGGCCGCGCGCGACGAGGCCGAGCAGATCCGCGCCGACGCGAAGGCCGCGACCGAGAAGGAACGCAACGCCGCCCTGTCGGCCCTGAAATCGGAAATTGCCAACCTGGCCGCCGCCATCACCCGCCAGGTGCTGCAGGCCAGCGGCACCACCGGCACCGGGCGCGAAACGCTGGCCGCGGTGCGTTCCTATTTCGACGGCCTGTCCGAAGACGAACTCGAGGCCCTGCAGCGCGACGTCGCCGGCGAGTCGACCGCGATCGAACTGGTCACGGCCACCGAGCTGTCCGCGGCTGAGCGGAAAAGCTGGCGCAACGGCCTGCACGGCTCGCTGCAAAGCGAAGCGCATGTCGCCTTTGTCGTCGATCCCGAGATTCTGGGCGGGGTCGAACTGCGTTTTCCGCACTCCATCCTCAGCTTCACCTGGGCTCACCGGATCGAGGAGGCGACGGCGCGCATGATCGGGGAGAGCGATGAGCATTGACCCGGATATCCGCGACTGGATCGCCGGGGCGAGGGCCAGGTTGCAGGCGGCACAGCCCGCGCCCCGCCTGACCCAGACCGGCATGGTGGAGCGGGTCGGCGACGGTGTCGCCACGGTCTCCGGCTTGCCCCGCACGAAGCTCGACGAGTTGCTGCGCTTCGAGAACGGCGCCTCCGGCGTCGTGATGAAGATCTCGGAACAGGAGATCGGCTGCGTGCTTCTGGGCAGCGACGAGGGCATCAGCGCCGGCAGCCGGGTCTTCGGCACGGGCGAGATCATCCGCGTGCCGGTGGGCGAGGCTCTGCTGGGCCGCGTGGTCGATGCCACCGGCGCGCCGCTCGACGGCGGCCCGGCCATCGAGGCGGAACGGACGGACCCGGTCGAACGCCCCGCCCCCGGCATCGTCGACCGCGAGCTGGTGACCGAGCCGCTGATCACCGGGCTGACGGTGATCGACGCCATGATCCCGCTGGGCCGCGGCCAGCGCGAGCTGATCATCGGCGACCGCAAGACCGGCAAGACCACCGTCGCCATCGACACCATGATCAACCAGCGCCATTCCGACGTGATCTGCGTCTATGCCGCGATCGGGCAGAAGGCCTCGACCGTGGCCCGCGTGATCGAGGCGGTGCGCCGGCACGGCGCGCCCGAGCGCTGCGTCTTCGTCGCGGGCACCGCCGACGCCGCCCCCGGCGCGCAATGGACCACCCCCTATGCCGCCTGCACCATCGCCGAGTATTTCCGCGACCAGGGGCGCGACGCCCTGCTGATCCTTGACGACCTGTCGAAGCACGCCATCATCTACCGCCAAATCTCGCTGCTCTTGCGCAAGCCGCCGGGGCGCGAGGCCTATCCCGGCGATATCTTCTACCTGCATGCGCGCCTCTTGGAGCGCGCGGCCAAGCTGTCCGACGACCTCGGCGGCGGCTCGCTGACCGCGCTGCCGATCGCCGAGACGCAGGCGGGCAACCTGACCGCCTTCATCCCCACCAACCTGATCTCGATCACCGACGGGCAGATCTACCTGGAGCCCAAGTTGTTCTTCGAGGGGCATAAACCGGCGGTGAACGTGGGGCTGAGCGTGTCGCGCGTGGGCGGCGCGACGCAGGCCAAGGCGATCAAGGCGCTGGCCGAGACGCTGAAGCTCGACTACGCGCAGTTCCTGGAACTGGAGGTCTTCACCCGCTTCGGCGCGATGACCGACGAGCGCACCCGCGCCCGGATCGAGCATGGCCGCCGCATCCGCGCCATCCTGGCCCAGCCGGAATACGATCCGCTGCCGCTGTCGCTGCAGGTCGCGCTGCTGCTGGCGGTGGGCGAAGGCAAGCTCGACGGCATTGACCCAGCGGCGGTCCCGCAGTTCCGGGACGACCTGCGGCACCACCTGCAGGAGGTCTGCCCCTCCGTCGCCGCGCGGATCGACGAGACCGGCCAGCTGACCGACGAGGACCGCGCGGTGCTGCTGCAGGAGATCGAGGCCTGCCTGGACGCCCTGCCGCAACCGCAACCCGACGAGGAGACCGAGGATGGAGCATCTGGCCAAGGTCAAGGAACGGCTGAATAGCCTGACCGAGCTGCACGACCTGGTCGGCGCGCTGCGGTCGATGACCGCGACGCAGGCCAGGGAGGCGCAGCAGGCCTTTGCGGGGACCGAAAGCTATGCCCGCGTGATCGAGAACGCCATCGCCGCCGCGGCGCAACTTGCCGGCCCGGCCGGGCCCGAGGCGTTCGGCGCGGCCGGCGACGGCCGGCCGGTGCTGATCGCGGTCTGCGCCGAGCACGGCTTCGTGGGCGGCTTCGACGTCGACATCCTGTCCCGCGTTCGGGCCATCCGCGCCCCGGACGAGGCGCTGGTGGTGGTCGGGACCCGCGGGCTGGGGCGGGCGCAGGAGATGCGGATCGAGGTGGACGTGAGCCACCGCATGACCGCGCGCATGGCGGGCGTGCCGGCGCTGGCGCGCCGCATCTCCAAGGACGTGGAGGCCGCCTCGGCCGCCCGCATCGTGTCCGCCGTGCCGCGCCTCGCGGCCCGTTACGAGGTGACCGAGCGCCCCATCCTGCCCCTCCCGGCCCGGCTGCTGGAGGTCGACGCTCCGCCGGCGCCCCCCCTGCACCACCTTGCCCCCGCGGCCTTGCTGCGGCAGCTGGCCTCTGAATACCTGTTCGCCGAGGTTGCGCGCGCGCTGATGGAAAGCCTGGCCAGCGAAAGCAACGCCCGGCTGCGCACGATGGATTCCGCCGCGCATAATATCGACGACCGGCTGGAAAAGCTGCAAGGCGACATGCGCAAGATCCGACAGGAAGAGATCACGGCGGACCTGCTGGACGTGGTGACCGGGGCCGAAGCGGTGATGAACGGCTCGGGCGCCCATCCGGGCGGCGAGGACGCCGTCTGAGCCGCCCACAAGGTGGATGGGCGCGGCACAGCCAAGCGCCGGGCGAAACATCCGGCCAGCGGATCACGGAAACCGACAGCGCCCTACAATGCGTAGCTCTGGTCCTGCTCCGGCATCACGATCTCGGTGTGCTTCAGGTGCTTTGCCAGTGTCTTCATCGCATGCGGTTCGCCATGCACCAGGAAGGTGCGCGGCACGCGCCCAAGCTGGGTGTGCCAGGCCAGAAGCTCGGTCTGGTCGGCGTGGGCCGAGAAGCCGTTGATCGTGTGGATCTTGGCCCGGACGGGTATGTCGCGACCGAACAGGCGCACCCGTTTCGCCCCGTCGATGATGATCCGGGCCAGCGTGCCCTCGGCCGCATAGCCCACGAAGATCACGCTGCAATCGGAATGGGCGAGGTTGTGGCGCAGGTGGTGGCGCACCCGCCCGCCGGTGCACATGCCCGAGCCCGCCATGATGACCGCGCCGGACCGGATCTGGTTCAGGGCGATCGATTCCGAGGCCTCGCGCACGAATTCCAACTCGGGCAGCTTGAACGGGTCACGCCCCTCGGCGAACAGTTCCCGGATCTCGGGCCGGTAGCCCTCGGGGTGGCGGCGGAAGATCTGGGTGGCCGAGATCGCCATTGGCGAGTCCAGGAAGACGCGCAGGTCCCTGGGCAGTTCCTTCTCCTGGATGCCCGTTTTCAGATAATACAGCAGCTCCTGCGCGCGCTCGAGCGCGAAGGTAGGGATGATCGCGTTGCCGCCCCGGGCATGGGCGTCCCGGATGGCATCGATGAATTCGTCGACCGATGCCTCGAGCGGCCGGTGGTCGCGGTCGCCATAGGTGGTTTCCATCACCACCGCGTCGACGTCCCTCGGCGGCTGGGGATCGTTCAGCAGCACCCTGTTGGAACTGCCGAGATCGCCCGAGAACAGGATCCGCTTGGTGCGCCCCTCCTCGGGCACCTCCAGCAGGATGCTGGCCGAGCCGAGGATGTGCCCGGCGTCGTAGAAGGTGGCCGCGAGCCCTCCGTTCAGCTCGATCCGCTCGCCATAGCCGACGGTGCGCCCGAAATGGTCGAAGCTGTTGAGCGCGTCGAGCGTGTCGTAAAGCGGCCCGGCAGGGCCGTTCCCGCCGTTCTGCCGGTGCTTGCGCGACCGGCGCTTGGCCTCCTCCTCGTGGAGATGCGCGGAATCGAGCAGGACCAGCCGGGCCAGCTCGCGCGAGGCGTCGGTGGTGATGATCTCTCCCCGGAAGCCGCGGGCGACCAGCAGCGGGATGCGTCCGCAATGGTCGAGATGGGCATGGGTCAGCAGCAGGAAGTCGATATCGGCCGGGTCGAATCCGAAGGGCTCGGCGTTTTCCTCGTGCAACTCGCGACCGCCCTGGAACATGCCGCAGTCGATCAGGATCTTGCGGCGTCCGACCGTCACCAGGTGGCACGAGCCGGTGACGCCCCGGTCGGCACCGTGAAAAGACAAATGCATGGGTCACCTCACAATATCGAGGCCGGTTTCCCGGCAGGGCCCTTGGGAGCACAGGCTAGGCAGTCAGCGACCGTCCGGCAAGTTCGTACCAGCGCAGGATGTCGGCCCAGATGTCATCGGCGCTTTCGGCAAACCAGAACAACTCGCGGTCCTCGGGGTCGATGACGCCTTCGTCGACCAGGAAATCGGGATCGAAGACCTTTCGCCAGAAGGTCTCGCCGACCAGGATTACCGGCACCGGGGTGATCTTGCGGGTCTGGATCAGGGTCAGGGTCTCGAACAACTCGTCCAGCGTCCCGTAGCCGCCGGGGAAGACGACAAGCGCCCGCGCGCGCATCAGGAAATGCAGCTTGCGCAGGCCGAAATAGTGAAACCGGAAGCACAGCCCCGGCGTGATGTAGGGATTGGGGAACTGCTCGCGCGGGAGAGAGATGTTCAGCCCGACCGTGCGCGCGCCGGTCTCATGCGCGCCGCGATTGGCAGCCTCCATGATGCCCGGCCCGCCGCCGGTGACCACGACCAGCCGGTTGCCATGCGGCCCCTCGGCCTCGCCCACCAGCCGGGCGAAATCGCGGGCGACCTCGTAGTAACGGCTCTTGGCCAGAACCCGGCGGGCGATCGACAGGTCCCGCGCAAGCGCGGAATCGCCCGGCGTCGCGGCCAGCGCTTCGGCCAATTCGTCCACGCGGCGCTGCGCGGCCTGCGGCTCGGCGATGCGGGTGCTGCCGAACACGACGATGGAGTGCATGATGCCATGCTCCTCCATCAGGCTCTCGGGCTTGAGGTAATCAAGCTGCAGCCGCAGGCCGCGCGTGTCGTCGTGGTTGAGGAAATCGACATCCTGGTCGGCCTGGCGATAGCTCGGGTCCGCCATGATCCGCGCGATCCGGTCCGGGACGCTGGGATCTTCCAGCCGCTCCTTGGGGTGGCACCAGGGCAGCTCGGTGCGCCGTTCGCTGGGATGGGCGGGTCTCGGCACCCGCATGGTTCTCTTCCGTTCGCTACCCGGTGTGTCGGCCATCGCTGTCCTCTCCGGTTCATGTCCAGCCGCCGCGCGGTCCGCGCCCCTCCACCCCTAGCACAGATGGGCGGCGGACACCGGAGAAATCTCGCGCCGCGAAGGCGGCGCCGTCGCGGACAACCTTGGACGTGCCGCCCCCCAGATGGGCTGCCGCGCACAGTGCATCTGCGGCGAACGCCATTGCGCGCGTTGAGAGCCCCCTTTAACAGAAGGGCAGGCCCGCCGCTTTTTCCCGGACGGCGCCGTGTGGCCCAACCGGCAGGAGGCAAATCCATGTTCCAGACCAAGAGCTTGATCGGCGCGATCTGCGTAACGGCAGCGATGGCCCTCGCCGGGCCGGCGGACGCGCAAAACCAGCGGCCGCCCGCGGCGGTGACCGTGAGCACCATGCAGCCCCAGGCGATCACGCTGACCTCGACCCTGCCGGGCCGGGTCCGGGCCGCCGCCGAGGCCGAGGTGCGCCCGCAGGTGAACGGCATCATCACCGAGCGCCTGTTCCGCGAAGGTGCCGAGGTGGCCGAGGGCGACGCCCTCTACCAGATCGACCGCGCCACCTACGAGGCCGCGCTGGCCCAGGCCGAGGCCGCCGTGACCCAGGCGCGGGTGCAGCTCGACCTCGCCGGGACCGAGGCCCAGCGGGTGCGAGAACTGCAGTCGCGCAACGTGGCCAGCCAGCAGGCGCTGGACGACGCGCTGTCGGCGCGCGACGCCGCCGCCGCCGCGCTGCAGGTCGCCGAGGCGCAGCGCCGGGTGGCCGAGATCGAACTGGAGCGCACCACGATCCGCGCCCGGCTGTCGGGCGAGATCGGCCTGTCGCGCACCAGCCCCGGCGCGCTGGTGACGGCCAGCCAGGCCGATCCGCTGGCCGTGATCCGAAACATCAACCCGGTGCATGTGGACGTGACCCAATCCGCCGCCGACCTGCTGCGCTGGCGCCGCGGCCACACCGCCGAGGCGCTGGGCGGCGCCGATCTGGAGGTCAAGCTGACGCTGGCCGACGGTTCGGCCTACGAACACAGCGGCACCCTCACCGCGGCCGAGCCGCAGGTCGACCCGCAGACCGGCGTCGTGGTCTTGCGCATGGAGTTCGACAACCCCGACGGCCTGCTTCTGCCCGGCATGTATGTCCAGGTCGAGATGCCCACGCAGAAGCTGGACGGTGTTTTCCTGGCCCCGCAGGAAGGCGTCATGCGCGACCGCCGCGGCCGGCCCGTCGCCTGGGTCGTGAACGATGACAACGTGGTCGAGGAACGGACCCTGACCGTGCTGCAGGACCGCGGCGCGGACTGGGTGGTCAGCGAGGGGCTGGAGGCCGGCGACCGCATGATCGTGGCCGGCTTCCAGAAGACCGGCCCCGGCGCCACCGTCACCCCCGAGGAACGCCAGCCCGCCGCGAGCGGCAACTGAGCCCGAACCACAGGAGCACCGCTCATGGCCCGTTTCTTCATCGACCGTCCGGTCTTCGCCTGGGTGATCTCGATCCTGATCATGGGCGTGGGCATCCTGGCCATCCGCACCCTGCCGGTGGCGCAATATCCGCAGATCGCCCCGCCCTCGGTCTCGGTGCAGGCCACCTATCCCGGCGCCTCGGCCGAGACCGTGGCCAACACCGTCACCCAGATCATCGAGCAGCAGATGACCGGGCTCGACGGGCTGCGTTACATCTCGTCCAGCTCCACCTCGGCGGGCAGCGCCAGCATCGAGCTGACCTTCGAAACCGGCACCGATGCCGACATCGCGCAGGTGCAGGTCCAGAACAAGCTGGCGCAGGCCACCTCGCTGCTGCCCGAGCCGGTGCAGCGGCAGGGCGTCCAGGTGCAGAAATCCACCTCGGGTTTCTTGATGGTGGTGGGCCTGATCTCGACCGACGGCCAGTACGAAGAGGTCGACCTCGCCGACTACATGATCACCAACCTCGTGGACGAGCTGAGCCGGGTCGAGGGCGTGGGCAACGTGCGCGTCTTCGGCGCGCAATACGCCATGCGGATCTGGCTGGACCCGTCGCGGCTGGCCGCGTTCGAGTTGACGCCGCAGGACGTGGTGAACGCGGTCGCGTCGGAGAATGCCCAGATCTCGGCGGGCGCCTTCGGCAGCCGCCCGGCGGTGGCCGGCCAGCAGCTGAACGCCACGATCACCGCGCAGTCGCTGCTGCGCACGCCCGAGGATTTCCGCCAGATCGTGCTGCGCGCCGAAACCGACGGCGGTCTGGTGCTGCTCGACGACGTGGCGCGGGTCGAGATCGGGGCCGAACGCTACGGCACCATCGCCCGGTTCAACCGCGACCCCGCCTCGGGCATGGCGATCAGCCTGGCGCCGGGGGCCAACGCGCTCGACACCGCCGAGGCGGTGAAGGCCAAGCTGAAGGATTTCGCCCAGTTCTTCCCCGAAGGGATGGATTACGTCATCCCCTATGACACCACCCCCTTCGTCAAGATCTCGATCAGGGAGGTCGTCAAGACCCTGTTCGAGGCGATCGGTCTGGTCTTCCTGGTGATGCTGCTGTTCCTGCAGAACCTGCGGGCCACGCTGATCCCGACGCTGGCGGTGCCGGTCGTCCTGCTGGGCACCTTCGGCATCCTCGCCGCGGCCGGCTTCACCATCAATACCCTGACCATGCTGGCCATGGTTCTGGCGATCGGCCTGCTGGTGGACGACGCCATCGTGGTCGTCGAGAACGTCGAGCGCATCATGGAGGAGGACGGGCTGTCCCCGCGCGAGGCCACCTACAAATCCATGGGCCAGATCACCGGCGCGCTGATCGGCATCGCCATGGTGTTGTCGGCGGTGTTCGTGCCGATGGCCTTTTTCGGCGGCTCCACGGGCGTGATCTACCAGCAATTCGCGATCACCATCGTCTCGGCCATGGCCCTGTCGGTGGTGGTGGCGCTGACGCTGACCCCGGCGCTTTGCGCGACGCTGCTGAGGAAAAGCGACCACCCCGCCCGGCGCGGCCCGTTCGGCCTGTTCAACCGCGGCTTCGACGCCACGCTGCGCGGCTATGGCGGCAGCGTCGGCTGGATCGTGCGCCGCCCGCTGCGGGTGGGGCTGGTCTATGTCGCGCTCGGCGTGGGCATGGTGATGCTGTTCGCGCGCACGCCCACCGGCTTTCTGCCGGACGAGGATCAAGGGATCCTCTTCACCATGATCCAGGCCCCCACCGGCGCCACCGCCGAGCGCACGCTGGACGTGGTGCAGCAGGTCGAGAACCATTTCCTGGAAAACGAGACCGGAACCGTCGACTCGATGTTCGGTGTGGTTGGCTTCAGCTTTGCCGGGCAGGGCCAGAACATGGGTCTGGCCTTCGTGCAGCTCAAGGACTGGGCCGAGCGGACCGCGCCGGGCCAGAGCGTGCAGGCGGTTGCCGGGCGGGCCTTCGGGGCGTTCAGCCAGATCCGCGACGCGATGGTCTTCCCGATCGTGCCGCCCTCGGTGATCTCGCTGGGCAACGTCTCGGGCTTCGATTTCTACCTGCAGGCCCGCGGCGGGCAGACCCATTCCGAACTAGTGCAGGCGCGCAACCAGGTCCTGGGCATGGCGGCGCAAAGCCCGCTGATCGCCTCGGCCCGGCCCAGCGGGCTGGAGGACGCGGCGCAGTTCAACCTGAATATCGACTGGCGCAAGGCGGGCGCGATGGGCCTGTCGGCGGCGGATGTCGGCAACCTGCTGACGGTCGCCTGGGCCGGGCGCTACGTGAACGATTTCATCGACGGCGGCCGCATCAAGAAGGTCTATGTCCAGGGCGAGGCCGACGCCCGCGCGGTGCCCTCGGACCTGCAGAAATGGCGGGTGCGCAACGCCAGCGGCGGGCTGGTGCCCTTCTCGAATTTCGCCGAGGGATCGTGGAGCTACGGACCCCAGGGCCTCTACCGCTATAACGGCGTGCCCTCGATGCGGATCCAGGGCAGCCCCGCCCCCGGCGTGACCACGGGCGAAGCCATGGCCGAGATCGAGCGCCTGGTCGCGCAACTGCCGGGCTACAACGTCGCCTGGACCGGCCTGTCGCTGGAAGAGCGGGAATCGGGCAACAAGGCGCCGCTGCTCTACGCGCTGTCGCTGGCCGCCGTGTTCCTGTCGCTGGCCGCACTTTACGAAAGCTGGACCGTGCCCTTCGCGGTGATGCTGGCCATGCCCATCGGCGTGCTGGGCGCGCTGGCGGGCGCCTGGCTGGGAGGGTTCGAGAACGGCGTGTTCTTCCAGGTCGGCCTGCTGACCGTCATCGGCCTGACCGGCAAGAACGCCATCCTGATCGTGGAATTCGCGCGCGACAGGGTCGAGGCGGGCGAGCCGCTGATCGACGCGGTGCGCAGCGCGGCATCGCAGCGGTTCCGCCCAATCGTGATGACCTCGATGGCCTTTTCGCTGGGTGTTCTGCCCCTGGTGCTGAGCACCGGCGCAGGGTCGGGCGGGCGCAACGCGATCGGGGCCGGGGTGCTGGGCGGCACCATCTCGGCAACCGTGCTGGGGGTGCTGTTCGTGCCGCTGTTCTTCGTGATCGTGTTCCGGCTGTTCCGGCGCAGCAGGGCGTGAGGCACCCGGCCCTCCGCACTGCCGCGGAGCCCCCGCCCGGAGTGCCAAAGACCGCGCCCCGCGTCGCAAGGCATCGCGCCAACGGCCTGCCTCCACCAGCCGACCCCGGCCAGCCAGTGCCGGCTGGCCGGGGTCATTTGACCCACGTCATTCACATCGCCCGCCCCCGCGTGCATACCCGCTGCAATTCAGGAATTTGAACCGCAGGGCATTTCAATGACGTCCATCGCCGACCCGAATGATCGCCAAGATGTGTCGTCCGTGGCCCTTCTCCCGTTCATTCTGATCACGTTTTTCGTCTCCTGGGGGACGCTCGGCTTCTACATCTTCCGACCCGAACAGGCCGTCGCGTCGTTCGGCGAGATCAACGGCCATCACCCGGCCTTCTTTCTTGCCACATGGGCCCCGGCGCTCGCTGCCTTCGCGGTCGTGCTGGCCTGTTCCGGCCCGACCGGAGTCAAGGCGTACCTGTCGCGCCTGTCGCTCTGGCGCTGCCCGGCGGGCTGGGCGGCCTTTCTGCTGATCGGCGTTCCGCTGATCTTTATCGCCGGCGCGCTGATGAAACCCGGCCCCCTGTGGGCGTCCCTTTCGGACCAAGGCGCCGGCGCCGTGCTGGGCGCGGCCATTCTCATGCTGTTTCTCGGGCCGATCGAGGAATTCGGCTGGCGCGGCGTGGCGCAGCCGCTTCTGCAGCGTCACGTGCCCCCACTCTGGGCCGGGCTCATCATCGGCGTCACTTGGGGCGTCTGGCACCTTCCTGCCTTCTACCTCTCGGGCACGGTGCAGAGCGGGTGGAGCTTCACCCCCTTCTTCATCGGCAACATCGCGCTGGCCGTTATCGTCACGCCGCTGTTCAATGCCGCGCGCGGCAGCATTCTCTTGCCGATGCTGTTTCACTGGCAGCTCATCAACCCGGCCTGGCCCGACGCACAGCCCTACGACACCTACGTCTTTGCCGGGGTCGCGGCCTTGATCGTGTGGTTGAACCGCGCGACCATGCTGACCCGCGCGGGCGCCTGCACGAACGTCGTTCCCGGCCGCGCGCCACCCGGACCACCGGCATGAGGCCTCCCGCAGGGCAAGGCGGCCGTGGGTGGCCATCCCCGAGGCGGGAATCGCAAAGGCGCCACCCGGCGGCCCCGGGCAACGGAAGGCCTGGTCGCGCGATGAACATGCCGTCTCTCAGATCACTGGCCCGATGGGCCGCGGCCGCCCTCCTGGCGACGGTCCTGCCGCTCATGCCGGCGGCGGCCGACCCGCCGGGCGCCCCGCCATCCCTGGCGGACAGGCTGACACGGACCGTGCCGGGACGCCTGTCGGCGGACGGGGTGCCAGGGGCAGTCATTGTCATCCTGCGCGGCGGCGCGGAGGTCTGGACCGGCGCCTTCGGCCAGGCCGACCCGGCGACCGGCCGCGCCATGTCGCCCGGCGCGCTGTTCCGGGTGGAATCGATTTCCAAGCCGGTCACGGCCTGGGGCGTCATGCGCCTGTCCGAACTGGGGCTGCTCGACCTCGATGCGCCCGTGACAAGCTGCCTTGAACCCGGCGTCCTGCCCGCCGGCACACCGCGCATCACGGCACGGCAGCTCCTGTCGCATACCGCCGGCGTCGGGCTGGGAGATTACGCAGCGCGGTTCGCCCCCGGCGCGGAACGCCCCGCGCCGAGCGCGCATCTGGCCGCCGACTTCCGCATGGCACGGCAGCCCGGCAGCGGGTTTCTCTATTCCGATACCGGCTACAACCTTCTGGAACTGCTGATCGAAGGCTGCGCGGAAGAGGATTTCTCGGATTTCATGGCGCGCGAGGTTCTGCGCCCCCTCGGCATGACCCGGTCGAGCTACGACTGGAGCGGGGCGGAAATGCCCGTGGGCCACGATCTGCGCGGGCAGGCCGTCGCGCCCTACCTCTACCCCGGGCGCGGTTCCGGCGGACTTCATGCCACGGCAGGCGACGTGGCCCGCTTCGCTGCGGCCAGCATGGACGGCGCGGACCAACCCGTCCTGTCACCGGACAGCATCGCCTTGCTGCACAGGCCCGTGGTCGGCGTGGAGGGGCTTTTCGGCCTCGTGGCCCAGGGATACGGGCTCGGCCATTTCACCGAGATCCTTTCCGACGGGCACCGGGCGGTCTGGCATGGCGGGCAGGGCCACGGCTGGATGACGCATCTCCACCTCGTTCCGGAAACCGGGGACGGCATCGTGATCCTTGCCAACAGCCAGCGCGCATGGCCGCTTTTCGCCGCGATTCTCAGGGACTGGTCGGAAAGCATCGGCGTCAGGCCGGTGCGCATGGCCCGCGTACTCTGGGCCGAGGTGGCAGCCCGTGCCGCCATCGCGTTGCTTGTCGCCGGCGCGGCCATCACCCTCCGGGCCGCGTGGCGGCCCGGCGCGCCCCGGCGCGAAAAGCGGCTGGCCGCCGGCACCATGGCGGTCGCGCTGATCGCCGTCCCGGTCTGGGCCAGCGTGCAGGATTATCTTTTCGTTTTCTCGATCCTGCCGGGGCTCTCGCGCTGGCTCGGCGGCGCGATGGTCCTTTGCGGGCTGGCCCTGGCTGCCTTCGCCTTCAGACGAGAAAGACAGGCCTGAAGGCCGTTGGAAACAGCGCAGGATGCGGAAAACCTTTTCCACCGACCTGTCGCGTTCATTCTTCGAACTCGACGAGGAGGTCCTTTGCGTCGATCTGTGTGCCTGGGGTGACGTGGAC
>JBNGCX010000036.1:0-40307 GCA_049974865.1 Paracoccaceae bacterium
GGGGGCCGCGCGGCCCCCTTCTGGATGCGTTTTTCAACGTCTTACAGGTTGGGGTAGATCGGGAAGCGGGCGCAGAGCGCGGCCACCTCGGCCTTCACCTTTTCCTCGACCTCCGAGTTGCCCTCGGGGCCGTTGGCGGCCAGGCCGTCGACGACCTCGATGATCCAGTCGGCGATTTGGCGGAACTCGGCCTCGCCGAAGCCCCGGGTGGTGCCGGCGGGCGACCCGAGGCGGATGCCGCTGGTCACGGTCGGCTTTTCCGGGTCAAAGGGCACGCCGTTCTTGTTGCAGGTGATATGGGCGCGGCCCAGGGCCTTTTCGGTCTCGTTGCCTTTGACACCCTTGGGGCGCAGGTCGACCAGCACGACATGGGTGTCGGTGCCGTGGGTCACGGTGTCCAGCCCGCCCTTGATCAGCTGGTCGCTGAGCGCTTGGGCGTTCTTGATGACGTTCTGGGCATAGGTCTTGAACTCCGGGCGCAGCGCCTCGCCGAAGGCCACGGCCTTGGCGGCGATCACGTGCATCAGCGGGCCGCCCTGGATGCCGGGGAAGATGGCCGAGTTGATCTTTTTCGCCAGCGCCTCGTCATTGGTCAGGATCATGCCACCGCGCGGGCCGCGCAGGGTCTTGTGCGTGGTGGTGGTGGCGACATGGGCATGCGGGAAGGGCGAGGGGTGTTCGCCCGCGGCCACGAGGCCCGCGAAATGCGCCATGTCCACGTGCAGGTAGGCGCCGACCATGTCGGCGATCTCGCGCATCTTGGCGAAGTCGATCTGGCGCGGGATGGCCGAGCCACCGGCGATGATCAGCTTGGGGTTATGCTCCTTGGCCAGGGCCTCGACCTGGTCGTAGTCGATCAGGTTGTCCTGCTTGCGCACGCCGTGTTGCACGGCGTTAAACCACTTGCCCGACTGGTTGGGCTTGGCGCCGTGGGTCAGGTGGCCGCCGGCATCGAGGCTCATCCCAAGGATGGTGTCGCCCGGTTGCAGCAGCGCGGTGAAGACGCCCTGGTTTGCCTGGCTGCCCGAGTTCGGCTGCACGTTGGCGAATTCGCAGTTGAAGAGTTGCTTGGCGCGGTCGATGGCCAGGTTCTCGGCGATGTCGACGAACTGGCAGCCGCCATAGTAACGCCGGCCCGGGTAGCCCTCGGCGTATTTGTTGGTCATGACCGAGCCCTGCGCCTGCATCACGGCGGCGGACACGATGTTCTCGCTGGCGATCAGCTCGATCTCGTCGCGCTGACGGCCCAGCTCAAGTCCGATCGCCTTGGCGATCTCGGGGTCGCGGGAGGCAAGGGGTTCGGTGAAAAAGCCGGTGTCTTCGGTCATGGATGTCGTCTCCTTAGGCGGCACGGGGCCGGATGGCGGGCTTTTATCGGAACCTGGAGCGATGAAAAAGCCCGGAATACGACGCAGGTCCCCGCGGGCGCGGCATAACGGCCCCCTTGTGTTTCGTTTCCGCCCGCGCGATGACTTTCGGAAACACCGGAAAAGGGACGCGCGATGAACGACAAGGTCAGGATTGCCTTTCTCGCCAGCGAGACCGAGATCGCGCAGGAGGCCTGCCGTCATCTCGCCGCGCTGCACGGCAATGCCCAGCCCGCGGAAGCGGATGTCATCGTCGCGCTGGGCGGCGACGGGTTCATGCTGCACACACTTCACGACACCCAGCATCTCGACGTTCCCGTCTACGGCATGAATTGCGGCACCGTCGGTTTCCTGATGAACGAGTATCATGAGTCGGGCCTGCTGGAGCGGCTGGCCGCGGCCGAGGAGGAGGTGATCCACCCGCTGCGCATGCGCGCCGTGGGCACCGACGGCAAGGTGCACGAGGCGCTGGCGATCAACGAGGTCTCGCTGCTGCGGGCCGGGCCGCAGGCGGCGAAGCTCCGGATCTCGATCGACGACAAAGTGCGGCTGGACGAGCTGGTGTGCGACGGGGCGCTGCTGTCGACCCCGGCGGGCTCGACCGCCTACAACTATTCGGCGCACGGACCGATCATCCCCATCGGAGCGGACGTGTTGACGCTGACGGCCATCGCGCCGTTCCGGCCGCGGCGCTGGCGCGGGGCGCTCTTGCCCAGTCACGCCAAGGTGCGTTTCGACGTGCTGCAGCCCAAGAAGCGCCCGGTCATGGCCGATGCCGACAGCCGCACCGCGGGCCGCGTGGTCTCGGTCGAGATCACCTCCGACCCCAACGTCTCGCACCGCATCCTCTTCGACCCCGGCCACGGCCTGGAGGAGCGGCTGATCCGCGAGCAGTTCGTCTAGGGGCGGGAAGGATCAGGGGCCGTTCTGGCCCCTTGGCGATATCGGACCGGCAGGACGAGGGCGGCGCCCGACCCGGTCGCCCGGGCCAGGGAGAGGTGCCGCGGGCTGACCTATCCGCATCTCGGACGCGCGAGGCACCGCGATGCCGGTCCTAATCCCGCTTCCACGCCTCGCGCTTGCGGTAGAGCGTGGAGGGCGAGACATCCAGCACCCGCGCCGCCTTGGGCACCGAGCCGTCGTGGCGTGCAATGGTCTCCTCGATCACCAGCCGCTCGATCTCGGCCAGGGTCTTGCCGATCAGCCCGTCGAGCCCGTCCGGCGGGCCGGGCTGCTCGTCGGCAATGTTCGGCGCGGCGGGGGCGGCAGCGGCCTGCGGCTGGAACTCCCGCGGCAGCATCTCGCGCGTGACCAGCGGCCCATCGTTGAGCACCACCGCATGGCGCAGCACGTTCAGCAACTGGCGCACATTGCCCGGCCAGTCATAGGCGCGGAACAGCGCCTTCACGTCGCCCGAAAGCCCGGAAAAGGCGCGGTCCTCTTCGCCGGCGAAGCGGCTCAGCGCGTTCTCGGCGATCTCGATCACGTCCTCGCCGCGCTCGCGCAGCGGCGGCAGGTGGATCGGCACGACGTGCAGACGGTAATAGAGATCCTCGCGGAACCGGCCCCGGCGGACCTCCTCCAGCGGGTCGCGGTTGGTGGCGCAGACGATGCGCACATTCACCTTGCGCGGCTGCGGCGCGCCCACCGGCTGGATGGTCGAGGTCTGCAGGAAACGCAGCAGCTTGGTCTGCAGGTTGAGATCCATCTCGCAGATCTCGTCAAGGAACAGCGTGCCGCCGTCAGCCACCGCCGCCGCGCCCGGCTTGTCGGCGATGGCGCCGGTGAAGGATCCCTTGAGATGGCCGAACACCTCGGATTCCAGCAGGTCCGAGGGGATCGCGCCGCAATTGAGCGGCACGAAGGGGCCGCCGGCGCGCGGCGAGGCGGCATGGATGGCCTGGGCGCACAGCTCCTTGCCGGTGCCGCTTTCGCCCGAGATGAAGACCGAGGCCATGGAGCGGCCGACCGAATGGATCCGGTCATAGACCTGCGCCATCGCCGGAGAGCCGCCGATGAAGCCGGCCAGCGGCCCGGTCGGCGCGGTGCGCTCCTGCCGGGTGCTGTCGGCGAGCGCCGTTTCGACCGCGTGCAGCAGGCGCTGCTCGTTGAAGGGCTTGAGGAGGAATTCATAGGCCCCGCCGCGCATGGCCTCGACCGCGCGGTTGATCGACCCGTTCGCGGTGATCACGATCACATGCGCCTCGGGGGCGATCTCCAGCAGGTCGCGCATCAGCTCCAGCCCGCTGCGGTCGGGCAGGACCAGGTCGAGCAGCACCACCTGGGGGCGCACCGCCTGGAACCGCGCCAGGCCGTCGGCCGCGGTGCCGGCCGAGACCACCTCGTGCCCGGCGCCGCGCAGCACGGATTCGTAGACAAGCTGCAGCGACGGCGTGTCTTCGATTAGCAGGACCGGTGTCATGTCTGCACCTCCCCGAAGCGGTTTTGATACTCGGCCTCCAGGGTCGCCACGATCTGGCTCAGCCGTTCCAGCACCCGTGGCCCGATCGAGCGGGCCACCGCCATGTCCCCGGCATGGGCGGCCGCGTTGATCTCGCCCGCGCGGTTCTGCAGGCAGTCGGCCCCGATGGCGCCGGCCAGCGAGATCAGCACATGGGTCTGGGCCCGGATCGCGGAAACGTCGCTGTCCTCCAGCCCGCGGACCAGGCCCTCCCGCACGACCGCGAAATCCTGGCGCAGCCGCCGGAGCAGCTCTTGCGCGCCATCGGCGCCGGCCAGCGCAAGCAGGCGGTCGAGATGCAGCGTGTTGAGCGGCGGTTCGCGCAGCGGCGCCGCACCGGAAACGCCGGCCGGGAGCACGCGTTTGCGCAGCACGCCCGAGATCGCCTGGCCAAAGGACTCCAGGCTCATGATCGGCTTGGCGAGGATGCCGTCGGCCCCGGCCTCGTAGATCTCGGCGCGGTTGGCGCTCAGCCCATAGGCGGTGACGGCCAGCACAGGCAGCGTGGCGGTTTCGCCCCCGCCGCCGCGCAGGGTGCGGGTCAGGTCCAGCCCCGAGAGGCGCGGCATCTCGATATCGATCAGGGCGAGGCTGTAATGGTTGGCCTCCAGCAGCTCCAGCGCGGCCAGCCCGTCCGGAGCAATGTCGCATTCCGCGCCCAGGGTCTCCAGCATCTGCCGCATCAGCAGTTGGTTGGTCTCGTTGTCCTCGGCCACCAACACGCATTTGCCGCTCAGGTCGGGCAGGTCCTGCGCCATGCGGCTGTCGACACCGGGCGCCCAGGCGGGGCGGGGCAGGCGGAGGCAGAACCGCGCACCACCCCCGGGGCGGTTGCGCACCTCGATCTGGCCGCCGATCTGCTCGGCCAGGTCATGCACGATATGCAGCCCCAGCCCGCTGCCGGGGGTGACGTTGTCGGGGGCGCGGCCGTGGCGCTCGAACAGGCGCGCCAGTGCCGCCTCGGAAAAGCCCGGGCCGTCATCCTCGACGCAGAATGCCAGGGTCTCCTGCGCCTCCAGCGTCACCTCAAGGCGGACCTCGCCGCGGCCGGCATATTTGACCGCGTTGCCGATCACGTTGGCCAGGATGCGCTCCAGCGCGCCGGGGTCGATGCCGATCACCGGCGGCAGGTCGGCGCCCCGGACCAGCCGGAAACGCAGTCCCCGTTCGCGGGCATGGGCGGCCCAGCGGGCCTCCACCGCCTCGAGCAGGGGCGCCACGCGCAGCCCGGCGCCGCCATCCGGCGCCGGACCGGCCTCGCCGGTGATGAGGGCCAGCACTTCGTCGGAGAGCCGCGCGAGCTGTTCGGCGGCGCTGTGCACACGGACGAGTTGCTCGGAGGAGCCGGCATCGAGCGGCGACAGGTCGGCCAGCGACAGCCCGCCGAGGATGTCGGAAACCGCGTTGCGGATGTCATGGCCCAGGAGCGCGGCGCGCTCGCGCAGGGCGTCGTCGTCCCCCGCGCTCCGCAGCGCCTTCGGCGCCCTATCCATGTTGCCGTGCCCCGCTCGTGAATGAGCAGCACTGCCAGGGGCTGTATGCTCGTTTGGGTTGCATTACCCAAGTCTTAACGCATGGCGCGGCGCCGCACCAACCTGTACTTCGGGACAGGTTGGCGCAGTGCTGTCGCGCCCGGGTCATCCTTTCTTCGGATAGCCGAGGGTTTTCAGCGCCTCGGCGATCTCGTCCAGGATCGCGGGATCGTCGATCGTGGCGGGCATCTTGAACTCTTCGCCATCCGCGATCTTGACCATGGTGCCGCGCAGGATCTTGCCCGAGCGCGTCTTGGGCAGGCGGTCCACCACGCAGGCCAGCTTGAATGCCGCCACCGGGCCGATCTGGTCGCGCACCATCTGCACGCATTCCCTGACCACGTCTTCATGCGGCCGGTTGGTGCCCGCGTTGAGGCAGAGGAACCCCAGCGGCAGCTGGCCCTTCAGGTCGTCGCTGATCCCGATTACCGCGCATTCGGCGACGTCCGGGTGGGCGGCCAGCACCTCTTCCATCGCGCCCGTGGAGAGGCGGTGGCCCGCGACGTTGATGACGTCATCGGTGCGCGCCATGATGTAGAGATAGCCGTCCTCGTCCTTGTAGCCGGCATCGCCGGTCTCGTAGTAGCTGGGGAAATGCTCCAGGTAGGATTTGCGGAACCGTTCCTCGGCATTCCACAGCGTGGGCAGCGTGCCCGGGGGCAGCGGCAGCTTCACCGCGATCGCGCCCAACTCACCGTCCTTCACCTCGTGCCCGCCCTCGTCGAGGATGCGCACGTCGTAACCCGGCATCGGCACCGAGGGGCTGCCCAGTTTCACCGGCAGTTCCTCGATCCCCAGGGGGTTGGAGGCGATGGCCCAGCCGGTCTCGGTCTGCCACCAGTGGTCGATCACCGGCACGCCCAGCTGGTCCTGCGCCCAGGTGATGGTGTCGGGGTCGGCGCGCTCGCCGGCCAGGAACACGGCGTTGAGGTCCGACATGTCGTATTTCTCGATGAACGCGCCCTTGGGGTCCTCGCGTTTCACGGCGCGGAAGGCGGTGGGCGCGGTGAAGAAGCTTTTCACCTTGTGTTCCGAGATCACCCGCCAGAAGGTGCCGGCATCCGGCGTGCCCACCGGCTTGCCCTCGAAGACGATGGTGGTGTTGCCGTGGATCAGCGGGGCGTAGGTGATGTAGCTGTGGCCCACCACCCAGCCCACGTCCGAGGCCGCCCAGAATACGTCGCCCGGGTCGACGTTGTAGATGTTCTTCATCGACCAGTTCAGCGCCACCAGGTGGCCCGCGGTGGGGCGCACCACGCCCTTGGGCTGGCCGGTCGTGCCCGAGGTGTAGAGGATATAGGCAGGGTGGTTGCCCTCGACGGGCACGCATTCGGCAGGCTGCACGCCGTATTGGAAGCCGTGCCAGTTGTAGTCGCGGCCCTCTTCCAGATGCGCGACCTCGTTCTCGCGCTGGAAGATCACGCAGAAATCGGGCTGGTGCTGCGACTGCTCCAGCGCGCCGTCGAGCAGCGGCTTGTAATGCACGATTCGGCCCGGCTCGATCCCGCAGGACGCGGCGATGATGCATTTCGGCTTGGCGTCATCGACGCGCACGGCCAGTTCATGCGCGGCAAAGCCGCCGAAGACCACGGAATGCACCGCGCCCAGCCGCGCGCAGGCCAGCATCGCCTCCAGCGCCTCGGGGATCATCGGCATGTAGATGATGACCCGGTCGCCCTTTTCCACGCCCTTGGCGCGCAGCGCGCCGGCCAGCATGGCCACGCGGTTGCGCAACTCGACATAGCTGATCCATTTCTTGGAATGGGTGACGGGGCTGTCGTGGATGATGGCCACTTGGTCGCCCCGGCCGGCCTCGACATGGCGATCGACGGCGTTCCAGCAGGCGTTGACCTTGCCGTCCACGAACCACTCGTAAAGAGGGGCGTTGTCGTCGAACAGCGCCTTGGACGGCTTTTCCACCCAGTCGATCGCCTGGGCGGCCTCCATCCAGAATCCCTCGGGGTCGGCTTTCCAGCTGTCGTAGACCTCTTTGTATGCCATTGCATCCTCCTCCTGGGTGTCGAAAGTTTGTTACGGATCGGATGCCCCTCCGGCAAGAGTGTTACCGGGAACGGTGGCGGATAACCGCGAAAAATTTGCAGTTATCGGGCTTTGGGTATTGCAAATTTTTGCAAACCCAAATCGCGTGCGAAGATTGCATAGATAATTTCGGGGGTTTGCAAATTAGCGCCCTGCGGCGCATGGGCAGGCGGGCCGATCCGGTGCGTGGAGGATGGCGTCTTGGCGGGGAGGATTCGGGCGCGGCGGCGGCGCCGGGATCAGCCGTAATGCGCCACCGGCGTGCCGGCCAGGGCCGACATGTTCAGCAGCCCGCGCGTGGTGATCGAGGGGGTCACGATATGGGCGCGGTTGCCCATGCCCATCAGGATCGGTCCGACCTCCAGCCCGCCCGCGCGCATCTTGAGGATGTTGCGCACCCCCGAGGCCGCGTCGGAATTGGCAAAGACCAGCACGTTGGCCGCCCCCTCCAGCCGTGCGCCGGGGAAGATGCGCTCGCGCAGGTCCGGGTCGAGCGCGGCATCGACATGCATTTCGCCCTCGTATTCGAAATCGGGCTCCTGCGCCTCCAGCATCTCCAGCGCGGCGCGCATCCGGCGGCCGGAGTCGATATCGAGGTTGCCGAACTGCGAATGGCTGCACAGTGCGATCTTGGGCTCCAGCCCGAAGCGGCGCACATGGCGCGCGGCGCCGATCACGGTTTCGGTGATCTGTTCGGGCGTGGGCTCGGGGTGGACATGGGTGTCGGCCACGAAGAGCGGCCCGTCCTCGAGGATCATCAGGCTCAGCGCGCCGACCGGGTGCAGCCCGCCCTCGGCCAGCACCTGCCGGACATAGTTCAGGTGCCACAGATATTGCCCGAAGGTGCCGCAGATCATGCTGTCGGCCTCACCGCGATGCACCATGACGGCGGCAATCGCGGTTGTATTGGTGCGCATGATCGCCTTGGCCAGGTCCGGCGTCACGCCGCGCCGGGCCATGATGCGGTGATAGGTTTCCCAGTAGTCGCGGTAGCGCGGGTCGCTCTCGGGGTTCACCACGGTGAAATCGACGCCCTGCTTGACGGTGAGCCCGGCGCGGGCGCTACGCGTCTCGATCACCTCGGGGCGGCCGACCAGGATGGGCACGTCCGTGGTTTCCTCGATCATCGCCTGCGCGGCGCGCAGCACGCGCTCGTCCTCGCCCTCGGCGAAGACGATCTTGCGCTCGGCCTGGGCGGCGGCGGCGAAGACGGGCCGCATGATCAGCGCGGACTTGTAGACCGATCCGTCGAGCCGCTCCTTGTAGGCCTTGAGGTCCTCCAGCGGGCGCGTGGCGACGCCGCTGTCCATCGCGGCCCTGGCCACCGAGGTCGCCACCACGCCGATCAGGCGGGGGTCGAAGGGCTTGGGGATCAGGTAGTCGGCGCCGAAGGTCAGCTGTTCGCCCTGGTAGGCCGCTGCGGCCTCGGCGCTGGTCGTGGCGCGGGCGAGCCGCGCGATGCCGTCGATGCAGGCCAGCTGCATCTCGTCGTTGATCTCGGTAGCGCCCACGTCCAGCGCACCGCGGAAGATGAAGGGGAAGCACAGGACGTTGTTGACTTGGTTGGGATAGTCCGACCGGCCGGTGGCGATGATCGCGTCGGGGGCCACTTCGCGGGCCTCCTCGGGCAGGATCTCGGGCGTGGGGTTGGCCAGCGCGAAGATGATCGGGCGTGCGGCCATCTTCTTGACCATCTCGGGCTTCAGCACCCGCGGTCCCGACAGGCCCAGGAACAGGTCGGCGCCCTCGATCACCTGGTCCAGGTCGCGCAGGTCGGTCTTCTGGGCATAGGCTACCTTTTGCGGGTTCATGTCCTCTTGCCGGCCCTCGTGGACCAGCCCGTGGATGTCGCACAGCCAGACGTTTTCGCGCTTCACGCCCAGCTTGAGCAGCATGTTCAGGCAGGCGATGCCCGCGGCGCCCCCGCCGGTGGAGACCACCTTGATGTCCTCGAATTCCTTGCCCGCGACGTGCAGCGCGTTGGTGGCCGCCGCGCCGACAACGATGGCGGTGCCGTGCTGGTCGTCGTGGAAGACGGGAATGTTCATCCGCTCGCGGCAGATCTTTTCCACGATGAAGCAGTCAGGGGCCTTGATGTCCTCGAGGTTGATCGCGCCGAAGCCGGGTTCCAGCGCGCAGACGATCTCGGCCAGTTTTTCGGGGTCGCTTTCGTCCAGTTCCAAGTCGAAGCAGTCGATATTGGCGAATTTCTTGAACAGAACGGCCTTTCCCTCCATCACCGGCTTGGAGGCCAGCGCGCCGATATTGCCCAGCCCCAGCACGGCCGAGCCGTTGGAGACCACCGCCACGAGGTTGCCGCGCGCGGTGTAGTGGGCAGAGGCGGTCGGGTCGTCCTTGATCTCGAGGCAGGCCTCGGCCACGCCGGGCGAATAGGCGAGGCTGAGGTCACGCCCGTTGGCCAGCGGCTTGGTGGCGCGGATCTCCAGCTTGCCGGGTTTGCCGTGCCGGTGGTATTCCAGCGCCCGCTGGCGAAAGCTGTCAGACTTGGCGTCGCTCATCCTCTCCCCCTTCGGAAAAATGGTTTAATGCTAAACTAATTCCCCTAGGGCGGGGATACGCCGTTTCGCGGAGGCGCGCAAGCACTTGTTGCCCCGACGGCAGGGTGCACGGGCAGGCTTGCATCGGCGCGGCGCGCGCCGCAGATTGCGGAAAGGAGGGCTCTGCCATGATTTTGCTAGAGGCTGCGGCGCGGGTGCGCGAGAACGCCCATGCGCCTTATTCCGGGTTCAAGGTGGGCGCGGCGATCCGCACCGCGGACGGGGCCATCTACCTGGGATGCAACGTGGAAAACGTGGCCTACCCGGAAGGCACCTGCGCCGAGGCGGGCGCCATCGCCGCGATGTGCGCCGCGGGCGCGCGCGACATCGCCGAGGTGGCGGTGATCGCCGACAGCCCCAGGCCGATCACGCCCTGCGGCGGCTGCCGGCAGAAACTGGCCGAGTTCGCCGCCCCCGACACGCCCGTGATCATGGGCACCACTGCGGGGGACGAGGCGCGCACCACGGTCGGGGAACTGCTGCCGGGCGCCTTCGGGCGCGACCATTTCGCGAAGGAGGGCTAGCCATGGATGCCCGCACGGTCATCGCCAAGCTGCGCGACGAGGAACCCATCAGCCGCGATGAAATCGCGTGGTTCGTCGGGGGCATCGCCTCGGGCGCGGTCAGCGATGCGCAGGCCGGGGCCTTTGCCATGGCGGTTCTGCTGAACGGCCTGACCACCGACGAGCGCGTGGCGCTGACCAGCGCCATGCGCGACAGCGGCCAGGTGCTGGACTGGGACCTGCCCGGCCCGGTGCTGGACAAGCATTCGACCGGCGGCATCGGCGACTGCGTGAGCCTCACCCTGGCGCCCGCGCTGGCCGT
Organism: Paracoccaceae bacterium; assembly: GCA_049974865.1. Lineage (GTDB taxonomy): Bacteria > Pseudomonadota > Alphaproteobacteria > Rhodobacterales > Rhodobacteraceae > JAGSOU01. The sequence goes on from JBNGCX010000036.1 coordinate 10,784, forward strand.
CTGCGGCGCCTATGTGCCCATGATCTCGGGGCGCGGGCTGGGCCATACGGGCGGCACGCTGGACAAGCTCGAGGCGATCCCCGGCTACGGCACGCAGGTCAGCGTTGACCGGCTGAAGCAGATCACCGCGCAGATCGGCTGTGCCATCGTGGGGGCCTCGGGCGATATCGCGCCGGCGGACAAGCGGCTCTACGCCATCCGCGACATCTCGGGCACGGTCGAAAGCGTCGACCTGATCACCGCCTCCATCCTGTCCAAGAAACTGGCCGCCGGGCTGGAGGCCCTGGTGCTGGACGTCAAGGTCGGCTCGGGCGCTTTCATGAAGGACATGGAGGACGCCGAGGAACTGGCCGAGGCGCTGGTCGAGACCGCGCAGGGCGCGGGCTGCATGACCACGGCGCTGATCACCGACATGAGCCAGCCGCTGGTGCCCAACGCCGGCAACGCGCTGGAGGTGATCACGGTGATGGAGACTCTGACCGGCGCGGATGTGAACCCGGCGCTGTGGGACCTGACCTGCGCGCTGGGCGGCGAGGCGCTGGCGCTGGGCGGGCTGGTCTCCGATGCCGGCGAGGGGGCGCAGCGCATCGGCGCGGCGCTGGACGATGGCCGCGCCGCCGAACGCTTCGGCGAGATGGTGGCCGAACTGGGCGGACCGGTCGATTTCGTCGAGCGCTGGCGCGACCGTCTGCCGGCGGCGCCGGTAGTGCGCGTGGTGCCGGCCGGCGAGGCGGGCATCGTGCAGGCCATCGATGGCTACGCGCTGGGCATGGCCGTGGTCGGCCTCCGCGGCGGGCGGCGCCAGCAGGGCGACAAGATCAACCCCTCGGTGGGCCTGGCCGGGCTAGCGCCGCTGGGGGCCGAGCTGACCGCCGACCAGCCGCTGGCCTTGGTCCATGCCGCCACCGAGGCCGAGGCCGAGGCGGCCGTGGCAGAGGTGCGCGCGGCCTACCGGCTGGGCGGCAAGGCCCCGGTGATCCCGCCCCTGGTGCACAGGAGGCTGCGCTGATGGCCCGGGCGTTCCTGGTGGTGATGGACTCGGTCGGATGCGGCGGCGCGCCCGATGCAGGGGCGTTCTTCAACGGTGACAAACCGGATACCGGCGCCAACACGATTGCACATATCGCACAGGCCTGCGCCGAGGGGCGCGGCGATGATGGCCGTTCGGGCCCCCCGAAATTGCCAAATCTCGACAACCTCGGCCTGGGCGCGGCTGCGCGCCTGGCCTCGGGCGAATCGACGCCGGGCCTCGACGCGCAGCCGCAGGGCTTGTGGGGTGCGGCCACGGAAACCTCGCCGGGCAAGGACACGCCCTCGGGCCATTGGGAGTTGGCCGGCGTGCCCGTGCCTTGGGAATGGACCTATTTCCCCGTCACCGTGCCCGCGTTCCCCGACGACCTGGTGGCCGAAGTCTGCCGGCTGGCCGGGACCGACGGCATCCTCGGCAACTGCCACGCCTCGGGCACGCAGATCGTCGCCGAGCTGGGCGCGGAGCATATCCGCACCGGCAGGCCCATCTGCTACACCTCGGCCGACAGCGTGTTCCAGATCGCCGCGCATGAAGAGCATTTCGGGCTGGAACGCCTGCTGAAACTCTGCCGGGACATCGCGCCGATGGTGCATGGCATGAAGGTTGGCCGCGTGATCGCACGCCCCTTCATCGGCACGCCGGAAGAGGGCTTCACCCGCACCACCAACCGCCACGACTATGCCATCGCGCCGCCCTCCCCGACGCTCTGCGACTGGGTCCAGGGCGCGGGGCGCAAGGTCTATGGCATTGGGAAAATTGGCGATATCTTTTCCATGCAGGGCATCGACGAGGTCCGCAAGGGGGGCGACAGGGTGCTGATGGAGCACCTCGTCGACCTGATGGACGAGGCCGAGGAAGGCAGCCTGACCTTCGCCAATTTCGTCGAGTTCGACAGCCTCTACGGCCACCGCCGCGACGTCGCGGGCTATGCCGGGCACCTGGAATGGTTCGATGCACAACTGCCGCGCGTGCTGGACAGGATGCGCCCCGGCGACATGCTGCTGCTGACCGCCGATCACGGCAACGACCCGACCTGGGCGGGCACCGACCACACGCGCGAGCGGGTGCCGGTCCTGATCGCCGGGAAAGATGCCGGCGAGATCGGGCTCTGCGCCTATGCCGATGTCGCGGCCTCGATCGCCGCGCATCTGGGCGTGCCCGCGCGGGGACCGGGGAGGAGCTTTCTGTGAGCTTCCGGACACTGCCCAAGGTCGAGCTACATGTCCATATCGAGGGCGCGGCGCCGCCGTCCTTCATCCGCGGGCTGGCGCGGGAAAAGAACTTGGACATTTCCGGCATTTTCTCCCCCAATGGCGGCTATCACTACCGGGATTTCTGGCAGTTTCTCGATGTCTACGAGGCCGCCACCTCGGCCATCCAGACGCCCGAGGACTATCACCGCCTGACCTTGGCCGTGCTGGCGGAAAGCGCGGCCCAGGGCGTGATCTATACCGAGATGTTCCTCTCGCCCGATTTCTGCGGCGGCCGCGATGTCGCCGCCTGGCGAGATTACCTCCACGCGATCCGCGAAGCCGCTGAAACGGCCGAGAAAACCCACGGCATCGTGCTGCGCGGCATTGTCACCGCGATCCGCCATTTCGGCCCGGAAAAGGCCCGCGAGGCGGCGCTCTGCGCGGCCGAGACGGCGGATGACTGGCTGGTGGGTTTCGGCCTGGCTGGAGACGAGAAAATGGGGCGACCCGGGGACTTCGCCTATGCCTTTGACATGGCGCGCGAGGCAAAGCTGCGGCTGACCGCCCATGCCGGCGAATGGGCGGGCGCGCATTCGGTCCGCGAGGCGCTGCACGATCTGCGGGTCGAGCGCATCGGCCACGGCGTGCGCGCGATCGAGGACCCCGCGCTGGTCGATGAACTGGCCGCCGCCGGCGTGGTGCTGGAGGTTTGTCCGGGCTCGAACATTGCGCTGGGCGTGTTTCCCGGCTGGGCTTCGCACCCGGTGGACCGGCTGCGCGAGCGGGGCGTCAAGGTGACGTTGTCGACCGACGACCCGCCCTTCTTCCACACCACGCTGAGCGCCGAATACGACCGTCTCGCCGACACTTTCGGCTGGGACGAGGCCGTCTTCAACGAGTTGAACACCATTGCCGCGCGCGCCGCCTTCTGCGATGAGGAAACCCGCGCGAAGATACTGACCCGCCTGGAGGCCCAAGATGCTTAAACACCTGACCGTCGTCGACCATCCGCTGGTGCAGCACAAGTTGACGATCATGCGGGACAAGAACACATCGACGGCGGGGTTCCGGCAGCTCTTGCGCGAGATCTCGCATCTGCTGGCCTACGAGGTGACGCGCGAGCTGCCGATGACCACGCGCGCCATCGAAACGCCCCTGCGCGAGATCGAGGCGCCGGTACTGGCGGGCAAGAAGCTGGCGCTTATCTCCATCCTGCGGGCGGGCAACGGGCTGCTGGACGGCATCCTCGAACTGATCCCCTCGGCCCGGGTGGGCTTCGTCGGGCTCTATCGCGACGAGGAAACGCTGAAGCCGGTGCAGTATTACTTCAAGGTGCCCGAAGAACTGCAGGACCGCATGGTGATCTGCGTGGACCCGATGCTGGCCACCGGCAACTCCTCGGTCGCGGCGATCGACCTGCTCAAGAAGGCGGGGGCCACAAACATCCGTTTTCTCTGCCTTTTGGCCGCGCCCGAGGGCGTGAAACGGATGCAGGAGGCGCATCCGGACGTGCCCATTGTCACAGCTGCTGTGGACGAAAGGCTTAACGAGCATGGATATATTGTTCCGGGGCTAGGGGATGCGGGTGACCGCATGTATGGCACCAAATAGGCCAATTCCTTCTTTACTCGTTGTGTGTGATTCGGCATGATGACCCCATATTTTGTGGGGTTACGGATGCTGCTTCGTCGAGTTTTCATGATCGCGCTGGTCGCGGCCTCTGCCGCCGCACCCGCCGTATCGGCCAAGAACCTGCGCGCCGATGACGGCCCGGCCGAGTATCCGCCGCAGAGCTACACCGCCAATCAATATGTCGACAGCCGCGGCTGCGTCTACATCCGCGCGGGCTATGCCGGGCAGGTGACCTGGGTGCCGCGTGTGACCCGCGAGCGCAAGGTGCTCTGCGGGTTCAAGCCCTCGCTGGCGCAAGAGAAAGCGGCCAAGCCTGAGAACAAACTGGCGGCCAAACCCGCGGCACCGGCGGCGAAGGCGGAAAAGGCCCCCGCCCCGGCGATGGATGCGCAGCCGGCGGCGCGGGTGGCTGCGACGCCGAAGACGCCCCGAAAGGCCACAGCCAGCGTGGGCAAGCCTGTGGCCACCGTGGCCGTGAAGAAAACGCCGCCGAAAGCCGCGGCCGCCGGGCCGGCCCCGGCGAAGCCTGCCAAGACGGCCGCGAAAAAGGCCGCCAGGGCGACCGCGCCCCGTCAGGTTGCCGGGAAGCGCGAGACGGCCTGTCCCGGCGCCTCGAAGATTTCGCGCCGCTACATCAATGACGGCAGTGCAGGCGCGGTGCGCTGCGGCCCGCAGGCCGAGGCGCCTGCCGGGCGGCGCGCGGGCAACCCCGCCCCGCAGCAGGCCGCGCCCCGCCGCGTGGTAACGGCCCCCGCGTCCACGGCTGCGGCCCCGGTGACGGTGCCGCGCCAGGTGGTCCGCCCCGCGCCGGTCAAGATCCCTGCAGGCTACGAGCCCGCCTGGAAGGACGACCGCCTGAACCCGATGCGGGCCAAGGGCACCGCCGAGGGCAAGGCGCAGATGGGCCTGGTCTGGACCGAGACGGTGCCGCGCCGCCTGGTCGGCGGGACCACCGGCCGGGCCTCGACCAGCTCGGACCCGAAACCGCGGATCTCGGCCTCGACCAAATCGGTGCGCGTGGCCGGGCCGAAAGCGCCGCAGGCGGCCTCGCATCGTTTCGTGCAGGTGGGCAGCTTCGGCGTGCCCGCCAATGCACAGGCCACCAAGGCGCGTCTACGGGCGCTGGGCCTGCCGGTGGCCGTGGCCAAGACCCGCTCCAAGGGGCGGGATCTGGAGATCGTTTTCGCCGGGCCCTTCGAGAGCCAGGCGCAGCTGACTTCCGCCCTCGGGGCGGTCCGGAAGGCAGGCTACGGGGATGCGTTTCTTCGCAAATAAGAAACCCGGGCAGTGAGCGGCGCCCCGTCAGGTCTTGACGGGGCGTTCGTTTTTCAGTTGCCGCAGATTCCCTGCAGGCGGATCCAGTCGGCATCGGTCAGCACCGGCTCGTGGGTGCGGCCGCGCATCGGATCGGCCTCGATCAGGCCCAGCACGGTCTCGCCCGAAATATCCAGCGCGTAGGCATAGGGCGACGAGGGCACGCCGGCCTCGGCAAAGCGGGCCAGCAGGGTTTCGTCCGCCAGCGGGCGGGGCGGGGCGGTAGGCAGTTCCTCGGCATAGGCACGCAGGGCGCTGTCGGGCAGGCTGCCGGTGGTCAGCAGGCGGAAGGTGGCGCGCAGCCCCACCGCGTGTAGCATGGTCTGCAACGGGTCGGTCGCGGCGGCGCGGGCGCGCTCGGCCAGGATGAAACCGGCGGCCACGTCGGGGCTGTCGTAATCCTCGACCAGCGCCCGGTTCAGCAGGACCAGCCCGCCGGGCAGATGCGCGGACCGCGGGATGCCCGCAGGCAGCACCACGGCCCGGCCCCGGCCGGGCAGGCGGGCGCCGAGGCGGGCCAGGGCCTGCCGCCCGCCCGCCTCGCGGCAGGGCAGGCCCGAGACGCGGGTGATCTGGGCCAACAGGGCCGAGCCGATCTCGGCGCGGGCCGGCGCGGGCACCACCGAGGCCGTGTGGCGCACCAGCGCGCCGGGCATCCAGAACAGGCCCAGCGCCAGCACCGCCGCCAGGCTGCCGCCGAGGGCGAGCAGCCGCAGCCTCCCGCGATGGGGACGGGCGCGGGCGATGGCGCCGCGCACGGTCTCGATCGCCTCGATCATCAGGTCGTCCTCGACCTCCAGCGTCTCGCCGCTGTCGGGATCGGGGGAATAAAGCGCGGGCAGGGTGCCGGGATTGACCCGGGCCACGGCGGCCAGCGACCAGTGGGTCAGGGGCCGGGCCTGCCCGTCGGCGATCACGAGCGAGGCATCGCCGAAGGTGACGATCACGTCGCGCCGCTGGGCCTGCGGCGATTCACGCCAGAGGCCGGGGCTTTCCAGCCGTTCGAATTGCTTGAGCGCCGTCATCGCGGCCCTGTCCTGCCCGTTATTGGTTTCGGGCGCGATGTTATCCCAGGGACCGGGGGGCGACAATGCCGCCCCGCGGCACAGCCCTAACCCGGCAGCGCCTTGGCCCGCTCCCTCAGTTGGAATTTCTGGATCTTGCCGGTCGAGGTCTTGGGCAGTTCCTCGAAGATCACCCGCTTGGGCGTCTTGAACCCGGCCAGATGCTCGCGGCAGAACCTGATCAGTTCCTCCTCGGTCGGGTCTTCGCCCGGCTTTAGTTCGACAAAGGCGCAGGGCACCTCGCCCCAGGTCTCGTCGGGCTTGGCCACCACGGCGCAGAGCGCCACTGCCGGATGGTGCATCAGCACGCCCTCGACCTCGACCGAACTGACGTTCTCGCCGCCCGAGATGATGATGTCCTTGGCCCGGTCGGTGATCTTGATATAGCCGTCGGGATGGCGGAAGGCGACGTCGCCGGAATGGAAATAGCCCCCTGCGAAGCTTTCGGCCGTGGCCTCGGGGTTCTTGTAGTAGCCCTTCATCACGATATTGCCGCGCATCATGATCTCGCCCGCCGTCTCGCCGTCGCGGGGCACGTGGTTCATGGCCTCGTCCATCACCGTGGCCTCTTCCAGCATCGGCATGGCGACGCCGGTGCGGGCCTTGATCGCGGCGCGCTCGGCCTGGGGCAGGTCGTCCCACTTGTCCTGCCAGGTGCATTCGGTGGCGGGTCCGTAGGTTTCGGTCAGGCCGTAGACCTGCGTGACGTTGAAGCCCAGCGGCTCGATCTTGGCCAGCGTCGCGGCGGGCGGCGGAGCGCCGGCGGTGAAGACCTCGACCACGTGGTCGAAGGGCATCCGGTCATCCTCATGCGCGTTGACGATGGCGTTCAGCACGATCGGCGCGCCGCCGAAATGCGTGGCGCCCTCGACCGAGATCGCGTGGTAGATGTTTTTCGCCGTGATGTCACGGCAGCAGATGATGGTGCCCGCCAGCGCCGGGATCATCCACGGGTGGCACCAGCTGTTGCAGTGGAACAGCGGCACGATGGTCAGCAGGCGCGGATACATGGTCATCCGCCACGAGATCACCTGCCCCAGCGTCGACAGGTACGCGCCGCGGTGGTGATAGACCACGCCCTTGGGCCGCCCCGTGGTGCCCGAGGTGTAGTTGAGCGAGATGCTCTCCCACTCATCCTCGGGCATGATCCAGTCGAAACCGGGGTCGGCGGCGGCCAGCATGTCCTCGTATTCCGCGTGCCGGCCCGAGGGCTGGAAGCCCGCCTCGTGATCGGCGACCTCGATGATCTCGGGCGCCTCGCCTTCTTGCATGTCCGAGATGGCGGCCTCGGCCAGTTCCAGCAGGGCACTGTCGACCAGCACCGCCTTGGCCCCGCCATGGGCAAGGATGTAGCTGACGGTTTCGCGCTCCAGCCGCGTGTTGATGGTGTTCAGCACCGCGCCGCAGGCGGGCACGCCCCAGCTGCTTTCAACCTGTGCGGCGATATTGGGTAGAAGGGTGGCCACCACGTCGCCCGGCCTCACCCCGCGTGCGGCCAGCGCTGAGGCCAGCCGCGTCACCCGTTCGTGAAGCTGGGCGTAGGTAAACCGGCGCGAGCGGTCGATCAGCGCGTCGTGATCGGGGAAAATGTCGGCTGCGCGCCGCAGATGCGACAGCGGTGTCAGCGGCACGTGGTTCGCAGCGCATTTCTCAAGCCCGGTTTCGTCGGCCAGCCAGCCCATAAGCTCCTCCCTCGCGATGGTCCTGACCCGGGATATTGGCGGGGCGGTCCGCGTTTGGAAAGGGGCAAAACCGGCTTGGCGGGGCAGGGGGGCTGGCCTAGGCTCTGGCCATGATCGTCTCGCATGGCCGGCGCTATATCTTCGTCCACATCCCCAAGACCGGCGGCACCGCGCTGAGCTTGGCGCTGGAGGCGCGGGCGATGAAGAACGACATCCTGATCGGCGACACGCCCAAGGCGCGCCGGAGGCGGCGGCGGTTGGAGGGCGTGCAGACCTCGGGACGGCTGTGGAAACACGCGCGGCTCAGTGACATCTACGGGCTGGTGGGCCAGCAAGAGATCGAGGAATTCTTCACCTTCACCCTGGTGCGCAACCCCTGGGACCGGCTGGTCAGCTATTACCATTGGCTGCGGGTGCAGGCGTTCGACCACCCGGCGGTGCGGCTGGCGCAGCGGTCGGACTTTCCCGGCTTCCTTGACCACCCCCGGACCCGCGCCAGCCTCGCCGCCGCACCCTATCGCAGCTACATGCTGGACCGCGGCGGGGTCGAGCGCTGCAACGCCTTCATCCGGCTGGAGCATCTGGACGAGGACCTGGCCTCGCTGGCGGCGCATCTGGGCTTCAGGCCGGAAATGGGGCGGGCTAACGCCTCGGAGCGGCAGGTCGATTACCGGGGGTACTACACCGATTCTCTGGCCACCCTCGTGGCGCAAATCTGCGCGCCGGACATCGAGCGTTTCGGATATAAATTCTAGCTTTTGGCGGGATTGTCGTGATTAACGAAACGATAATCGCAATTTTCCCGCCATGGTTGTGCATGCCCCGCAATCGCCACATTTCGAGCCAAATTTGGCCGCACTCCGCGTGCGTCGTGCAGGTTCAATTTCCCAAATCGGGAATCGGTGTGCTGCCAATTTCCACATTCCCATTGTCCTGAGGCGGCGATGCCGCACAACGGAAGGAAAGAAGCGATGAGGATGGGCCCGAAAAACGGTTTCCGCGGTGCCAGCACTCATGAGTATGTCGCGCTCGACGAGGCGTGGGACGATGCAACCGACCACGGCGCGCATCCGGCTGCGGACATGACGGCCGGCCTGGTCGTGGGCACAATGGTGGCCACCCAGGACGGCTGGCGCGCGGTGGAAACGCTGCGCGAGGGCGACAAGGTGATGACCTTCGACGGCGGGCTGCAGCCGATCGCCGGGATCCGGCACGGGATGCTGTGGACCGCGCCGATGGTCTGCCCGGAGCCGCTGTGGCCGCTGAGCGTGCCCGCCGGCGCCTTGGGCAACGTCCAGAGCATGACCCTGTTGCCGGATCAGCCCGTGATGGTCGAATCCGACACCGCCGAGGACATCTTCGGCGACCCCTTCGTCCTGGTGCCGGCCAGCGTGCTGGAGGGCCGCCTGGGCATCGAGCGGGTCCTGCCCGCCGAGGCGGTCGAGGTGGTGGCGCTCGGCTTCGAGAATGACGAGATGATCTACGTGAACGGCTCGGCGCTGGCCTTCTGCCCGTCGCATATCGCCGGCACCGTGATGCCCCTGGATGAGCTGGACGCGGAGCGCGACGAACAGATGGCGTATCACGTTCTGTCGCCGATGGAGGCCCACGCCATTCTCGGCGAAACCGGCTCCGGCGCATCCGAGGACGCGCCGGAACGCGGTAGTCACGCGGCCTGAGCCGCATCCGGGCCGAAGCGGCCGTAGAAGCTTTCGCCCTTTTCGGCCATTTCCCGCAACAGCTCCGGCGCCGCGAACCGCGCGCCATGCGTCCGTTCCAGCGCCTCGCACAGCGCGACGGCCCGCGGCGCACCGAGGATGTCCAGCCAGCTGAACGGCCCGCCCGACCAGGGCGCGAAGCCCCAGCCCAGGATCGCCCCCACGTCGCCTTCGCGGATGTCGGCCAGCACGCCTTCCTCTAGGGCGCGGACGGCCTCCAGCACCTGTGCGAGCAGCAGGCGGTGCTGAACCTCTGAAAGCTCGGGCTGTTCGGCGGCCAGCGGGAATTTTTCGCCCAGGCCCTGCCAGAGCCCCTGGCGCTTGCCCTTCTCGTCATAGGCATAGAAGCCCGCCTTGGCCTTGCGGCCCAGCCGGCCCTCGTCGGCCATCCAGAACAGCACCTCGTCCACGGCCCCGTCCGGATAGGCGTCGCCCATCGCGGCCTTGGTGGCCTTGGCGATCTTCACCCCCAGATCGATCGAGGTTTCGTCGACCAGTTGCAGCGGGCCCAGCGGCATGCCGACCAGCTTGGCCGCGTTCTCGATCAGCGCGGGCGCCACGCCCTCGCGCACCATGCGGATGCCCTCGTTGATATAGGGGATGATGCAGCGGTTGGCGTAGAAGAAGCGCGCGTCGTTGACCACGATCGGCGTCTTGCGGATCTGGCGGACGTAGTCCAGCGCCTTGGCCACGGCGCGGTCGCCGGTGTCGCGCCCCTTGATGATCTCGACCAGCATCATCTTCTCGACGGGCGAGAAGAAATGGATGCCGATGAACTGCTCGGGCCGCTGGCTGGCCTTGGCCAGGCCCGTGATGGGCAGGGTTGAGGTGTTGGTGGCAAAGATGCAGTCCTCGCCAACCACGTCCTCGACCGTCTTCGTCACCTCGGCCTTGATGCCCGGGTCCTCGAACACCGCCTCGATGATCAGGTCGCAGCCGCTTAGCGCGGCGTAGTCGGTGGTGGCGGTGATCAGGCCGAGCACCTGCTCCTTCTTCTCGGGGGTGGCCTTCTTGCGGGAAATGCCCTTGTCCATATAGGCCTCGGTATAGGCCTTGCCGCGGTCCGCGGCCTCCTGCTGCTGGTCGACCAGCACCACCTCGATGCCCGCCAGCGCCGAGACCAGCGCGATCCCCGCGCCCATCATGCCAGCGCCCAGCACGCCGACCTTCTTGACCTTCTGGTCCTCGACGGCGGGACGGTTCGCGCCCTTCTCCAACGCCTCCTTGTTGATGAAGAGGCTGCGGATCATGGCGCTGGACGAGGGGTTCATCAGCACGTTGGTGAACCAGCGCGCCTCGATCTTCAGCGCGGTGTCGAAGGGCACCAGTGCCCCCTCGTAGACCGCGCTCAGCAGCGCCTTGGCCGCCGGGTAGACGCCCTGCGTCTTGCCGTTGACCATGGCCGAGGCGCCGACGAAGGTCATGAAGCCCGCCGGGTGATAGGGCGCGCCGCCGGGCATCTTGTAACCCTTCTCGTCCCAGGGCTTGACGATCTTGGGCCCGGACAGGACCCATTCCTTGGCCTTGGCGATCAGTTCGTCGGCCGGGACCACCTCGTCGATCACGCCCGCGGCTTTGGCCTTTTTCGGATCGTTTAGCTTGCCTTCCAGCAGCAGGGGGGCGGCGGCCATCGCGCCCATCTTGCGCACCAGCCGGGTCGTGCCGCCCGCACCGGGGAAGATGCCGACCATGATCTCGGGCAGGCCGATCTTGGCCTTGGGGTTGTCGGCGGCAAAGATCCGGTGGCAGGCCAGCGGAATCTCCAGCCCGATCCCCAGCGCAGTGCCGGGCAGGGCGGCGGCAATGGGCTTGCCGCCCTTGTTGGTCTTGGGGTCCATGCCCGCGCGCTCGATCTTGCGCAGGATGGCGTGCATGCCCATCACGCCCTCGAACAGGCCCTTGGCGGGGGTGCCGCCGGCGTTCTCCTTCATCTTGGCGATGACGTTGAGGTCCATGCCGCCCGCGAAGGAGCCGGGCTTGCCCGAGGTGATGATCACGCCCTCGACGGCATCATCGGCCAGCGCCGCGTCGATATGCGCCTCGAGGTCCAGGAAACCCTGTTCGTTCATCACGTTCATCGACTTGCCCTGGGTGTCCCAGGTGATGATCGCGACGCCGTCCGCGTCCACGGAGTAGCTGAAATCACTCATTGGTCTTGCTCCTTACACGCGTTCGATGATGGTGGCCGCGCCCATGCCGGAGGCGATGCAAAGCGTGGCCAGCCCCACGCCCTTGCCCGAGCGTTCCAGCTCATCCAAAAGCGTTCCGATGATGATTGCGCCGGTGGCGCCCAGCGGGTGGCCCATGGCAATGGCCCCGCCGTTGACGTTCACCTTGTCGGCATCCACGTCGAAGGCCTGCATGAAGCGCAGCACCACCGCGGCGAAGGCCTCGTTCACCTCGAAGAGGTCGATGTCGGAGATCGCCATGCCGTTGTCGGCCAGGATCTTTTCGGTCACCGGCACCGGGCCGGTCAGCATGATGGTGGGGTCGGTGCCGATCTTGGCCGTGGCGCGGATGCGGGCGCGCGGTTTCAGCCCGTGTTTCTCGCCGAATTCCTTGTTGCCGATCAGCACGGCGGCCGAGCCGTCCACGATGCCCGAGGAATTGCCCGCGTGATGCACGTGCTCGATCCGCTCCAGGTGCGGATATTTCATCAGCGCGACCTTGTCGAAGCCGGGCATCACCTCGCCCATCTCCTTGAAGCTGGGCTTGAGAGCGCCGAGCGCCTGCATGTCGGTGCCCGGGCGCATGTATTCGTCCCGGTCGAGGATCGGCAGGCCGTTGACGTCGCGCACGGTGACGATGGATTTTTCGAAGCGGTTGTCGGCCCAGGCCTCGGCCGCGCGCCGCTGGCTTTCCACCGCCAGCGCGTCGACATCGGCGCGGCTGAAACCGTATTCGGTGGCGATGATGTCGGCCGAGATGCCCTGCGGCACGAAATAGGTGCTCATGGCGATCGAGGGGTCGACCGCGATCGCCGCGCCGTCCGAGCCCATGGCCACCCGGCCCATCATCTCGATGCCGCCGGCGATATAGGCCTCGCCGGCGCCGCCCCTGACCTGGTTGGCGGCGAGGTTCACCGCCTCCATGCCGGAGGCGCAGAAGCGGTTGATCGACAGGCCGGGGATGGATTCATCCAGGTCCGAGGCCAGCACCGCGGTGCGCGCCAGGCAGCCGCCCTGCTCGCCCACCTGGGTGACATTGCCCCAGATCACGTCCTCGACGGCGTGGCCGTCCAGGTTGTTGCGGTCCTTCACGGCGTTCAGGATTTCGGCCGACAGGCGGGCGCTGGTCACCTCGTGCAGCGCGCCGTCCTTGCGGCCCTTACCGCGCGGGCTGCGCACGGCGTCGTAGATATAGGCTTCGGTCATGCTTTGCCTCTTCTTGGTCAGGCCCGGTCGGCGGGCGAGCCGGGCATCAGGTCATAGGGGTGTTTCCAGCCGGGCAGGGCGCTGAGCCCCGCGAGCCAGCGGTCGATATTCGGCCAATCCGCGCGGTCGAAGCCGAAGGGTTCGGGGTAGTAGAGGTAGCCGCAGCAGGCGAAATCGGCGAGGGTGGGGGCATCGCCCACCATCCAGTCGCGGCCCTCGAGATGCTGGTCGAGCACCTTGTAGACGGATTTCAGGCGGGCCTGCATGAAGGCGATCACCTCGGCCGGGCGCTTGTCCTCGGGCAGGAAGTTCATCAGGAAGCGGGTCATGCCGGCCTGGCTGGAAAGCTTGTGGTTGTCCCAGAACAGCCAGCGCAGCACCTCGCGCTCCTCGGCCTCGCCGGTGCCGCCGAACTTGCCGGTCTTGTCGCGGATATAGAGCTGGATCGCCCCCGACTGGCTGAGCTTCACGTCGCCGTCGACCAGAACCGGCGCCTCGCCCATCTCGTTCAGGGCGCGGTATTCCGGGGTCCGCGTCTCGCCGTTGAAGAAATCGACATAGACCGGTTCCCAGTCCACGCCGGCCAGTTGCAGCGTCAGCGCCGCCTTGTAGGCATTGCCGCTTTCGCCGAAGCAGTAGAGCTTCATTACCATCCGCATCTCTCCCTTTTTTGCCGTGGAGTCGCGGGGGTTTCACACCCCCGCACCCCCGTGGAGTATTTCAACCAAGAAGAAGGCCCGGGTAACCGGAGGTTAAGACCGCCGAGCTAGCCTGCGGGGCGCGGTACAGGCTGGAGAGCCGATGACCGCCCAAGGAGAAGGCCCCCTGCCGCTGGCGCCCCGTTTGCAGGACCGAGAGCGTCCCCGATCCGGGCGGTGCTGGCGGGCAGGGGGGCGCTCCGCTCCTTCTCTTGGTGCAAATACTCAAAATCCCTCCGTTTTCGGCCCCGCACGGCGGGATCTATTTCTTGCGCTCTTCCAGTTCCGCGTTGAACAGCCGCAGGCGGTGGGTCAGGTTCGTGTGATCCGTCACGCTGCCCCAGTTCTCGAAGAGGAAGGACAGGAACTCGCCTTCGTCGAGCCCCGCCTCGCGGCTGAGGGTGCGCAGCTTGCGATAGGCGTCCTCGGTCATCGCGATATTCGGGCGGCGGGTCAGGCGCAGGCGTTTGGGCATGGGCGTCTCCGGTTTGGCGGGGTCCGGCGTGCCGGGCCCCGCGCGGGGATCAGAACTGGTCGGCCGTCAGCGCCATGACCGTGTCGGCGCCCGTTTCGATGCGCGACAGGTGCAGTGCCGTGGCTGGCAGCTGGCGGGCCATGTAGTAGCGGCCGGTTGCGAGCTTCGTCTCGTAAAACTCGACGTCAGAGGGGCCGGATGCAAGGGCGTCCTTCGCGGCCTTGCCCATGCGCGCCCACATCAGTCCGAGGCAGACATGGCCGAAGAGGTGCATGAAGTCGTAGGAACCGGCCAGCGCGTGGTTGGGGTTCTTCATGCCGTTCTGCATGAAATACATCCCCGCCGCTTGCAGGTCCTTCGAGGCCTTCTTCAGCGGCTCGACGAACTCGGCCATGCCCTCGACCTCGGCGTTCTCCTTGCAGAAGGCCTTGACCATCTCGAAGAAGGCCATCACGTGCTTGCCGCCGTCCTGCGCCAGCTTGCGCCCCACCAGGTCGAGCGCCTGCACGCCGTTGGCGCCTTCGTAGATCTGGGTGATGCGGGCGTCGCGGACATATTGCGACATGCCCCATTCCTCGATGTAGCCGTGCCCGCCATAGACCTGCTGGGCCTGCACGGTCATCTCCAGCCCCTTGTCGGTCAGGAAGCCCTTGATCACCGGTGTCATCAGCGAGATCAGCCCGAGGGCGTCCGCGTCGTCGGAGCGGTGCGCCTGGTCGATCAGCATCGCGCCCCAGAGCAGGAAGGCCCGCGCGCCTTCGGCAAAGCTCTTCTGGTCCATCAGGTTGCGGCGGATATCGGGGTGGACGATGATCGGGTCGGCCGGGCCGTCGGGGTTCTTGGCGCCGGCCACGTCGCGGCCCTGCAGGCGGTCCTTGGCGTAGGCCAGGGCGTTCTGATAGGCGATCTCGGCCTGGGCGAGGCCCTGCATGCCGACGCCGATCCGGGCCTCGTTCATCATGGTGAACATGGCGCGCATGCCCTTGTGCTCGGTGCCCAGCAGGTAGCCGGTGGCGCCGTCATAGTTCATCACGCAGGTGGCGTTGCCGTGGATGCCCATCTTCTCTTCGATCTTGCCGACCGAGACGCCGTTGCGCTCGCCGAGCGAGCCGTCGTCGTTGACCAGGAATTTCGGCACGATGAAGAGAGACACGCCCTTGATCCCCTCGGGGCCGCCGGGGATCTTGGCCAGCACCAGGTGGATGATGTTCTCGGCCATGTCATGGTCGCCGGCCGAGATGAAGATCTTCTGCCCGGTGATCCGGTAGGTGCCGTCGTCCTGCGGCTCGGCCTTGGTGCGCATGAGCCCGAGGTCGGTGCCGCAATGCGGCTCGGTCAGGTTCATGGTGCCGGTCCAGTCGCAGGATACCATCTTGGGCAGGTACTTGGCCTTCTGCGCGTCGGTGCCGTGGGCGTGGATCGCCGAATAGGCGCCGTGGGTCAGGCCTTGGTACATGGTGAAGGCCTGGTTGGCCGCGCTGAACATCTCGCCCACCGCGGTGCCCAGGATATAGGGCATGCCCTGGCCGCCATATTCGGGGTCGCAGTCGAGCCCGGGCCAGCCGCCTGCCTTGACCTGCTCGAAGGCGTCCCTGAACCCGGTCGGCGTGCGGACCACGCCGTTCTCGAAGGTGCAGCCCTCGGTGTCGCCGACCGGGTTCAGCGGCGCCAGAACTTCGGAGGTGATCTTGCCGGCTTCCTCCAGCACGGCCGAGGTGAAATCGGCCTCCAACTCGTCATAACCGGGGATGCCGGTTTCGGTGACTTTGAGCAGGTCATGCAGGACGAACTGCATGTCCTTGGTCGGAGCGGTGTAGCTCGGCATTGGGGTCTCCCTTACGCTTGGTTCTCCCGGCGCTCGGAAATCATCTGCTCCACGCCGGTGATCTGCTGCCTGAGATCCTTGATCGCCACACCCAGCTCGTCATATTGCCGCTCCATGTCGGCCAGCCGTTCCAGAGCCACCTCGTGGGTGCGCTCCAGCTGGGTGAGTTGCTGATCCCCTACGTAGTAGAGGTCGAGCAGCTGTCGAATCTCCTCGAGGCTGAACCCGAACCGCTTGCCGCGCAGAATGAGCTTCAGCCGGGCGCGGTCGCGCCGGGTGAAGAGGCGTTTCTGGCCTTCGCGGATCGGGAACAGCAACTCTTTGGATTCGTAGAATCGCAGCGTGCGCGGCGTCACGTCATAGGCATCGCACATCTGCCGGATCGTCATCAGCTCGGTATCCATTCCACAAACCTTCTCGTAACGTAATCTCCCTGCGCGGAAGATGACGCTACGGAGGGCATCATACAAGAATGGTTTACGCGCACGTAAACAAAACGTGACGTCATTTGACGGGCTGACGTGGTGTCAGCCGTTCCGAGGGGCTAGCCGAGGTCGCGGGCGACCTTGTCGCGGGTCTCCTTGAGTTCCTCGATGGCCTGGGCGAGCTGGGCCTGCTGCTCGGCCAGCACCTTGAGCTGACGGTCGGCCATGTCGACCCAGGCCTGCATCTGCGCCTCGGTTCCCTGTTTCTCGTAGATCTCCAGCCATTGCCGGATCTCCTCGAGGCTGAAGCCCCAGCGCCGGCCGCGCAGGATCAGGGTCATCCGGGCCACTTCGCGGGGAGTGTAGAACCGGGTCCGGCCTTCCTTCTCGGGCTGCAGCAACTCGATATATTCGTAGTAACGCAGGGTGCGCGGGGTGACATCGAACTTGGCGCACATCTCCTTGAAGGACAGGCGTTGGTCGGACATGGCTCGTTCCCTGATGCGGTTTTGGGGGCCAACCTACCGGCTCGGTCCCCGGCGCGCAAATCAGTTGAGAAAGCCCGGCGCGAGGAAGTGGAAGGCGTAGGCGACGATCACCGCGGGCACCGCGGAATAGACCGTGGCCAGCACCGCGGCCCGGGGGTTGAGCGCGATGGCCGGGAACAGCGCGTCACCATCATTCGAGATCGCGTTGCCGATCAGGGCGCCGAAGGGAACCACCCCGTTGATATAGAGGGTCGTGACCAGCACCTGCGGGCCGCAGCCCGGGATGAACCCGACCACGATGGCGATCAGGGGCAGGAGCGGCGCGATCGACTCGAACCACGCGGCGATGTCCACGCCTGCGTATGCGGCGGCGTAGTCATAGGCCAGGTAGGCCGCGATGACCCAGATCGAGATAAAGCTGGTCTCCTCGGCCATGCGGGTCACGGGCGCGTCCTGCGCATTGGTCATCGCGTGCAACGGAGAGGTGACCCAGATCGCCAGGCTGAGCGCGGTGCCGGCCAGCCCGATCCAGAGGACGGGCACGCCCAGGATGTTGGTGATCTCGACCTGCGCCAGCTGCGCCCCGCCGATGATCAGGCCGGGCACCGCCGGCACGAGATAGGCCAGGTCCTTGGGCCGGATCCGGCCGATCAGCGGCGCGATCTGGCAGTCGCCGCTGGACGAGGCCGCAAGGTCCACCCGGTTGAACCGGTTCACCATCCAACCCGAGATCACCCCGACCACCAGCGACAGCGGCAGCACGACCGCCGCGGCGTCGGGACGGGTCGCAATCAGCAGGAAGGCCGCGTCACCCATGGTCGCGGTCAGCGCCGCCACCACGGCGCCCAGCCCGACATGGCCCGAGCTGTAGGCCGCCACCACGATCACCGCCCCGCCGCAGCCCGGAGTCGCCCCCAGCAGCGCCGATAGCGGCACCTGCCAGCCCCGCGCCCTGTTCAGCGCCGAGCCCATGTCGAAGTTGAAGACCCGCTCCGCCCCGTAGAACAGCATCAGCGTGGCCGCCACGAACACGCTGACCTGCACGTAGGCGTCGGTCATCAGCGACCGCGTCAGTTCGCCCAGCTCGCCCGGCGCCAGTGCCAGCGCCGCGAAGGCAAGGACGACCGGCAACCTCCGGCTGCGGAAGGGGCCGAGGAAATCCGTCCGTGCAAAGGCGGCTCCCGAAATCTGGGCAGAGTGATCTGCGGGCATTTGGTGTCCTGTCTGAAAATGCGAATTATTCTCAATTGCGGAAAATAGCACTTGAAGCGCTGCTGGCAAGGGCCAATAACCGAAAGACAGCGAAAGGCCCGGAAATGAGCGACAAAAAGGCGAAAATTGCCCGCCAATTCATCGAGGCCATCCCGCATTCGCGCGCGCTGGGAATGCGGGTGGACTTTCTTGAGGATGGCGTGGCCGAGATTTCGATGCCCTATGACGAGGCGCTGGTGGGCGACCCGCAGACCGGGGTGATTCACGGCGGCGCGGTCTCGGCGCTGATGGACACCTGCGGCGGGGCGGCGGTGATCAGCCATCCCGAGGCCATGTCGGCCACCGCGACGCTCGACCTGCGCATCGACTACATGCGGCCCGCCACGCCCGGCCAGCGCATCACCGCGCGGGCCGAGTGCTATCACGTCACCCGCACCGTCGCCTTCGTCCGGGCCACGGCGATGGACGAGGACCGCGAGCGCCCCGTGGCCACCGCCGCCGGCGCCTTCACCGTGGAACGTGCCAGGGAGAAGACGAAATGAGCCGGCCCAAGCCCGAACCCGTTCAGGTCGTGAAGCAGCGCCGCGACGCCGCGCTCTCGGCGCTGGTGCATGGCGTGCCCTTCATCCGTTTCCTCGGCATCGAGTTCGACCGCCGCGGCGACGAGCTGACCGCAATCATGCCCTACGACGAGAAGCTGATCGGCAACCCGATTCTGCCCGCGCTGCACGGCGGGGCGACGGCGGCCTTCCTGGAGGTTACGGCGATCATCGGGCTGGGCTGGTCGATGCTGTGGGAAGAGATGGAAGGCGGCAAGCTGGACCCGCTGGCCGTGGACGCCCAGCACCTGCCGCGCCTGCCCAAGACCATCGATTTCACCGTCGACTACCTGCGCTCGGGCCTGCCGCGCGATGCCTATGCGCGGGCGCGGGTCAACCGCTCGGGCCGGCGCTATGCCTCGGTCCATGTCGAGGGCTGGCAGGACAACCGCAGCCGCCTGTTCGCCCAGGCCACCGGGCATTTCCTGATGCCTCCGCCGCGCAATGGCTGAAGCGCCCGCGCTGGGCCATCGCCGGGTTCTGGCCATCGCCCTTCCCATCGTTCTGTCCAATGCCACCGTCCCCATCCTGGGCGCGGTGGACACGGGCGTGGTGGGCCAGATCGGCGAGGCCGCGCCGATCGGTGCCGTCGGCATAGGCGCGATCATCCTGACCGCGGTCTACTGGATCTTCGGCTTCTTGCGCATGGGGGTTACCGGGTTGGCCAGCCAGGCCCATGGCGCGGGCAACCGGGCCGAGGTCGAGGCGATGCTGTCGCGCGCGCTGCTGATCGGCGGCGCGGCGGGGCTGGCGATGATCGTGCTGCAGGTTCCGATCTTCTGGGGCGCCTTCCAGGTCTCGCCCGCCAGCGCCGAGGTCGAGGCCATGGCGCGCGACTACATGGGTATCCGGGTGTTCTCGGCCCCCGCGGCGATTTCCATCTACGGCATCACCGGCTGGCTGATCGCGCTGGAGCGCACCCGCGGGGTGCTGGTCATGCAGGTCGTGATGAACGGGCTGAACATCGCGCTGGACGTGCTGTTCGTGCTGGGGCTGGACTGGGGCGTGGAGGGCGTGGCGCTGGCCACCTTCATCGCCGAGTGGTCGGGGCTGGCCGTTGGCCTGTGGCTCTGCCGCGACGCCTTTGCCGGGCCCGGCTGGCGCGACCCGGCCCGCGTGTTCGACGTGTCGCGGCTGAAGCACATGGCGCGGGTGAACGGCGATATCCTGATCCGCTCGGTCCTGCTGCAGGCGATCTTCATCTCCTTCCTGTTCTTCGGGGCTGATTTCGGCGACGTGCCGCTGGCGGCGAACCAGATCCTGCTGCAGTTCCTGCACATCACGGCCTACGCGCTGGACGGTTTCGCCTTCGCCGCCGAGACGCTGGTGGGGCAGGCGCTGGGCGCGAAGGCCCGTGCGCGGCTGCGGCGGGCGGCGATCCTGACCAGCCTGTGGGGGCTGGGCAGCAGCGTGGCGCTGGCCGTGGTCTTTGCGCTGGCGGGCGGGCAGATCATCGACCTGATGACCACTGCGCCCGAGGTGCGCGACGCCGCGCGGATCTACCTGCCCTACATGGTGTTCGCGCCGCTGGCGGGGCTGGCGCCGTGGATGCTGGACGGGGTCTTCATCGGCGCCACCCGCACCGCCGACATGCGCAACATGATGGTGGTGTCCGCCGCCATCTACGCGGTGGCGCTGGCGGTGCTGATGCCGGTCTTCGGCAATCACGGGCTGTGGGCGTCGCTGCTGATCTCCTTCGTCGCGCGGGGCGTGACGCTGGGGCTGTGCTACCCAGCGTTGGAGGCGCAGGCGCAGGGTTAGGAAGGTTCGGTCAGAGGATGTCCAGCACGGCCTCGGGCGGGCGCCCTATGGCGGCGCGGCCATTCGCAAAGACGATGGGCCGCTCGATCAGGATCGGGTTCTCGGCCATGGCGCCCAGCAGGGTCTCGTCATCGTCGGTCTTGGACAGGCCCAGCTCGGCAAAGCGCTTTTCCTTGACCCGCATCATCTGCACGGCGCTGACCCCCAGCGCCGCGCGCGCGGCGCGCAGCTCGTCCAGGCTGGGCGCGTCGTCGAGATAGCGGCGCTCGGTGGGCGTCACGTCCCGCTCCTTCAGCAGTTTCAGGGTCTCGCGCGATTTCGAACAGCGCGGGTTGTGCCAGATGGTCACGTCGCTCACAGCCAGTCCTCCCGGCCGCTGCCCACGGCCTCTTCAACAGTGTCGAACCCGTCGCGCTCCAGCAGGGCCTCCAGCCCGGTCAAGATGCGCGGCACCAGCGACAGCCCCTCGTAGACCATCGCGGTGTAAAGCTGCACCGCGCTGGCGCCCGCGCGGACCTTCTCATAGGCCTGCTTGGCCGACCCTACGCCGCCCACGCCGATCAGCGGCATCCGGCCCTCGGTCAGCTGCGAAAGCTGCGCCAGAACGCGGGTGGATTTCTCGAAGAGCGGGGCGCCGGACAACCCGCCCGCCTCGTCGCGATGGGCGCTTTGCAACCCCTCGCGCGACAGCGTGGTGTTGGTGGCGATGATCGCGCCCACGCCCGCCTCTTCGGCCACCTGGGCGATCTCGGCCAGTTCGTCGTCCGTCAGGTCGGGCGCGATTTTCAGGAACACCGGGATCGGGCGTTCCAGCCCCGCCCGCGCCTCCATCACGCCCGCCAGCAGCGCCGAGAGCGCGGCGCGGCCCTGCAGGTCGCGCAGCCTTTCGGTGTTGGGGGAGGAGACGTTGACGGTGGCGAAATCCAGATAGGGGCCGCAGCGTTCCAGCACCCGGGCATAGTCGCCCGCGCGGTCGGCGCTGTCCTTGTTGGCGCCGAGGTTCAGGCCGATCACCGCGTCGCGGGGGCGTTGGGCCAGCCGCCCGGCGATGGCCTCCATCCCGTCGTTGTTGAAGCCGAAGCGGTTGATCGCGGCGCGGTCCTCGGTCAGGCGGAACAGGCGCGGACGGGGGTTGCCGGGCTGCGGGCGCGGCGTGGCCGCCCCCACCTCGATGAAGCCGAACCCCGCGCGCGACAGCGCGCCCAGCGCCACCGCGTTCTTGTCATATCCCGCCGCCAGGCCCAGCGGGTTGGGCAGCTCAAGCCCGGCCACCCGGGTCGCCAGCCGTTTGCTGGTGATCCGGCCGGGCAGGAGGGGGGCGAGCCCCGATTTCAGCGCACTCAGCGACAGCGCATGGGCGCGCTCGGGGTCCATCCGGTGGAACAGCGCCAGCCCGAGCTTCTCCAGCCTGCTCACAGCACGCCCTCCGGGAAGATGTGGCCGGTGGCGCCCAGCGGCAGCGATTTGTCCCAGACCACGTCTTCCATCCGAAGCTCGCGGTAGAGATGCGGGAACAGCGCGCCGCCGCGCGAGGGCTCCCATTTCAGGGCCTCGCCCAGGGTGTCGGACTCGATCGCCAGCAGCACCAGGTCGCTTTCCTCGGCGAAATGCTTGGCCGCGGTTTCGGCCACCTGCGCGGCGGTCGAGAAATGGATATAGCCGTCGGCCAGGTCCACCGGCGCGCCGGCGGTGCGGCCGGCGGCGCGGAAGGCGTCCCATTCGGGGCGGCGGAGGATCTTGAATATCAGCATGGGGCTGACATGCCCGCTGACCGGCGCGCGGTCAAGCCGTCGGATGACCCTCCGTCAGGCAACCGGGGCGCGCGCATAAGCTTTGACAGAGCGCCCGGCGCGCGCAAAGCTGACGGCATCAATCAACAGGAGTCATTACCATGCTCACCAGATTTCTGACCTCTGCCGCTGCCCTGGCATTGACCGCCGGCGTGGCCTCTGCCGATTACTCGCTGACCATCCTTCACACCAACGATTTCCACGCGCGGTTCGAGCCGATCTCGAAATACGACTCGGGCTGCTCGGCCGAGGACAACGAAGAGGGCAAGTGTTTCGGCGGCTCCGCGCGCCTGGTGACGGCGGTCGAGGCGGCACGCCAGCGCACCAATAACGCCATCCTCGTCGATGGCGGCGACCAGTTCCAGGGCACGCTGTTCTACACCTATTACAAGGGCAAGGCCGCGGCCGAGATGATGAACAGGATGGGCTATGACGCGATGACCGTGGGCAACCACGAATTCGACGACGGCCCCGAGGTTCTGCGCGGCTTCATGGACGCGGTGACGTTCCCGGTGCTGATGTCCAACGCCGATGTCTCGGGCGAGCCGCAGCTGAAGGACAAGATCCAGAAATCCGTGGTGATCGAGCGCGGCGGTGAGAAGCTGGGCCTGATCGGTCTCACCCCGTTGGACACGCCCGAACTGTCGAGCCCCGGCCCCAATATCGTCTTCACCGATCCGGCCGGCGCGGTTCAGGCCGAGGTGGACAAGCTGGCCGCAGAGGGCGTGAACAAGATCATCGTCCTGTCGCATTCCGGCTATGAGGTGGACAAGCGCATTGCGGCCAACACCACCGGTGTCGACGTTATCGTGGGCGGGCATGACAACACCTACCTCTCCAACACTGCCGAAAACGCCAAGGGCCCCTATCCGACCATGGTCGGCAGCACCGCGATCGTTCAGGCCTATGCCTATGGCAAGTTCCTGGGCGAGCTGAACGTGACCTTCGACGACGCGGGCGTCATCACCGAGGCCACGGGCGAGCCGATCATCATGGACGCCGCCGTGACCGAGGACGCGACCACCAAGGCGCGCATCGGCGAACTGGCCCAGCCGCTGGACGAGATCCGCAACCGCGTCGTGGCCGAGACCGCCGAGGCGATCGAGGGCGACCGCTCGGTCTGCCGGGCGATGGAATGCCCGATGGGCAACCTGGTGGCCGACGCCATGCTCGACCGGGTCAGGGATCAGGGCATCCAGATCGCCATCCAGAACGGCGGCGGCCTGCGCGCCTCGATCGACGCCGGCCCGGTGACGATGGGCGAGGTGCTGACCGTTCTGCCCTTCCAGAACACGCTGTCCACCTTCCAGACCACCGGCAAGAGCGTTCTCGCGGCGCTGGAGAACGGCGTGAGCCAGGTCGAGGAGGGCGCCGGCCGCTTCCCGCAGGTTGCGGGCCTGAAATTCACCTGGGATCCGACCGGCGAACCGGGTGCGCGTGTGACCAGCGTGATGGTGCAGGAGGGCGACGCCTTCGTGCCCCTGGATCTGGACAAGACCTACGGCGTGGTGTCGAACAACTTCGTCCGCAACGGCGGCGACGGCTATTCAATGTTCGTCAGCGATGCCACCAACGTCTACGATTTCGGTCCCGACCTGGCCGATGTCACGGCGGAATTCCTGGCCGCGAACGCGCCCTATCAGCCCTATACGGACGGTCGAATTTCGCAGTAACGGTCCGCGTTGAAAAACCGCAAAAGGAGGGGCGTGCCGGATCCCGGCGCGCCTTTTCTATTCGCCGCCGTTCCACCTGCGGGCCGCCGCGGCGATCCGGGCGCCGAAGCGGCGGGCGGTCTCCATGTCCCCCGGCTCGATCATCTGCGCCTTGTCCCGCGACGAGGTCGCCATCAGGCCCAGCCAGCTGCCATCGCGGTTGATCCCCGGGTTTTCGGGCTTCACCGGCGTGCCGATTTCGGCCTGGCCCACCCAGATCATGCCCATCTGCGCGGCAAAGACGGCCATGCGCTGCAACGCGCTCAGCTTGTCGCCCGAGCCGTGCGTCGCCACGGTGAACCCGGCGGCGATCTTGTCGGCCCATGGCATCTGGTCCCAGCGCTCCGAGGCCTGTTCGAGGAACAGGTCGAACCGCGCCGCGGTCGAGCCCATATAGGTCGGGGCGCCGAAAACGATGGCCTCGGCCGCGTCCAGCGCCTCCCAGTCGGCGGCGGTCATTCCGGTGATGTCGATGGGGCGGGCATCGCACCCGGCCGTGCCCTCGGCGATGGCATGGGCCAGGCGCCGCGTGTGACCGGCGCCCGAGAAATAGGGCAGGCAGATGCGGATTTGCGTCATGCGGCGACTGTGCGAGACCACGGCGCGGCTGACAAGCCCGGAGGTGCGGTCATCCCAGCAGGTCGGGCCGCAGCACCATGACCGCCCCCAGCGCCAGGAGCACAACGCCCCCGATCAGGTGCGAGACCCGCGCATAGCGCCCGGTGGCGGCGACGGCGCGCAGGGTCAGCATGGCGATCACGAAGATCGCCGCGTCGTCCAGCAGGAACACCGCGAGATAGAGCGCCAGGTAGCCGTAATAGGCGGCTTTCGGCAGGTCGTGCATGCTTAGTATCTGGGTGTAGACCGCGGGCACGCCGGCCGAGCAGACCAGTTCCACCAGGTTCACCGCCACGGCCAGCGCCGCCACGCCGAGGGCGGCCACCGGCAGGCTGGGCTGCGCCACCATCCGGCTAAAGGCATCCCGGATGCGCCGGCGCTGGCCGCCCGGCGTGATCCGGCAGACCCCCTCGGGGTTGGTCCAGAACTCGCGCAGGTAATAGCCGCCCGCGCCGATCGCCAGCGCCCCGATGGCCAGCCGCAGCCAGGTCACCGCGCCCAGCCAAAGCACCACGTTCAGCCAGGCGGCCATCACCGCGAAATACATCGCCCCCGTGGCGCCGAGGAAGACCAGCCCCAGCACCCACATCCGCCGGCTGTCCTGCACCCCCAGCAGCAGCCCGATCAACAGCGCCAGCACCCACATGGCGCAGGGGTTGAACCCGTCGACGCCCCCCAGCACGACGGTCAGGACGGGCAGCGACAGCCCCCGCAGGCCGACCTCGCCCAGCAGCGGCAGGGTGACGCTGTCCGGCGCGGCGGCCCCGCCGACGGGCTCTGGCGGCGCGCGGTCCGCGCGCAGTTCGGCCACCAGGTCGCGGCAGGGGGCGGCGCGGCAGCGCGCGATCATCTCGGCATAGCGTTCGGGGCTGCTCGACTGGGAAAAGCCGAGCTCATGGGCGCTTCCGATCACCACCAGGGGGACGGCGGGCGTGCGGATCCCGAGCGCCCTGGCCGCGGCGCGGAAAAGCGCGTTGACCTCGTCCGACGGGCCGAGTTCCAGCAGGTCGATGCGCAGCTCTGGGTCGGTCCGCTGCAGCCTGTTCAACGCGGTCTTCGCCCCCTGGCAATAGGGACAGCCCTCCTGCCAGAACACATGCGCGGTCACCTCCTGCGCCAGCCCCGGGCGCAGGACGCCGAGCAGCAACAGAAGGAGTCCGGCAAGGTGCAGAAGGCGCATCGACGGCCTCCATGGTGATTGGACGGCGGGATGGGGCGAGCCTAGCCGCGCGTGGTGGTCGCGCCTTGATCCGGGTCAAATCCGCCGCTGGTCAAGGCCCGTGTGCGCCCCTAGGCTGGTGCCCATGTGCGGACGGTTCTCGATCACCCTGCCTGATGACGCGATGGCGCGGCTGTTCCAGGCCGTGCCCGCCAACGACCTGCCGCCGACCCCGAACTACAACGTCTGCCCCACCAACCCGGTCGCCACCGTCACCAGCGATGCGGGCCAGCGCCATCTGCGGCCCATGCGCTGGGGCTTCATCCCGCAGTGGTACAAAACGCCCACCGACGGCCCCCTGCTGATCAACGCCCGGGCCGAGACCATCGCCGAGAAACCCGCCTTCCGCGCCGCCTGCCGCGGGCGGCGCTGCCTGATCCCGGCCAGCGGCTTCTACGAATGGTCCAAGGGCGAGGGCGGCGCGCGCCTGCCCTGGTACATCCACCGCGCCGACGGCGCCCCGCTGGCCTTCGCCGGGGTCTGGCAGGACTGGGAGCGCGAGGGCACGCGCCTGACCTCCTGCGCCATCGTCACCACCGGCGCCAATGCGCCCATGCGCGCCATCCACCACCGGATGCCGGTCATCGTGGAAGAGGGCGACTGGCCCCTGTGGCTGGGCGAGGCAGGCAAGGGCGCGGCCCGTCTGATGCATGCTGCCGCCGACGACGTGCTGGCGTTCCACCGCGTCGACCCGCGGGTGAATTCCAACCGCGCCAGAGGGCCCGAGCTGATCGAACCGCTGGAGGAGGGCGATTGATCTGGACGCCGGCCGCCGCCGGTTCATTCGAAACAGACAACAGGGATATCCAGAACGGACGCCCCGGGGCGCGCAGCGGCCCGGGCAGCGCCCGCCCCGCCCCAAGGGCGGGCGCTTCTCGCCCACCCTCGGGTCGGGCGCCGCCCTCTGTCGAAACGCGAAACGCCCCGCTCGGAGGTGGGGCGTCTGCAAATCTTTTCGAAGGTCACCTCCGCTTTTTCGGCGGCATCAGGTCGGTGATCGTCCCCTCGAACATCTCGGCGGCGAAGTTCACCGTTTCGCTGAGCGTCGGGTGCGGGTGGATGGTGTGGCCCAGGTCCACCGCATCCGCCCCCATCTCGATGGCCAGCGCCACCTCGGCGATCAGGTCGCCCGCATTGGGCCCCACGATCCCCGCGCCGATCACCCGGTCGTCGCTTTCGTCGAAGATCAGCTTGGTGATCCCCTCTGACCGGCCGAGGCTCAGCGACCGGCCTGAGGCCGCCCAGGGGAACACCCCCTTTCCGACCTTGATGCCTTCGGCCTTGGCCTGCGCCTCGGTCATGCCGACCCAGGCGACCTCCGGGTCGGTATAGGCGACCGAGGGGATCACCCGCGCGTCGAAATGGCGGTTCTGCCCGCAGGCGGCGTCGGCCGCGACCTTGCCCTCGTGCACCGCCTTGTGCGCCAGCATCGGCTGGCCCACCACGTCGCCGATGGCGAAGATATGCGGCTGCCCGGTGCGCTGCTGGTTGTCCACGGGGATGAAGCCGCGCTCGTCCACCGCAACGCCGGCCTTCTCGGCGCCGATCAGCCTGCCGTTGGGCCTGCGCCCCACGGCCACCAGCACCTTGTCGAAGACGTCGGTGCTGACCTCGCCCTTGTCATCCTCGAAACTGACCTTCAGGCCATCGTCCAGCGCCTCGACCGCGGTGACCTTGGTCTTGAGCAGGATCTGTTCGTAGCGCCCCTCGATCCGCTTGTGCAGCGGCTTGACGATATCCTTGTCGGCACCGGGGATGATCTGGTCCATCAGTTCAACGATGGTCACCTGCGCGCCGAGCGCGTCATAGACCGTGGCCATCTCCAGCCCGATGATCCCGCCGCCCAGCACCAGCAGGCGCCCCGGCACCTCCTGCAGGGCCAGCGCGCCGGTGGAGTCGATCACCCGCGGGTCGTCATGCGGGATGAAGGGCAGGGTGACGGGCTCCGACCCGGCGGCGATGATGCACTGGTCGAAGCTGACGGTGGTCACGCCCTCGTCGCCCTGAACCTCGATCATGTTCGGCCCGGCGAAACTGCCGTAGCCCTTGACCACCTGCACCTTGCGCCCCTTGGCCAGGCCCGACAGACCGCCGGTCAGCTGCCTGACCACGCTGTCCTTCCAGCCCCGCAGCTTGTCGATATCGACCTCCGGCCTGGCAAAGGAAATGCCGTGATCGCCCATCTCCTCGGCCTCGGTGATCACCTTGGCCGCGTGCAGCAGCGCCTTGGAGGGGATGCAGCCCACGTTCAGGCACACGCCGCCGAGCGAGTCGTCCTTTTCGATCAGGACGACCTTCTTGCCCAGATCGGCCGCGCGGAAGGCAGCGGTGTAGCCGCCGGGACCCGAGCCCAGAACGACCACCTCGCCATGAACGTCACCCCTGCCGGTTGCAGTGCCGGTGGCGGCCACGGGGGCAACCACCACGCCTGCGGCCGGGGCGGCCTCGACGGCCGGCTCGGACGCCGCCCCCTCCAGCACCATGATCACCGTGCCTTCGGACACCCTGTCGCCCTCGGCGACCTTGATCTCCTTGACCACGCCGGCGCCGGGTGAGGGCACCTCCATGGTGGCCTTGTCGCTCTCCAGCTCGATCAGCGGGTCCTCGGCGGCGACGGTGTCGCCCACCGACACCAGGATGCCGATCACCGGCACATCCGTGAAATCGCCGATATCGGGAACTCTGACTTCCATGACGGCCCCCTTACAGCATCAGCCGGCGCACATCGCCGAGCAGGTGTTTCAGCGTCGCGCAGAAGCGGGCCGCCAGCGCCCCGTCGATGGCGCGGTGGTCGTAGCTCAGGCTGAGCGGCTGCATCAGCCGCGGCACGAACTGCTCGCCATCCCAGACCGGCGCCATCTTGGCCCGCGTCAGGCCGAGGATCGCCACCTCGGGCGCGTTCACGATCGGGGTGAAGGAGGTGCCGCCGATGCCGCCCAGCGACGAGATGGTGAAGCTCGCCCCCTGCATCTCCTCGCCCTTCAGCTTGCCCTCGCGGGCCTTGGCCGACAGCGCGCCCAGCTCCTTGCTGATTTCGATGATCCCCTTGCGGTCGGCATCCCGGATCACCGGCACCACCAGGCCGTTCGGCGTGTCCGCGGCAAAGCCGATATTGTAGAAATCCTTCTTGATCAGCTTGTCGCCGTCGGGATGGAGAGAGCTGTTCACCTCCCAATGGGCCTTCAGCGCCGAAACGCTGGCCTTGATCACGAAGCTCAGCAGCGTGACGCGGTATCCGTCCTGCTTGGCCTGCGCATCGAGTTCGCGCCGGTAGGCGTCGAGATCGGTGATATCGGCTTCCTCGTTATGGGTGACATGCGGGATGTTCAGCCACGAGCGGTGCAGCGCGGGGCCCGAGATCTTCTTGATCCGGGGCATCTCCACCTCTTCCACGGGGCCGAATTTCGAGAAATCGACGGCCGGGATGGGCGGGATGCCCATGCCGCCCTGTGCCGATCCGGCCGCGGCGGCAGGCGCGTTGGCGGCCTTGAAATAGGCCGTCACGTCCTCGCGCAGGATGCGGCCCTTGCGGCCGCTGCCGTTCACCTGCGCCAGGTCGACCCCCAGGCTGCGGGCAAAGGCGCGGACGGAGGGCGAGGCATGGGCCTTGCCGAATCCCGCATCGGTCACCGGCGCAGGGGCCGGTGCGGGCGCGGCCGCCGGGGCAGGGGCGGGCGCCGCAGGGGCGGCGGCGG
>JBNGCX010000037.1:0-39442 GCA_049974865.1 Paracoccaceae bacterium
GCGCCGAGGCCGAGAAAAGCCCCGCGCTGGAGATCGAGTTCCAGGATGGCCGCTTCAAGATCGGCGGCAGCGCGCCGAAATCCGGCCGGGCCAAGCCCAAGCCCCCCGAGCAGGGCAGCCTGTTCTGATCTTCTTCTTGGCGAAAATACTCGAATCCCGGCCCCTGCCGCCCGCGGCGCGTTCGGGATGTCCGCCTCCGGCGGGGATATTTGGGAGCAGAAGAAGGGGGGATCAGACCCCCACGTCCGGGCCGGGGCAGAGCAGGGGGTCGTGGCCCTGTTCGGTCTCGATCAGCTCGGTCGCCCCGGGGTCGTTCTCGAACAGCGCCGTCATCCCGTCCGGCGTGGCGTAGAAGCTCCAGCATTGCGGGCCGCCGGGCACGGTGTCGTAGACGAAGCAGATCAGCCCGTCCTGTTCGTACCAGACCCCTTCCTGGCATTCGCCGTCGAGGAAGGTCCAGATCACGCGGCGGCCGGAGAGGTATTGCTCGGCCCCGTAGGGCGCGCCGGGCGTGCCGTAGTAGAGCGTCTTGCCCTCGGTATAGTTCTCGAACGCCTCGGCGCTCATGGGCTCGGCGGCATTCGCGGCCGTGGCGGCGAGGAGAAGCGCGATCAAGGGCATTGCGGTACGGGTCATGGTGTGCAGATCATACGGCGTTGCGCGCGCCGGTCAAAACCATTGCGCGCCGTTGCGGGCAGGGAGGGGTCGGATGCAGCAGGAGATTACGGTCGGTGTGGCGCTGGCGGCGGCAGTTCTGTACCTGCCGCTCAGCCATCGCGGGCCGGGCGCACTGCGCAGCGCGGTCAAGACGGCCCCGGTGGCGCTGTTCGCAGCCCTGGCCTGGGGCGCGGGGGCGCCGGGGTTGCTGGCCGGGGCGCTGGCGCTGTCGGCGCTGGGCGACCTGGCGCTGTCGCGCGCGGGCGAGCGGGCGTTTCTGGCCGGCCTCGGGGCCTTCGCCCTCGGTCATCTGTGCTATCTAGGCCTGTTCGCGGGGGCTGTCGGGGGCGTGCCGCTGTGGCCCGCGCTGGCGCTTGTGGGGCTGGCGGGCTCCACCGAGCTGTGGCTGGCGCCGCATACCGGCGCGTTGCGCCAGCCCGTGCGCATCTACGTGATCCTGATCTGCGCCATGGGCATCGCGGCGGCCGGCCTGCCCGGCGCGGCGCGCCTGGCCACGCTGGGGGCGGCGCTGTTCCTGGCCTCGGACGTGATCCTGGCGCTGCAGCTTTTCCGGATGGCGCCGGACACGACGGCGGCGCGGGCGGCGGGATGGGCGCTGTGGGCGCTCTATATTTGCGGGCAGGCCCTGATCCTTTTCGCCTTTCTGCCGCCGCCCGCCCTTTCCTAAGCGGGCAAGAAAGATTATCTGACGTGGGTAACGGAGGCCGCATGTCGTTTTTCTCGAAACTCAAAAACCGGTTGCTGAAATCCTCGTCCAAGCTCGAAGAGGGGCTTGAGGCGATCGTCGAGGAGGGCGGCGAGGTCGAGGCTCAGGCCGAGCCCGAACCGGCGCCCAAGCCCGAATACCAGCCCGAACCCGAACCGCAGCCCGAGCCCGAGCCGGTCAACGTGCCCGTGCCCGAGCCCGAACCGGAATCGCCGGTCACCCCGACCGAGCTGCCCGTCACGCCCGAGCCCATCGCACCAGAAGGCCCGCTGGAGGTGCCGTCGGTCAGCGACCATGCGGTGCAGAAACCCGGTTTCCTGGGCCGGATCATGGGCCGCGAGGCGGCCAGGCCGGTGATGCGCCGGGTGCTCGACGACGACATGCTGGAAAGCCTTGAAGAGTTGCTGATCTCGGCCGATATGGGCGTGGACACGGCCCTGCGGGTGACCGCCAACATGGCCGAGGGACGGTTCGGCAAGAAGCTGTCGGTCGACGAGATCAAGGAATTGCTGGCCGGCGAGGTCGCCCGGATCATGGAGCCGGTGGCCAAACCGCTGCCGCTCTACCCCTCGCGCCCACAGGTGGTGTTGGTCGTGGGCGTGAACGGCTCGGGCAAGACCACGACGATCGGCAAGCTCGCCAGCCAGTTCAAGGCGGCCGGCAAGTCGGTGGTGATCGCCGCGGGCGACACCTTCCGCGCCGCCGCCGTCGAACAGCTCCAGGTCTGGGGCGAGCGCGCCGGCGTGCCGGTGATGACCGCGCCCGAGGGGTCGGACCCTGCGAGCCTCGCCTATGACGCCATGACCAAGGCCGAGCAGGACGGAGCGGACCTGTTGCTGATCGACACCGCCGGGCGGCTGCAGAACCGCGCCGACCTGATGGAAGAGCTGGCCAAGATCGTCCGCGTGATCCGCAAGAAGAACCCCGAGGCGCCGCATAACACCCTGCTGGTTCTGGACGCCACCACCGGCCAGAACGCGGTGAACCAGGTCAAGATCTTCCAGCAGATGGCCGATGTGACGGGGCTGGTGATGACCAAGCTCGACGGCACCGCCAAGGGCGGCGTGCTGGTGGCGCTGGCCGACCAGTTCGGCCTGCCGATCCACGCCATCGGCGTGGGCGAGCAGATCGACGATCTTGCCCCCTTCGACCCCGAGGAATTCGCCCGCGCGCTTGCGGGTGCCGAGGCGTGAGCCAATGGCTGCTTTCCCTTGAGGGGACCGAGGCGGGCCACCAGCTGGCCCTTGCCCTTGCCCTGACGGCGGCCTTGCTGCACGCGGTCTTCGGCGCCTTGCAGAAGGGGCGGCACGACCCATGGCTCAGCCGCGGCGCGATCGATTTCAACTACGGGGTGATGGCCGCGCCCTTTGCCCTTTTCGTGGTGCCCTGGCCCGAGCCGCACATGTGGCCGATCTTCGCCGGGGCCTATGTCATCCATGTGGGCTACAAGCTGGCGCAGGCCTTCGCCTATTCCAAGGGCGCCTACACGGTGGTCTACCCGGTGGTGCGCGGCACCGGGCCGCTGTTCGCCGTGATCGGCGCCTACCTGGTTTTCGGCGAGGCGTTCACGGCGGTCCAATGGGCCGGCGTTGGGGTGCTGCTGGCCGGGATCTTCGGCCTCGCGGCCTACAACCTGATCCATTGGGAGATCGACCGCGACACGCTGAAGCCGGCGCTGGCGCTGGCGCTGCTGACGGGCGGGTTCGTCGCGCTCTATACCACCTACGACGCCTATGGCATTCGCGCCACGGCGGACCCATTTACATTCCTGGCCTGGTTCTTTTTCATCGACGGGCTGTTCTTCATGCCGCCCCTGATGCTGCTGCGCTGGGTGCGGATGGAGGGCCGGCCGGCGCCGGGCCCGCTGATGGCGCGCGGGGCGCTGGGCGCCGTGGTCGCCTTTTTCAGCTTCGGCGCGGTGATGATGGCCACCCGGCTGGACAAGGTGGGAGAGGCGGCGGTGCTGCGCGAGACCTCGACCGTCTTCGCCGCGCTGATAGGCTGGGTGGTGCTGGGCGAAAAGGTGGGGCCGCGCAGGCTGGCGCTGATGTCGCTGATCGCGGCGGGCGCGGTGATTGTTGAGATGGGCGGATAGAAATGGCCGACAAGAAACTGAATCCCTTCGTGAAACTGGCGCTGGAGCTGGGGCCGATCGTGGCCTTTTTCGCAGGCTACGTGGCGCTGCGCGACCGCAGCTTCACCATCGGCGGCACCGAGTACGACGGCTTCATCCTGGTCACCGCGGGGTTCATTCCCGTGCTTCTGGCCAGCACCGGGCTGATCTGGTGGCTGTCGGGGAAGTTGTCGAAGATGCAGATCGCCACGGCGGTGCTGGTGGTGCTGTTCGGCGGGCTGACCGTCTGGCTGAACGACGATCGTTTCTTCAAGATGAAGCCCACGATGATCTACCTGCTCTTCGCGGGCATCCTGGGCTTCGGCCTGCTGCGTGGGCAAAGCTACCTGCAATACGTGATGGAAGAGATGATGCCGCTGAAGCGCGAGGGCTGGATGATCCTGACCCGCCGGCTGGCGGCCTTCTTCGCCGGCCTGGCAGTGCTCAACGAGGTGATCTGGCGCACCATGAGCACGGATGCCTGGGTGAACTTCAAGACCTTCGGCCTGACCATCGCGGTCTTCGCCTTCTTCATGACCCAGGGCAAGCTGTTCCAGGACTACGGGTTCGAGGAAGGCAAGGACGGCGAGGACTGAGCCGGGCCGGGTTCCGGCCCTGCGTCCGGATGCCTCCGGCGGGGATATTCCAGGCCAGAAGAAGACAGCCGCCCCCTTCTTCTTGGCCGAAGTACTCCGGGGTTTGGGGCGGAGCCCCAATCGGGCTGAAGGCTTGCGCCGCAGGCGCGCGATCGGCTCACCGCCGGAAAAGGACCTGCTGCGCGTGACGGTCGGCCTCGAGGTTGCCGCGCTTCTCGGCGGCCAGCGCCCGGCCGCGCTGCACCGCGGGGCGGTTGCCCACCGTCGCCAGCCAGCGGGCCATGTGCGGCTTGTCCTCCAGCGTCTGTTCCTGCCGCTCCCACAGCGAGGCCCAGGGCCAGATCGCCATGTCGGCGATGGAGTAGAAATCGCCCGCCACGTATTCGTTGTCGGCCAGCCGCCGGTCCAGCACGCCGTAGAGGCGGGCGGTCTCGTTGCGGTAGCGGTCCTTGGCATAGGGCAGGTCGTTGGGCGGATCCATGCTGGGGGCGTAGCGCAGGAAGTGATGCGCCTGGCCCGCCATCGGGCCGACGCCGCCCATCTGCCACATCAGCCATTGGTCGACCACGATCCGGTCGCGTTCGGTCTCGCCGTAGAAGCGGCCGGTCTTGCGGGCGAGGTATTGCAGGATGGCGCCGGATTCGAAGATCGAAATCGGCGCGCCGTCGGGCCCCTCGGAATCGATGATCGCGGGCATCCGGTTGTTCGGCGCGATTTGCAGGAATTCGGGGTCGAACTGCTCGCCCTTGGCGATATTGACGAGGTGAACCTCGTAGGGCAGCCCCATCTCTTCGAGGGCGATGGAGATCTTCCAGCCGTTGGGCGTGGGCCAGTAGTAAAGCTCGATCATGATCTTCTCCTGTCTCGCATGCCACAGGATGGGGGTTTTGCGCCCGAGGGCAAGGGGAGCGGCACAGGCAGCGGCGCAAGAAAGCGTGACCGAAAGCGTGACCGGCCGGGATGCCGCCGCCGCAGGCGGCTTGACGGCCACCGGGTGCGGCGGTATGTCCCGCAGCGTGGCGATTTGTTCACCGGATTGCGGGCCACGTTAAATATGCCGCTAAAGAGGTCAGGAGCTCTTTGCGGCCCCCGGCGCTCTGGCGGTGGGGGTTTTTTGATGCCGCAAGGAGGCGGGCCGATGACGAAGGATTGGGACCGGCGCACCCGGATGGTGCATGCAGGCACGCGGCGCAGCCAGTATGGCGAGGTGTCCGAGGCGATCTTCCTGACGCAGGGATTCGTCTACGAGAGCGCCGAGCAGGCCGAGGCGCGTTTCGTGGAGCTGGGCGAGGACGAGTTCATCTATGCCCGCTACGGCAACCCCACCGTGCGCATGTTCGAAGAGCGCATCGCCGCCATCGAGGGGGCCGAGGACGGTTTCGCCACCGCCTCGGGCATGGCCGCGGTCAACGGCGCGCTGATGTCGGTGCTGAAGGCCGGCGACCACGTTGTGGCGGCGCGGGCGCTGTTCGGCTCCTGCCTCTACATCCTCGAAGAGGTGCTGGGCCGCTACGGCGTCGAGGTGACGCTGGTCGACGGCACGGACCTTGCCCAGTGGCGCGATGCGATCCGGCCGGACACCCGTGCCGTGTTCTTCGAGTCGGTGTCGAACCCCACGCTGGAGGTCATCGATATCGCCGCCGTGGCGGCGCTGGCCCATGCCGTGGACGCGCTGGTGATCGTCGACAATGTCTTCGCCACCCCGGTCTTTTCCCGCGCGCTGGAGCAGGGGGCGGATGTCGTCGTCTATTCCACCACCAAGCATGTGGACGGGCAGGGGCGCTGCCTGGGCGGCGTGGTCCTGGGCAGCAAGGATTTCATCCGCGGCACGCTGGAGCCCTATCTGAAGCATACCGGCGGGGCGCTGAGCCCGTTCAACGCCTGGGTGATGCTGAAGGGGCTGGAAACGCTCGATCTGCGCGTGCGCGCCCAGGCGGCGAGCGCGCAGGCGCTGGCCGAGGCGCTGCAGGGCCATCCGAAGCTCAGCCATGTGCTCTATCCCGGGCTGGAAAGCCACCCGCAGCACGCGCTGGCGCAGGCGCAGATGGGCGCGGGCGGGACCATGCTGGCGCTCGAGGTCGCGGGCGGGCAGGAGGCGGCCTTCCGCTTCCTCAACGCCTTGGAACTGTTCACCATTTCCAACAACCTGGGCGATGCGAAAAGCCTGGTCACCCATCCCGCCACCACCACCCATCAGCGCCTGCCGGACGAGCAGAAACAGCAGCTGGGCATCACGCCCGGTTTGGTGCGGGTCAGCCTGGGGCTGGAGGCGACCGAGGACCTGCTGGCCGATATGCGGACGGCGCTGGATGTGATCTGACCCGTGTCCTTTTGCGTATCTGTGGCGTAAGATTGGACATTCGCCGTCCAAATCCCACATATAGAACCTGCGACAGGACGCGGAGGGGAGACCCCGATGAACATCCATACCGGCAAGATCGGCGCGCAGCCCAGCCGCGACGAGGCCAAGGAGGCGCTGGAGCTGCTGCGCAAATGGGCGGCTTCGGCCGATGCCACCGAAATGGCCGAGCTCGACCCGGCCGTCGCGCGGCTGCTGCCCGACCGCGCGGTGACCAATTATCCCGATCTCAGCCGCGACTATCCGCATGATTTCACGGCCGATGCCGGCTACAAGGCCACGTTGCCCGACCTGCAGAACGGCCCGGCCAGCCTGATCCGGGGCGCGCGCCGGCATATCCAGCATGTGGGCATCTCCAATTTCCGCCTGCCGGTGCGCTTTCACACCCGCGACAACGGCGACCTGACGCTGGAGACCTCGGTCACCGGCACGGTCAGCCTCGAGGCCGACAAGAAGGGCATCAACATGTCGCGCATCATGCGCAGCTTCTATGCCCATGCCGAGCGGACCTTCAGCTTCGACGTCATCTCCGCTGCGCTGGACGACTACAAGTCGGACCTCGAAAGTTTCGACGCGCGCATCCAGATGCGGTTTTCCTTCCCGATGAAAGTGACCTCGCTGCGCTCGGGCCTGGAGGGATACCAGTATTACGACATCGCGCTGGAACTGGTCGAACGGGCGGGCGTCCGCCAGAAGATCATGCATCTCGACTATGTCTATTCCTCGACCTGCCCCTGCTCGCTGGAACTCAGCGAGCACGCCCGCCAGGCGCGCGGGCAGCTTGCCACGCCGCATTCGCAGCGCTCGGTCGCGCGGATCTCGGTCGTGCTCGACCCCGGCGCCGGCTGCCTGTGGTTCGAGGACCTGATCGACATGGCCCGCGCCGCGGTGCCCACCGAGACCCAGGTCATGGTCAAGCGCGAGGACGAGCAGGCCTTTGCCGAGCTCAACGCCGCCCACCCGATCTTCGTCGAGGATGCCGCGCGGCTGTTCTGCGAGGCGCTGCAGAAGGACCCGCGGGTGGGCGATTTCCGGGTGGTGGCCAGCCACCAGGAAAGCCTGCACAGCCATGACGCCGTGTCGATCCTGGCCGAGGGCGAAACCTTTGACGGCGCCAGCCTCGACCCGCATCTCTTTGCCACGCTTATCCACCGGCGGTAACGCACCGGCTTGACAGGGCCGGACGCTCCGGCCAAGCCTGCGCGAATGATCGATCTGCGCCCCGTCGGATATGTGATCGGCCTGCTCATCGCCGTGCTGGGCGCCACGATGCTGGCGCCCATGGCGCTGGATCTGTGGATGGGCAACGAGAACTGGCTGGCCTTCGTCGAGGCGGCGGTGCTGACCGCGCTGACGGGCGGGGTGCTGGCGCTGGCCTGTTCCAACGACCTGCCGGGCGGGCTGACCGTGCAGCAGGCCTTCCTTCTGACCACGGGCGCCTGGGCGGTGCTGCCCTTCTTCGGCGCCTTGCCCTTCATGTTCGGCGCCCCCGACGCCCAGCTTGTCGATGCCTATTTCGAGGCGATGTCGGGGCTGACCACGACCGGCTCCACCGTCTTCGAGGGGCTGGACGAGATGCCCGAGGGCGCGCTGCTGTGGCGCGGCATCCTGCAATGGCTGGGGGGCTTGGGCATCGTCATCGTGGCCATGGTGTTCCTGCCGGTGATGCGCGTCGGCGGCATGCAGTTCTTCAAATCCGAAGGTTTCGACACGCTGGGCAAGGTGCTGCCGCGCTCCAAGGACATTTCCTCGGCGCTGATCCGGGTCTACGTGGGGCTGACGGTGCTCTGCGCCGTCACCTATTTCGCGCTGGGGATGAGCCCGATCGAGGCGGTCGTGCATGCCCTGACCACGCTGTCGACCGGCGGGTTTTCCACCTCGGACCAGTCCTTCGGCAAGTTCGCGGGCGTGGCCGAATATGCCGGCGCGCTGTTCATGGTGCTGGCCAGCGTGCCCTTCGTGCGCCTGATCCAGATGATGGGCGGCGAGCCGATGCAGCTGTTCCGCGACGTCCAGGTGCGTGCCTACCTGCGCTGGATCGGCTATGCGGTGCTGCTGATCGTGGCGCATCGCGTCCTGATCCAGGGCGATGGGCTGGAGGCCTCGGTGCGCGAGACGCTTTTCAACGTCGTCTCCTTCTTTTCGGGCACCGGCTATGGCAGCGAGGACGTGACCCTCTGGGGGCCCTTCGCCTTCGTCGTGCTGATCGCGGTGGGGGCGATCGGGGGCTGCACCTCGTCCACGGGATGCTCGATCAAGGTGTTCCGCTACCTGGTGCTGATCGAGGCGATCCGCGGCCAGATCAGCCGGCTCTACAGTCCGCGCCGCGTGGTGCTGATGCATCTCGAGGGGCGCCCGCTGGAGACCGACGTGGTCGACTCGGTCATCGCGATGTTCGCCTTTTTCATCCTCGGCTTCGGCCTGCTGTCCGTCGCCCTGTCCATGACCGGGCTGAGCACCACCACCGCCATAACCGGCGCCTGGACGGCGATCTTCAATGTCGGCCCCGCCTTCGGCGCCGAGGTCGGCCCGACCGGCGCCATGCATGGCTTTCCGGATACCGCGAAATGGCTGATGTCGGCGGGCATGCTGGTCGGCCGCCTAGAGGTCGTGGCCGTGCTGGTGCTTTTCCTGCCGCGCTTCTGGCGGGGGTGATCCGGCCGGGGCGCCGCCCGGCCGGGCCGTGCCGTTGCTAGTTCCAGCAGCTCACCAGCACCGTCATGTCGGCGGCCTTCACCGCCAGCATCTCGGGCGCGATCTGCGGGGCGTCCTCGGCCGCGGCGGCCTCCACGCCATTGGCCGACAGGAAATCGGCGACCGCGGGCACCGCGGCGGCGAAGCTGACATCCTGCGGCAACTGGCGGTTTCCGCCCGCGCGGGCCAGCAGCACGCCCATCACCGCGCCGGTGGCGTCGAAGACCGGGCCGCCGGCATCGCCGGGCAGGGCCTCGAGGCTGAGCCGCTGCAGGTTGTCCTCGCCGTTCAGCCCGCGCAGGTCGGCCAGCGTGCCGTAGGTCAGCACCGGCTGCTCCAGCACGCCCCCGTAGGAAAAGCCCGCCACCGCCACATCGGTCTTCAGCCGCGGCGTGGCGGTCTGGAAGGCGGCATGGGCCAGCGGCGCGAGGCCCTGCCTGGGCCGCAGCAGCGCCAGCCCCAGCGCGTCGTCGCGGGCCGCGACCTCGGCCTCGTACTCGTCGCCGATGGTCAGGCGGGTGCATTGCTCCAGCACGTCCGTCGTGGTCAGCACCGTGCCCTTCTCGTCGACGTAGAAGCCGGTGCGCGCCACCGCGGGGCTGCGGATCTCCAGCCCGGCCAGCAGGTCCACGCGCTGCTCGGCGCCGGCGTCGCCGGCGAGATCGGGCAGCACCATCCCGGGCAGCGGCTGAAAGCTGTCGCGCATCATCTGCGCGGCGCGGGTCATCAGCTTGGCGTCCTCGGGGCGCCAGACCAGGGTAAAGCCCTTCACCGCACCGTCCTTGAGCGCGGCATAGGTGTAGGATTGCACCTCGTCATTGCGGCCGGTCAGGACGAACTCGTCGCCGCGGCGCTCGCGCTGGCCCTTCAGCGGCACGATCTCCAGCGTCTGCATGATGTCGTAGAGGCCGAACAGCGTGGTCTGGTCGCCGCTCTGGCTGATCAGCAGCACCCGCACGCCGCTGTCGCCCTTGCCGTCGAAATGCACGAAGGGGGCCTCGTAACGCGCGAACTCCACCATCGCCGCGGGGATGTCGATCTGGATGCCGGCGCGCTGCTCGGTGATGGTCCGCATGCCCAGCCTGGCCAGCGCCTCGCGATAGGCGGTGACCAACTCGTCGCGCTGGCGGGTGGTCAGGATGCCGGTGGGGTCGTAGCCCCGGTCGGCCTGCCAGGCGCCCATGGCGGCGCGGGTGCCGCGGCCGATGGCGCCGTCGATGGCGGCGGTGTAGTAGCCCTCCCATTGCAGGGCCTCCTGCAGCGCCTCGCGTTCCTCGCGGGTCAGCCGGGCCTCGCTGCGGCGCGCCTCGGCCGGGGTCTCGTCGGGCAGGGCGATCACCTCTGCCGGGGGTTCCGGTTCGGCCTGCCGGGCCGGCGCGGCCTCCTCCTCGGCGGGGGCGGCCTGCGGCGCGGCGGCCAGCGTGTCCGCGCCCACCGGCCAGAACTGCCGGGTGTATTGCACGCCGTCCGAGACGTAGCTGTCGGCCGGCACCAGGCGTTCGCGGCGCAGATCGCCCAGCCGGTTCAGCGCGCCCTCGGGCGTGAACGGCCCCAGCGTGATCGCGTACCAGCCCGAGCGCATCTGGAAGCCGTTGACGTCCGGGAAGGCCCCGGCATAGGCGCGGGCGCGCTCCTGCGCCTCGCGTAGCGTGGGGTGAGCCTCGATCTGGACCCAGGCGCGGTCCTGCGCGACAGCGGGCATCAGGCCCGCCAGGGTGAAAAACAGAAGGCTAATGAGTGCTTTCATCGGTATATTTTGTCCCTGTTGCCCCGTGTTCCGGGCGAATCCTCGCCTGACCGTATCAAAGCGCTCCGTCATTGCACGTCAAATATCCCCCGGGGCGGTGATTGACCCTGCCGCCCCGGGGGCCTATTGAGGCGCTGTTTTTCACAAGCTGGGCAGGACCAATGGCAGAGGGAAAACCCCGCAGTTTCCAGGAGATCATCCTGCGTCTGCAGAACTACTGGGCATCCAAGGGCTGCGCGGTGCTGCAGCCCTATGACATGGAGGTGGGCGCGGGCACCTTCCACCCGGCCACCACGCTGCGCGCGCTGGGCTCGAAATCCTGGGCGGCGGCCTATGTCCAGCCCTCGCGCCGGCCCACCGACGGCCGCTACGGCGAGAACCCGAACCGGTTGCAGCACTACTACCAGTTCCAGGTGCTGATCAAACCCAGCCCGCCCGACCTGCAGGATCTCTACCTGGGCAGCCTCGAGGCCATCGGCATCGACATGGACCTGCACGATATCCGCTTTGTCGAGGACGACTGGGAAAGCCCCACGCTGGGCGCCTGGGGCTTGGGCTGGGAAGTCTGGTGCGACGGCATGGAAGTGTCGCAGTTCACCTATTTCCAGCAGGTCGGCGGCCATGACTGCAAACCCGTCTCGGGCGAGCTGACCTACGGGCTGGAGCGCCTGGCGATGTATGTCCTGGGCATCGATCACGTGATGGAGATGCCCTTCAACGCCCCCGACGCGCCGATCCCGCTGAGCTATGGCGACATCTTCCGCCAGACCGAGCAGGAATATTCCCGCTTCAACTTCGACGTGGCCGAGACCGAGATCCTGTTCCGCCATTTCGAGGATGCCGAGGCCGAGTGCGAGGCGATCCTCGCCCACCCGCAGGAAGACCCCAAGACCGGCAAGCGCATCGTCATGGCCCACCCGGCCTATGACCAGTGCATCAAGGCCAGCCACCTGTTCAACCTGCTGGACGCGCGCGGCGTGATCTCGGTGACCGAGCGGCAGGCCTATATCGGGCGGGTCCGCGCGTTGGCCAAGAAATGCGCCGACGCCTTCGTCGAGACCGAGGCCGGGGGATGGCAGGCGTGAGCGGCAAGCTGATCGCGGGGGGCATCGTCGTGGCTGGACTGATCGCAGGGATCGCGATGTATTACCTGCAGATCTACGCCTTCTACGAACCCGTGCCGGCCAGCAGCCCAGCGGCGCAGGTCCGGCTGACCTCGGTCGTCTCGGGCCAGCCCGAGCCGGTCAGCGTCGCCGGTTTCGAAGGCATCGACGCCAGCAGCTCACCGGTGCGCTACCGCGCCTGCTTCGAGGTCGGCCTCTCGCTGGCCACCCTGACCGAGACCTACGAGATCCATGAGGACGCGGTGCCGCTGGTCGCGCCCGGCTGGTTCGACTGTTTCGACGCCGTCGCCATCGGCACGGCGCTGGAGCGGGGCGAGGCCGTCGCCTTCATGGGTCAAGAGAACATCCGCTATGGCATCGACCGCGTGATCGCCGTCTTCCCCGACGGCCGCGGCTATGCCTGGAACCAGATCAACCATTGCGGCGAAGTGGTCTTCGAGGGCAAGCCGGCCCCCGCAGACTGCCCCCCGCCGCCGCCGGAGACCGAGTGATGCCCGACCTGCTGATCGAACTGTTTTCCGAGGAAATCCCGGCCCGCATGCAGGCCCGCGCCCGCGAGGACCTGAAAAAGCGCGTGACCGACGGTCTGGTCGAGGCCGGCCTGACCTACGCCTCGGCGCAGGCGTTTTCGACCCCGCGCCGGCTGGTGCTGGCGCTGGAGGGGCTGTCGGAAAACAGCCCGACCCTGATGGAAGAGCGCAAGGGCCCCCGCGTCGACGCCCCGGAAAAGGCGCTGGAGGGCTTCCTGCGCGCCACCGGCCTTAGCCGCGAGCAGCTGGGCGTGCGCGACGACAAGAAGGGCCAGGTCTATTACGCCGAGATCGTGAAGGAGGGCCGCCCGGCCGCCGAGATCGTGGCCGAGGTGCTGGAAGACACGATACGCAACTTCCCC
The DNA here is from genome assembly GCA_049974865.1 of Paracoccaceae bacterium. Taxonomy (GTDB): domain Bacteria; phylum Pseudomonadota; class Alphaproteobacteria; order Rhodobacterales; family Rhodobacteraceae; genus JAGSOU01. The sequence continues at coordinate 12,910 of JBNGCX010000037.1, forward strand.
TGGCCGAAATCCATGCGCTGGGGCGCGGGCAGCTTGCGCTGGGTGCGCCCGCTGCACTCGATCCTCTGCATCCTCTCGCGCGAGGACGGGGCCGAGGTGGTGCCGATGGTGGTGGACGGCATCCATGCCGGCGACACCACGCGCGGCCACCGCTTCATGGCGCCCGACGAGATCAAGGTGACCTCCTTCGAGGATTACGCCGCCAAGCTGAAGCGCGCCTATGTGGTCATCGACCCGGCCGAGCGCGCCGACCATATCTGGCACGACGCCACCAACGCGGCCTTTGCGCAAGGCCTCGAGGTGGTCGAGGACAAGGGCCTGCTGGCCGAGGTCGCGGGGCTGGTGGAATGGCCCGTGGTGCTGATGGGCGAGATCGGGGCCGATTTCCTCGACCTGCCGCCCGAGGTGCTGCAGACCTCGATGAAGGAGCACCAGAAGTTCTTCTCGGTGCGCGATCCGAAGACCGGGCGCATCGTGAAATTCGTCACCGTCGCCAACCGCGAGACCGCCGATCACGGCGCGACCATCCTGGCGGGCAACCAGAAGGTGCTGTCGGCGCGCCTGTCGGATGCCAAGTTCTTCTGGGAAAACGACCTGCGGGTGGCGAAATCGGGCATGGGCCTGTGGCTGCAAAAGCTGGACAACGTGACCTTCCATAACAAGCTGGGCACCCAGGCGCAGCGGATCGAGCGCATCGTGAAGCTCTCGCGCGCCATCGCGCCGCTGGTGGGTGCCGACCCGGCCGCCGCCGCCGAGGCCGCCGAGGTGGCCAAGGCCGACCTCGCCTCGGAAATGGTCTACGAATTCCCCGAGCTGCAGGGCATCATGGGCCGCTACTATGCCGAGGCCGCCGGCCTCGCCCCCGAAATCGCCGAAGCCGCCGAGATGCATTACAAGCCGCTCGGCCCCTCGGACGAGCTGCCCACGCACCCGGTCTCCATCGCCGTGTCGCTGGCCGACAAGCTGGACACGCTGGCCGGCTTCTGGGTGATCGACGAAAAGCCCACCGGCTCCAAGGACCCCTTCGCGCTGCGCCGGGCCGCGCTGGGCATCATCCGCACCGTGCTGGGCAACGAGCTGCGCCTCGGGCTGGAGCGGCTGATCAACACCCAGCTGCTGGAGCACACCATCGCCCAGAGCCTCGACACCGCCGAAGAGCAGGAGGCGTTCTTCCTCGACCGGCTGGTGGACAAGAGCGCCCATCACGGCGTCTTCGGCGCCGCCTTCCGCGCGGTGATCGACAAGCTCGACGGCGAGATGGACGAACCCTTCAGGATCGAAGAGGGCACCTGGCTCGCCCATCTGCGCGAATCCCTGCCCGAGACAAGCGACGACCTGCTGGGCTTCTTCCACGACCGGCTGAAGGTCCACCTCAAGGGCGAGGGGCTGCGCCACGACGTGATCGACGCCTGCCTGGCGATGAAGGGGGCCGACGACCTGACCCTGCTGGTCAAGCGTGCCCGGGCGCTGTCGGACTTCCTGGAAACCGAGGATGGCGAGAACCTGCTCCTGGGCTTCAAGCGCGCCAACAACATCCTGGTCCAGGCCGAGGAGAAGGACGGGGTCGAATACCGTTTCGGCGCCGACGCGAAATTCGCCGAGGACGCGACGGAGACCGCGCTCTTCGCCGCGCTCGACGATGCCGACGCGGTGATCGGCCCCGCCATGGACGCGGAGGATTTCGCCACCGCCATGGGCGCCATGGCCGGCCTGCGCGCGCCGATCGACGCGTTCTTCGACACGGTGCAGGTGAACACCGACAACCCGGTGGTGCGGCGCAACCGCCTGAACCTGTTGCACCGCATCAGCGAAACCTGCATGCAGGTGGCCGACCTGACCCGCGTCGAAGGATGAGCCGGGGCAGGGCGGCCCTGCGGCGGCCCGCGCGCTTGCCAAGTCGCGTCAGCGGGGTATCCTGCGCGCGTTGAGGGAGGCGCGACGGTGCTGGAAGAAACGGATTACACCGAGTTCACCGAGATCACGCCGTCGGCGGATATCGAGACATCGCGCCACGGGGGGCGGGCGAAATGCCTGCAGCGCCTGATCCGGCTGGGCCTGCCGGTGCCCAAGACCGTGGCGCTGTCCTTCGAATCGGTGCACCGCATCGCGGTGGGGCAGATGCCCGACAAGACCGCCCTGCTGTCGCTGTTCGGCAGCGCGCCGCTGGTCTCGGTGCGCCCCTCCAGCGAGGATCCGGACTGGGGCGGGCCCGGCGCGATCCTGAATATCGGCATGAACGGCGCCACCCATGCCGCCCTGGCCCAGAAGCTGGGGCAGGAGGCCGCCGACCGGCTCTACCTGCGCTTCATCCAGGCCTACGCGATCCATGTCGCGCGTCTCGACCCCGACCAGTTCGAGGAGGAGGTCTGCAACCCCGAGACCATCCGCGCCGCCCTGCTGGCCTATGAGGAGGAGACCGACAGCGCCTTCCCGCAGGACCCGGTGACGCAGCTCGGCCAGGTGCTGCGCTCCATGGCGCGGGCCTGGGAGGGGACGACGGCGCGCCTGCTGCGCCAGGCCAAGGGCGCCCCGGCCGACGCGGGACTCGGGCTGGTGGTGCAGGAAATGGCGCTGGGGCTGGGCCCGGCCGAAAGCGGCTCGGGGGTGATCCAGTATGTGGACGGCATCACCGGGCGGCCCCAGATCACCGGGCGCTATCTCAGCCAGAGCCAGGGGCGGGCGGCGCTGAAGAAGGGCGAGGGGGTGCTCTACCTCACCCGCGACCCGCGCGGCCGTTCGCTGGAAGAGCAATGCCCCGAGATCTTCGAAGAGCTCAAGCGCTGGGGCGACATCTGCCGCCAGCGCCTGCGCGAGGAAATGCAGATCGAGTTCACCATCGAGGGCGGCACGCTGCATGTGCTCGACGCGGTGCGGGTGCAGCGCAGCTCGCGCGCGGCGGTGCGCATCGCCGTGAGCCTCGCCGAAGACTGGATCATCTCGCGCGAGGAGGCGCTGGCCCGGATCGAGCCGCGCGCCCTGAACGAGTTGCTGCACAGCCAGGTCGACCCGCGCGGCGAACGCATCCGCTTCGCCAAGGGGATCGCCGCCAGCCCGGGGGCGGCCACCGGCAAGATCGTCTTCGGCTCGGCCGCGGCGCAGGCCAGCGCCGCGCGGGGCGAGCCCTGCATCCTCGTGCGCCGCGAAACCTCGCCCGAGGATATCCGCGGCATGCACGCGGCGGCGGGCGTGCTGACCGAGCGCGGCGGCATGACCAGCCACGCCGCGGTGATCGCCCGCGGCCTGGGCCTGCCCTGCGTGGTTGGCGTGTCGGACATGCGGCTCAAGACCCGCGACGGCCAGCTTGTCGCGCCCGACGGCCGGGTGTTCCACGAGGGCGACATCATCACCATCGACGGCACCTCCGGCGAGGCGCTGGTGGGCGCGGTCGACATGCTGGAGCCCGCCCTCGACGACGCGTTCCGCACCCTGCTGAGCTGGGCCGAGGAGATCTGCGACATCGGCATCCGCGCCAATGCCGACACCCCCGCCGACGCCCAGACCGCGCGCAATTTCGGCGCCGAGGGGATCGGCCTGTGCCGCACCGAGCACATGTTCTTCGAGGAGGACCGGCTGACGGTGATGCGCGAGATGATCTTCGCCAAGACCGAAGAGGACCGCCGCGCCGCGCTCGACCAGCTCCTGCCGATGCAGCGGGCCGATTTCACCCGGCTGTTCGAGATCATGCAGGGCCTGCCGGTCTGCATCCGCCTGTTCGACCCGCCGCTGCACGAGTTCCTGCCCCACTCGCGCGAGGGGCTGAGCGAGCTGGCCGATGCGCTGGACCTGCCGCTTTCCGACGTCACCCGCCGGGTCGAGGCGCTGTCGGAATTCAACCCCATGCTGGGGATGCGCGGCGTGCGGCTGGGGGTGACCGTGCCCGAGATCTACGAGATGCAGGCCCGCGCCATCTTCGAAGCCACGATCGACGGTAGCCGCAAGGGCGCCCCGGTGGTGCCCGAGATCATGATCCCGCTGGTCTCGGCCCGGCGCGAGGTGGAGCTGGTCAAGACCCGCATCGACGCCGTGGCGGCCGCGGTGCGCACCGAGCGCGGCATCGATTTCGACTATCGCCTCGGCGTGATGGTCGAGACCCCGCGCGCCGCGCTGCGCGCCGGCGAGATCGTGCAGCATGCCAGCTTCCTCAGCTTCGGCACCAACGACCTGACGCAGATGACCTATGGCCTGTCGCGCGACGACGCGGGGCGGTTCATGGGCTCCTACGTGCAGCAGGGCGTCTTCCCCGAGGACCCGTTCCACACGCTGGACGTGGAGGGGGTGGGCGAGCTTCTGCTGATCGGCGCCGAGCGCGCCCGTGCCGCCCGGCCCGAGGTCGTGCTCTCGGTCTGCGGCGAACATGGCGGCAACGCCGAATCTATTGCGTTCTGCCGCAATGCGGGGTTTGATTACGTCTCCTGCTCGCCATTCCGGGTCCCGGTGGCCCGGCTGGCGGCCGCTCATCTGGTGATCTCGGCGGCGGCTGCGCCTGCCTGCTGAGAAGTCGCCTGTAATCAATCTGTTATACGGCTCTGCCGGGTTTTGACCGGGCGGGGTTTGGCCGCTGCATGGCGGGGTCCCGCCCCCGCGGGTGGACGCGCGGCGCGTTTTGCAGTATTCCCGCGCCGTTGGTGGCCCGCCTAGGCCACGCTGCTTGGGGGCAAGCAATGAGTATCAGACGGTTTGGCGCGCTTGGCGCGGCGGTTGTGTTTTGTCTGGCCGGAATGGCGCATGCCGACGTGACGGTCTCGCAGTCGAACGATCCCACGGCCGTGCTCGACACCCGCCTGGCCCAGCTCCTGGGGGCCGAGAAGGAGGCGCTCAGCTCGGTCAGTTCGCGCCGCCTGCAGCGCCTGCTCAAGCCGGTGCCCAAGGCTCCGGCCTCGTCCGGCAAGGTGGCCGAGATCCGCTACGACGCCGAATGGCTGGACGCCCGGCCCGCCGTCGACCCCACGACCGAGGAACAATGCCTGGCCGAGGCGCTCTATTTCGAGGCCCGCGGCGAAAGCATCAAGGGCCAGTTCGCCGTGGCCGAGGTCATCATGAACCGCGTCGCCTCGGGCGCCTATCCCGACACGGTCTGCGGCGTGATCAACCAGGGCACCGGGCGCAAGTATCAGTGCCAGTTCACCTATACCTGCGACGGCCGGGCCGAGGTGATCAACGAAAAGGCCGCCTATGAGCGCCTGAAGAAGATCGCCCGCCTGATGCTGGGCGGCGCGCCGCACAACCTGACCGCCGGCGCCACCCATTACCACACCAAGGCCGTCTACCCGCGCTGGGCGCGGCGCTTCCCGCGCACCGCCACGATCGGCGTGCACTATTTCTACCGCCAGCCGACGCAGCTGTCGCAGAACTGAGGTCGCGGACGGGCGGCGGCCTGCCGCGCGCGGGCTTGCCCCGGGGCGCATAATCCCTAGTGTGCCCCAGACCGACGCCCGCGCCCCGGAGACCTGTCATGAGCAAAGATATCCGCCTCGCCTTCGCGCACCCGTCCGAGCGCTCCGAGGCCACCTCGGGCAGCGACCCGCGCGACCGCATCTCGCTGCGCGACTACGTGGTCGAGGTCGAGATCGGCGCCTTCCAGGCCGAGCGCGGCGCCACCCAGCGCGTGCGCTTCAACGTGGTGGTCGAGGTGCGCCCGAACCCCGCGCCGCTGGATGACGATGTCGACCGGGTGCTCTCCTACGACGCCATCACCGAGGCCATCAATGCCGAGCTCAGCTCGGAGCGGCTGAACCTGCTGGAAACCCTGGCTGAGCGCATCGCCGAGCATATCCTGCTCGAACCGCAGGCGATGCGCGTCTTCGTCCGCATCGAGAAACTCGACCGCGGCCCCGGCGCGCTGGGCGTTGAGATCGTGCGCTCGCGCGGGCAGGAGGGGCCCAAGCCCGTCCATGCCGTGCCGGTCGAGGAACTGGCCCCGCACCCCACCGTGGTCTTCCTGTCCAACGCCGCCATCGCCGCGCCGGAACTCCCGCAATGGCTGGACCGGCTGGAGGCCTCGGGCGCGCCGGTGATCCTCTGCGTGGGCCCCGCCGACGCGCCCGCGCCGCAATCGGGCGCGGCGCTGGCGCAACGCCGCATCGACCTGCTGGCGATCGAGCAGAATGCCTGGGTGCTCGCCGGGCGCGACAAGCGCTGCGTGGTCACCGAGACCCGGACCGAGCTGGACTGGGCCATGAAACACGGCCAGATGACCGTCTGGGCGCCTTCCAAGATCGTGCTCGACGCCATCGACGGTCCCTCGGCCAGCCCGCGCGACGCGGTGGCGCTGGCGCTGTGGTTCGCCGATCACATGGGGGCTGCGCGCCGGGTTGTGATCGGCGCCGATCTGCCGGAGAATGCCGAGGCCGAGGCGCTGGCCATCGACGAGGCCGCCGCCGCGCTCTGACCGCGTTCACCGAAGGCCGCCCATGCGACATCGCTATTTCCGCCCCATCGTGCAGACCGATCCCTGCCGGCCCGAAGGCGCGCTGACCCTGGCCGGCGGCTGGGCCTGGTTCGCCGAGGTCGAGGAGTTGCACCGCGACGGCACCCGCGGCCGTCTGCCCGCCCGCGCCCTGCCCGAGGAGGCCCGCGCCGCCTTCACCGCCCACCGTCCCGCCATCGCCGGGCTGACCATGGACCGGCCGCGGCTGATGGGCATCCTCAACGTCACCCCCGACAGTTTTTCCGACGGCGGCCGGTTCGACGCCCCCGAGGCGGCGCTGGCCCATGGCCGGGCGCTGGTCGAGGGCGGGGCGGACATCCTGGACATCGGCGGCGAATCCACCCGACCCGGCGCGGCCGTGGTGCCGGTGGCCGAGGAGATCGAGCGCACCGCGCCCGTCATTTCCACCCTGCGCGCAGGCGGGCTGCGCGCGCCGATCTCCATCGACACCCGCAAGGCCGCGGTGGCGCAGGCCGCGCTGCAGGCCGGGGCGAACCTGGTCAATGACGTGGCCGCCTTCACCTTCGACCCGGCGCTGGCCGATGTGACCGCGCAGGCCCATGCGCCGGTCTGCCTGATGCATGCCCAGGGCGACCCCGAGACCATGCAGAACGACCCGCATTACGACAACGTGCTGCTCGACGTTTACGATTTCCTGGCCGCGCGCGTCGCGGCGGCCGAGGCCGCGGGCATCCCGCGTGCCCGCATCGTGGTCGACCCCGGCATCGGCTTCGGCAAGACGCTGGAGCACAACCTGGTGCTCCTGCGGGGGCTCAGCCTGTTTCACGGGCTGGGCTGTGCGGTTTTGCTGGGCGCCTCGCGCAAGCGTTTCATCGGCACGCTGGGGGATGCGCCGGATCCCGCCGACCGGGCGCCGGGATCGGTGGCCGTGGCGCTGGCGGGCGCCGCGCAGGGGGTTCAGTTCCTGCGGGTTCATGATATCAGGGAGACCCGCCAGGCGCTCCGCCTGGCCGAGGCGCTGTGGGGCATGAGAGAGGCATGAGCAAAAGCTTGTTCGGGACCGACGGGGTCCGTGGCCGGGCCAATTCCTATCCGATGACCGCCGAGCTGGCGCTGCGCCTGGGCGCGGCGGCGGGGCGGTATTTTCGCCGCGACGGCAGCCGCGCGCACCGGGTGGTGATCGGCAAGGACACGCGCCTTTCGGGCTACATGTTCGAAAACGCCCTGACCGCGGGCTTCACCTCGACCGGCATGAACGTGTTCCTGCTGGGCCCGGTGCCCACGCCCGCCGTGGGGATGCTGACCACCTCGATGCGCGCCGATGTGGGCGTGATGATCTCGGCCAGCCACAACCCGGCCCACGACAACGGGATCAAGTTCTTCGGCCCCGACGGGTTCAAGCTCTCCGACGCCGCCGAGGCCGAGATCGAGCGGATGACCATGGAGGGGGTGGAGCCTGCACATGCCGAGAATATCGGCCGCGCCAAGCGCATCGACGACGGCCGCTTCCGCTATTACGAACGCGTCAAGGCCACCTTCCCGCAGGGCAAGAACCTGGAAGGGCTGAAGGTGGTGATCGACTGCGCCAACGGCGCCGCCCACCGCACCGCGCCCGAGGTCCTGTGGGAACTGGGCGCCGAGGTGATCGAGATCGGCACCTCGCCCAACGGCTACAACATCAACCAGAAATGCGGCTCCACCAGCCCGGGCACCGCGGCCGAGGCGGTGGTGGCGCATGGCGCCGACGTGGGCATCTGCCTCGACGGCGACGCCGACCGCGTGGTCCTCCTCGACGAGACCGGCCGGGTGGCCAACGGCGACCAGATCATGGCCCTTTTCGCCGCGCGCTGGGCCGAGGAACAGCGGCTGAAGGACGGCACGCTGGTGGCGACCGTGATGTCCAACCTCGGGCTGGAGCATTTCCTCGCCGCCCGCGACCTGCGGCTGGAGCGCACGCCGGTCGGCGACCGCTACGTGGTCGAGGCCATGCGCCAGGGCGGTTGGAACCTGGGCGGCGAGCAGTCGGGCCATATCGTGATGACCGATTACGCCACCACCGGCGACGGGCTGCTGGCGGGGTTGCAATTCCTCGCCGCGATGGTCGAGACCGGCCAGCCCGCCTCGGCCCTGGTGCACCAGTTCGAGCCGGTCCCGCAACTGCTGAAAAACGTCTCCTACGCCGCCGGGCAAGCCCCGTTGGAGGCGCCCGCGGTCAAGGCCGCCATCGCCGAGGCCGAGGCGCGTCTGGACGGGCAGGGGCGCCTGCTGATCCGCAAGTCGGGGACCGAGCCGCTGATCCGGGTGATGGCCGAATGCACCGACGACGCTCTGCTGGCGCAGGTGGTCGACGGCATCGTGGCCGAGGTCGAGGCCGCCTCTCGTTAGCCCGCGAACAGGCGCCGGATGGCGCCCCACTGGCTCAGCCCCACGCCGGCCAGGATCAGCGCCAGCGCCGCCAGCAGGCTGGGCGGCAGCGGCTCGCCCAGGATCAGCGCGCCGAAGGTCACCGACCACAGCGGCACCTGGTAATTTGTCAGGCTCATGAAGGTCGGCCCGGCGCTGCGGATCACCAGCACCCGGAGCAGGTTCGCCCCGGCGGTGGGCAGCAGCCCCAGCACCGCCAGCGCCAGCAGGGTCTCGCGCGGGGGCAGGGGCGGCGGCCCCTCCACCGCCCAGGCCACCGGCAGCACGATCGCCGCGCCGACCAGCAACAGAACGGCGGCCAGCCCGATCGAATCCACCGGCGGCAGCCGCCGCGTCAGCACCGAGCAGACCGCGTAGCAGCCCGCCGCCGACAGGCAGGCCACCCGGCCGAACGGCTCCAGCCCGGCGCCGGTGCTCTCGAAGGCCTGCCCGCCGATCAGCACCACCACGCCGGCGAAACCGATGGCGAATCCCGCCAGCTTGCGCCGGGTCAGGCGCTCGCCCGGGACGAAGAAATGCGCCAGCGGCAGCACCATCAGCGCGATCGCCGCCATCGACACCCCGGCAAAGCCCGAGGTCACGTATTGTTGGCCCCAGCTCAGCAGCATGAAGGGCACCGCCGAGCTGCCCGCGCCGATCACGATCACCGGCCCCCAGCTGCGCTCTTCGGTCAGGAACAGCCGGCCCCCGCGCAGCCCCCAGACCAGCGCCATCAGCGCCGCGGCGAAGCCGATCCGCCCGGCGGCCAGCCAGAACGGCGTGATCCCCCTCAGCGCGATCTCGATCACCAGGAAGGTCGCCCCCCACACGAGGCCCAGCGTACCCACCATCAGCCAGCTTCTCGGTGTGATCTCCGGCATCCCGTCTCCTCCCTGCGACCGGCCGAGACAGACACCGGCCGCGCGGCGAGGTCAAGATGCCGAATGAATACCGTTGTATGCCATTGGTATCTCAAGGTTTTCCTGCGGCCAAAGACCGCGCCGGGCTGGCCTTTCGGTTCGCGATGTGTATTTTGCCGCGCAGGGGGGACACACAAGCACAGGTGACTGACCCTTGGCACAACGTATCCTGATCCTCGGCGGCGGCTTCGCCGGCATGTTCGCGGCGCGCGAAGTGAAGAACCGCCTCGGCGACGCGGCCGAGGTCGAGTTGATCAACGACCAGAACTACTTCGTCTTCCAGCCGCTGCTGCCCGAGGTGGCCGCGGGCTCGATCACCGCGCTGCACGCGGTCTCGCCCCTGCGCTTCCTGCTGCGCGACGTCTTTGTCCGCAAGGCCCGCGTCGACAGCGTGGATTTCGAGCGCAAGATCGTCACCGTCTTCCAGGGCGTGCAGCGCCGCCCGACCGAGATCCCCTATGACCACCTGATCGTGGCCATGGGCCAGACCGTCGATCTGTCGCGCACCCCCGGCCTGACCGACCACGCCCTGACCATGAAGACGCTTGAGGATGCCCGCCGCCTGCGCGCCCATGTCATCGAGAAGCTGGAACATGCCGAGATCACCCATCTGCCCGAGGTCAAGAAAGAGGCGCTGACCTTCTGCGTGGTGGGCGCCGGTTTCTCGGGGGTGGAGACGGTGGGCGAGATGAAGGAACTCATCGACCGCTCGCTGAAATACTACCCCAATATCGACCCCTCCGAGGTGCGCGTGGTGGTGGTCGAATTCGCCGACCGCGTGCTGGGCGAACTGCCCGAAAAGCTGGGCGCCTACGCCGCGAAAAAGCTGGAGGAGCGCGGCATCGAGGTGCTGCTGAACACCGGCGTCGCGTCGGCCACCGGCACCCGCCTGATCACCACCACGGGCGAGGAGATTCCCACCCGCACCATCGTCGCCACCATCGGCAACGCCCCCTCGCGCGTGGTGCGCGAGCTGGACCTGGAAAAGGCCCATGGCCGCATCCTGGTCGACCGCAACTTGCGGGCCAAGGGGCGCGACGACATCTGGTCGCTGGGCGACTGCGCCCTGATCCCGATGAAGGAGGGCGCCACCGAGCGCGGCGATTTCGCGCCCCCCACCGCCCAGTTCGCCGTGCGCGAGGCCCGCACCGTGGCCGAGAACATCGCGGCCGCCATCCAGGGCAAGCCGCTCAAGCCCTTCCAATACGTTTCGCAGGGGGCGCTGGCCTCGCTCGGGGCACGGCGGGGCGTGGCGCAGGTCTGGGGCATCAACATCTCGGGCTTCTTCGCCTGGGTGCTGTGGCGGGCCTATTACGTCTCGTTCCTGCCGGGGCTCGGCACCAAGGTGCGGGTCCTGATCAACTGGCTGCTCGACGATCTAAGCCCGCGCTCGGTGGTCCAGATCCGCTCCTACACGCCGCCCGCGGCGCGCTACGTGCATTACCGCGCCGGCGACCGGGTGTTCGAGGCCGGCAACCGCGCCGACGGGTTCTACACCGTGATCTCCGGCGCGGTGGAGTTGCGTTACCAGGACGAGGCCACCGGCGAAGAGGTCGTGACCCGGATCGGCCCCGGCGGCCATTTCGGCGAGCGGCTGATCCTCGGCCAGCAGCGCCGCTCGGGCACGGTGCGGGCGCTGGAGGACAGCAAGGTGCTGGTGCTCGACCGCGACGAGTTCCTCAAGATCGCCGACGGCTTCCCCGCCTTCAGCGACTATTTCAAGGGCCACATGAAAGAGGCCTACGGGATCGAGTGGTCGCCCGAGGGCGACCGGGAGGGCTGAGGGGGCAGGCTTCAGTCTTCCCTTCCGCCCTGAACCGTTCGGGCGTCTTGGCTGATGACTTCGTGATGAGGGCAGCGCGCGCCCGTGGTGGGGCGAAAGCGCCCGCCCGGGGGGGCGGGCGGGCGCTGCCCGGCGGTTCCCGCCGGGCGTGACGGATGGACGGTGCTTCTCCCGGAATTCTCGGACTTCGCCCCCCGAAAAGTGCGCCCCACCGCGGGCGCCTTAACCTTTCTTGCGCGGGGCCGCCGCTCATACCCGGGTCATATGGAATTCATATCGAATACATATCGCCCCGCGGCGCATCCGGCGCATCCGTTAACGCTGCGCACGAAAAAGGCCCCGGCGCGTCGCCGGGGCCTCCGTCTGAACGGGCGGGGGACCCCGCCGAACGGCCTCAGTTCTTGTCCTGGTCCACCAGCTTGCCGGCCGAGATCCAGGGCATCATGTCGCGCAGCTTCTGGCCGACCTGCTCGATCTGGTGCTCGTCGTTCAGGCGGCGCGTGCCCTTGAAGAAGGGCTGGCCCACGGCGTTTTCCTGCATGAAGTCGCGCACGAACTTGCCGGTCTGGATGTCGCGCAGGATGCCCTTCATCGCGGCCTTGGTCTCGTCGTAGGGCAGAACCCGCGGGCCCGAGACATACTCGCCGTATTCGGCGGTGTTCGAGATCGAGTAGTTCATGTTGGCGATGCCGCCCTCGTAGATCAGGTCGACGATCAGCTTCACTTCGTGCAGGCACTCGAAGTAAGCCATTTCAGGGGCATAGCCCGCCTCGACCAGGGTTTCGAAGCCCATGCGGATCAGTTCGACCAGGCCGCCGCAGAGCACGGCCTGCTCGCCGAAGAGGTCGGTCTCGCATTCCTCGCGGAAGTTGGTCTCGATGATGCCCGAGCGGCCGCCGCCGATGGCCGAGCAGTAGCTCAGGCCCAGCTCCAGCGCCTTGCCCGAGGCGTCGTTGTGCACCGCCACCAGGCAGGGCACGCCGCCGCCCTTGACGTATTCGCCGCGCACGGTGTGGCCGGGGCCCTTGGGGGCCATCATGATCACGTCGACGCCGGGCTTGGGCTCGATCAGGCCGAAATGCACGTTCAGGCCGTGGGCAAAGGCGATCGCCGCGCCTTCGCGCAGGTTGTCGTGGACGTATTTCTTGTAGGTCTCGGCCTGCAGTTCATCGGGCATGGTGAACATGATCAGGTCGCACCAGGCCGCGGCCTCGGCGATGCCCATCACCTGCAGCCCCTCGGCCTCGGCCTTCTTGGCGCTGGGCGAGCCTTCGCGCAGCGCGACGGCCACGTTCTTGGCGCCCGAGTCGCGCAGGTTCAGCGCGTGGGCGTGGCCCTGGCTGCCGTAGCCCAGGATGGCCACCTTCTTGTCCTTGATCAGGTTGATGTCGCAGTCGCGATCGTAATAGACGCGCATGTCGGCGCTCCTTCCTTGCTTGGTTGTTCTGGTTGGGGGCAAGATAGCGGGGATCGCGCTATTCGGTTTCGCATTATTTGACCGATTTCGATTTTTCTGCGAAAAATCATTCGCCCTTCCGCAGAATATGAAAAATCCATGCAAGTTGACGATATCGACCGCCGCCTTCTGCGCCAGTTCCAGGCCGATCCCACGCTTTCCACCGCCGAACTGGCCGAGCGCGCGGGGATCACGCCCGCCACCTGCTGGCGCCGGCTGGAGAAGCTGCGCGCTGCGGCCATCCTGAAGGGGCAGCGCGCGGTGATCGACTGGCGCGCGCTGGGCTACGCGGTCGAGGTGTCACTGCGGGTGAGCCTCGACAAGACCGACCCGCGCGCCTTCGACGAGTTCATCGCCGCCGCCCGCGCGGTGCCCGAGGTCAACGAGATCCAGACCTTCCTCGGCCGCGTCGACGTCCGGCTGAACATCCTGGCCCGCGACATGTCCCATTACCAGGAGATCTACCGCGAGCGCATCCTGACCCTGCCGCATATCGCCGATATCGAGGCGCTGATGCTGGTCTCCGACATCAAGCGCGGGGAGGCGCTGCCGCTGTGATGGAACTCGACGAAACCGACCGCCAGATCCTGCGCGCGCTGTCCGAGGACGCCACGCTCAGCGCCGGCGCGCTGGGTCGCCGCCTCGGCCTCAGCCAGCCCGCCACGTGGCGTCGGGTAAAGCGGCTGGAGGAGGCGGGCATCCTCAAGGGCCGCCGGCTGGAGCTGGATGCCGAGGCGCTGGGCTTTGGCGTGACGGTGTTCCTTGGGGTGAAACTGGCCACCAAGGGCCGCGTCAGCCTGGAGGATTTCGAGCGCGCCGTCACCGCCATCCCCGAGGTGCAGACGGTGCAGCACGTGCTGGGCCTGTTCGACTACCGCCTGCGGGTGGTGGCGCGCGACCTGAGCGATTTCGAACGCGTCCTGCGGCGCCGCATCATGACCCTGCCGGGGGTCGGAAATGTCGAGGCCAATGTCCTGCTCAGCGAAGAGCGCCGCCCCGGCCCCCTGGGCTGAGCCTGTTTCTTCTTGGCGAAAATACTCTAATCCCGCCCTCGAAATCCCGCGCCGGCGCTGGATTTCCGGGGCCGGACATGAGTATTTGTGCCAAGAAGAAGATGAGATTTCCCCCGGACTGGAGAGCTGCCATGCCCGCGCTGCTAGACACGATCGACCCCGACGGCCTGCTGGAATACTCGGTGGTCTTCACCGACCGCTCGCTGAACCATATGAGCCAGGCCTTTCAGCAGGTGATGCGCGACATCTCGTCGACGCTGAAAGAGGTCTATAACGGCCATTCGGTGGCACTGGTGCCCGGGGGCGGGACCTTTGCCATGGAGTCGGTGGCGCGCCAGTTCGCCCGCGACCGCCACGCGCTGGTGGTGCGCAACGGCTGGTTCTCCTTCCGCTGGAGCCAGATCCTCGAGGCCGGGGGGCTGAGCTCGGAGGCGACGGTGATGAAGGCGCGCCGGGTGGGCAACGGGGCCACGGCGCCCTTTGCGCCGGCCCCGATCGAGGAGGTCACCGCCAAGATCCGCGAGCTGCGCCCCGAGATCGTCTTTGCCCCGCATGTGGAGACCTCCTCGGGCGTGATCCTGCCCGACGACTATATCAAGGCGCTGGCCGCGGCCGCGCACGAGGTGGGCGCGCTGATGGTGCTGGATTGCATCGCTAGCGGCTGCGTCTGGGTCGACATGCTGGAAACCGGCGTGGACATCCTGATCTCGGCCCCGCAGAAGGGCTGGTCGGCCCAGCCCTCGGCCGGGATGGTGATGCTGTCGGAAAACGCGCGGGAGAGGATCGAGGAGACGCAGTCTGACAGCTTTGCGCTCGACCTGAAGAAATGGCTGCAGATCATGGAGGCCTATGAAAACGGCGACCACGCCTATCACGCCACCATGCCCACCGACGCGCTGCGCGCCTTTCGCGACACCATGCTGGAGATGAAGGATTACGGGTTCGGCCGGCTCTACAACGCGCAGTGGGAGCAGGGGAATGCCGTGCGCAAGATGCTGGCCGAGAAGGGCGTGCAGTCGGTCGCGGCCGAGGGCTTCGGCGCGCCGGGCGTGGTGGTCAGCTATACCGACGACCCCGACATCCAGAACGGCAAGAAATTCGCCGAGCGCGGCGTGCAGATCGCGGCCGGCGTGCCGCTGCAATGCGACGAGGGCGAGGGGTTCTCGACCTTCCGCCTTGGCCTGTTCGGCCTCGACAAGCTGTATCATGTCGAGGCCAGCGTGGCGCGGCTGAAGGCGGTGGTGGACGAGGTCCTGTGAGGCCTCAGCGCGCGCCCAGCCCGGCGCGCATCAGGGTCTTGCGCACCGGCGCCACGGAATAGAGCGCGTTCAGCGCGCCCGCGCGCAGGTCGCGCAGGCCCGGCGCCCCCAGCATCGAGGCGCGGTTGAGCAGGTCGATCCCGGTCACCCGCGCCTTGACCTCGGCCCAGCGGCGGCGGTTGTAGGTCTCCAGCATCGCGGCAGAGCCCAGTTCCGCGGGGTTGGCATTGGCCAGCTCCAGCAGGATGCGGGTGTCGGCGAGGCTCATGTTCAGCCCCTGCGCGCCGATGGGCGGCACCACGTGGGCGGCCTCGGCAATCAGCGCGGTGCGCTCGCCGCAGAAGCGCTCGGCGATCTGGCTGATGATCGGCCAGACGGAGCGGCGGGTGGCCAGTTTCAGCGGCCCGTAAAGCCCGGCGGAGCGGGCGTTCATCTCGGCCTCGAATTCCTCTTCGGGCAGGGCGGCCAGGCGCAGCACCTCGGGGCCCTTTTCCATCCAGACGATGGCCGAGCAATGCTGCCCGTCGAGATCGGGCAGGGGGACCAGCGTGAACGGCCCGCCCGAGCGGTGCACCTCGGTCGAGACGTTGTTGTGCGGCGCGGGGTGGGTGACGGCGAAGGCCAGCGCCTTTTGCCCGTAGCGCATGGTGGTGACGCCGATCCCCAGCGCCTCGCGCACGGGCGAGTTGCGGCCATCGGCGGCGATCAGCAGGCGGGCAGAGACGCGGCTGCCGTCGGACAGGCCCACCAGCGCCTCGCCGGTGCGGGTCATCACCCGCTCGGTCGCCACGCCGGGGCGGAAATCGACATTGGGCAGTTCGGCCAGCCGCGCCACCATCTCGCGCCGCAAGAGCCAGTTGGGCAGGTTCCAGCCGAAAGGCTGGTCCGAGATGTCGGCGGCGTTGAAATCCTTGACGATGCGGGGCTCGGGCGTCTCGCCGCCCGCATCCACGATGCGCATCACCTGAAGCTCGGAGGCGTAGGGCAGCAGCCGCTGCCAAAGGCCCGCGGCCTCGAGCACCTCGAGAGAGGGTTGCAGGAAGGCGGTGGTGCGCAGGTCGGCGCCCGCATCCGCACCGTCGGTGACCGGCGGGGCCGGGTCGACGCAGATCACGGAAAACCCCGCCGAGCCGAAGGCGGCCGCGGCGGTCAGCCCGGCGACCCCGCCGCCGGAAATCAGGATGTCAGTGGTGATGCGGTCCATGCGAGTCCCTCCTGGACCAGAGATAGGCCGAAGCGCATCCCCGGTCCAAGGGGCATCTCGTCACCCGCGGGTGATCAGGATCAGGTAGATGAACATCACCGGCACCATCAGCAGGGCCGGGATGTAAAGGCCGGGAATGCCGAACTTGAGGACAGAGATCCCCCAAAGGCTGACCAGCGTGGCGACGAAGTAGTAGATGTTGCCCTTGTCACCATAGAGCAGATCCTTGGCCACCCAGCCCAGGACCGGGACAGCAAGGAACAGGCGCAGCCAGAACGGCCGCGGCGCATAAGCGTCGGAATACATACGGTTTCTCCCTCTTCGTGCAGGCCTATATGTCGGCTGCGGCGGACGGGGAAAAGGGCCCAAACTGACGCAGTGCGGCAAAGTGAACCAATGCCGGGGGCTTGCCGTCAGGAACGGTCGGTGACGCGGGCCAGAAAACCGCTCAGGTCGTCGGTGTGGTGGTGGATGTGATCGGCCGCGTGGGCCTCGGGCGCGACATGGACGGTGCGCATCCCCATCGCGTGCGGCGCGGCCAGGTTGCGCGGGTCGTCCTCGAACATCGCGGCCTTGGCGGATTCGGTGCCGTCACGGGCGAAGATGCTTTCGAAGGCGGCGCGCTCGGGCTTGGGGCGGAAGCTGGCGTGTTCCACCCCGTAGACCGCGTCGAACGCGCCCGACAGGCCGCGCGCGGCCAGCACGCGCTCGGCATAGGGGGCGGAGCCGTTGGTGTAGACGATGCGCCGCCCCGGCAGGTCGGCGATGCGGGCGCGCAGGTCGGGGTCGGGGGTGAGATGCGACAGGTCGATCTCGTGCACCTCGGTCAGGTAGGGGGCGGGGTCGATGTCGTGCAGTTCCATCAGGCCGGCCAGCGTGGTGCCGTATTCGGCCCAGTAGAGCTTGCGCAGGCGGTTGGCCTCGGCCTGCTCGACGCCCAGCGTTTCCATGACATAGGCCGTCATGCGGACCTCGATCTGGTCGAAGAGCCGCGCCTCGGGCGGGTAGAGCGTGTTGTCCAGGTCGAAGACCCAGTGCCGGACGTGATCGAAGGAACGTGAAACCATGCGTCGTGACCTAGGATGCTGCGGCAATAGGATCAAGGACTTGGCCTTGATTAGCGCGGGGGCAAGCGGATAGTTTGGGGTGTTCCCACTCGGAGACCCCTACATGCCCGATACCAAAGCCAGCCACAAGGACGCTTACGCCCTGATCCTCGACGCGATCGACGTGGGTGTCTACAAGCCCGGCGACCGCCTGGTGGAGAGCGAGCTGGCCGAGCGTTTCGGCATGTCGCGCACGCCGATCCGCGAGGCGCTGCAGCGGCTGGAGACGCAGTCGCTGCTGGAGCGCGACGGGCGGAGCCTGATCGTGGCCTCGCTGAACCACAACCAGCTGGCCGAACTATACGTGGTGCGCTGCGAGCTGGAGGGGCTGGCGGCACGGCTGGCCGCCAAGCACGCCACCGACGAGGAGATCCGCGTGCTGCGCGCCATGGTCGAGGAGGATTCCGGCCTGCTGGACAATCCCCGCGCCCTGGCCCGGGCCAACCGCCGCTTTCACAAGCAGGTGCACCTGGCCTCGCACAATTCCTTCCTGGTGCAGCAGCTGGACCTGGTGCACCGCTCCATGGCGCTGATGGCGACCACCTCGCTGGCCATCGAGGGCCGCGGCGAGACGGCGCTGGACGAGCATCGCGCCATCGTCGAGGCGATCGCCGCGCATGACGGCGATGCCGCCTACGAGGCGCTGAAATCCCATATCTCCAAGGCGTTCGAGGAGCGCCTGCGGCTGGACGCCGACAATATCACCGATCTCTAGGCGGCGCGCTCAGACGCTCAGCCGGTGGTGCGGCGGGGTGAGGCCGTGCCGCGTCTTGTCCCAGTAGAAAGGGCGGTAGACCATCTCGGCAATGGCCTTGTAGGCGGCCAGGGCGGCCAGCGGGAAATAGGGGTGCAGCAGCGGCAGCCACCAGGCCAGCCGCCTGCGCCCGGCGCGCCACAGCCCCACCGCGTGGGCGGCCATGTTCAGCGCCTCGGAGAGGATGAAGATGCCCCCCAGCATCCACAGCAGCCAGGACGGCGCCACCGCCAGCAGCGGATGGGGAAGGCCGAAGGGGATCAGCCAGAATGACCACAGCACCGGCAGCAGAACGAATTGCGACAGGCTGGCCATGAACACGATCTGGACCCCGGCAAAGCGGCGCGGGCCCAGGTCGCGCCACAGCCGGACGGGGTCGCGCATATGCGCCGACCAGGTCATCGCGTAGCCTTTCAGCCAGCGCGAGCGTTGCTTGATCCAGGGCCAGACGCGGCAATTCGCCTCTTCGGCGGTGACGCTGGGCGTCATCTCGGTACGGTAGCCGAACCGCGCCAGCCGCACGCCCAGGTCGGCATCCTCGGTCACGTTGTGGGCGTCCCAGCCGCCCAGGGTCTCGATCACGGGGCGGCGCAGGAACAAGCTGGTTCCGCCCAGCGGCAGGACCATCCCCAGCCGCTCCAGCCCCGGCAGCATCACCCGGAACCATGTCGCGTATTCGATGGTGAAGCAGCGCGCCAGCCAGTTCTGGTCGCTGTTGTAGTAGTCGAGCACCCCCTGCACGCAGCCGACCTCGGGGCCGCTGTTCTGGAAATGCTGCACCACGCGGTCGATCTGGTCGGGGTCGGGGGCGTCCTCGGCGTCGTAGATGCCGATGATCGAGCCGCGGCAGAAATCCAGCGCGAAGTTCAACGCCCGCGGCTTGGTCTTGAGGCTGCCGTCGGGGACCGTGACGATGCGCATCCAGCCCGGCAGCCGCGCCGAGGACAGCGCGTCGCGGGTGACCTGGTCGGCCTCCTCGGTGACCAGGCAGATGTCCAGCAGTTCCTTGGGATAGGTCAGCCGCTCCAGCCGGCTCACCAGGCGGCGGGCGATGTTCTCCTCGCGGAAGAGCGGCACCATGACGGAGACCACCGGCCGGGGGCCGGGCAGGGCGGCCGGGCGCGGCGGGGCATCGCGGGTCGCGGCCAGCACCGCCGCGGCCTTCAGGCCGAACAGGGCCAGCAGCGTCAGCACGCCCCAGCCGGTCAGCACCGCAAAGGTTGTCACCGGTGCGGCCAGCATCAGCGCCAGGAGAAGCAGCAGCCCGCCGCCCACGATGTAGCGCGGCCGGGCGCAATACCAGAACCGGCAGCTCAGCGGTTCGTCCACGCGGGTCTCGGCGGCGGCGGCCAGCGGCCCGGCCCGCAGCCGCAGCAGCGCGTCGCGCAGTTGGTCGCCGTCGCAGACGGCCAAGACGGCCTGGCCGAAGCCGCGGGGCAGGGCGGCGCGGATCTCGGCGAAGCGGTCGGGGCGGGCGGTGGCGATCAGCGTCGCGCCCCCCAGCCGGCGCAGCGGCACCGCCTGGAGCTTCAGGCAGGTCTGCACGCCCATTTCGTCGACCAGCCGGGGGTCCGGCGGGCTGTCCGAGAGGTCGAAGCGCTCGGCCCCGTACAGCTCGGCCTGGGCCCGGGTCAGCTCGGCCGGGGACAGCCGGCCGCGGCGCAGCAGGATCTCCTCTGGGCGCAGCTCGCAATTGACGGCGGCCCGCGCCGCGTCGATCCATTGCGCCGGCGTCACCGCGCCGCGATCGCACAGGACGCGCCCCAGGCTGCGCTGCCGGGATTGTCCCGGTTTCGGAAACGCCGCGGGGGAAAAGGACCGTAGATGATGGACTGGGGCCAGGGCCATGACACACTCGCACCGAGAAAAAACTCGGTGCAAGCGTGGGTTACGCGGGTTAACGGAGCGTTAACGGATGCGGCGATTTTGTGCCGCCGGCTCAGGCGCGGGCGTTCATCGCCTCCACGAACCGCTCGAACAGGTAATAGCTGTCCTGCGGGCCGGGGCTGGCCTCGGGGTGGTATTGCACCGAGAAGACCGGGCGATCCGTCATGCGGATACCGCAGTTCGAGCCGTCGAACAGCGAGACATGGGTCTCTTTCACGCCGCCGGGCAGGGACTGGCTGTCGACGGTGAAACCGTGGTTCATCGAGGTGATCTCGACCTTGCCGGTCTCCAGGTCCTTCACGGGGTGGTTGGCGCCGTGATGGCCGTGGTTCATCTTGATGGTCTTCGCCCCCAGCGCCAGCGCAAGCATCTGGTGGCCGAGGCAGATGCCGAAGACCGGCAGGTCGGTGCGGTCCAGCACCTCGCGGATCATCGGCACGGCGTATTCGCCGGTGGCCGCCGGGTCGCCGGGGCCATTGGACAGGAACACGCCCTCGGGGTCATGCGCCAGCACCTCGTCCGCGGTGGCGGTGGCGGGCAGGACGGTCACGTCGCAGCCCGCGCTGGCCAGGCAGCGCAAGATGTTGCGCTTGGCGCCGTAGTCGATGGCCACCACCTTGCGGCCCGGCTCGGTGCGCTTGGTGTAGCCCTCGGGCCAGGCCCAGCGTTTCTCGTCCCAGCGGTAGCTTTGCGCGCAGGTGACCTCCTTGGCCAGGTCCAGCCCCTCCAGCCCGCAGAATCCGCGGGCCTTGGCGACCAGCGCCTCGATGTCGAACCTGCCCTCGGGGTCATGGGCCAGCGCCACGTGCGGGGCGCCCTGCTGGCGGATGGCGCGGGTCAGGCGCCGGGTGTCGATGCCGCCGATGCCGATGCGGCCGCGCTTGGCCAGCCAGTCGCGCAGGTTCTCGGCCGCGCGCCAGTTGCTGGGCTCGGTCGGGTCCCATTTCACCACCATTCCGGCAGCCACGGGATCGGCGGTCTCGTCATCCTCGGGGTTGACGCCCACATTGCCGATATGGGGGAAGGTGAAGGTCACCACCTGGCCCGCGTAGGACGGGTCGGTCATGATCTCCTGATAGCCGGTCATGGCGGTGTTGAAGCACAGCTCGGCCACCGTCTCGCCGGTGGCGCCGAAACCGTGGCCATAAAAGACAGTGCCATCGGCGAGGGTGAGGCAGGCGGTGGGGCGGGAGTTGGTCTGTGCGGCAGGCATGTCAGGCTCCGGACGGTAAATCGCGCGGAACCTAGGCGCGGCGCGTCGTGGGGTCAAGGGGGCAGGCGCCGCGGGCTGCGGCGGGTCGCCCGCTTGCCCCGAGAGGCGGCAGAGATTAGATTCTGGGGTTCCGACTCACGGAAAATGGACGATCCAATGGATATGCGCACGCGCATCGCCGAGTCTCTCAAGACCGCGATGAAGAACAAGGACGCCGAGCGTCTGTCGACGCTGCGGCTGATCAACGCCGCGATCAAGGACAAGGACATCGCCCGCCGTGGCGAGGGGGCCGAGGAGGGGCTGTCCTGCGACGACGTGCTCCAGATTCTCGGCCGCATGGTCAAGCAGCGGCAGGAAAGCGCGCGGGCCTATGAAGAGGGCGGCCGGCTGGAACTGGCCGAGAAGGAACGCTCCGAGATCGCGGTGATCGAGGAATTCCTGCCCAAGCAGCTCGACGAGGACGAGGTCGAGGCCGCCATTTCCGAGGCCATCGCCGAGGTCGGCGCGGATTCGATCCGCGACATGGGCAAGGTGATGGGCGCGCTGAAGGCGAAATATACGGGCCGGATGGATTTCGGCGCCGTGGGCCCCATGGTCAAAGACCGGTTGGGGTGAGGCGGGCCCGGAAAACGCTCTGGCAGAGCGTTTTCAGCGCCCAACGTGCGAAGCCCCGGGGATGCCGCCGCTCGCGCCGCAGCCTTTCGTGGCGGATAGGCCGATCATGCGTCCCGCCCGCCACTGGCGGCCGCTGCCCTCCTCTTTGAAGAGCCAGGAAGATGCGAATGGCGGCCTTCGGGCAGCGGAAACCGAGTCCCTCGCCTCGGGGCGCCGTTCATTCCGGGTATTTCCGGGTGGCGCTGGCGGTGGCCAGCACGCCGCCGCCGCGGTCCGTCATCGCGGTGGCCGTCCATTCATAGGTATGGACGCCGCCGGGCGGGCAGGGGCTTTTGTACTGGAACGCGCCGGGCGCGATCTCGTCCTGGCCGGAATAGGGCACCACCCCGCCGCCGTGGTCGTAATGCGGCGCGTCGTGATCCTTCAGCGTGAACCGGATGAAGGCGGTGCCCTCCGGCACGCCGCGGAGCACGAAGCGCGGGTTGTCGACGATATTGGGCCGGCCGGTGTTGCAGGGCTCCAGGTCGCCCCAGGTAAAGGAAATGTCGAAATCAGGGCTGTCGGAGGGCATCGCAGGGCTCCGGAAGCTGTTGGGAATGCCCGGCAGCCTAGCAGATTTGCCGGCCCGCGGAAACGCGCTCAGCAGATGCGGCGCAGATTGTCCTGCAGCTCGCCGTGCAGCTGGGCGCGCTCCTCGGGGCTGAGGAAGGCGCCGATCTCGACCTCGCGGCCGCCGCCCTTGAGGGTGACGTAGTTCTCGACCGGCCCGCCCGTGCGGTGCAGGTGGACGCTGACCCAGTAGGGGTTGGCCTGCCAGTGCTGCGGGGCGCGGCGCGGCGCGTGCCGGGTCAGCTCGATCCGGTCGGACCAGAGCTTCAGTTCCTCGATCAGCTCGGCATCCTTGTAGCTGCGCTCCAGCAGCCACCACATCAGCGCCAGCGCGCCCAGTTCGAAGGGCAGGAGACCCCAGAGCACGGGCGAGCCCACCACCGCTATCAGCGGCACCGTCAGCAGGGCGAAGGTGAGGCCGATGAACCAGACGAAACCGCGGCGCGGCAGCGAGCGGTAGGGCCACAGGTGCAGCACCGCCAGAGGCGGGTCGCCCGCCTCAAAGGAGAAGGCCCCGGATTTCTCCGGGGCCCCCTTGGCGTTCATTTCCCATTCATGGGGCATCAGTGGGCATGGCCCTTGTCCCAGTCCTCGCGCTTGGGGAGCGTCTCGAAGGTGTGCTCCGGCGGCGGCGAGGGCAGCGTCCACTCCAGGGTGTCCGCGTGCTCGTTCCAGTAGTTGTTCTCGGTCACGCGCTTGCCTGCGAACAGGGTGTAGAACACGATGCCGAAGAACAGCAGGAACGAGGCGAAGGACAGCAGCGCGCCGTAGCTCGAGATCTCGTTCCAGTGGGCGAAGGCCTCCGGATAGTCGATGTAGCGGCGCGGCATGCCCTGGCGGCCCAGGAAGTGCTGCGGGAAGAAGGTCAGGTTCACGCCGATGAAGAACATCCAGAAGTGAACCTTGCCCAGGAACTCGGGGTACTGACGGCCCGACATCTTGCCGATGTAGTAGTAGATGCCGGCGAAGATGCAGAAGGCCGCGCCCATCGACATGGTGTAGTGGAAGTGGGCGACCACGTAATAGGTGTCGTGATAGGCCCGGTCCACGCCCGCCTGGCTGAGCACCACGCCGGTCACGCCGCCGATGGTGAACAGGAAGACGAAGCCCATGGCGAACAGCATCGGCGTCTTGAACTCGACCGAGCCGCCCCACATGGTGGCGATCCAGCTGAAGATCTTGATGCCGGTGGGCACCGCGATCACCATCGTGGCCATCATGAAGTAGGACTGCTGCGTCAGCGACAGGCCCACGGTGTACATGTGGTGCGCCCAGACGACGAAGCCCAGGACCCCGATCGCGACCATGGCGTAGACCATCGGCAGGTAGCCGAAGATCGGCTTGCGCGAGAAGGTAGCGATGACGTGGCTGGCCAGGCCGAAGCCGGGCAGGATCACGATGTACACCTCGGGGTGGCCGAAGAACCACAGGATGTGCTGGTACAGGATCGGGTCACCGCCGCCCGAGGGCTGGAAGAAGGTGGTGCCGAAGTTGCGGTCGGTCAGCAGCATGGTGATGGCGCCGGCCAGCACGGGCAGCGACAGCAGGATCAGCCACGACGTCACGAAGATCGACCACGCGAAGAGCGGCACCTTGTGCAGCGTCATGCCCGGCGCGCGCATGTTCAGGAAGGTGGTGATCATGTTGATCGCGCCCAGGATCGAACTGGCGCCCGAGACGTGCACCGCGAAGATCGCCAGGTCCATCGAATAGCCGGTCTCGTTGGTCGACAGCGGCGGGTAGAGCACCCAGCCCACGCCCGAGCCGAGCTGCCCGTTGCCGCCCGGGCTGAGCACCGAGGCCACGGCCAGCGAGGTGCCGGCCACGTAGAGCCAGAAGCTGAGGTTGTTCAGGCGCGGGAAGGCCATGTCCGGCGCGCCGATCTGCAGCGGCATGAAGTAGTTGCCGAAGCCGCCGAACAGCGCCGGGATGACCACGAAGAACATCATCAGGATGCCGTGGCCGGTGATCAGCACGTTCCACAGATGCCCGTTCGGGGTGCATTCCGCTTCGGCGGCGGCGGGGAACATCCGCGCGCCCTCAAGGCACATGTATTGCACGCCCGGTTCCATCAGCTCCAGGCGCATGTAAACCGTGAAGCTTACCGCGATGAAGCCGACGATGGCCGAGGTGATCAGATAGAGAAGACCGATGTCTTTGTGATTGGTGGACATGAACCAGCGGGTAAAGAACCCGCGGGAATCATGCTCACCGTGGCCGTGAATGGCAGCGTCCGCCATGCCTTGCCTCCCGTTTCGCACTGTATAAAGGCGGAAAGGAGTTGGCCCCCTCCGCGCGTTTCCCTGCTGTCGTTCTAGAGCGCCCGGCGCGGGTCGGCAATCCTACACTGCGCCCGGGGGTGCGAAAAATCGCCGCGCGTCACATCGCACGGGCGGCTTTGGCCTTGCGATCCTTTAGAAACTGCCTAGCGGCCGCTTCAGGCCGTCCCGAAGACGTCGTCGAAGGTGCGTTTCAGCGCCACGTCGACGTCGTGCATGGTGACCGGCAGGCCGAGATCGACCAGGCTGGTGACACCGTGTTCGCGGATGCCGCAGGGCACGATTCCCGAGAAATGCGACAGCTCGGGTTCGACATTGATCGACAGCCCGTGAAAGCTGACCCATTTGCGCAGGCGCACCCCGATGGCGGCGATCTTGTCCTCGGGTTTCTCGCCCGTGGCGGTCAGGGGTCTGTCGTCGCGCACCACCCAGACGCCCACGCGGCCCTCGCGACGTTCGCCGCGCACGTTGAACTCGGCCAGGGTGGCGATCACCCAATCCTCCATCCGGGCCACGAAGCGGCGCACGTCGCGCCCGCGCGCGCCGACGTTCAGCATCACATAGACCACCCGCTGCCCCGGCCCGTGATAGGTGTATTGCCCGCCGCGCCGGGTCTCGTAGACCGGGAAGCGGTCGGGATCGGCCAGGTCGGCGGGGTCGGCCGAGGTGCCGGCGGTATAGAGCGGCGGGTGCTCGACCAGCCAGATCAGCTCATCCGCGCGCCCCTCGGCGATGGCGGCGGCGCGTTGCTCCATCCGCTCCACGGCCTTCTCGTAGGGGGTCAGACCGGGGGAAATCAGCCATTCGACCATGGTCAGCGGAGTCCTTTCTTTCCTTGACAGATTCGCGCGCCGTTGGGGACACTGAACGGGTATTGACGATGCAGAGTCGCATCGCCGTCCCAGCTTTATGCGTTTCACGGAGTGATGTCATGTTACCTAAGCAATTTACCGCAGCGCTTCTGGCCTCCAGCCTGGTGTTGATCCCGGCGGGCCGCGTTTCGGCCGATACCGGCGACGCGATCGCCGGCGCCATCATCGGCGGTGCGATCGTCGGCGCCATCAGCAATGCCGAGAAGAAAAAGAAAAGAACGGTCTACGTCTCGCCCGGCACGGCGGCCACCCGGGCCGAGAACCGCGAGGTCCAGACCTCGCTGAACTATTTCGGCTTCCCGGCCGGCACGGTGGACGGGGTGATGGGGCGCAATACGCGCAACGCGGTCGCGCAGTACCAGGCCTTCATGGGCTACCCGGCGACCGGCCAGCTCACCCAGTATGAGCGCGATTTCCTGGTCACTTCCTACCACCGGGCGATCGCCGGCGGGCCGGCCACGACGCAGCTGATCGCGACCAACCCGATGGGGGCGCGGGGCCTGCTGAAGAACTATCAGCAAGAGGCCGCGGGCATGACCGCGACCACGCCGGTCGTCACCCAGCCGCAGACGCAGACCGCCCCCGCGGCGCCGCAGACCAGCACCGCAACCGCGCCCGCGGCGCCGGGCGGCACCATGCCCAGCTTCATCGGGGCGGGCGATTCGGCCTCGCTGGCGTCGCATTGCAACCAGGTGAACCTGGTGACCAGCAGCAATGGCGGCTTCACCACCGAGGCCAGCATGACCGACGCGGGCTTCGCCCTGAGCGAGCA
>JBNGCX010000038.1:0-38591 GCA_049974865.1 Paracoccaceae bacterium
GCGGGGCCGCGGCCCCGCGCTTTTCCGTTGAAGGGGACCGTCGGATATGACCAAACGCATGATCGTGCCGCTGCTCTTCGGCCTGGTGGGCGCGGCGATCCTGGTGTCGCTGGGCAGCTGGCAGCTGCGCCGGCTGGAGTGGAAAGAGGGCGTGCTGGCCGAGATCGAGGCGCGGATCAACGACGCGCCAGTGGCGCTGCCCGCCGCGCCCGACCCCGAGGCCGACCGCTATCTCCCCGTGCGCGTCGCCGGGCGCTTCACCGGCGAGCAGGTCCGCGTTCTGGCCAGCGTCAAGCAGGTGGGCGCGGGGCACCGGCTGATCGCGGCCTTCGAGACCGGCGGGCGCCGCGTGCTGGTCGACCGCGGCTTCCTGCCGCTGCAATCGGGCTCGGATGCGCTGCCCGAGGGCGAGGTCACCCTGACCGGCAACCTGCACTGGCCCGACGAGGTGGACGGCTACACCCCGGACCCGGAACCGGAAAAGGACCTCTGGTTCGCCCGCGACGTGCCCGCGCTGGCCGCCCATATGCGGACCGAGCCGGTGCTGATCGTGGCGCGCGCGGTCTCGGGGCAGGGGGGCGCGGTGGCGCCGATGCCGGTGGACACCTCGGGCATCCCGAACGACCATCTGGGCTATGCCGCCACCTGGTTCGGGCTGGCCATTGTCTGGCTGGGGATGACAGCGCTGCTTCTGTGGCGTATCAGGCGGAAAACGGTTTGAAGGCGGGTGACATGCGCTACGTATCCACGCGGGGGGAAGCCCCGGTTCTGAGCTTCGAAGAGGCGATGCTGACGGGTCTGGCCCGCGACGGCGGGCTGTACGTGCCCGAGACCATCCCGCAGATCGGCGAGGCCGAGATCGCCGCGCTGGCCGGGCTGAGCTACGAGGAGGTCGCCTTCCGCATCATGCGGCCCTATATCGGCGGCGCCTTCACCGATGACGAATTCAAGGCGATCATCGCCCGCGCCTACCAGGGCTTCGGCCATGCCGCCCGCGCGCCGCTGGTGCAACTCGGCCCCAACCACTTCCTGCTGGAGCTGTTCCACGGGCCGACGCTGGCCTTCAAGGACTTCGCGATGCAGCTCATCGGGCAGCTCTTCCAGGCCTCGCTCAGCCGCTCGGGCCAGCGGGTGACCATCGTCGGCGCGACCAGCGGAGACACCGGATCGGCCGCCATCGAGGCGTTCCGGGGGCTGTCCAATGTCGATGTCTTCATCCTGTTCCCGCATGGCCGGGTGTCCGAGGTGCAGCGCCGCCAGATGACCACCCCGTCCGAGGACAACGTGCACGCCCTGGCGGTGCATGGCGATTTCGACGATTGCCAGGCCCGCGTGAAGGACATGTTCAACGATTTCGACTTCCGCGACGGCGTGGGGCTGGCGGGCGTCAACTCGATCAATTGGGCGCGGGTTCTGGCGCAGGTCGTTTACTACTTCACCTCCGCCGTCAGCCTCGGCGCGCCGCACCGCGCGGTCAGCTTCACCGTGCCCACCGGCAATTTCGGCGACATCTTCGCAGGCTACATCGCCAAGCGCATGGGCCTGCCCATCGACAAGCTGGTGGTGGCGACCAACCAGAACGACATCCTGCACCGCGCGCTGACCTCGGGCGGCTACATCACGCAGGGCGTCACGCCCTCGATCAGCCCGTCGATGGATATCCAGGTGAGCTCGAACTTCGAGCGCGTGCTGTTCGACGTCTACGACCGCGACGGCGCGGCCGTGGCGCAGCAGATGGCCGACCTGAAGGAAAAGGGCGGTTTCCAGATCAGCCAGGGCGCGCTGCAGCGCCTGCAGGAGATCTTCGCCTCCGGCCGCGCGTCCGAGGACGAGACCCGAAACGCTATCCGCGACACGTTTGCCGCCACGGGCGAGGTGCTGTGCCCGCATACGGCGGTGGGCGTGAAGGTGGCGCAGGAACAGCCCGCCTCGTCCACGCCGATGGTGACGCTGGCCACCGCGCACCCGGCGAAGTTTCCCGCCGCGGTCGAGGAATCCTGCGGCCGCCACCCGGAGCTTCGCAGCCGCATGGCCGACCTCTATGACCGTCCCGAGCGGGTGGCCGAGGTCGAGAACGACCTCGCCGCCATCGAGGCCCTCATTCACGAAAGGCGTGCCCATTGAGCGTGGAATTGCACAGGCTCTCAAACGGTTTCCGCATCGTCACCGAGAACATGCCTGGGATGAAATCCGCGGCCCTCGGCATCTGGGTGAATGCCGGCGGCCGGCATGAGCGGCTGGAACAGAACGGCGTTGCGCATTTCCTTGAACACATGGCCTTCAAGGGCACCGAGCGGCGCAGCGCCCTGCGGATCGCCGAGGAGATCGAGGATGTGGGCGGCTATATCAACGCCTATACCTCGCGCGAGATGACGGCCTA
The DNA here is from genome assembly GCA_049974865.1 of Paracoccaceae bacterium. Classification (GTDB taxonomy): domain Bacteria; phylum Pseudomonadota; class Alphaproteobacteria; order Rhodobacterales; family Rhodobacteraceae; genus JAGSOU01. The sequence continues at coordinate 2,381 of JBNGCX010000038.1, forward strand.
TTACGCCCGCGTGCTGGAGGCCGACGTGCCGCTGGCGCTCGACGTGATCGCCGATATTGTGCTGAACCCGGTCTTCGACCCCGCCGAGATCGAGGTCGAGCGCGGCGTCATCCTGCAGGAGATCGGCCAGACGCTGGACACGCCCGACGACGTGGTCTTCGACTGGCTGCAGGAATCGGCCTATCCGGACCAGGCGCTGGGCCGCAGCATCCTCGGCCCGGCCGAGCGGGTCCGGGCCTTTTCGCGCGACGACCTTTTTGGCTTCGTCCGCGAACATTACGCGCCCGACCAGCTGATCCTGGCGGCCGCCGGCGCCGTGGACCACGACGAAATCGTGCGCCTGTGCGAAGAGCTGTTCGGCCACCTTCAGCCCGCCGGGCACGAAGACGCCACCCCGGCACGTTTCGGCGGCGGCGAGCGGCGCGAGGTGCGGAAGCTGGAGCAGGTGCATTTCACGCTGGCCTTCGAAAGCCCCGGCTATCGCGACCCGGCCATCTATACCGCGCAGATCTACGCCACCGCGATGGGCGGGGGCATGTCCTCGCGCCTGTTCCAGGAAATCCGCGAACGCCGGGGCCTGTGCTACTCGATCTTCGCGCAGGCCGGGGCCTATGCCGATACCGGACTGATCACGCTCTATGCCGGCACCAGCGAGCAGCAGATCGGTGCCCTGGGCGAGCTGACCATCGACGAGCTGAAGCGCGCGGCCGGCGATATGAGCCCGGCCGAGGTGGAACGCGCGCGGGCGCAGATGAAGGCCGGGTTGCTGATGGGGCTGGAAAGCCCCTCGGCGCGGGCCGAGCGGCTGGCGCGCCTGGTGGCGATCTGGGACCGCGTGCCCGACCTGGACGAGACCATCGCCAAGGTCGAGGCCGTCACCACCCAGGATGTGCGCGATTTCGGCGCCGCCCTGCTGGGCGGGGCCCGGCCCGCGCTGGCCATGTACGGCCCGGTCGGTGCGGCGCCCGGGCTGACCGATATCCAGGAGAGGATCGCCGCCTGATGCTGAGCCGCAAGCGCAAGGTCCGCATCGAAACCGAACGCATGACCCTGCGCGCGCCCGCCCATGCCGATTTCCGCGCCTGGGCGGCCCTGCGGCAGGAAAGCCGCGATTTCCTCACCCCGTGGGAGCCGGCCTGGGCATCGGACCATCTCAGCCGCAAGGCCTTCACCAACCGGGTCTACTGGGCGCAGCGGGCGGTCTCCAACGGCACGGCACTGCCGCTTTTCCTGATCCGCCGTGCCGACGAGGTGCTGCTGGGGGCGATCACGCTGGACAACATCCGCCGCGGCCCGGCCCAGGCGGGCACGCTGGGCTACTGGGTGGGCCAGTCGCATGCCCGGCAGGGTTACATGCGCGAGGCGATCGAGGCGGTGGTCCATTACGCCTTCACCACGCTGGACTTGTCACGGATCGAGGCCGCCTGCCTGCCCGAGAACGCCGCCTCGCGCGGCGCGCTGGAACGCAGCGGCTTCAAATACGAGGGCGTGGCGCAGAGCTACCTGCAGATCAACGGGCGCTGGCGCAACCATGTGCTCTACGCCAACCTGCGCAGTGACCGGCGCGGGCGGACCCTGACCGGCTGAGACGTGACGAGGGCGGAAATCGTGCTACCCTTCTGATCCGAGGAGGAGCCACCGATGATCCGTATCGCCCTTGCCCTGCTTGCCGTTCTCGCCATGCCCGCCCAGGCGCAGGAGCGCCGCCCCAGCCATTGCATCGCTCTGGCCCAGTCTGCGCCGGGGCTGGAATATGTCCAGCTTGCCGCCTATGGCGCCCCGCTGGAGCGTAACACGGTGCGGCTCAGCTATATCGACCATTCCATGTTCCTGCTCGAAACCGCGGGCGGGCTGACCGCTGTGACCGATTTCACCGGGTTCATCGGCAATCTCGACCTGATCCCCGACGTGGTGACCATGAACAACGCCCATGACACGCACTGGACGGCCTTCCCCGACCCGGCCATCCCGCATGTGCTGGAGGGCTGGGCGCGGGACGGGCAGCCGGCCGACCACTACGTCGATCTGGGCGAGATGCTGGTGCGCAACGTCCCCACGGACACCCGTGGCCGTTTCGGTGACGGCGTGCGCAAGGCCGGCAATTCAGTCTTCGTGTTCGAGGTGGCGGGGCTGTGCATCGGCCACCTGGGCCACCTGCATCACGAGCCCGACCCCGGCCAATACGCCGCTCTGGGGCGCCTGGACGTGGTGATGGCCCCGGTCGATGGCGGGCTGACGCTGGACCTGCCCACCATGATCCGGGTGCTGCAGCGGTTGCGCTCGTCGGTGGTGATCCCCATGCACTGGTTCAGCGAATACTCGCTGCAGCGCTTCCTGGACGGGATGGCGAACGATTTCGCCGTCCTCCGTCCCGGCGACAGCGCGCTCGAGGTCTCGCTGCGAGGCTTGCCGCCCCGGCCCACGGTGGTGGTGCTGGAGCCTGCCTTCCTGCGTGTGTCCGAGGACTGACTTGCACCTCGCCCGCGCGCGTGCTTTGCCTGCGCGCGAAGGAGTCCGCCCATGCTGAACCCCGTCACCGAGCCGTTCCGCGAGACCCTGCGCGCCCGCCTGCCCGAGGCGGCGTTCCGCCCGCTCGGCCCGGCCTACCTGGAAGAGCCGCGCGGCCGCTATCACGGCACCGGCGGCCTGCTGGTCGCGCCCGGCTCGACCGAAGAGGTCGCCGCGGTGGTGCGCGCCTGCGCCGAGGCGCGGGTGGGGGTCGTGCCCTATGGCGGCGGCACCGGGCTGGTGGGCGGGCAGGTCATGCCCGGGGGGGGCGCGCCGGTGATCCTGTCGCTGGAGCGGATGAACCGCGTCCGCGCCGTCTATCCGCGTGAGAACGTGCTGCTGGCCGAGGCCGGAACGATCCTGGCCCAGGTGCAGGAGGCGGCCGAGGAGGCCGACCGGCTGTTCCCGCTGTCGCTGGCCTCGGAAGGCTCGGCGCAGGTGGGCGGCGTGTTGTCGACCAACGCGGGGGGCGTGAACGTGCTGCGCTACGGCAACGCGCGCGAGCTGTGCCTCGGGGTGGAAGCGGTGCTGCCGGACGGCTCGGTCCTGAACGGGCTGACGCGGCTGCGGAAGGACAATACCGGCTACGATCTGCGCGACCTGCTGATCGGGGCCGAGGGCACGCTGGGCGTGATCACGGCGGCCGCGCTGAAGCTTTTCCCGCGGCCTGCGGCCACGGGGGCGGCGATGCTGGTGGTCGAAAGCCCCTCGGCCGCGCTGGACCTGCTGGCCATGGCCGGGCGGCGCATCGGCACCGGCGTTTCGGCCTTCGAGCTGATCGGGCGGATGGGGCTGGAGTTCCTGTCGGAGCAGCTGCCCGAGGTGCGCCAGCCCTTCGCGGAGAAGCCCGACTGGATGGTGCTGATCGACCTCGGCCTCGCCGCCGGGCAGGACCCGGCGGCGGCGCTGGAGGGGCTGTTCGAGGAGGCCGCCGAGGCGGGCCTTGTCAGCGACGGCGTGATCGCCCAGTCCGAGGCGCAGCGGGCCGAGTTCTGGGCCCTGCGCGAACGGATCCCCGAGGCCAACCGCAAGATCGGCTCGGTCTCATCGCACGACATCTCGGTCCCGCTGGAGGCGATCCCGGACTTCATCGCCCGCGGCGGCCCGGCGCTGGCGCGGCTGGCGGATTTCCGCATCAACTGCTTCGGCCATGTCGGCGACGGCAACCTGCATTACAACGTCTTCCCCGCGCCGGGGAAGAGCCGTGCCGATTACGAGCACCTGCGCGGCGAGGTGAAGCGCGTGGTGCATGACCTGGTGGATGAGATGGGCGGCTCGGTCAGTGCCGAGCACGGTATCGGGCGGCTGAAGGTCGAGGACCTGGAGCGCTACGGCGACCCGGCCAAGCTGGCCGCGATGCGGGCGATCAAGGCGGCGCTGGACCCGGTGGGGATCATGAACCCCGGTGTCATCCTGCGCACCGCCTGACCGAATTTTCGCCGAAAATTCGCGGCGATTTTTCTGCGAAAAATCGGGTTACGCGCCCTCGAAGGCGCAGAGCGCATGAACGTCCATGCCCATCGCCTCGAGCTTGGCGCGCCCGCCCATCTCGGGCAGGTCGACGACGAAGGCGCAGGCGATGATCTCGCCGCCCAGCCGTTCGATCAGCCTGATCCCGGCCTCGGCGGTGCCGCCGGTGGCCAGCAGGTCGTCGACCAGCAGGATGCGCTCGCCGGGCTGGATGGCGTCGTCATGGATCTCGACGATCGCCTCGCCGTATTCCAGCTTGTATTCCTCGCTGATGGTGGTGCCGGGCAGCTTGCCCTTCTTTCGGATCGGGACGAAGCCGACGGTCAGCTGATGCGCAATCGCGCCGCCCAGGATGAAGCCGCGCGCCTCGAGCCCCACCACCTTGTCGATCCGTTGCCCGGCGAAGGGATCCAGCATCTGGTCCACCGCGATGCGGAAGCCCCGCGGGTCGGCGAACAGCGTGGTGACATCGCGGAACATGATCCCCTCGTGGGGGAAGTCGACGATGGTGCGGATATAGTCTTTGACGGCGGGACGTGCCTGCATCGGGGCCCTCTCTGGATCGAACGGCCCCGTTTTCCACGAAGGCCGGCCGGGGTGCAAGCCCGGCCGGAACGTTACTTGTTGCGCTCGCTGAAATACCGGTAGATGCGCTCGGGCACCCAGTTCAAATGGGGCTTGCGCCAATCCATCCGGTCGCGGATGAGCATGGATTGTGCGGAATGCAAATTCATTTTTTCTTTCCTTTATTGCTGCGCCGAAATACTGTCCGGCTAGCAGATGTATGCTTTGTGTATATACAATGCACATCGAAAAAGTCAAGGTTGGGGGCGCTGGCAGTGACGAAAAAGGATGAGAAAAAGAAGAAGAACAAGAAGGACAGCCAGCTCGTTCTGCGGCTCGACAAGGAGGAGCGCGACGCCTTCGTCCAGCTCTGCAACGAACTCGACACCAGCGCCGCGCGAGAGATCCGCGGGTTCATCCGGAAATTCCTGAAGGAACACCACGCCGGCTGAAGCGGGCGGCAGGCTCCGGGGGAGGCGCGAAACCGGGGTTTCCACGCCCTCCCGGCGGTGATCGGCTGCGCCATGCAACTGCGGCATATCGGCGTTGCGTTTCAACTTTCGGGCCGCGGGCGGTTTCCACATGGCCCTGCTTGGGTTATGGGCGCGTGCGCGAACACGGAAACCCAACAGACAGGACAAGCCCCTTGCCCCGATCCATGCTGGCGGCATTTGCCGAGCGTTTTGCCCCATCGCAACTGACCAAGAATGGCGGCGGCCTGACGCCTGAGCGGATGAAGACCGAGGTGCTGGCCGGCCTGACGGTGGCGCTGGCCCTGGTGCCCGAGGCGGTGGCCTTTGCCTTCGTGGCCGGCGTGCACCCGCTGGTGGGCCTCTACGCGGCCTTCCTGGTAGGGCTGATCACCGCCCTGTTCGGCGGGCGGCCCGGCATGATCTCGGGCGCGACGGGCGCGCTGGCGGTGGTGATGGTGGCGCTGGTGGCCGATCACGGAGTGGAATACCTGTTCGCCACGGTGGTGCTGATGGGCCTCCTGCAGGTGCTGGCGGGCGTCTTCAAGCTGGGCAAGTTCATCCGGCTGGTGCCGCACCCGGTGATGCTGGGCTTCGTCAACGGGCTGGCCATCGTGATCTTCCTGGCGCAGCTGACGCAGTTCCAGGTCCCCGGCACGGCCGAAGTCTCGGGCCACGGCATGTCCGGCGGGCAGTGGATGACCGGGTGGCCGCTGGTGACCATGCTGGCGCTGGTGGCGGCCACCATGGCTATCATCTGGGTCATGCCCAGGATCACCAAGGCGATCCCCGCGCCGCTCGCCGGCATCGCGGTGGTCGCGGTGCTGGTCATCGCCTTCGACATCGACGTGCCGCGGGTAGGCGACATGGCCTCGATCGAGGGCGGGCTGCCCAGCTTCCACATCCCCGCCGTGCCGCTGACGCTGGAGACGCTGCAGATCATCTTCCCCTACGCGGTGATCCTGGCCGCCATCGGCCTGATCGAAAGCCTGCTGACCCTGAACCTGGTGGGCGAGATCACCGGCCAGCGCGGCGGTGCAAGCCAGGAATGCGTGGCGCAGGGCGCGGCGAACCTGGTGACCGGCTTTTTCGGCGGCATGGGCGGCTGCGCGATGATCGGCCAGTCGATGATCAACGTGAAATCGGGCGGGCGGATGCGGCTGTCGGGCATCTCGGCGGCGCTGTTCCTGCTGCTGTTCATCGTGGTCGCCGCGCCGCTGATCGAGCAGATTCCGCTGGCAGCCCTGGTGGGCGTGATGTTCATGGTGGTGATCGGCACCTTCGCCTGGCAGTCGTTCAGCATCATGCGCAAGGTGCCGAAGGCCGACGCGCTGGTCATCGTCCTGGTGACGATCACCACCGTGGCCTTCGACCTGGCCACGGCGGTTGTGGTCGGCGTCATCGTCTCGGCGCTGGAATATGCCTGGAGCAACGCCACCCGAATCCATGCCAAGACCTACGACACCCCCGAGGGCGCCAAGGTTTACCAGGTCCAGGGGCCGCTCTTCTTCGGCTCGGCCTCGGGCTTCACCGAGCTGTTCTCGCCCGAGACCGACCCCGCGCGCGTGGTGATCGATTTCGCCGACAGCCGCGTCGCCGACCAGTCGGCCCTGACCGCGATCGAAGCCGTGGCCGCCAAATACGAGGCGGCCGGCAAGCGGGTGCAACTGCGCCATCTCAGCCGCGACTGCCACCAGCTGCTGGCCAAGGCCGGGCAGCTGATGATCGACAGCGACGACGACCCCGATTACCAGGTGGCGGTGAACTACTCGGTGCGCACCGGGCAACTGGGGGCGGGGCACTAGCCGAAAAGAATTGGCCCCGGCGGCCGGAGAAACGCGCGGCGCTTTTCGGCCACCGGGACCCAGAGAGCCCGCCAAGGACCGGCTGACGCCCGCCCGTCAGGCCCCCTGATGCCTCGCCCCGGAAAACAGTCGCCCGAGCCACGAAGGTCGCGGCGGTTTCCGGACCGGTTTCAGTTGCCGGGCCAGCCGGTGCGCCTGTTCGCTGCGCATCTGTCGACCGATCTCCATGTAATGGGCCGTGTCGATCGAACCATCGGGGCGAAGACGGATTTTATTTTGCCGGGTCATCGCGCTGTCCTTTCCATTGCATGACACAAGGAAAGCACGATTCCCGGGGGCGCGCTTGAAGAGGGCCTTCTGAAAGCCTTGTCATTCGCTTGCCATTCCCCTCCGTTCCCCGATTCTTCTTGGCAGATCGGCCCGGGCGGTGCTTACTTGGTGCATGCCCTTTCGATTTGCGAGCTGTTCGCTGGACCCGGAACGCCATGAGTTCAGGCGCGCAGATGAACTGGTGCGCCTGGAGCCGCAGGTCTTCGACCTGTTGTTTGCGCTGGTGCAGAGCCATGGCGATCTGGTCTCCCGCGAGAGGTTGATTGAAACCGTGTGGCGCGGGGTGAACGTCTCCGACGCCACGATCAGCGCGCGGATCAACGCCGCGCGCGCGGCGGTGGGCGATACCGGAAAGGACCAGCGGATCATCCGGACCGTGCCCCGGCGGGGCTACCAGCTGGCCGTCCCGGTGGAGGCCGACGCGGACGCGGATCAGGGCGGCGCGGCCCATACGCCGGAAGCGCGGCAGGTCGTGCGCTTCACGCATTCGGCCGACGGGCTGCGCATCGCCTATGCGCGCTCGGGGTCCGGGCCGCCCTTGGTGCGTGTCGGGCATTGGCTGACGCATCTCGAACTGGACTGGCACAGCCCGGTCTGGCGCCCCTTGCTGGATGTGCTGGGCGCGCGGCACACGCTATACCGTTACGACCAGCGCGGCACCGGGCTGTCGGGGCGCAAGGCCGGCGGCATGCGGCTGGAGGATTTCGTGGCCGACCTCAAGGCGGTTGCGGATGCCGCGGGGCTGGACAGGTTCCCGATCTTCGCCGCCTCGCAGGCCTCGCCGGTCGCGCTGCGCTTTGCCGCGGAGCACCCCGACCGGGTCAGCCGGATCATCCTGCTCGGCGCCTATGCCGAGGGGCGCGCCTTTCGCGCCCCCTCGCCCAACGAGGCCGACGAGGAGACGGTGCTGGCGCTCATCCGTTCGGGCTGGGGGCGACGGGGCAGCCCCTTCGTCAGGGCCTTCTCGTCACTTTTCATGCCGGATGCCACCACCGAGCAGATCCGGCATTTCGTCCAGGTGCAGCTTGAATCCGCGTCGCCCGAGACCGCCGTCCTGCTCCGGCAGGCGGTTGACCGGTTCTCGGTCACCGACATCCTGGCGCAGGTCCGGGCCCCGGTGCTGGTGATCCACGCGCGGGGGGATGTGATCCACCCGATCTCGCAGGGGCGCCTGCTGGCCAGCGAGCTGCCCGATGCGCGTTTCGTGATGCTGGACAGCGACAACCACGTGCCGCTGCCCCAGCACCAGTCCTGGCCGGAAATGGTGGAGGAGATCAACGCCTTCCTCGACGAGGATCCGGCGGTGCAGCTCACTCGCCCGGGCGTTTGAGGCTGAACAGCTCGGTCACCCGGGTGTAGTCGCGATAACCCAGCCGGGCGAGCGGCTGGAAGGTGGTCACGTCGAAGCGCCCGTCGCGCAGGCAGTCGTCCCGCATATGCACGCCCGTGACCTCGCCCAGCACGAGGTGGTTGTTCTCGCCTTCCAGCCGCACGATCTGCGTCACGCGGCATTCCAGGCTGGCCGGCGCGGCGGCCACGCGGGCGCAGGCGATGGTCTCGCAGTCCGCCCGCTCGATCCCGGCCAGCTCGAACTCGTCCACGTCCTGCCCATAGGCGCCCGAGGTGGCGTTCATCGCCTCGCGCATCGCGTATTCGACGATGTTCACGCAGAACACGCCGGTCTCGTCGATATTGGCCACGCTGTCCTTGCCCATGTGCCGGTCTTCCTTGGCCGAGGTGCTGGAGAACATCACCTGCGGCGGCGTGTAGGCGACCGCGTTGAAGAAGGAATAGGGCGCCAGGTTGTCCCGCCCGTCGCGCCCGCGGCTCGAGATCCAGCCGATGGGGCGGGGGGTGACGATCGCGTTGAACGGGTTGTGGGGCAGGCCGTGGCCGTCTTCGGGGCGGTAGAACATTCGGGTCTCCTGTTCGGATCGGTTTGCCCCAGACCTAGCCCCGTGCTAGCAGCCTTTCCAGAACGAAAGCGAAAGGGGCAGGGCGTGATCCGGCTGGAGCGGGAAAGGGCCGAGGACTGGTGGGAGGTCGAGGCGCTCTATGATCTGTGCTTCGCGCCGGGGCGCGAGGCGCTGTCCTCCTACCGGCTGCGCGACGGCGTGGCCCCCGTGGCCCCGCTCTGCCTGACCGCCCGCGACGAGGACGGCACGCTGGCCGCCGCCATCCGCTACTGGCCCGTGCGCGTGGGCGGCGCGACCGAGGCGCTGCTGCTCGGCCCGATCGCCGTGCACCCGACCCGCCAGGGCGAGGGGCTGGGCGCGCTGCTGATCCAGGACTCGCTGGCCCGCGCCCGCGCCGGAGGGTGGGAAAGGGTGATGCTGGTGGGCGACGCGCCCTATTACAGCCGCTTCGGCTTCGAAAGGTTGACGGGGGTCGAGATGCCGCCGCCGACCAACCCGGACCGGGTGCTGGGCATCGCCCTGACCGAGGGCGCGTGGGACGGGATCACGGGCAAGGTCGAACGGGCGGAGTAGCAGCGGATGCTGCGGTCCTGAATGTCCGGCAAGCGGGACAAAGCGGTCATTGACTGATGCGAAGCCAAGCGAGTGCGGCGGCAGATGCGGGCAGGGCAATCAACGCTCCGGCCAAAAAAGGGTCAGGAACCACGAATGCTGTGTAGAAGATCGACGCGCAGTCCAGGCTGGCGAGCCAGAGTGCGAAGCAAGTCGCACCAAAGCAGACACCGAATGCGACCACCTCGAACCCCGCGATGCCGCGATTCCATCGAAAAGCCCGCAGAAGAAGCGGTATCGCGAAGAGACCGAAGGCAGCTACCAGCGCGTCATCGTCCGAACCCGAACTCAACAGCTCTTTGCAGAAAAATGGACCTTGGGGACCGGGCGCAGCCAAGCCCGACGAGAGAGCATCGTATCTGAGACCGACGACGATCGTCAGCGCCAGTGAGGTGACGTAGGTTACGGATAGAGCGTAGCGCATCAAGATCACACGATACCCGTAGCACGAGAGCCTGCAAAGGGCTCGAACCGGTCACCGGTTTCATTCCGTCACGGGTTTAATACTGCTGGCGCAGCCAACTCAGCACCGCCGGGCGCACCGACTGCTCGCCGCTGGCGCAGGCCTCGTTGATCACCGCGCGCGCCTCGCGCAGGTCGATCCGGCGCAGCAGGTGCTTGACCGGCCCGATCGAGGCCGGGCGCATCGACAGCGAGCGCAGCCCGATGGCGGCGAAGCACATCGCCTCGACCGGCCGTCCCGCATCCTCGCCGCAGAAGGACAGGTGGGTATCGGTCTCGGCGCAGCGGGCGACGATCTGCTCCAGGAAGGTCAGGAAGCTGACATTGAGGGTATCGTAGCGCTTGCGCACCAGCTCGTTCTCGCGGTCGGCGGCAAAGAAGAACTGCTTCAGGTCGTTGCCGCCGATGGAGATGAAATCGGCCATCTCGAAGAACTGCTGCGGCGCGAAGGCCAGGCTGGGGGTTTCCAGCATGGCGCCGATCTCGACCGTTTCCGGCAGGACGTGGCCCAGCTTGTCCTCGCGCTCCAGCTCGTCCAGAAGGGCCTGGCGGCCGGCCTTGAATTCCTCGAACTGGGCGATGAAGGGAAACATCACCGACAGCGGCCGCCCCTCGGCCGCGCGGATCATGGCCTGAAGCTGCATCCGCATCACGCCGGGCTTGTCCAGCCCGACCCGGATCGCGCGCCAGCCGAGCGCCGGGTTGGGCTCGTCCTGGCGCTTCATGTAGGGCAGCACCTTGTCCGAGCCGATATCCAGCGTGCGGAATACCACGCGCTTGCCTTTGGCCGCGTCCAGCACCCGTTTGTAGAGCGCGGCCAGCTCGCCCCGGCGGGGCATCTTGGAGTTGATCAGGAACTGCAGCTCGGTGCGGAACAGGCCCACGCCCTCGGCGCCCGAGTTCTCCAGCGAGGGCAGGTCGGCCATAAGCCCGGCGTTCATGTGCAGTGCGATGCGCTGGCCGCATTTGGTCTCGGCCGGTTCCTTGCGGATCGAGGCGTAGCGCTCCAGCGCTTTGGTCTGCATCGCCATCTTGTCGCGGAAGGCGGTCGCCACCGTGTCCTCGGGGCGCAGGTGCACCACGCCCTGTTCGCCGTCCACCAGGACCGGGTCGCCGTTCAGCGCCTCGGTGGTGATGCGCGCGGCGTGGATGACCAGCGGGATGGCCAGGGCGCGGGCCACGATGGCCGCGTGGCTGCCGACCGAGCCCTCCTCCAGCACGATACCGCGCAGCCGCCGGCCATAGGCCAGCAGCTCGCCGGGGCCGATATTGCGCGCGATCAGGATCGGGTCGGCGGGCAGCTCGGCGCCGGTCTCGCCGCCCTGGCCGGTCAGGATGCGCAGCAGCCGGTTGGACAGGTCATCCAGGTCGTGCAGGCGCTCGCGCAGATAGGGGTCGGGCACGGTCTGCAGCCGGGCGCGGGCGGCGGATTGTTCCTTCTCCACCGCGGCCTCGGCCGACAGCCCGCGCGAGATGTCCTCTTCCATGCGGCGCATCCAGCCGCGGGAATTGGCGAACATCCGGTAGGCTTCCAGAACCTGGAGCTGCTCGCTGTCGCCCTCTCGCGCGGTGTCCAGCATCTCGTCCACCGACACGCGCAGTTGGTCGACCGCCTCGCGCAGGCGGCGCAGCTCCTCGTGCGGGTCGTCGGCGACGGGGTTGGTGATGACCACGCGCGGCTCGTGCAGCCAGACATGGCCGGCGGCCACGCCTTCCTGCGCCACGGCGCCGTGGAACATCGCCGGGCGCTGGTGCAGCGCGGCCAGCGCCGCGCCCTCGCCGACAAAGGCGCCGAGCTCGGTCATCTCGGCCAGGACCATGGCCACGACTTCCAGCGCGTAGACCTCGTCTTCGGAGAATTCACGGGCCTGTTTCGATTGCACGACCAGGACGCCCATCTGTTCGCCCAGCCGCTGGATCGGCACGCCGAGGAAGGAGGAAAACACCTCTTCCCCGGTCTCCGGCATGAAGCGGAACCCCTTTTCCGATGGGGCATCACCGGTGTTGACGGGGCGGGCGGTCTTGGCGACGCGGCCGACCAGAGCCTCGCCCACGCGCAGCCGGGTCTGGTGCACGGCGCTGGGGTTCAGGCCCTCGGTGGCGCACAGCTCAAGCGTTTCGGAATCGCGGAACAGGTAGATCGAGCACACCTCGGTGCGCATCGAATCGGCGATCAGATGCGTGATGCGGTCAAGCCGCTCCTGCCCTGCGCCGGCCTCGGCGAGGGTGTCGCGCAAGCGGCGCAGCAGCTTGCGGCTTTCGCTTTCACGTCCGTCGGGCATCGCCCCCTTTATCCCGCTGCGTTCTCCAATCCGAACGCATCATGAAGGGCCTGAACCGCAAGTTCCATATATTTCCGGTCGATAAGGACGGAAATCTTGATCTCGGAGGTTGTAATGACCTTGATGTTGATTCCCTCGCGGGCGAGGGCGTCGAACATCTGGCTGGCGACGCCGGCATGGCTGCGCATGCCGATCCCCACCACGGAAATCTTGGCCACGTCGGTATCGGCCACCAGCTCGTGGTAGTTGATCTCGCCCGCCTCCTTGGCCTTTTTCAGCGCATCCTCGGCGCGGGCCACCTGGTTGACCGGGCAGGAGAAGGTCATGTCGGTGCGGCCCTCTTCCGAGATGTTCTGCACGATCATGTCCACGTTCACGCCGGCCTCGGCCAGCGGGCCGAAGATGGCGGCGGCGATGCCGGGGCGGTCGGCGACCGAGACCAGGGTCATCTTGGCCTCGTCGCGCTGATAGGCGATGCCCGAAACCACATTCTGTTCCATGATTTCCTCCTCGTCGCACACCAGCGTGCCGGAATTCTCGTTGTTGTCCTCGAAGCTGGACAGCACCCGCAGCCGCACCTTGTAGCGCATGGCCAGCTCGACCGAGCGGGTCTGCAGCACCTTCGCGCCGAGGCTGGCCAGTTCCAGCATCTCCTCAAAGGCGATCTTGTCCAGCTTGCGCGCCTTGTCCTCGATCCGCGGGTCGGTGGTGTAGACGCCGTCCACGTCGGTGTAGATGTCGCAGCGCTCGGCGCCGAAGGCGGCGGCGAAGGCCACGGCCGTGGTGTCCGAGCCGCCCCGGCCCAGCGTGGTGATCCGGCCCTCGGGGCTGATCCCCTGGAAGCCCGCGACCACGGCCACCTTCATGCCCTCGGCGAATTTCGCGTCGATATTGCCGCGCGGGATCTCGGCGATCCGGGCGGCGGAATGGGCCGAGGTGGTCTTCAGCGGCACCTGCCAGCCCTGCCAGCTGCGCGCGGGCACGTCCATCTCCTGCAGGGTCAGCGCCATCAGCCCGGCGGTCACGTTCTCGCCCGAGCTGACCACGGCGTCGTATTCGCGCGCGTCGAACAGCGGCGAGGTCTGCTCGACCCAGCCCACCAGCTCGTTGGTCTTTCCCGACATCGCCGAGACGATGACGATCACGTCATAGCCCCGCTCGACCTCGCGCCTGACCTTCTCGGCGGCATTCCTGATGCGGTCGAGATCGGCAACCGAGGTGCCCCCGAATTTCATCACAAGAAGCGGCATGGCTGTCCCGTCTGCCCCGTTAAATTCCGGCTTCTCCTAGGCGAAGGCCGGGTCAAGGGCAAGAGCCGCCGCGTCAATACGGCATTTCCCGCCCGTCCCAGGTCTCGAAACAGCCGGTGTTGTCCAGCGACAGCGCCGCGAAGCGGCGGGTCAGCCCGGCGGCGGCCTCGTCGACATCGATCTCGCCCTGCGGCCCGCCCATGTCGGTGCGCACCCAGCCGGGATGGTAGATGCCGACGGCGATGCCGAGCCCTCGCAGGTCGGTGGACAGGTTCCGTCCCAGGTTCAGCGCCGCCGCCTTGGAGGCGCGGTAGATGTAAGAGCCCCCCGGCGCGCGGGTGTCCGAGGCCATCTGCGAACTGATGATTGCGATCTTGGGGGCCGGGGCGCCCTGCAGATTGGGCAGCATGGCCTGGACGGTCAGGAAGACGCCGGTGACATTGGCCGCGAAAGTTTCGGCCCACATCTGCGGCGGATAGCCGTCGGCCAGGTTCTCGTACTTGTCCTTGTAGACGCCGGCATTGCAGACCAGCAGGTCGATCGGGCGCGCGTCGAGCACATTGGCCAGCGCCTCGTGGGACGCCGGGTCGGTCACGTCGAGCAACTGCCAGTCCACGCCGGGGAGGTCGGGGACGGCACCGCGGGTGGTGCCGATGACCTCCTCTCCGGCGGCCGCGTAGTCGTGGGCCAGTTTCAGCCCGATGCCGCGCGTCGCGCCGGTGATCAAGACAGTCATCCGCGATCCTTCAGTTGGTTTTGCGTCCGGGGGTGAAGGGCAGGGGGGCCACCGGCACCCCGTCCTCGATCAGCTTCTTGGCGTCGTCGAGCCGCGCCTCGCCGTAGATCGGGCGTTCGGGCGCCTCGCCCTCGTGCATGCGCCGCGCCTCGCGCGCGAAGTCGCGGCCGACATAGTCGGAGATTGCCTCGATCTTCTTCTTCAGCGCCGCGAGCGCCTGCTCGGCCGGGTGGGCCGGGGCGGAGAGCGGGCGCTCGGGCGTTTCGGCCCGGGGCTGGGCTTCGGCCCCGGGCTTGGCGCCGATCCGCGGGGCCATCAGGCTTTTCTCGACATTCGTGCCGCCGCAGACCGCGCAGGAGACCATGCCCGCCTTGTGGAGCTTGTCAAAAGCCTCGGCGGACTGGAACCAGCTTTCGAATTCGTGGCCTTCGCTGCAGTTCAGCGCATAGCGGATCATGGACGCCTCACAAGGGGTTGCGGGATAGGCGATAGATACGCATCCGGCGGCGGAAATCAATTCCCGCGACGCTCAGCCCTTCAGCCGGTGCGGGTTGAAATGCCGAAGGATTTCGGCAAGTTCGGGCTCGTGCACGCTTTGGGCGGCCTTTTTCAGCGACATCCAGCGGCGCTTGCGCTCGGCCCGCTCGAGGAACTTGTCGTGCAGGGTCTTCACCTTGATGGGATAGACAGCCACCACGCAGGGCACGTCGTCGCCCTTGTCCATGCGCTTGAGATAGGAATAGATCCCGAGCATGCGGTCATAGACCTTGCCCTCGACGCCGGCCTCTTCCCAGGCTTCCTGCGCGGCGGATTTGTGCGGGCTCAACCCCTCGATCGGCCAGCCTTTGGGAATGACCCAGCGGCCGGTGTCGCGGCTGGTGATCATCAGCACCTCGGCCCGGTCCTTGACCACGCGATAGCACAGCGCCGCGTATTGCGTGCGTGTCGCGTCGTCGGACTCAAGGCCGGATGCCCCGGCCAGCGGTGCGGTGAGTTGATGTTCCAATTGTCTGCTCGTCCCTTTCCACTAAGGATATGCGGCGCCGCCCGGTAAGTGCAAGGGGCGGGCTTGACCCCTGCGGGCAACGCGATAGCTGTCCTGATATGGTTCAAAGGCCGGAGGGAGGCCCGATGCCGATGCGATTGCTGATCCTGATCGCGGCCCTTCTGGGCCTGGCCATGCCGGCGCTGGCGCGCGGGCCTTTCACCTTCGCCTCGATCGACGGCGGGGAGCTTCGGATGGCGGACTGGGCCGGCCGCCCGGTGCTGGTGGCCAATACCGCCTCTCTTTGCGGCTTCACCTCGCAATACGAGGATCTGCAGGCGCTCTACGACCGGTACCGCGCGCGCGGGCTGGTGGTGCTGGCCGTGCCGTCCGACGATTTCCGGCAGGAACTGGGCAGCGAGGCGGAGGTCAAGGAATTCTGCGAGAACACCTTCGGCCTCGACCTGCCGATGACCGAGATCACCCATGTCCGCGGGGCGCAGGCGCATCCGTTCTACAAATGGCTGGCCGCGGAGCACGGGGTCGCGCCGCGCTGGAATTTCAACAAGGCGCTGATCGGGCCGGGGGGCGAACTGGTGGACAGCTGGGGCGCGCGCGTGAACCCGATGTCGCGCAAGATCACCCGGGCCATCGAGGCGCTGTTGCCCGAGTGAGCGGCGCGCCGGTCTTCCTCGGCTCGGAAATCTACCGCCGCTCCAGCTACGGGCCGTGGCATCCGCTGCGGGTGCCGCGCGTGTCGACGGTGATGGACCTGAGCCGCGCGCTGGGCTGGCTGGGACCGGGGCAGTACCGCGCCAGTCCGCGGGCCAAGCCCAAGGCGCTGGCGCTGTTCCACGACCCGGCCTACATTGCGGCGCTGCAGGCCGCCGAGGCCGCGCAGCAGGTCAGCGAGGCGGTGCGCGCGCGCCACGGCCTCGGCACCGCCTCCAACCCGGTCTTTGCCGAGATGTTCCGCCGCCCCGCCACCGGCGCGGGCGGGTCGCTGCTGGCGGGCGAGCTGCTGGCGGAGGGCGGGGTCGTCTACCACCCCGCGGGCGGCACCCATCACGGTCTGCGCGACCGCGCCAGCGGCTTTTGCTATCTCAACGACCCGGTGCTGGCGATCCTGTCGCTGCGCCGGGCAGGCGCGCGCCGCATCGCCTATGTCGATATCGACGCCCATCACGGCGACGGGGTGGAGCTGGCCTTTGCCGGCGATCCCGAAACGCTGCTGATCTCGGTGCATGAGGAGCGGCGCTGGCCCTTCACCGGCGGGCTGGAGGACGACGCGGGCGGCCATGCCTTCAACCTGCCGGTGCCGCGCGGGTTTAACGATGCCGAGATGCGGCTGGTGCTGGAGCGGCTGATCCTGCCGCGGGTGTCCGATTTCGCCCCCGACGCCATCGTCCTGCAATGCGGCGCCGACGCGGTGGAGGAGGACCCGCTGTCGCGCCTGGCGCTGTCCAACAACGCCCACTGGGCGGTTGTCGCGGCGCTGCGCCCGCTCAGCCCGCGCTACCTGGTGCTGGGCGGGGGCGGCTACAACCCGTGGTCGGTGGGACGGCTTTGGACGGGCGCTTGGGCCGCGCTGAACGGGCTGGACATTCCCGCCCGCCTGCCCGAGCCTGCAACGGCCGTGCTGCGTGGCCTGCGCTGGGAAGGCCACAGCCGGGGCCGCGCCCCGCCCGGGCATTGGTTCACCACCCTGCGCGACGCCCCGCGCGAGGGGCCGGTGCGCCCCGAGCTGCGCGCGCGGCTGGACGTGCTGGAGAGGAGGTCCGCCCCATGATCCGCGCCTTCGTCGCCATCGACCTGCCCGACGAGGCCCTGTTCGAGCTGCGCCTGCTGCAGCAGGGCCTGCCGGTCACTAAGCCGGTGGCGCCCGAGAACATGCACCTGACCCTGGCCTTCCTGGGCGATGTCGAGGAGCCGGCGCTGGAAGAGGCGCATTACGCCTTTGGCGCGATCAGGGCCTCTGCCTTCGACCTGGCGCTGTCGGGCGTGGCGATGTTCGGGGGGCACAGGCCGCGGGTGGTCTATGCCGGGGTGCGCGAGACCCCGGCGCTCATGCATCTGCAGGCCAAGGTGGAACAGGCCGCCCGCCGCGCCGGGCTGGAGCCGGATTCGAAGCGCTACACCCCGCATGTCACACTGGGCCGCCTGATCCCAGGCCGCTTTGATCGCGCCCGGCTGGAACAGGCCGTGGCCGAGCGGGCGAGTTTCGCCGCGCCGCCCTTCACGGTGAGGGATTTTCGCCTCTACCGCTCCGACCTGCGCCCCGGCGGGCCCATCCACGAGGAACTGGCGCGCTACCCGCTGGGCTAGACCTTGGGCGGGCAGCCCTGCATCACGCTGATGAACCAGCCGGCGTCGATATTGCCGCCCGACAGGATCACGCCCACGCGCTTGCCGTGCATCCGGTCGCGCTCCTGCATCAGGGCCGCCAGCGCCGCGGCGCCCGCGCCCTCGGCCAGGTTGTGGGTGCCGGTGTAGTAGAGGCGGATCGCCTCGGCGACTTCCTCCTCGCTGATCGCCACGATCCGCTCCGCGCCCTTGGAATAGATGTCGAAGGCCTCCTGCACCGGCACCCGCACGGCCATGCCGTCGGCGAAGGTGCGGGCGCTTTCGGTTTCGACCATGCGGCCCGCCTCGACCGACAGTTTCGCGGTCTGCGCGTTCTCCGAGACCACGCCGATCACCTGCGTCTTCAGCCCCAGCGCGTCGCGCGCCGCGATCGTGCCGCAGATGCCCGAGCCGCAGCCGATGGGCACGTAGACCGCGTCGAGATCGGGCTGCGCGGAAAAGAACTCGAAGGCGTAGGTCGCGACGCCCCGCACCAGCTCGCGGTGGAAGGGGGGCACGGGGAACAGCCCCTCTTCGCGGGCCACCCGCATGGCCTCTTCGCGGGCGGTGTCGAAATCCGCGCCGAACTCGATCAACTCGGCGCCGAAGGCGCGCATGGCGGCGTTCTTTTCCACCGAGTTGCCGTGTGGCACGTAGACCTTGGCCGTGAGGCCGGCGGCCGTGGCGGCGCGCGCCTGGCTCTGGCCGTGGTTGCCGCGGGTGGCGGTGACGATGCCGGGCAGGTCGGGCTGCGTGCGCTTCAGCCAATCGATCAGGGTGATGCCCCCGCGCACCTTGAAGGCGCCGGTGGGGGTGTGGTTCTCGTGCTTGACCCAGACCTCGCAGCCCGCGGCCTCGGCCAGCAGGGGCCAGGCGTATTGCGGCGTCGGCGCCATCTGGGTGTAGACCAGACGCGCGGCCTCCTCCAGCTCGTCGCGGGTGAAATAGGGGGCGGTCATGGGGTCTCTCCTGTTTGCGGGGCGCGAAGGTTGGTGTCGCCGGTCAGCGCGGCCAGCCGGTCGATCAGGGGGGCGAGCCCGGCGCTGTCATGCAACCGTTCGGTCACGCGCGCGGCGGCCCCGGCCATGCGGGCGCGGGTGTCATCGTCGAGCCCCAGCAGGGCGTCGAGCAGGTCGTCGGCGCCGCGGATGCAGCGCGAGCCGCCCTCGGCTTGCAGCGTGGCGTAGACCTCGGCGAAATTTTCCACATGCGGCCCGTGCAGCAGGGCACAGCCGTGGGCGGCGGGCTCGAACGGGGTATGCCCGCCCCTGTCCACCAGCGAGCCGCCGACGAAGGTGGTGCCCGCCAGCGCGTACCAGAGCCCCATCTCGCCCAGCGTGTCGGCGAGGTAGACCGGCGTTTCGGGCTCGGGCAGTTCTCCGGCCGAGCGCAGGGCAAAGCCCAGCCCCTGCTTGCGCAGGATGGCCTGGATGTCGGGGCTGCGGCGGGGATGACGCGGGGCGAGGATCAGCCGCAGGTCCGGGCGCTGGGCCAGCGCGCGGCGAAAGCCCATCAGGATAGGCCCTTCCTCGCCTTCGTGGGTCGAGGCCGCCAGCAGTGTCGCCTCGCGCGGGAAGAGCGGGCGCAGCCGGTCCAGCTCGGCGCTGTCGGCGGCGGGCGCGGCGCCGGTCTTCAGGTTCAGGGCAGGGGCCAGCCGCTCGGGCGGCAGGCCCAGCGACAGGAACCGCGCCTCCGATCCCGCGTCCTGCGCCGAGAGCAGGCTGATGCCGCCCATTACCGGGCCGGTGAGCCAGGGCAGCCGCGCCCAGGTCCGCGCGCTTTTCTCCGACATCCGGGCCGAGAGCACCAGCACCGGGCGGCGCAGCCGGGCCATTTCGGCGATGCGGTTGGGCCAGAGCTCGTTTTCGATGATGATCAGCGCGTCGGGCTGCCAGTTGCCCAGGAAGCGCCGCAGGCAAAGCCGGTAATCCAGCGGGGCCAGCCGCACCTCGGTGCGGGGCAGCCCCCATCCCTGCGCCAGAGCCCGCCCGGTGGCGCTGTTGCAGGTGATCACCAGCCACAGCCTGGCGTCGCGCGCCAGCAGCGCGTCGATCAGCGGCCGGGCCGCGGTCAATTCGCCGTTGGAGGCCGCGTGCAGCCAGATCACCGCGCCGCGCCGGGCCGCGCCGGGGCCGTGGCCGCCCAGCCGCTCGTCCAGCCCCGCGCGGCGGTCGCGCCGGGCAAGGCCCAGCGCGATGAAAGGGGCGGCAAGGGTCAGCAGGAGCCGGTAGAGGAGCAAGGGGCGCGCTTTCGCTTTCGAACGGTTGCCAAAGGGTTACGCGGCGCGGGCACGGGTGGCAAGCGCTGCGGCCCGGGCGGTCAGCCCGAAGGCCAGGGCAGGGTGACTCTCCGATCCTGTGTTCCGCCGGTCGTTCACGCCGGGCAGCGCCCGCCCGCCCGCCCGGACCCTCTGACCTCGTCGCGGCACCCGGCCAATCGCGCCGGGCTTGACTCGGATCAAGGCCGTGCCGGGCCGGAAACGGGTATCAGGGGCGCGCAAACCTTTCTGCCGGACCGTCCCATGACCCAGCCCAAGACCGATATCGACGACATCGTCCGCGCCGGGAGCGCCCGTCGCCCGCTCCGCCGCGCGCTGTGGCTGGTCCTGCTGCTGGCGCTGGGCGCCGGGGGCTGGCTGTGGTGGGCCGGCGGCTCGTCCGAGGGCGAGCGGCGCTATGAAACGGTCGAGGCGGCGCTGGCGCCCGTGGTGGTGACCGTCACCGCCACCGGCACGGTGGAACCCACCAACCTGGTCGAGATCTCCTCGGAGCTCAGCGGCACGCTGCGCGAGGTGCTGGTCGATTACAACAGCACCGTGAAAGCCGGGCAGGAACTGGCGCGGCTGGACACGGACAAGCTGGAGGCCTCGCTCGAGCACGCGCGCGCCTCGCTGGCCGCGCGCAAGGCCCGCGTGGCCGAGGCCGAGGCCACGCTGAAGGAGGCGCGCGACAATTACGAACGGATGGTCGAGCTCGACCGGCGCGGAATCGTTTCGCTGCAGGATTTCCGCGCCGCCGAGGCCGCCTATGCCCGCGCGCAGGCCGCGTTGAAAAGCGCCGAGGCCGATCAGAGCGTGGCCGAGGCCGATCTCAAGGTCGAGGAGGCAAACCTGGCCAAGGCCTGCATCTGTTCGCCCATCGACGGGGTGGTGCTGGATATCGACGCCGATCCCGGCCAGATCGTCGCCTCCTCGCTGCAGGCGCCGGTGCTGTTCACCATCGCCGAGGACCTGCGCCGGATGGAACTGCGGGTGGATATCGACGAGGCCGATATCGGCAAGGTCGAGGTCGGCGACCCGGCCGAGTTCACCGTCGAGGCCTATCAGACCCGCCGCTTCCCGGCGGTGATTTCCGAGCTGCGCTACGCCTCGGAAACGGTCGACGGGGTGGTCACCTACAAGGCGATCCTGTCCATCGACAATGACGAGCTGCTGCTGCGGCCCGGCATGACCGCGACCGCCGACATCATCGTCGAGCGGATCGACGAGGCGCTGACCGTATCCAACGCCGCGCTGCGCTTCGCCCCGCCGGCCGAGCCGGAGGAGGACGAGGCCGAGGGCCGCGGCCTGCTGGGCATGCTGATCAAGCCCCCCTCCGTTGCGCCGGCCACGCGTGTGACCGTCAGCCCCGAAGGCTGGCGCACCCTGTGGGTGCTGCGCGACGGTGAGATGCAGCCTGTCGAGGTCCGCACCGGCGAGACCGACGGCATGGTCACCGAGATCACAGAGGGCGGCCTTGCGCCGGGCGACCGGGTTGTCGTGGACATCGTGACCGAATGACCGAGGCCGCGCCCCCCCTGATCGCCCTTTCGGGGATCACCAAGACCTACGGCACGGGCGCCGCCGAGGTGCGCGCATTGCAGGATGTGGACCTGAGCATCTCGGCGGGCGAGTTCCTGGCCATCATGGGACCCTCGGGTTCGGGCAAGTCGACGGCGATGAACATCCTCGGCTGCCTCGATACGCCGACCGCGGGCAGCTACCGCTTCATGGGGCACGAGGTGGGCGCGCTGGCGCGCGACCAGCGGGCGCTTTTGCGGCGCAACTACCTGGGCTTCGTGTTCCAGGGCTTCAACCTTCTGGCGCGAACCTCGGCGCTGGACAATGTGGAGCTGCCCCTGATCTACAAGGGCATGCGGCGGCGCGAGCGCAACGGACTGGCGCGCGAGGCGCTGGACAAGGTGGGGCTGACCGGGCGGGAGCATCACCATCCCTCGCAGCTGTCGGGCGGGCAGCAGCAGCGCGTGGCCATCGCGCGGGCCATTGTGACCAAGCCGAACGTGGTGCTGGCCGACGAGCCGACCGGCAACCTCGACACCGCGCGCAGCCGCGAGATCATGGAACTCCTGACCCAGCTCAACCGCGACGAGGGGATCACCATCATCATGGTCACGCATGAGCACGACATGGCGGAATACGCGCATCGGCTGATCCATTTCGTCGACGGCCGGGTGGAAAGCGACGGCGCGGCGCAGGGGGGCGTGCGGGATGTTCGTTGAGACCCTGCGCCTGGCCCTGCAGGCCATCCTGCGCAACGCGCTGCGCTCCTTCCTGACGGTACTGGGCATCGTGATCGGCGTGGCCGCGGTGATCGCCATGGTCACCATCGGGCAGGGATCGACCGAGCAGGTCGAGCGCGACGTGGCCAAGCTGGGCACCAACCTGCTGATGATCCGCCCCGGCCAGGGCGGCGGCGGGCCGGGCGGGGGCCGGGGCACGGCGGCCACCCTGACCCTCAGGGACGTCGAGGCGATCGAGAGCCAGCTTCCGGCGGTGCGGGTGGCCACGCCCGCGAATTCGCGTTCGATGACCGCGATCTCGGGCAACCGGAACTACACCACCTCCGTGACCGGCACCGACAACCGCTTCCTCATCGCCACCAATTGGGGCATCGCCGAGGGGCGCGAGTTCTACGAGAGCGAGCTGCGCAGCGGGGCTGCGGCCTGCATCCTGGGCGAATCCGTCCGGCAGGAGCTGTTCGGCAACGCCAGCCCGCTGGGCGAGATGATCCGGCTGAAGCAGATTTCCTGCCGGGTTATCGGGGTGCTGGCCGAGAAGGGGGCCTCGAGCTTCGGCACCGACCAGGACGACCTCGTGCTGATCCCGATCCGCGCCTTTCACCGCCGGATCGCCGGCAACCAGGACGTGGCGGTGATCTACGCCGCGGTGCGAGAGGGCATCTCTACCGACAAGGCGCGCGCCGATATCGAGAGCCTGATGCGCGAGCGCCGCCGCATCTCTCCCGGCGAGGAGGACGATTTCAACGTCTTCGACATGAAGCAGATCACCTCGATGCTGACCGGCATCACCACGGTCCTGACCGGGCTGCTGTCGGCGGTGGCCGCGGTCAGCCTGCTGGTGGGCGGCATCGGGATCATGAATATCATGCTGGTCTCGGTGACCGAGCGCACGCGCGAGATCGGCATCCGCCTGGCGGTGGGCGCGACCGAGCGGCAGGTGCTGCTGCAATTCCTGGTCGAGGCGATCGTTCTGTCGCTGATCGGCGGCCTGATCGGGATCGCGCTGGGGCTGGGATTCGGGCTGCTCGGGGCGCGGATGCTGCAGATCCCCTTTACCCCGAACGCGGGGGTGATCCTGCTGGCCTTCGGGTTCTCGGCGGCGGTGGGGGTGGTGTTCGGCTTCTTCCCGGCCCGCCGCGCCGCCCGGATGGACCCGATCGAGGCGCTGCGCCACCAGTGAGGTTGGCGTAACGCGGTGCGAAGCGTTCGGACCGGGCCTGTGCGGGAAATTTGTGGAGGCGAGTACCGGAATCGAACCGGTGTACACGGATTTGCAATCCGCTGCGTAACCACTCCGCCAACTCGCCAGAGTGCTGCATTCATTATGTTTCTGAGCCGGTGGCGTCAAGCGGTTATCATCCCGGTTATCAGGTTTCTGTTCTGTGCCTGTTCTGTTCACTGCCGTTTCTCCCGAGCTTGACGGGCGCGCATGACCTGCCTGGCTTCCCCGGCATACTTGCGGATCATGTCCTTGGAGCTGTGGCCACTGTAGCTGGCGATTTCGTCGTCATCGCAGCCCGCCCACGCCAACTCCATCACGCCGCGATAGCGCAGCGCGTGCAGGTCATATGCCGTGAGTTCGAGCCGCTCGCGTTCTTCGCGCATCACGCGGGCGAGATAGCGGTAATCCATTGGCGAGCCGTCCGGTCGCGTCAGAATCGTCAGCCCCTTCTTTGGGGCGCTGTCCAGGGCCGCTTTCAGAGCGCCTGTGCAGGGAAGCCAAAGCGCCTTTCCGGTCTTTCCCTGGGTGATGCGCAGGCTATCGCCGTCATAGTCGCCCCAGCGGAATTTCGGCCAGTCTCCGGGCCGCTGGACGCTGCCAACGCCGATCTCGAAGATCAGGCGGGGCAGGGGGGCAGCCTCGGCCCGCCACTTCTCCACTGCCCAATCTGGCCAAGGGATATGCGGCTGTTTCTTGCTGTCGGGCGTTGCCAGGCGCCGGACGCCCTTCGCGGGGTTGTCCTTCATCCAGCCCAGGTCGATTGCGTGCTCACACAGGACGCTCATGACTTGCGGGATGTAGTTCGCGAATCGGACGCGGTGCCGGTTTTTCTCCATTGCCGCGATCACGTCCTTGCGGATCAGCCGGGTTGCGTCCTTCGAACCGTTCTTTTCCTCGATGTAGAGCAGCACCTTTTCATAGTCGACGCGGGTGCGCGGCTTGAGAGCCGTCCAGCGGTCGGACCTGCGATAGCTGGCGATCAGCGCCCGCCAGGAGGTTTTGCACTCGATGGAGCGGCCCGTGAGAATGTCCCAATACTGCCGGTCGAAATCCGGCGTCCCTTCCGGTGCCGTGATCCGGCCCAGATACTTGCCGCCCTTGCGGACGTAGAGAAAACCCGGCTTGGGCTCGTGGAGATAGCGCTTTCTCACCATTCCATCCCCCCGGTTTCCATGGCCTCGCCGCAGGCGATCCGGCGCAGTTCCTCCACGTCCCACCGTTCCAGTCCGCCGAGGTTGCGCGGGCCGGGCAGGTGCCCTGCCTCCACCAGCCGACGAAACTCTGCCCGCTTCATGCAGAACAGATCCGCGGCGGTCTTGTCGTCGGCAAAGAGGGGGGCAGGGCGGATGCTCATTACTCGCCTTCCTGATCCGAACTCAGTTCCGGCGCGTCGATCCGGTGAAAGGCGCGAGCGACAATGTTCTGTGGGTTGAACCACAGGGAGGAATCAAAATCTGATGCGGAATAGCCCTCCCTTTCGGGGTTCGGCAGGGTGTAAGGACCGTCAGGATCATCCGGCGAGTGCAAACACAGCGTCGATCCTTGCAGTGCTGCGAAAATCGCCTCGGCCGGGGTGTTCCGATACTCAAGGAGCATACCCGCTCTATCCTTGACGACGATGAAGGCGATTTCGTTTGCGGCTTCAACGCCGATTCCCCACCGGACAAGCTCGCGGGTGATCGCCAGCACTGCCACATCACCCAAGGTGAAATCGGTCCAGCCTCGCGTCTTGTGGTCGCTGAGCAGATGCAGATCATACCTCTGGAGCCAGTTCCGAAAGGCTTTCGGCGTCAGGTCAATTGCGGTTGCCACAGTGGAAAACCTGATCTTCAGCTTCAACTGGTTCATAACGAGCCCTCTTGAGCACTTTTTAGAAAAATGCTCCGTTGGGTATGTTTTGTCAAGCATCAATCGACGCCGAGCCTACCTCCACTCCATCAAGCGCGGATCAAGGTGCTTTGTCCCCTCGCTGATCCAGTGGCTGCGCCCGTTCGGCAGGGGGTCGAGGCGGAAGAAACTGGTGCTCGCGTTCCAATGCGCTGCATCGGAGGGGCGATCATACCAGTTGTCCGAGACATGGCACACGACCGACCCAGCGCCGTCAGGGGCGTAGCTGCGCAGCAGTTCCGCAAGGCTATTGGCGTGGTATTCGATCTGCTCTTTGATGGTGGCCGCGTTGGAAACGCTGGGCAGCGCTGCGGTCGTGGCAAGGGCCGGTGTGCCCAGGAGGACGGTGCGTCGGTTGATTTCAGGCACAGCGGGGCTGATCGCGCAGGCGCGTTCTTTGGTCATTGTCAGGGTCTCCTGTTGTGGTATTGTTCCAAAAGGGAACATAGGGAATGTTCTAAATTGGAACAAGAAGAAAATGTCACCGCAGATCAACTTCGCGCAGCAAGGGCTTTGCTGGGCCTTTCACAAGCCCGCCTGGCAGAGTTGGCGGGATTTTCAAGCATGACAATCAAGCGGGCCGAAGGAATAGGCTCACCAGCTCCATCGAAAGATGCTATCAAAGTCATCCGCGCCGCTCTTGAGGCCGCAGGTGTCCAATTCATCCCCGAGAACGGCGGTGGGGCTGGGGTACGACTTCGGAAAATTGAGGTCGGCGCCCGTGACTGAGTATCTAGACCAACTCCATCAGTACGTCGCAGAATTCACAGAAATAGTTCAAAGCTCCCGGCCTATCTCGGAGCGAAAGAAGCAGGCACGTTTCGCGCTCTCACTCTGTCCTGACAAGAACCTTAAACACATTCTACTTCGCAACCTAGATGATTTGCGGAAGAACCCGAATGAGCTTTTTCGCGATATTTCCAGGGGAGTCGGATATATTGAAACGCTCCGTCATAGGGAGGGCGGGCCACCTGAATGAGATTGCCTGATTGCGTGCCGCGCCCGATGGAGGACTAACGGGCGACGGATGAGGCGATAGGGGGCGGGCCGTAGCTCCCGCCCCCGCGCCGCGCCTGCCATAAGGAGGTCGACAGGCCGCGCTCTGTCGGGGTTACTGACGGGACTCTCCGACTGAACCGGGCCGCTTTCGCGATGAAAAAACGGGCCGCGACCGGCCCAGCCGTTTGGCGAGGTAGCTCGCTGAATACCTCGCAGGGCACGGCCAGGCCCTATTCCTTCCAATCCACCATGCGCATCGCCCCGGACACATCGCCTGGCGAGATGCCGGATTCCTTGGCCTCGGCCATGCTCTTGATGATCGCGGAGAGGGCCCGGGCGCGCCCGCCAGCATCGAAGGCTTGCAGGGGGCGCAGCGTGTCGATCTGCACCTCGGCCCCCAGCTTTGACGATGCTTCCTCGGCCAGCAGCTCGGCAATGGGCTGCAAGGTCCAGGTGCAGAGCTGGCGTTGCGCCTCCCGCACCACCGGGCCGGTGGCCGAGCGGTTCAGCAGCGACGGCAAGACGCCGTAGGCCATGAGGATACCCTCTCGCGCCGCGGCCAGCGTCTCGGCCGTCATGCTCCTGGAAAGATCCGGCGAGAGCTGATCAGGCTTCTGCCCGATCTGTGGATTCATGCCCGCCGCCGTCGCCTGGGCCACGCCCTCGATCACCAAGGTAGAGCCGCGCCGCCCTTTGAATGCGCCGCGCATGGTCGCCATGTCGTCGGCCCCGGTGTCCGGCAGTGGAACGATCTGCGAGCCGAGGGGGGCGTTCTCGAACGTCTCCCCAAGCGCGGCCTCGACGGCGTGGAGCATCGCGCCGGTCAGGCTCGACCGGCGCAGCGGTGCGGTGCCGATCCAGGGCGTCACAACGTCCGAGCCGATCCGCAGGTGCAGCACTTCGGCCGCAAGGGCGGTCACGGTGCGCCCGCCCCCGGCCTCGGGGATGGACAGGCGATAGGCGCGCGGGCGGCCGTCGCGGGTGGTCACGTCCCAATCGGTTGCGGGCACAAGGCCGAGGTCTGTGATCAGGAACACCGCCTCGCCGTTCAGCGCGGCCGAGCGGGCGATCATCGCCATGGTCTGCCGGGGCAGCAGGTCGGTGCCGGTCACGTCCGCCATGGCGAACCCGCCTTCCCACAGGCTGACGCAGCTCTGCACCGTGGCCGTCAGCTCAGCCACCCCGCGCCGCCCGCTGATGTAGCTGTCGCGCGCCGCGATGACCTGGGCGGTGTAGCCCGAGCCGCTGGACCGCTCCTCGATCGGGCGCAGCTTGTTCATGAGCCATGACAGCATGTCGTCACCTCCATCTGATCGCGTGGTGCTGGGCGGCGACCATCTGCGCGACCTCGCCCACGGGCTGCCAGTTCCTGGCCTCGATCTGCGCATCGGGATAGGCGGGCCGGGTGACGGCCGAGACCTCGATCAGATCGGCCGCGCGGATGGTC
Organism: Paracoccaceae bacterium; assembly: GCA_049974865.1. Lineage (GTDB taxonomy): Bacteria > Pseudomonadota > Alphaproteobacteria > Rhodobacterales > Rhodobacteraceae > JAGSOU01. The sequence goes on from JBNGCX010000038.1 coordinate 30,187, forward strand.
CGCAGGATCGCGTTCCCGCGTTCCTCCACCGTCTCGCCGCCTGGCCGAACCCGGAAGCCCGGCGACAGGCCCCGCACCAGTCCCGCCGCATGGGCCGCGAGGAAGTCCCGCACGTAGGACACGCCCGCCATGTCGGCGCTGATCGTCGCCTCCACGGCAAGCGCTTCATCGGATTCGATCAGGGTCAGGGTTCCGGCCGACCGCGAGGCCAGCGGCTTGTTGAAGTCGTGGCCGGACAGGAAATGTATTTCCTCGCCGCGTTCGATCCTGTCAGCGAAGGCACGGGCGGCGATGACTTCCTGTCGCGGCCTGCCGGTGCGCCCACCGTCCGACAGAACCGCCGCCCGGCCGTAAGGAAAGGTTGCCCGAAGGCGGGTTTCCCCGCCCTCGGTGCGCAGCTCAAGGCCGCCCAGCTCAGCGCCCCAGAGCATCTTATTCCACCTGCAAGCCGGTCAGCAGTTCGAGCTGAGCCGGGCGCGCAACGGTCACGTCCATCGTGGCCAGCGCCGTGATCCGCAGCCCGCCGGACTGCGCGTCCGAATAGGGATCGCGGATCATGTCCACCGCACCCCATGCGCCGATGAAGATCGGGGCCACGCCGCCTGCTGCGGTGGTCAGCAGGGCCGAGGTGGCCGAGGGCGTGCCGGACGGGGCCGCAATGGCGTTGTTCGTCATGGCGATGTTGCCCGCCGGGATGTTCTTCACCAGACGGTCCCATTCGGTAACAGCCGTGCCGGTGTCGATGTAAACCCCGTCCATGTAGTCCCACAGCTCGGGGCGGATCAGCGCCCGAACCGCGTCCGGCGATCCGGCGGCATTGGCGGTCATGAACCGGGTGACGGCGGCCCGGAACGCGGCCCAATCGGCGGCGGCGTCAACGGCGGTGGAGGTGATGCCGTAGGTCGCGGCACCGGCGATCACGCCCAGCGGCTGGCCGTTCGCGCCAGTGCCGAGGAACGCCGCCTGATCCATCGCCGCACCCATGGCCCCGCTCATGTCGCGCCGCACCGCCTGTTCCAGCGCCGCGCCCGACTGTTTCAGGGTCTTTCGGGTGATCCGCATCTGAATGCCGAGGTTGTTGTCCGGCGACATGGCGCGGTCGGTGGTGGCGTAGGTAGTCGGCCCGGCAACGTTGGCCGTCTCGCCGTCCGCCCAACCCGCCGTGACGGCCGAGGTGGTCACGGGCCATTCGATTGCGCCCATGTCGATGCTGATCATCTGCGCCCCCATGCGCGCCGCCACGCTGTCGGGGAATAGCCGGTCGATGATGGGCCGGGTCTGGACCGGGTCCGGGGTGCCGCTGGCGATGGTCTCACCGGCCCGGACTTCGAGCGCCTGCCACGGAACCGGGATGCCCCGGAAGCCGCCCGCGCTGCGCAGCTCGGTCACGATCTCGGCCGTCTGGCCGTCGAGCTGCCGCCCTTCATCGAGGGCCAGCGCGACCTGGCGCATCTCGAACCCGGCCATCATCTCTGCCCATTCCTGCGCTGAGCGGGTCTCAAGCTCGCCGCCCGCCTCGCGCCGTTCGGTGTCCTCCGCGATCAGGGCCGCGCGATACCGGGTCTCGTTCTGGCGATACTCCCGGTCCAGCTCGTCCATCTTGCGGACTTCATCCTCGGACGGGCTTTCCTTGCCCGCCAGCTCTGCCAGCGACTGCCGGATTTCCGACTGCCGCCGAGCGATCTTCACACTCTCAAGCATCTTTCGTTTCCTTCTGCGTGATGCTGCCTTTGCCGGGCCGCGACAGCGACTCGACCGCTTGCCGCCAGTCCTGGCGGTCTTCTCGGGGCGGGGGATGCCCGCACTCGATCCGTGTTTTCCGGGTGTGGCAACTCGGGCAAAGCGCCTGAAGGTTGCCGGGGTCATAGGACAGCTCGGGATGCGTTCTGACCGGCTTGATGTGGTCGACCTCAAGCCGCCCGCCGCAGCCGCAGGACCGGCAGCGGAAGCCGTCACGTTCGAGGATATCCATCCGCAGCGCCTTCCACCGTTTGGTCCGGGTCACGCGCCTGGAAAAGCGATGATGATCACGCCTCACACCCATACCGCCCTCACCTTGGCTTTCGGTTGCGCCGCGATCCGCGCGCCCTGAGCGACGGCCAGAACGGACGCCGCCGCAGCGTCGATGCGGCCGGTGGAACGGGCTTTCGCAATCTTGATGTTGTTGGCCGGATCACGCAGGCAAACCGTGTCCGCGAAGGCCGAGCGCAGCAGCAGCGACGGCCGGGCTTTCACCTGCCCGTCGAAAACCGCGCGGCGGAACCTTTCCGCATCTTCGCCACCATCGCGGAAGCCCTGCCCACGCCAGACCAATGGTGCCCGGATGCCCGCCCGCGTGATCGCCTCGCCCAGCTCGGCCTGCTTGTAACGGTCCATCGTGATCGCAGCGACTGGCGCACCATCGACATGGCGCATCACCTCGGTTAGCCATGACGCCACCGGCACCGTCTTGTCGCCAAGGACGGAAAGCTCGCCGCGCTCGTGCATCTCGACATAGCGCCCGGCCACCCCGTCCGCCTGCCCCCTGTCCAACAGGCTGGGCATGGAAGGGAACGTGCCCAAGGCTTCGAGCCGCCCGGTCTCGGGCCAGTAGAACGCCGCTGCCGTCATCGAGGCCGAGCCGCCGAGGTCGATCCCGATCACCACGCCACCTTCGCGCGGCGGCAAACTGTCGGTCTCGCATTCCAGCCATTCATCGAGGGTGATCAGCAGGTCGCGCGCCTCGCCCGAGACCCGCTCATTGCGGTTGTAGAGGCGGAAACTTGTGAGGCTCGATCCGCCGCGGGCAATAGCGCGCTTCGCCTGAGCTTCCAGCCATTCAAGCGAACCGCCGATGCCGTGAGGCGCACCTGGGTTGGCGATCAGCAGCGATTCCAGGTCATCGGCCGGCAGGCCGGGCGCGGGGCGGTGTTCCTGGACGTAGGAGCCGGGGGCCGGATCGTCGATCCACCGGGAAAATGGGTACGTGTCGTCGCTGGCACTGGTGCTGATGAGGAAGGCCCGGCCTGCGCGCTTGCCGAGGCCGGACAGCAGCGCGTGTTCCAACTCGTCGCCGCGATCCAGCGCCCAGTGCCCGCGCTCGTCCAGGATCGCCATGGTCGGCGCGCCGCCGAGGGCTGATTTGCCATCTGCCGCGATCACCCGCAGGACGTGCCCGCCGCCGTCGCCCTCGTATTCGATTTCGAGGCGCGGGGCACGGCGATAGATCAGCCGCTTTTGCAGTTCCAGCGGCAGCGTGGCGGCGAACCCGGCCACGAAGTCCCAGATGATGCGTCCCTGATCGCGCGTCCTGGCGGCAGCGACGATCTCGCGGCGCGGCTGGCGGTCCCAGACGCCCACCAGGCCGCCAAGCGCCAGCCCGGCCGTGATCGCGGATTTGCCGTTGCCGCGCCCGATGCTGAGAATGGCGTTGGCGGTGTCGTCGGCCATCGCGCCTTCGATGAATTGGCGCTGGAAGGGTGCGAGCGAAACAGGCTTTCCGGCGTTCGGACCCTCGGGGATGCGCAGGCTATGCATGAAGCGCATAGCTCTTTCAGAAGCGGGCGCGGTTTCCAGATCGCCGCCGGGCGCGAAAAAGGAAAACTTGGGAGTACGGTTTCCCGTATTCGCCAAAGTCGCGGCATTGGGACCAGATGCAGAGAAAAGATCGCCCTGACCAATGATCTCGGGCGCGGCGACGGTCGGCTTCGGCGGCAGCTTCGAGCCGTCCGCCTTGCGCCATTGCCTGTTTTTTTTCTTCGCCTCTGTCATCGTCTCACGCTCGCGTATCTCTCTGTTCAACCGTGTCTCTGTTCCCACCTGCTCAATGGTGAGGTTCGGAGCGAAGGGCATAGGACGACTGCCCACGCCGCGTGGCGTGGTAGTCCCCATGCCCTCCGCGTGTTGGTCCTGCTCAACGGAGCCGGTCCATCGCTTTGGGCCCAACTGGTCATGCGCTCCTGCCAGTCGGTCGGCCGCTACTTGCGACGGCTGAGCGCGCCGCCGGGGATCGGGCTTCGGCCTTTCGGACTGCCCTTTGCCTATGATCCCGCCCGTGGTAGGCTGGCCCACAAGTGGTGCCACCGTTGCTGACCCGAACCACCACTTGTGGCCCTGCGTATGGTGGCGCGCAGGGTCGCCGCTTCTTCACCTCTCGATTACTTCCAAGTCAGGCGCGGGCGCTGTGCCCAGCTCGGACACCAGACGCCGCATGATCTGCTCTTGCTTTTGGGATGGACGCCAAGACGGGCGCTTGCCGTGCCTGGCGATGGACTTGACGAAGCCCTTGAGCCATTCGTCGCTGCCGTCCGCCATCACGCGCCGCATGACGATGGGCCAGCGGAACGTCAGGATTTCATCCAGCTCGCGGTCGGTCATAGCTGCACCCCGCGATACCTGGCCCCAATGCGCGCCATGTGCGGCGACGTGGTGAGGGACTTTGCGTCCATGGGGGACCGGCCGTCATAGTGCAGCGCGGCCTGATCCATGAGGGCTTGCGACAGATCGGCCGGGATGTCGGTTGCCGTAGCTCCGAACCCCGCTTGGTATTCGATGTCGATCCGGCTCGGGGTCAGGTCGAAGTAGGCATCCTGCCAGCGGATCACGGCCCGGTGCCCGCCGACAAACTCGAACGCGGTGAACGCTTCGCCGTCGATGGTAACGGTGGGCACGTCTGCGTCAGACACCGGCCCAATGGGCAGCCGCAGGCAGTCTTCCTGGCCGGGATCGAAGATCGTCACGCGGATCGTTTGCATCAGCAACGCGACCTGGGCGAATTGCTCGACCTCGGCCGCTGCGGTTTTGCCGATGTTGGTGATAGTCACATCGTCGTCGGAAAAATCGACGCGCAGATACAGTTTCAGATCATCGACGTTGAAGGGAAGTTCCGTGCCGTTCGCATCGCGGTCAACAAGCATCTTCATGCCGCTACCTCCACTTCGCTGATGTGCCGGAAGAATGCCGCCTGATCGGCCGCGCTCATCGCCTCATAGGCGGCAAGTGCGTATGCCTTGAGTTCAGACCGGGAGGCATGGGACGCCCAGAGTCTCGCATCCTCCATGCCGCCAAGGAACGAGGGCAGTGGGGCACCAGCCAAGCCGATGGACGCCGCCGCCGTCATTTCCGCGTGTTCCGGTTCGAGGGAGTTCAGTGAGGCAAAGGCGAGGGCAGCGCGCTTGGCCTCAGAGAGACGGGCCGCTGCCACGAAGGTGAAGCCTGACCAGGCGTCGGCCGTGCCGAGGGTCAGGCAATAGCCCAACATCCGCGACATGCTCTTGTATTCAGGGCGAATACGCTGGCCGAAAGACCCGCGAGATTTTCGGGGATTTGCGCTGTTATCAGGTTCACCCTGCGTTCGGGCTTTGTCCTGATAACGATTTTCGGTGAAGTCTTTGTTTTGGCCGGGAAACAGGCGGGATTTGCAATCCGCTGCGTAACCACTCCGCCAACTCGCCAGAGTGGTGCAGGGCATAGCGCATGGAAAATCCGGGCGCAAGCGGTTCCGGAGAGTTTGCGACGTGTTGCCGTGTCCCGGTTTCTGTGGCATGACAGATAGGACTTTAACTAGACCGAAGAGTTTAGGTTCATGCCAGATTATGTCGCCCGCCGCCGCACGATGGTGGACACCCAGGTTCGCCCTTCCGATGTGACGAAATTCCCGATTATCGAGGCGATGCTCTCGGTGCCGCGTGAGGTTTACGTGCCCGCGCCCAAGCGCGAGGCAGCCTATGCCGGCAACAATCTCGACCTCGGCGGCGGCCGCGTCATGCTGGAGCCGCGCACGCTGGCCAAGATGCTCGATGCGCTCGCCATCCAGCCTGACGAGCTGGTGCTCGATCTAGGCTGCGGGCTGGGCTACTCCACCGCGGTGATCGCGCGCCTGGCCGAGGCCGTGATCGGGGTCGAGGAAGACGCCGAGATGGCGGCCGAGGCGCAGGCCACCCTGTCGCAGGAGGGCGTCGACAACGCCGCCGTCATCGAGGGGCCGCTGGCCGAGGGCGCCGCCAAGCACGGCCCGTATGACGTGATCGTCCTGCAGGGGGCGGTCGAGCACATGCCGCAGGCGGTGCTGGACCAGGTCAAGGAGGGCGGCCGCATCGCCGCGCTGTTCATGGAGGGGGCGCTGGGCGCCTGCCGCGTGGGCTACAAGATCGACGGCGAGATCAACTGGCGCTTTGCCTTCAACGCCGGCGCGCCGGTCTTGCCGGGGTTCGAACGGCAGCGCGCCTTCACATTGTAAGCGATCGGGGCTGGCGCAACGCCGCGGGCCCTGCATAACAACGCCGGACAGGGATAGAAGACGATGGGCCGAATTCTACGCAGTGCAATGGCAGGTGTTCTGGCGATGGGACTGTCCGGCGGGGCCGCGCAGTCGGAGACGCTGACGGATACGCTGATCTCGGCCTATCAGAACAGCGACCTTCTGGAACAGAATCGCGCCCTGCTGCGGGCCGCGGACGAGGATGTGGCCCAGGCCGTCTCCACCCTGCGCCCGGTGATCAGCTTCGTGGCGCGCGGCACGCATCTGGAAAGCGACACCCGGGCCTCGGGCAGCTCCGCCTCGCTGAGCCTGTCGGCAAGCCTGTCGCTCTACGAGGGCGGCGCCAACAAGCTGGCCATCGAGTCCGCCAAGGAGGCCGTGCTGGCCACCCGCTCGGACCTGGTGAGCCTTGAGCAGGACGTGCTGCTGAGCGCGGTCCAGGCGCATATGCAGCTGCGCAGCGCGATGGAAAACGTGGCTCTGAGCCAGAGCAACGTGCGCCTGATCCAGCAGGAACTGCGCGCCGCGCGCGACCGTTTCGAGGTGGGCGAGGTCACCCGCACCGACGTCTCGATCGCCGAGGCCGCGCTGGCCGCCTCGCGCAGCGGGCTGGTCGCCGCCGAGGGCAACCTGGCCACCGCGCGCGAGGCCTTCAAGTTGTCCGTGGGCCGCTACCCCGGCACGATCGCCGGCGCCCCCCGCGTGCCCAAGCTGCCCGCCTCGCAGAAGGCCGCGCGCGACATCGCCCTGCGCACCCATCCCGACATCATCGCCGCCCAGCACAACGTGACCCTGGCCGAGCTGAACGTCGCCCGCGCCAAGGCCGCGCGGCGCCCCTCGATCAGCGCGGGCGCGGAACTCAGCGTCGACGATCACGGCAACGACACCTCGACCCTGTCGCTGCAACTGACCCAGCCGATCTACCAGGGTGGCCGCCTGATCTCGCTGGAGCGCCAGGCGGTGAACAACCGCGAGGCCTCGCGCTCGCGCCTTCTTCAGACGGTGCGGCTGGTCGAGCAGTCGGTGGCCAACGCCTGGGCCAACCTGGCCGTCGCCCGCGCCCAGATCTCGTCCAGCGACGAACAGATCCGTGCCGCGCGGCTTGCCTTCGAGGGCACCAAGGAAGAGGCCAAGCTGGGCTCGCGCACCACGCTGGACGTGCTGGACGCCGAGCAGGACCTGCTGGATGCCCGCGCCGCCCGGATCGAGGCCGAGGCGAACCAGTATATCGCCATCTACTCGGTGCTGGCCGCGATGGGGCTGCTGACGGTGGATCACCTGCAGCTGGGCATCCCCACCTACGACCCCGAAGCCTATTACAACACGGTGAAATCGGCGCCTCTCAGCCCGCGCGGCGCGCATCTGGACCGCGTGCTGGAGAGCATTGGGAAGACCCAATAACCACGCAAGTTGTTGTGTGACGCTGCCGCTCGCGCTACCATACCTGTGTTGTTGAGATGAGGCTTCCATGTCCGATCCCGTGAAGACCGAAGATATCGAGGACGTTCTGTCGTCGATTCGACGCCTGGTGTCGGAAGAGCCCGGGGGCCGCGCGCCCCTGGCGGCGGACATGCCGTCTCAACCCGGAAAACTGGTCCTGACGCCGGCCTTCCGCGTGGCCGACGAGGCGAACAGCGCGCCTGCCGCGGCAGAGGAGGAGGCGGCGCCGGACCCCGAGGGCGCCCCGCTCCCCGAAGCGGGCGCCGAGGATGCCTTGCCGACCTTCATCCGCGCCGCGGCGGCCGAGGCGGTTTCGACCGAACCGGCGACGGAGGTCTGGGATGAAAGCTCGCTCCGCGAACGGGTTGCCGAACTGGAGGCCGCGGTGGCCGAAAGCGGCGGCGACTGGGAACCGGACGGCAGCGAGGATGCCCCGGAAACGGTGCCGCTGGCCCGCGTGGCGGCCCGCGACGAAGAGGAAAAGGCCGAGCACGGCGCCGAGGCCCCCGAGCCGGGCGCAGAGGAGGCCGTGCTCGACGAAGAGGCGCTGCGGGACATGGTGGCGGATATCGTCCGGCGGGAACTGCAGGGCGAGATGGGTCAGCGCATCACCCGCAACGTGCGCAAGCTAGTGCGCCAGGAAATCAACCGGGCGCTGGCCAGCCGCGACCTGGAGTGACGGCCGGCAAAGCCAAGGCACGAAAAAAGACGCGCCCGGCCGGGCGCG
>JBNGCX010000039.1:0-37313 GCA_049974865.1 Paracoccaceae bacterium
CGCGCTCGGCCCCGGCACGCTGCCTTCGCGCCGGCGCGCCGCCGCGCAAGAGGCCGTGCGCATCGCCGCCCGCGAGGGCTGGACCGACAACCGCACCGCCTTCTCGCTGTTCGCGCTGGGGCGGCTGACCCTGCCCGTGGACGGCGAGGCGGCGCTGGCCGCCTTCCTGCAGGCCGGGCAGATCTATGCCGCCGATTCCGACACCCGGCTGCAGGCGGCGCATGTGGCCATGCACATGGCGGCGTTCTCGCTCTCCACCGGCCAGGCCGAGGCGGCGCTGCAGATCGCCAACCGCAACCTCTCGCCGGCGATGGGCGCCCAGAACGCGGCGCTTCTGGCGACGCTTCTGATGATCAAGGCCGAGGCGCTGGAGGATCTCGGCCGCGCGTCGGAGGCGCGGGCGGTGCGCCTCGACAGCCTCGGCTGGGCACGCTATGGCTTCGGGCCAGACAGCGAAGTGCGCGGCCGCCTGAAAGAGATCGCCGCGCTCAGCCCGAAAGGACGCACATGATCGTAATCGCAGGTCTTCTGCTCGGCGCCCTCTGGGGCGGCATGCTCGCCAAGCGGCGCAAGGGGAAACGGGCCGATATCGCGCAATACGCGGTGGCCTATGCCATCGTCTTCGGCATCATCGGCATGTTCATCACCATCTTCATCGAGCGCGCGCTGTAGGCCGATGTTCCTGCCCTTCTTCGAAACCCTGCGCGAGACCGGCATCCCGGTCAGCCTGCGCGAATATCTCGGGTTTCTCGAGGGCATGCAGGCCGGCCTGGTGACCTACGACATCGAGGGCTTCTACTACCTCGCCCGCACAGCGATGGTGAAGGACGAGCGCCATCTTGACCGCTTCGACCAGGCCTTCGCCAAGGCCTTCGAGGGGGTGGAGAACCTCAGCTTCGAGCAGGTGCTCGAGGCCGTGGACCTGCCCGCGGACTGGCTGCGCAGGATGGCCGAGAAGCATCTCAGCGACGAGGAGAAGGCCGAGATCGAGGCGCTGGGCGGCTTCGACAAGCTGATGGAGACGCTGAAGGAGCGGCTGAAGGAACAGCAAGGCCGCCACCAGGGCGGCAACAAGTGGATCGGCACCGCCGGCACCTCGCCCTTCGGCGCCTATGGCTACAACCCCGAGGGCGTGCGCATCGGCCAGAACGAAAGCCGCCACCAGCGCGCGGTGAAGGTCTGGGACAAGCGCGAGTTCAAGAACCTCGACGACACGGTGGAGCTGGGCACGCGCAATATCAAGGTGGCGCTGAAACGGCTGCGCCGCTGGGCCCGCGACGGCGCCGCCGAGGAGCTGGACCTGGAGGGCACCATCCGCGCCACCGCCGATCACGGCTATCTCGACGTGCAGACCCGCCCCGAACGGCGCAACGCGGTGAAAGTGCTGCTGTTTCTGGACGTCGGCGGCTCGATGGACCCCTACATCAAGCTGGTCGAAGAGCTGTTCTCCGCCGCGCGGTCCGAGTTCAAGCACCTCGAATATTACTACTTCCACAACTGCCTCTACGAGGGCGTCTGGCGCGACAACGCAAGGCGCTGGAGCGAACAGACCCCCACGGCCGAGGTTCTTCGCACCTACGGGTCTGATTACAAATGCATTTTCGTAGGTGATGCCTCGATGTCGCCCTACGAGATCCTGTATCCCGGCGGCGCGAACGAGCATTGGAACCAGGAGGCCGGCCAGGTCTGGCTGCAGCGCGCCCGGCAGCAATGGCCAGAGCACCTGTGGATCAACCCCCTGCCCGAGCGGCAATGGCGCTATACCCAGTCGGTGGGCATGATCGACGAGATCTTCGAGGGCCGCATGGTGCCCATGACGCTGGAAGGCATCGAACGCGGCATGAAGGAACTGGGCCGCTAGGCGCTCCCCCGAAAGCGGAGGGCGTAAGACACGCCCGGTGTCACGCCAAGACGGTTTGCCGCGCCCGATCAGGCCCTGAGTAATTGCCCCCGACGTCCCGCGCCCCCATATTTGCCCCATGCTGAAACTGACGCCCATCCTGCTGGCCATCCTCTACGCCCTTGCCATGTACCGCTTCTCGGTCTGGCGCACCGGGCGCGAGTTGGACGCGCGCTCGACCGAGCTGGCCGATGCCCGCCTGAAACAGCTCACCGACCGCATGGCCGCCGCGCTGGAGCTGCCGCGGATCAAGGTGCATATCTACGAGATCGACCCGGTGAACGGGCTGGCCGCGCCGGACGGGCGCATCTTCATCACCCGCGGTTTCTACCGGAAATACCAGAACGGCGAGGTCTCGGCCGAGGAGATGGCCTCGGTCATCGCGCATGAGCTGGGCCACGTGGCCCTGGGCCATTCGCGGCGGAGGATGATCGACTTCTCGGGGCAGAACGCGCTGCGCACCGCGCTGGCGATGATCTTCGCTCGCATCCTGCCCGGCGTCGGCGTCTATATCGCCAACATGCTGACCACGATGCTGGCCGCCCGCCTGTCGCGCGGCGACGAATACGAGGCCGACGCCTATGCCGCCGCGCTGCTGGCGAAATCGGGCATCGGCACCGGCCCGCAGAAATCCCTGTTCCGGAAACTCGAAGCGTTGACCGAGCAGCGCGCGGGCGTCAGTCCGGCCTGGCTGATGAGCCACCCCAAGACCGACGCCCGGGTCGCCGCCATTGAAGCGTTGGAGGCACGCTGGCAGCGATCCTGAGACGGCAGCGCCGCCTCACATCTTGTCGGCGGGGTAGACCTGGCTTTCGCTGATGGAATAGCTCCATTCCATACCGGCGTTCTTCCAGCCGTTGACCACGCGCTGACCTTTCTGCGGGCCCTCCTTGGCCTTGTCGCCCTCATAGCCTTCGATCAGCGAATAGACCTGCTTGTAGCCCAACTCGGCCAACAGGTTCGCGGCCAGCGCGCTGCGGCTGCCAGAGCGGCACATCAGCACGATCGGGGTCTCTGCATCCACCCCGTTGGCCTCGGCATAGGCCTTGAAATCCAGAGAGAAATCGGGATTGAGTTCCAGGTTGTAGGTGTGCTTCTTGGCGTCATACTCGGGCATCATGGGCGCTTGCATATAGGGGATATGCACGTTCACCCGGGTGGGCAGGCCGAGAAAGGCCACCTCGGCGCGGCTGCGCACGTCGACGAAGACCACCTCGGGATCTTGCAGCATCTCGACGGCTTGGGACACGTCCAGATACAGCCCGGCGTTGGTGCGTTTCTTTTCCGGGATGTCCTGGGCGGCCAGCGGCGCAGCGCACATCAGGGCCGCGGCCAAGATCCATGCGGATGAGCGAAGGGAAGGTTTCGGCGACATGATGGATTCCTCCATTTCTTGAAATGTGGTGTTCTTGAAATGTGGTGCCCGACCGCGACACATCGGCGGCGGGAAGCCACCACTATACAGTGGAGAAAATGCGCCGCCCCCTCCCACCTGGGAGGCGACAGCGCTTGTTCACCGAATGCCGTCTCCGGGCCGGAAACGCAGCGGCAACGCGCTGCGGTGGATCAGGGCCACCAGTTCCTCTACCCGGCGCGCACCGGTCTTTTGCTCGATGTTCTTGAGGTGCCAGCGCGCAGTGCCGATCGCGACGCCCCGCGCCTCGGCAAAGGCGCGCAGGCTGCGGCCCGAGGCGAGCCATTGCGCCAGATCGCATTCGGTCTCGGTCAGGCCATGGGCCGAGACCAGCGCGTGCAGATGCAGCCGGCGGCGCGCGGCCAGATCGTGGACGAACAGCCCGACGCAGCCTGATCCGGAATAGCCGGTCAGATCGCAGCGGAGCGGCAAGACGTCGACCACCAGGGCCGGCCCTCCGGGCGGGTCGAGAAGGACTGCCGCCGGGCAGCCGGACTCGGGCGTGGCCATCACGGCACCGGACCGCGCGATCGCGCCCCGCAACTCGGCGTTTCCGGCGGCCCCCTGCGCGCTGATCCGTCCCTGCCCGCTCAGCCATAACGGCCCCGGCTGGTCCAGCAGGGTCTGCCCGGCCCGGTTCGCCTCGATCAGCCGGGCCACGCGATCGACCACCAGCACCGGAAAATCGAGGATATCGATCAGCGCCGCGATGCCCGCATGCCGCTGCCGGGCCGTGGAGATTTCCCGCGCGAGCCCCGTGGCGCGGCGCAGATGGGGGATCAGCCGTTCGAGAAACTCGGCCTCTTCACCAAAGCCCGACAGCCCCGCCTCGCGCGCGAAACCGACCCAGGTGTGGTGCTCGGGCGAGGCATCGAGGATCGCGCCGATCGAATGGCGCAGCCCCTGCGGCCGGACCCATTCGTTGTAATAGGCGGAGTCCCAGTAGTCGTCGGTTTCGGCCGCTTCCCCGTGGGCCCGTCCCCGCGGAAGGCGCCTCAGGGTCTCCACCCAGGGGTTGTCGCCGAGGAAGTCCGCGTCATAGGAGGTTCGGAAGCTGTCGTCGAACCCGGCGCTGCCGTGGGTCTGGATGACCGGCGCGCCGACAGCCTCGGTTACGACATCGCCCGCGCGCGCCGAAAACTGACGGCAGAGAAACCGGACCAGGGCGTCCATCCCGTCCGGCTCCGCCAGTGCCGAATAGCACCGGTCCACGGCTTCGAGAAAGGCGCCTTCGTCCATGAGTGGACCTCGCGCGCTGACAGGGGCTCAGAGGTTAACGTGACGTAAACGTTATCCCGAAAAGCCTGCTCCGCGCAACTCTGCCGGCCTGGCTACCCGGCCAGCGCCTTGCCCAGCCGCGGCAGGCGCGCGCGTTTCAACAGCTTGCGCAGATCCATCTCCTCGCCCGACATGCGGCAGGCGACGGCGTGCACCTGCGCCACGCAACCCGCCACCGCCTCGGGCGCCTCGCGCCACAGTTCCAGCAGGAAGTGGTCGGGCGCGTCGCGGCGCAGCCCCTCCTCCTCCAGCGTGCAGCGGGGGAAGTCGCCGGCGTTGAAGGTCAGGATCAGGTCGGCCGAGCCCGCGATGGCCGCGGCCAGCACATGCACGTCGGCCGGATCGGGCAGCCACAGCCGCGCCTCAAGCCCCGCGTGCGGGGGCACGCTGGCCTTGGGCCAGTTCGCGCGCAGTAGTGCGATCTCGCCCCGCGCCTGCGCCTCGCCGGTGGGGCCGATCTTGCGCGCCGCCCGCGCCCATTCCTCGAGGATGCGCTCGGACCAGAGCGGCGTGAACAGCCCCTGCCCCGCGACGCAGAGCAGGATCTCGCGCAGCACGGTCGGGTACAGGACGCAGGCGTCCAGCAGCACCTTCATGGGGCCAGCCGGAAGAACAGCGCCTTGAGATAGCCGCTCTCGGCCAGTTGCGGCAGCATCGGGTGGTCGGGCCCGGCAAAGCCGGTATGGATCAGCTGCGCGGCCCGCCCCGCGCGCCCGATCCCGCGGGCCGAGGCGGTGCGGAACTTGCCCAGGTCCGCAGCGTGCGAGCAGGAGCACAGGCCCAGATAGCCCCCCGGCGCCACCAGCGGCGCCGCCATCCGCGCCACGCGCTCATAGGCGCGCAGCCCGGCCTCCAGCGCCTGGCGGTTGGGGGCGAAGGCGGGCGGGTCGCAGATCACCACGTCGAACTGCGCGCCCTCCTCGCCCAGGGCGGCCAAGACGTCGAAGGCGTCGCCCTTGCGGGTGGAGAAATGCCCCGAAACGCCGCTGGCCTGGGCGCCCTTCTCGGCCAGCTCCAGCGCCGCGGCCGAGCCGTCCACCGCCAGCGCGCTGACCGCGCCCCCGGCCAGCGCGGCGAGCGAGAAGCCGCCGACATGCGAGAACACGTCCAGCACCCGCGCGCCCTGCGCCAGCCGCGCGGCGAAGGCGTGGTTGGGGCGCTGGTCGAAAAACAGCCCCGTCTTCTGGCCGCCCAGCAGGTCGGCCATGTAGGTGGCGCCATTCATCGGCACCGGGACCGCGCCCTCGACCGCGCCGCGCAGGATCTCGGTGCGTTCCTCCAGCCCCTCCAGGCCGCGGGCGCGGCCGCTGCCGTTCATCACGATGGCGGTGACGCCCGCGACCTCGGCCAGCGCCTCGGCCAGGGGGTCGATCAGCCGGTCGGCCCAGGCCGCGTTGGGTTGGATCACGGCAGTCTCGCCGAAACGGTCGATCACGACGCCGGGCAGCCCGTCGGCCTCGGCATGGACCAGCCGGTAGAAGGGCGCGTCGAACAGGCGTTCGCGCATCTCCAGCGCGCGCGCCAGCCGGGCCGCCAGCCAGTCCTTGTCGATCACCGCCGCCGGATCGCGGTCGAGCATCCGGCAGATCAGCTTGGAGGCCGGATTCACCGCCACCACGCCCAAGGGGCGCCGGGCGTCATCCTCGAGCACGGCCAGCGTGCCGGGGGCGAGCTTCTTGGTGCGCCGGTCGGTGACCAGTTCATTGGCATAGACCCACGGGAAGCCGTGGCGCAGGTGGCGGGCGTCGGCCTTGGGCTTGAGCCGCACGGCGGGGAGCGAGGCAGATGTCATGCCTTCCTCCTAGTCGCTTCTCCGCGGCGCGAAAAGAGGGCAGATGCCCGCGCGCCGGCATCGCCGCGGCCCGGATTGGCCGCCGGATCGGGGGCGACGGGCGCGCGGGCGGCTTTCTCCTTGCCTCGTTAGCGCTAGCAGGGCATACCGGGGCCACGCCCCGTCACACAGGAAGGCCGGCATGCCGCTCAACGAAACCGTCCGCATGGTCACCGAGGCGATCGTCGCGCGCTCGCGCCCGGCGCGCGCGGCCTATCTCGACCGGATGGCACGGGCGGCCGAGGCCGGCCCGGCCCGCGCGCATCTGAGCTGCGGCAACCAGGCCCATGCCTATGCCGCGATGGGCGGCGACAAGGACGCGCTGGCCGGGGCACGCGCGCCCAACCTTGGCATCGTCACCGCCTATAACGACATGCTTTCGGCGCACCAGCCCTTCGCCCGCTTTCCCGACCTGATCAAGCAGGCCGCGCGCGAGGTCGGCGCCACGGCGCAGGTCGCGGGCGGCGTGCCCGCCATGTGCGACGGCGTCACCCAGGGCCAGCCGGGGATGGAGCTGTCGCTGTTCTCGCGCGACGTGATCGCGCTGGCGGCGGGCGTGGCGCTGACCCACAACACCTTCGACGCGGCGGTGTATCTCGGCGTGTGCGACAAGATCGTGCCGGGGCTGGTGATCGCCGCGGCCACCTTCGGGCACCTGCCCGCGGTATTCCTGCCCGCGGGGCCGATGCCCAGCGGCCTGCCCAACGACGAGAAGGCCAAGGTGCGCCAGCGCTTCGCCGCCGGAGAGATCGGGCGTGACGAGTTGATGGCGGCCGAGATGGCCTCCTATCACGCGCCGGGCACCTGCACCTTCTACGGCACGGCGAATTCCAACCAGATGCTGATGGAGTTCATGGGGCTTCACCTGCCCGGCAGCAGCTTCGTGAACCCCGACACGCCGCTGCGCGACGCGCTGACCGCGGCGGGGGCGCAGCGGGCGCTGGAGATCACCGCCCTGGGCGGAGATTACCGGCCGGCGGCACGGGTGCTGGACGAGCGCGCCTTCGTCAACGGCATCGTGGGGCTGATGGCCACCGGCGGCTCCACCAACCACCTGCTGCACCTGCCCGCCATGGCGCGGGCGGCGGGGATATTGCTGGAGACCGAGGATTTCGCGCGGCTCTCGCAGGTCACGCCGCTGATGGCGCGGGTCTACCCGAACGGGCTGGCCGACGTGAACCATTTTCATGCCGCGGGGGGCCTTGGCTACATGATCGGCGAGTTGCTGGAGGCGGGGCTGTTGCATCCCGACACGGTGACGGTGGCGGGCGACGGGCTCGCCGCCTACGCGCAGGAGCCGAAGCTGACGGATGGCGGCCTGAGTTGGCAGGCCGGCGCGCGGGTCAGCCGGAACGACCGCATCCTGCGCCCCGCCGGCGACCCGTTCCAGCCCACCGGCGGGCTGCAAAGCCTCGACGGCAGTCTCGGGCGCGGCGTGATCAAGGTCTCCGCCGTGGCCGAGGACCGGCAGGTAATCGAGGCGCCCGCGCGCGTCTTCCACGACCAGGACAGCGTCAAGGCCGCCTTCCGCGCCGGCGAATTCATCGAGGACACGGTGGTGGTGGTCCGCTTCCAGGGCCCGAAGGCCTGCGGCATGCCCGAGCTTCACGGGCTTACCCCCACCCTCGCCGTGCTGCAGGACCGCGGGCTGCGGGTGGCGCTGGTCACCGACGGGCGGATGTCGGGGGCCAGCGGAAAGGTGCCCGCCGCCATCCATGTCAGCCCCGAGGCCGCCGAGGGCGGGCCGCTGGCGAAGCTGCGCGACGGCGACATCGTGCGGCTCGACGCGCCGGCCGGGCGGCTGGAGGTCCTGGCCGGGGATTTCGACACCCGCGCGCCCGTCACGCCCGACCTGTCGGCCAGCGATCACGGCCTCGGGCGCGAACTGTTCACCCTGTTCCGGCAGGCCGTCGGCCCGGCCACCACCGGCGCCTCCAGCCTGCCCCAACCCGGAGAGACCGCGACATGACCCCACGCGAAGCCAGCCAGCAACTCGAAGGGCTCTGCCGCCTTGCCCCGGTGATCCCGGTGCTGGTGGTCGAGGACCCGGCGGACGCAGCCCCCCTGGCCCGCGCCCTGGTCGCGGGCGGGTTGCCGGTGCTCGAGGTCACCCTGCGCACCCCCGCCGCGCTGGAGGTCATCGCCGAGATGGCAAAGGTCGAGGGCGGCGTGGTGGGCGCGGGCACGCTGCTGACGCCCGAGGACGTGGCCGCGGCCAAGGCCGCCGGGGCGCGGTTCGGCGTCTCGCCCGGCTCGACCGACGCGCTGCTGACCGCCTGCAAGGCCGAGGATATGCCCTTGCTGCCCGGCGCCGCCACGGCGAGCGAGGCGATGCAGCTGCTGGAATACGGCTACAGCGTGCAGAAATTCTTCCCGGCCGAGGCCGCGGGCGGCGTGGCGATGCTGAAATCGCTGGCCGCGCCCCTGCCGCAGGTGCGGTTCTGCCCCACCGGCGGCATCTCACCCGACAATGCCGAGGATTACCTCGCGCTGCGCAACACGCTCTGCGTGGGCGGGTCCTGGGTGGCGCCGAAGGAGCTGGTGGCACGCAAGGACTGGGACGGGATCACCGCGCTGGCCGCGCGGGCAGGTCGGCTGGGCGAAGAGGACTAGCCGCGCTTGCGCCCGCGCCAGCCACCGCGGCGGCGCGGCCTTTCGCCCTGCTCCAGCCCCGCGCGCAGCACACCGGTCATCGGGTGCTCCGGCGCCGCCGCGCCGTGACGCTCCAGCAGCTGGCGGAGCTGCGCGGGCATGTCCGCGTCCTGCGGAATGCCGAGCGCCCAGTCGAGGAAGATCGACCGGCAATCGGCCTCGGTGATGCCCTCGATCCGGTAGGCCTCGCGGATCAGCCCCCGCGGGTCGACATTGTCCCTGTTCATCCCCGCCCCTTCGCGTCATGGCGCGCCAGCGCGCCCTCGATGATCCCCGCCGCCCGGTCGGCGGCGCTTTCCAGCGCCTCGACCAGCGCCTCCTCGCTTTCGGCCCCGGTGCAGCGCAGCAGGGAGGCCGCGCCGCCCTCGCCCAGGGTATCGGGATCCAGAACCTTGTCGCTGAGCAGCTTGACCGCGACCTGCACGCGGCGGAACAGCCCGTAGGCCTCGGTCAGCGCCTCGACCTCGTCCTCGGCCAGCCAGCCGGCCCGGACCCCGGCCTGCAATTGCGGCCCCACCTCGGTCGAAGGGTCCCCCGCCATCAGCGCGGCGGCCGAGGCGATCAGCTCGATATCCAGGCCGCGCCCCGCGCCTTGCTTGCCGTCCCAAGTGCCGCGGGCCGGCTTGGCCTCGGCCAGGCGCGCCCGCATGTCGTTCACCCCGGCGACGACCATCTCGGGGTCGTTCTTCTCGGCCAGCAGCACCCGGCGAAAGGCCTCGACCGCCGCGCCCAGATCGGCGGAGCCGGCGACGGCGCGGGCGCGGGTCAGCGCCAGATGCTCCCAGGTCCAGGCCTCTTCGCGCTGGTAGCTGCGGAACGCCTCGATCGAGGTCGCCACCGGGCCCTGCCGCCCGGAGGGGCGCAGCCGCATGTCGACCTCGTAGAGCTTGCCCTCGGCCATCGGCGCGGTCAGCGCGGTGACCAGCGCCTGGGTCAGCCGCGCGTAATAGGCCCGCGCGGCCAGCGGGCGGCGCCCGTCGGAACTGTCCACGCCCGCCGGGTCGTAGATCACGATCAGGTCGAGGTCGGAGCGCGCCGTCAACTGCCGCGCCCCGAGCGAGCCCATGCCCAGCACCACCGCCCCGTTGCCCGGCGGGGCCCCGTGCTTTTCGCTGAACTGTGCCACCACCGGATCGTAGAGCGCGGCCAGAACCGCCTCGGCCAAGTCGGCATATTGCGCGCTGGCCTCGGTGGCGGGGATCAGCCCGCGCAGCAGGTGCACGCCGATGCGGAAATGCCATTCCTTGGCCCAGCGGCGCGCGGTGTCCAGCTGGCTTTCGTAATCGTCGAGCTCGGCGAGCTGCGCGGAAAGCTCTTCGCGCAGCGCCGCGACGCCCGGCCATTCGGTGAAGAAGTCGCCGCCGATCACCGCGTCCAGCACGCCCGCGTTGCGCGACAGGTAGCGCGCCAGTTCCGGCGCCGTGGCGGCGATGTCCACGATCAGGTCGATCAGGTGGGGGTTGGCCTCGAACAGCGAGAACACCTGCACGCCGGCCGGCAGCCCCGCGAGGAACCCGTCGAAGGCATGCAGCGCCTCGCCGGGTTTGGCCGCGCCCGACAGCTTGCGCAGGATCTCGGGCCTGAGCCGGGCGAAGATCTCCACCGCCCGGCGCGAGCGCAGCGCCGGGTAGCTGGGCCAGCGGTCGACGACCTCTTCCAGCCCCTCGGGCACGGGCGCGGCCTCTTCCGCCTCGGCGGGGCGCGCCTCCGGGGCGAAGAACCCCTCGGTCAGGTCATCGACCCGCTGCAGCCGCTCTTCCAGTTCGCCCCGGAAGGCGGCGGTGTCCCCCTGCCCGCAGAATCGCGCGATGCGCTCGATCCCCTCGGGCGAGTTGGGCAGCGAATGGGTCTGCGCGTCATTGACCATCTGCAGCCGGTGCTCGACCTCGCGATGGGCGCGGTAATCGGCGCTGAGGGTCCGGGCCACGTCCTGCGGCACCCAGCCCTTCTCGGCCAGCCGCGCCAGGCCCTCCACCGTGCCCCGCACCTGCAAGTCGGGGTCCCGACCGCCGGCGATCAGCTGCCGGGTCTGGGTGAAGAATTCGATTTCCCGGATGCCACCCGCCCCGAGCTTCATGTTGTGCCCTTCCAGGGCGATGGGCCCGTGCAGCCCCTTGTGGGCGCGGATCTTCAGCCGCATGTCGTGGGCGTCCTGAATGGCGGCGAAATCCAGATGCTTGCGCCAGACGAAGGGGCGCAGCCGCTCCAGGTAGGCCCAGCCGGCCGCGATGTCCCCGGCACAGGGGCGCGCCTTGATATGCGCCGCCCGCTCCCATGTCCGGCCCACGGATTCGTAATAGCGCTCGGCCGCCTCCATGGACAGGCAGACCGGCGTGACCGAGGGGTCGGGCCGCAGCCGCAGGTCGGTGCGGAAGACATAGCCGTCGCCCGTGGGCTCGGTCAGCAGCGAGGACAGGCGCCGCGTGACCCGGATGAAGCTGGCCCGCGCGTCGTGGAAATCGGCGTCGTCGTAGCGGCTGTCGTCGAACAGGCAGATCAGGTCGATATCCGAGGAATAGTTCAGCTCATGCGCGCCCTGCTTGCCCATGGCCAGCGCCACCATGCCGCCCGCGGTCTCGACATCGTCCTCGGTCTGGCCGGGCAGCTTGCCGCGGGCGATCTCGGCCGCGATCAGCGCCTTCAGCCCGGTGTCGATGCACTGATCGGCGAAGTCGGTAAGGGCGCGGGTGACGCTTTCCAGCGGCCACGCGCCGGAGAGGTCGGCCAGCGCGATCCACAGCGCCGCGCGCCGCTTGGCCTGGCGCAGCCCGGGCTTGAGCTGGTCGACGGGCAGCGCGCGCACATCGGACAGCAGCCCCGCCATCCCCTCTTCGGGCGCGGCGGCCAATGCCGCCTCCAGCCAGTCGGCCTCGCGCTCCATCGCCACCTTCAGGAAGGGGCTGCAGCCGGCGGTGCCTTCCAGCAGGCTGCGGATTTCCGGCGGCTGGGAGGCGAAGCGGTCCAGCACCTCCGCGCCGCGCTCGGGCTCGAAGGGGATGGGATGGCGGGTGATGCGCGATGCGAAACTCATGCAGAAGTGATGCCGCGCGGCAGCAACGGGGTCAACGGGCTTGCACGTCGCCCGGTCCGCGCCGATAGTCGCCGCGCAAGACGGAGGGACCATGAGCAAGAGCCTGAAACGGGTGCGCACGGCGCTGGAGGCGGCCGGGCTGCGCCCCGAGATCACCGAGGTGGGCGCGGCCCGCACCGCCGCCGAGGCGGCGCAATCGGCCGGCTGCGAGATCGACCAGATCGCCAAATCCATCATCTTCCGCGGCGAGGACAGCGGCACCGCGATCCTGTTCCTGACCGCGGGCGGCAACAAGGTCTGCGCCGACAAGGCCGCGGCCCTGGCGGGCGAGGCGCTGGGCAAGGCGGATGCGGCGCTGATCCGCGCGCAGACGGGGTTCGCCATCGGCGGCGTGGCCCCGGTGGGCCATCTCAACCCGATCCGCGCCTTCTGGGACCCGCGCCTGTCGGAGTTCGGCACCGTCTGGGCCGCCGCCGGCACCCCGCGCCACGTCTTCGCCATCGCGCCCGCCACCCTGCTGGAGTTGACCGGCGCGCAGGTCGCCGAGTTCACCCTCTGAGCCGAATGTAAAAAACTTTTACATCGCCCCTTGAACGGGGCGGGACAGCCTCCCACGTGATGTAATGTGAAAGCCATTCACATTATCGCAACCCATTAGGGAGAGTTTCATGAGTTCCGTCGCCACATGGCCCTCGCAGGCCGAATCCTGGCTCGATCAGCGCGGCAAGGGCGCCTGGATCGCGGCCATGGTTCTGGGCTTCATCCTGTTCTGGCCCATCGGCCTCGCCCTTCTCGCCTACATGATCTGGAGCAAGCGCATGTTCTTCAACGGCTGTTCGCATTCCCGCCGCACCCACGCCCGGGCCTTCGGGTTCAATTCCTCGGGCAACACCGCCTTCGACGCCTACAAGGCCGACACCCTGCGCCGGCTGGAGGAGGAACAACAGAGCTTCGAGTCCTTCCTGCAGCGCCTGCGCGAGGCCAAGGACAAGATGGAGTTCGACC
This sequence comes from Paracoccaceae bacterium, assembly GCA_049974865.1. Taxonomy (GTDB): domain Bacteria; phylum Pseudomonadota; class Alphaproteobacteria; order Rhodobacterales; family Rhodobacteraceae; genus JAGSOU01. The sequence continues at coordinate 13,112 of JBNGCX010000039.1, forward strand.
AGTTCATGGAAGAACGCGCCCGCACCGCCCGCGAGGAAACCGCGCCCGACAACGCCTGATCGCGTGAAAAACCACGGGGCGCCCCGCGGGGCGCCCTTCCCTTTTGCCCGCCGCACCCCCAGATTGCCCCCATGACCAACGCCCTGCCCGACCCCGATTACCACGCCGAGTTCTACGCCGACGTCCCGCTCAAGCGGCTGATCGCCTGGGTGGTGGACACGGTCCTGATCCTCGTTCTGGCCGCCCTGGCGGTGCCCCTGACCGCCTTCACGGGGCTGTTCTACTTCCCCTTCCTGGCCATGGTGGTGGGGTTCTTCTACCGCGCGCTGTCCATCGCCGGGGCCTCGGCCACGCCGGGGATGCGGCTGATGGCGATCGAGTTGCGCAACGCGCGGGGCGAGCGGCTGGACCTGCCCCAGGCGGTGCTGCACACGCTGCTGTTCACCGTGTTCTTCTCGATGATGCTGCCGCAGCTGGCCTCTATGGCGCTGATGCTGATGGGGCCGCGGGCGCAGGGGCTGCACGACCTGGTGCTGGGGACGGCGGCAATCAACCGCCCGGCCGCGGTCTGAGAAAAGCTTGGCGCATCGTTCCGGCTTTGCTAGCGTTTGTTTCGAACCGCAGCAATATTGTAGCTGAATGCGCCATACCCTTCCCCTTGCGCCCCAGTTTTACGTGACGGCCCCGCAGCCCTGCCCGTATCTGCCGGACAGGATGGAGCGCAAGCTGTTCACGGCCCTGCAGGGCGAGTATGCCGAGACCCTGAACGACGCGCTGTCGAAGCAGGGCTTCCGGCGCTCGCAGAACGTGCTCTACCGCCCGTCCTGCGCCGATTGCACGGCGTGCCTGTCGGCGCGCATCCGGGTGGCCGATTTCACCCCCACCCGCAGCCAGCGGCGCGCCGCCAGGCGCAATGCCGACCTGGTGCGCCAGGCGACCTCGCCCTGGGCGACCGAGGAGCAATACGCGCTGTTCCGCCGCTACCTGGATGCCCGGCACGCCGACGGCGGCATGGCGGACATGGACATCTTCGAATTCGCCGCGATGATCGAGGAGACGCCGGTGCGCTCACGCGTGGTGGAATACAGCCACCCGGCCGGGGACGGCGCGCACAAGGGCGAACTGGCCGCGGTCTGCCTGACCGACGTGCTCGATGACGGGCTGAGCATGGTCTATTCCTTCTACGACCCCGGGCTCGAGCGCCGCAGCCTGGGCACCCATGTCATCCTGGACCATATCGAGATCGCCCGCGAGGCCGGGCTGCCTTACGTCTATCTCGGCTACTGGGTGCCGGGCAGTCCCAAGATGGGCTACAAGGCCAGGTTCTCGGGGCTGGAGATCTACAAGCAGGGGAGATGGCAGCCGCTGGGCGACCCGCGCGACCATGTCAGCGAGACCCACCCCCTCTCGGTCGACCCGATCGCCGAACAGGTGGCCAAGATCACCCTGCCCGACACCCGCGCAACGCGGGGCTGACGCGCCCGACCGGAACGGGAAGACCCGGAAGCGCCGCTTCCGGGTCTTTTCGTGACATGAAACGGCAAAGCCGCCCCCGGGGGGGCGGCTTTTCCTTTGGTCAGTTCGGCAGGAGGTTCGGCACGATCGTGACGATCGAGGGGAAGAACCACAGGATCGCCAGCCCCACCACCTGGATCAGCACGAAGGGCACGATCCCGCGGTAGATATGGCCGGTGGTCACCTCCGGCGGGGCGACGCCCCGCAGGTAGAACAGCGCGAAGCCGAAGGGCGGCGTCAGGAAGCTGGTCTGCAGGTTCACCGCGATCATGATGGTCACCCATTTCGGGTCGAAGGTGCCGCCGTAGATCACCGGGCCCACGATCGGGATCACGATGTAGATGATCTCGAGGAAGTCGAGCACGAAGCCCAGCACGAAGAGCACCAGCATCACGATCAGGAATACCTTGAACTCGTTGTCGAAGCTCTTCAGGAACTGCTGGATGTATTCCTCGCCCCCGAAGGAGATCACCACCAGGTTCAGCAGCTGCGAGCCGATCAGGATGGTGAACACCATCGAGGTGACCTTGGCCGTCTCCCGCACCACCGGCGGCAGCACGCCCGAGCGCCACAGCACCCAGCAGCTGTAGAAGATCCCGAACAGCGCGAAGTGATAGGCGCCCTGGGCCACGAAGAAGGCCACCCAATCCTCGAAGGGCACCGACTCGCGGCTGACCCGCAGGTCGAAATTGGTGCCCACCAGGATCATGATCACGATGGCGAAAGAGGCCCAGATGATCAGCTTGCCGGTCTTCTGCTCCTCGGCCAGCTTGCGGTAGGCCGCCAGCATGATCGCGCCGCCCGCCCCCAGCGCCGCCGCCGGCGTGGGGTTGGTGATGCCGCCCAGGATCGAGCCCAGCACCGCCACGATCAGGACCAGCGGCGGGAAGACCACCCGCAGCAGGTCGTTCTGGCCCAAGAGCCCCGCCGCGTAACGGCAGCCATAGAGCGTCATCGCCAGCGGGATCGCCAGCCACAGGAAGGTCGTCCCCGGGCTGGACAGCGGCGAGATGAACGCGGCATCGGCCAGCAGGGCCAGCGCGACGCCCGCAGCGCCGATCAGCAGCGGCCGCGCGTCGGACGAGGGCGACACGCCCCGCGCCGTGGTCAGGATCAGCGACAGCAGGACGAAGCCGGTCAGGATCGCGCTGGAGATCGGGGCCGCGGCCGCGATCTTGGCGTCCCGCGCGGCGGCGATCTCTTCCTCGCTCAGCTGGTGGCTCTCGGCCACGCCGCCGGCGGCGTCGATGGCCTCCTGCTGCGCGATCGCGCGGTCCCATTTCTCCTGGCCGTGCAGCTCGATCATCGAGGCCTTGCACTGCTCCGAGACATTGGTGCGCAGCACCGCGGTATCGCCGGCATCCGAGTAGGAGGACACCGTGATGTCCTGGCTGCCCGCCAGCCCGATGTATCCCGCGAGGATCGCACCGCCGATCAGCGCGATCGGGGCGCCCAGGAACCAGGTCAGCGCCTCATTGCGGGTCACCACCTCGCCGCCGCCGGCCTCGACCTGCACCGGCGGGGCCTTGTGCGGCTTCATCATGGCATAGCCGAAGGCGTAGAGCGCGTAGAGCGCGGCCAGCATGATGCCCGGCAGAATCGCGGCCTGGAACAGCGTGCCCACCGAGACCACGGCCGCCTCGCCCAGATAGGTCAGCGCGTCCGAGCAGCCGGCGAGCTGCGCGCGCTGCTCCTGCGCGGCGGAGTAGAGGTCACCGGCCAGCGTGCCCAGCAGAACGATCACGATCGAGGGCGGGATGATCTGGCCGAGCGTGCCCGATGCCGCGATCACGCCGGTCGCCAGTTCCGGCGAATACTTGTTGCGCAGCATGGTGGGCAGCGACAGCAGGCCCATGGTCACCACCGTGGCGCCCACGATCCCGGTCGAGGCCGCCAGGAAGGCGCCCACCACGACAACCGACACGGCCAGGCCGCCGGGCAGCGGCCCGAAGACGCGCGCCATGGTGGTCAGCAGGTCGTTGGCGATCTTGGAGCGCTCCAGCGTGATGCCCATCAGCACGAACATCAGCACCGCCAGAAGGGTCTCGATCGAGGCGCCGGCGAGCACGCGCTCGTTCATCCGGTTCACGATGAAGCTGATATTGCGGTCCAGCGCCTGCTCCCAGCCATTGGGGAAGACCGGCGTGTCCAGCCGTGGCAATTCCGGGTATCGGAAGACCGATATGTGATCGGGATGCAGCCCGGTGGCGATCAGCGACCGATAGGCCTCGGAGCCCGTGTCGATGGCCTGGTGCACCAGCAGCCCCGCGCTGTCCAGCGCGGCGATGATCCCGAAGGAGATGATCCCGGCCCCGCCGATGGCAAAGGCCACCGGGAAGCCCGAGAGAATGCCCCCGAAGAGGCAGAGGAAGACGATGATCAGGCCGATCTCGACGCCATCAAGTCCGAAAAGCATGTGTTCCTGCCCCTTTTAGTGTGTGCCTTCGTAGGCTTCTTCACCCGCGCCGAGCGAGTCCTTGTCGAGGTATTTGCCGGCGCTCGCCTCGCCCTCCACGAACTCCAGGTAGGAGCGGTAGAAGAACGCGATCGCCTGCAGGAACACCATCGCGGTGAAGAGAACCAGCAGGATCTTGAACAGGAAATACCCGTTGAAGCCGTTGGGCGAGAACCCGATCGTTTCAACGTTCCAGCGCACCGCGCGCGCCTTCATCATCAGCCGGTCCAGCGTGTCCGAGGCCGAGGGCTTGGGCGTGATCAGGTGACGCCACATGAAATACCAGCCATACATCCAGGTCAGCACGGCCGCCGGCATCATGAAGACCAGCGAGCCGATCATGTCGATCACCCGCTTGGTGCGGTGCGAGACGGCGGAATAGACCAGGTCGACCCGCACGTGGCCGCCCTGCACGAAGGTGTAGGTGGCGCAGAGCGCGACCACCATCGCGTTGTAGAATTTCAGCTCTTCCGCCCACCAGCTCACGTCGAAGCTGACCGGCGAACCGAAGCCCAGCGTGATGTCCGCCCGCGCGAAGATGCGCTGGACGAAGACGATCACGATCTGCTGCAGCACCATGATCAGGCCGGCCCAGGCGAAGAAGCGGCCCACGGTGTTGGCAAAGCCCTCGAGCACGCGCACCGCGCCCCACATGATGTTGCGTTTCCAAAGCCCCAGCGCCGTCAGGGTCAAGAAGGCGGTGAACACGACGAAGAAGAACTCCACCGAGCCGCCGTAATAGACGAAGCGCATGATCGCCTGCTTGTCCGACCAGTCCAGCCACAGGCCCGGATGCGTCACCGCGTATCCGAGGTTGTAGAAGGCCAGGCCGATGTTCTGAAAGAACCAAAGGATGCCGTCGAGCATCACGTCCCCCGTATCCCCTCCGCGCGCGTGGCGCGCGGATCCTACGAAAAGGCACTTCCCGGCCGAGGCCGGGAAGCACCGTTGTCAGTTGCGTCGAACTTAGCCCAGGACGCGGTCGCGCTGGGTGCGGTACGCGCCTTCCGACTTCTGAATCCAGCCCGAGGAGGCCTTCATCGAGGCGGTGTAGCTGTCGTAGATCTTCTTGTACAGCGGATCGCCCATGTTCTCCTGGTGCACCTCTTCCGAGGCCTTGCCGAAGGCGTCCCAGACGGGCTCGGGGAATTCCAGCGTCTTCACGCCGGCGGCCTGCAGGCGCTGCAGGGCGGCACCGTTGTTGGCCAGGAACTGCGCCAGGTTCCACTGGTGGGCCTCGGCGGACGCGATCTCGATAATCTTCTGGTGCGCCGGCGACAGGCTCTCGAACACTTCGCGGTTGGTCGCGACCGACAGGCCCGCGCCCGGCTCGTGGAAGCCGGCGGTGTAGTAGAACTTGGTGATTTCCTGGAAGCCGGCCTTCTCGTCGGCCCAGGGGCCGATCCACTCGGTGCCGTCGATGGCACCCGAGGCCAGCGCCTGGTACACCTCGGCGCCGGGCAGGTTCTGCACCGATGCGCCCAGCTTGCCCAGGGCCTTGCCGCCCAAGCCCGGCATGCGGAACTTGAGGCCGTTGAAGTCCTCGGGGCTGGCGATCTCCTTGGCGAACCAGCCGCCAGACTGCGCGCCGGTGTTGCCGCCCAGGAACGACTTCAGGCCGAAGATCTGGCCCAGCTCGTCATGCAGCGCCATGCCGTCGCCGTGGTAGTACCAGTTGGCCAGTTCCTGCGCGGTCATGCCAAAGGGCACCGAGGTGAAGAAGGCATAGCCCGGGTGCTGACCCACGAAGTAGTAGTCGGCGCCGTGGTACATGTCGGCCTGCCCGGCGGTCACGGCGTCGAACACCTCGAACGCGCCCACAAGCTCGCCTGCCGCCTTGACCTCAACGGTGAGCGAACCGTCCGACATGGCGGTGATGCTGTCAGCCGCGTGCTGAGCCGCATCGAACACGCCGGCCAGGCCGCGGCCCCAGGTCGTGACCATGGTCAGCGTGCGCTTGCCCTGCGCGTAAACCGGAGCAGCCAGAGTGGAAGCTGCAGCCGCGGTCCCGCCAAGCGCGGAAGTCCTCAGAAAAGAACGACGATCCATAAGGTCTCTCCTCCCGAATGAAAGCCCACCCACCGGCGGGCGGATCGTTTTGAGTGTGCCGAACCCTAACGGCAGCGCCCGGCCGAATAAATACCTAGTAATGCGTAGAATGTCGCATTTTGTCAGTTCGCCTTACCAATCGTGCCGAAAAAACGGGCGCCACGGAAACATTTGACGCCGCCGGACCGGCGTTTCATCTTGCGATTCGGCGCGCGCGGGGGGATGAGACGCCCATGCAAGGGCAAACCATACGGACGAAAAGGCGGATGCGCGTGAGCTATGCGCAGAAGCTGTTCCTGCTCGCCACCCTGCCGCTGGTGCTGGCGGTGGCGGCGATCGCCGGCCTGGTGGCCTACCAGTCGCGGCAACTGGCCGAGCGTGAGATCGCCGCGCTCGAGGGGCAGTTGATCGCGGCCAAGAAGGACGAGCTGAAGAACTATATCTCGCTGGCGCGCACCGCCATTGCGTCGGTCTATGGCCGCGCCCTGCCCGATGACGAGGCCGCCAAGGAAAAGGTGATCCAGATCCTGGCCGCGATGCTCTATGGTCAGGACGGCTATTTCTTCGTCTACGATTACGACGGCAACAACCTGGTCAGCCCGCGCCAGACCGAGTTCATCAACCGCAACTGGGCCGGGCTGGAAGACCCGGCAGGCACGCCGGTCGTGGACCGCCTGATCGCGATGGCGCGCACCGGCGGCGGCTATCACAGCTATCAGTGGACCAAGCCCTCGACCGGCGAGACCGCGCAGATGGTCTCTTACGTCGTCGGGCTGCAGGACTGGCGATGGGCGGTGGGCACCGGCATCTTCATCGACGACGCGCTGGAAACCGTGGCCGCGGCGCGGGCGCAGACCAAGGCGCGGGTGCAGCGCACCTTCCTGTGGATCGTGGTCATCACCATCGCCGCGCTGATGCTGGTCTTCCTGTCCGGCCTATTCATCAACATTCGCGAACGCCGCCTTGCGGACGCCAAGCTGAAACAGCTGACCCAGCGCATCTTCGACACCCAGGAAGAGGAACGCGGGCGCGTCGCGCGCGAACTGCATGACAGCATCAGCCAGATCCTCGTCGGCGTGCGCTACGTGCTGGAGCTGGCCCGGCGCCGGCTGGTCACCGGCGACGCGCGCGCCGGCGACAGCCTGGACAAGGGCATCGCCAGCCTGAACAGCGCCATCCAGGAGGTGCGCCGCATCTCGCGCGACCTGCGCCCCGGCGTGCTGGACGACCTCGGCGTCGGCCCCGCGCTCAAGGCGCTCTGCGAGGAGTTCCAGACCCGCACCGGCATCGAAGCCGATTTCGAGACCGTGGTGTTCCGCAACCGCCTGGACCAGGAGGCCAAGATCGCCCTCTACCGCATCGCGCAGGAGGCCCTGACCAATGTCGAGCGCCACTCCGGCGCCAGCAAGGTCACGCTCAAGGTGCGCGGCGACAAGGCCGGCGCCATGCTGCGCATCGAGGATAACGGCCGAGGCATCGCCGCCACCGCCGACGGCCAGCCCGACAGCGGCGGGCTGGGCCTGCGCAACATGCAGGAACGGATGGAGCAGCTGAACGGAACGCTGCGCATCCTGTCCTCGCGCAACGGAACGATGATTGAAGCCCGCGTTCCCTTGACGCATATGCTGCCGCCGGAAGACCAGACAAAGGCCAGTGCATGAAGAAACCGATCCGCATCGCCATCGTCGACGACCACCCGATGGTGGCCGAGGGCATCGAGGCGATCCTGGAAACCTATGAGGACCTGACGGTGGTGGGCACCCTCGCCAACGGACAGGAGGCGATCGACCGGGTCGAGGAGCTGGCCCCGGACGTGATCCTGCTGGACCTGAACATGCCGCAGGTGGGCGGGCTGTCGGCGACCGAGATCATCCTCGAACGTCGCCCCGAGACCCGGATCGTGATCCTCTCCATGCATGACAGTGCCGAATACGTCACCTCGGCGCTGAGCCACGGCGCGATGGGCTATATCCTCAAGGACGTGCCGACCGAGGAAATCAAGCGCGCCATCGAGACGGTGATGGCCGGCGAGCGCTACCTGTGCCCCGGCGCCAACGCGGCGCTCAGCCCCAAGACCGGCACCCCGCGCGAACAGCTCACCAACCGCGAGCAGACCATCCTGCTGCAACTGGCGCAGGGCAAGTCGAACAAGGCGGTGGCCGCCGCGCTGGACATCTCGGTCCGCACGGTCGAAACCCACCGCAAGAACATAAAGCGCAAGCTGGGGATCAGCTCGACCGCCGGCCTGACCCGCTACGCGCTGGAACATGGCGTGCTGCAGGGCACGGGCATCAGCACCTGACGGCCCGACGACACGCCGCACCAACGGGAGGACCCACATGATCGCCGTCATCTTCGAAGTCACCATCGCCGAGGGCCGGACAGACGCCTACCTGGACATCGCGGGCAAGCTGCGGCCCGAACTGGAGCAGGTGGAGGGCTTCATCTCGGTCGAGCGGTTCCAGAGCCTGACCACGCCGGGCAAGCTGCTGTCGCTGTCCTTCTGGGAAGACGAGGCGGCGGTGAAGCGCTGGCGTGAGATGGCCGAGCACCGCAGCGCGCAGGCCGCCGGGCGCGGCGGGCTGTTCGCCGATTACCGGCTGCGCGTGGCCCATGTGCTGCGCGACTACGGCATGACCGAGCGCGACGAGGCCCCGGCCGACAGCCGGGCCGAGCTGGAAGGCCAGGCGGCGGGCGGCGCCTAGAGCGCCCCAGCGCCGACCGGCGCAGAGCGGCGCAGAGCGGCGTTTCATTTTGCATCATCGAAAGCCATTGGGCCTCTTCGCGCAATAAATGGAAACGGCGCCGCGATCCGCGCGACACATTTCTATCGTTTTGCCGGTTGACGCCCCCTGCGCGCCTGCCTAAAGTCCGCCCCACCAAATCGAAGGAACCCGGTGGGATGAACAGCATTCTGGTACTTGTAGGGACAAGGCGCATGGGCCGGTAACGGCAACCTGAATGGTCTCCCATGCGCCCCCGTCAGACGACCGGGGGTTTTTTTATGGCCGAAAGGCCGGCGCATTGACCGCGCGACGGACGGAGAGAACGATGACACAGGCGATGACCGGTGCGAAGATGGTGGTTCAGGCCCTCAAGGATCAGGGGGTCGAGGTGGTGTTCGGCTATCCCGGCGGCGCCGTACTTCCGATCTATGACGAGATCTTCCTGCAGAACGACATCCGCCACATCCTCGTCCGCCACGAGCAGGCCGCCGTGCATGCCGCCGAGGGCTATGCCCGCTCCACCGGCAAGCCCGGCGTGGTGCTGGTGACCTCGGGCCCCGGCGCCACCAACGCGGTGACCGGCCTGACCGACGCGCTGATGGATTCGATCCCGGTGGTCGTGCTGACCGGCCAGGTCCCGACCTTCATGATCGGCACCGACGGCTTCCAGGAGGCCGACACCGTGGGCATCACCCGCCCCTGCACCAAGCATAACTGGCTGGTGAAGGAGACCGACCGGCTGGCCGACACCATCCACCAGGCCTTCCATGTCGCCACCTCGGGCCGCCCCGGCCCGGTGCTGATCGACATTCCCAAGGACGTGCAGTTCGCCACCGGCGAGTACGTGGCGCCGCGCGCCGCCAAGACCGGCCATTACCAGCCCAGGGTGAAGGGCGATATCGAGGTCATCACCCGGCTCGTCGAGGCGATCGAGACCGCGGAGAAGCCGGTCTTCTACACCGGCGGCGGCGTGATCAACTCGGGCGACGCGGCCAGCCAGCTGTTGCGCGAGCTGGTGGATGCCACCGGCTTCCCCATCACCTCGACCCTGATGGGCCTGGGCGCCTACCCGGCCTCGGGCAAGAGCTGGCTGGGGATGCTGGGCATGCACGGGCTCTACGAGGCCAACCTCGCCATGCATGGCTGCGACCTGATGATCAACGTCGGCGCCCGCTTCGACGACCGCATCACCGGGCGGATCTCGGATTTCAGCCCCAACTCGCGCAAGGCGCATATCGATATCGACCCCAGCTCGATCAACAAGGTGATCCATGTCGAGATGCCGATCCTCGGCGACGTGGCGCATGTGCTGGAGGACGTGCTGCGCATCTGGAAGGCGCGCGGGCGCAAGGTCAACAAGGCGGGCCTGTCCAAGTGGTGGGCCCAGATCGATAAGTGGCGCGCCAAGGACTGCCTGAGCTACACCAACTCGGACAAGCTGATCAAGCCGCAATACGCCGTGCAGCGGCTGGAGGCGCTGACCAAGGGCCGCGACCGCTACATCACCACCGAGGTCGGCCAGCACCAGATGTGGGCGGCGCAGTTCCTCGGCTTCGAAGACCCCAAGCGCTGGATGACCTCGGGCGGGCTGGGCACGATGGGCTACGGCTTCCCGGCCTCGATCGGGGTGCAGATGGCGCACCCGGAGGCGCTGGTCATCAACGTGGCCGGCGAGGCCTCGTGGCTGATGAACATGCAGGAGATGGGCACCGCGGTGCAGTATTGCCTGCCGGTCAAGCAGTTCATCCTCAACAACGAGCGCCTGGGCATGGTGCGCCAGTGGCAGGAGCTGCTGCATGGCGAGCGCTACAGCCACAGCTGGTCGGAATCGCTGCCCGATTTCGTGAAGCTGGCCGAGGCCTTCGGCGCCAAGGGCATCGTCTGCAAGGACCCGGCCGATCTCGACGACGCGATCATGGAGATGATCGAGTATGACGGGCCGGTGATCTTCGACTGCCTGGTCGAGAAGCACGAGAACTGCTTCCCCATGATCCCCAGCGGCGAGGCACACAACAAGATGCTGATGGGCGAGGCCAGCACGCAGGACGCCATCGGCTCGTCCGGCGCCGTGCTCGTGTGACATTGTAGGGAAAGGTATTCAAGCCGTGGAGGACCAGCTGACGATGCAGCGGCTGCGCAACCGCGTGCTTGAATACCTGGAGCTTGCGTCCTGTTTCGAAGAGCAAGCCCACTACCAGCAAACCGTTCCACATGCGCATGTGCCCACCGAAATCATATGCCAGTGGGAGGATTTCGCAGGGACCGATGGGCTGGATTGGATTTCTAGGCCGGCGTACTCCAAATCCGAGATCGCCGCGCTTCGCCGGTTCCACTCCGCCTGGGAGGCGACCTGCAGGGAAACGCCGGACCCTCTGCCCGAACTCGACCGCCTTCGGGGCGATGCGGCCTGGCAGCGCCTGATGGCGGCAGCCGGGGACGCTTTGAAAACCATGAAAATCCGCGGTCGACTCTCGGAGTCGCCCTAGTTCAGGAGCCGGAAATGTCTGCAACCGCCGTGGCGAAAATGACCTCCGCCGACGCGGATGCGCGGCTCGCGGGTTTCGCCGGGCGGCGGGGCTGGCAGATCGGGGGGCTGGGGGCGGCCCTGACCCTTGGCGTCTGTGTCATCTGGATCGGTGCCGCCTGGGTCGAGATGGCCCAGACCGGCCAATCCGCGATTGCCGTGGATTTCCGCGTCGGCTGGGCGGCGGCCAGACTGGCGCTGGAGGGCGCGCCGCTCGACGCCTTCGACCCCGCCCGCCTCAACGCCGTGCACGGCGTAGCGATGGACGAATGGATGCCCTGGGTCTACCCGCCCGGCTACCTCGCGGCGCTGATGCCGCTTGGCCTGCTGCCCTTCGGCTGGGCCTGGGCGCTGTTCACCGCGCTGTCGGTCGCGGCCATCCTGGCCGCCGTCCGTCCCTTCGCGGCGGGCCTGCTGCCCGTCCAACTCGGCTTTGCGCTGGCGCCGACCACTCTGTCGGCCCTGCTGCTGGGCCAGACCAGCCTGCTGTGGTCGGCCGGGCTGCTCGCCGCCCTTGCCGCGCTGCGGGCGGAACGGGCGGCGCTGGCCGGGGTGTTCATCGGGCTTCTGACCCTCAAGCCGCAGCTCGGCCTGCTGATCCCGGCCGCGCTGCTGGCCGCGGGCGCCTGGCGCACCATCCTGGCCGCCGCCGTCACCGCGCTGCTGCTGGCCGCGGGCCCGACACTGCTGTTCGGCCCCGGCTACTGGCCGCAATTGCTGGGGACGATGGACTCCGTCTTTGCCGAGCTGCGCGGCGCCGTCCCGGACGTGCCCCTGATGATCAGCCCCTATTCGGCGCTGGCCGGGCTGGGCCTGCCCGAGGCCGCGGCCCTCACGCTGCAATGGGGGCTGACCGCGATCGCCGCCGGGGCCGTGGCCTTTGCCTGGCGTAGCCCCGGGGCGGGCTTCGACCTGCGCGCGGCGGTGCTGCTGGCGGCGATCCCGCTGTCCTCGCCCTATCTGTGGCACTACGAATCCGCCCTGCTGGCCCCGGCCGCGCTGTTCATCATCCGCGCCGGCGTGGTGCCGACGCGGGGCGCGGGCCTGCTGCTGCCGGCGGCGCTGTGGCTGGGTCTTGGCCCCTCCATCCTGTTGCAGCTTTTCGCGGAGGGGGCCCAGATGCCGTTTCGCCTTGTCTTCGCGCCCCTCGCCCTTCTATCGTTCGGCACTTGCGTCGCCGCGCTCTGGTCGCGCCACCGCGCGCCCGGCGGGCCTGACGCATCGTCTGCCGCGGACCCAACGCACCTGAAATAAAGAGGATCCCAATCATGTCGCCCAAACTGGAGATCAAACCCGGGAGTTCGCGCAAATCGGCCTACGACCTGCGCGACCCCAATCTCGAGGTGACCGAGACCCACACCTTGGCCGCCATCGTGGATAACGAGCCCGGCGTGCTGGCGCGCGTGATCGGCCTGTTCTCGGGGCGCGGCTACAATATCGAGAGCCTGACCGTGGCCGAGGTGGACCATACCGGCCACACCAGCCGCATCACCATCGTCACCACCGGCACCCCGGCGGTGATCGAGCAGATCAAGGCCCAGCTCGGCCGCATCGTGCCGGTGCACGAGGTGCACGACCTGACCGTCGAGGGCCCCTCGGTGGAGCGCGAGCTGGCGCTGTTCAAGGTCAAGGGTGCCGGCGACAAGCGGGTCGAGGCGCTGCGCCTGGCCGATATCTTCCGCGCCAACGCGGTGGACAGCACGCTGGAAAGCTTCGTCTTCGAACTGACCGGCACGCCGTCCAAGATCGACGCCTTCGCCGAACTGATGCGCCCGCTGGGCCTGGTCGAGGTGGCGCGCACCGGCGTCGCGGCGCTCGCCCGGGGGGCGTAAACGCCGCCCGCGCATGTCGCGGTGATACAAGTAAATGGTCGCAGCCCGGCATTCCGGGCCGCCCCGCCCCCGGTATCCTCTCCCTGCACGCATTGCAGGGAGAGATGCCGATGCCCCCCACCGACCTGTCCCCCGTCCGTCAGCCCGTGGCCCGCGCGCAGGGGCTGCCCAACGCCCATTACACCGACCCCGCAACCTATGCCGAAGAGGCCGAGGCGCTGATGTTTTCCACCTGGGCGGGGCTGGCGGTGGCCGCCGACGTGCCCGAGCCGGGCGATGCAAGGCCGGTGGATTTCCTCGGCCAGCCGCTGTTGCTGCTGCGCGACCGGCAGGGCGCGCTGCGGGTGTTTCAGAACACCTGCCGCCACCGCGGCATGATCCTGGTCGAGGAACCGCGCCGGATCGAGGGCGCCATCCGCTGCCCCTATCACAGCTGGTGCTACGCCACCGACGGGCGCCTGGTGGCCACGCCGCATGTGGGTGGCCCGGGCCAGAACGTCCACCCCGAGGTCGACCGCGCCACGCTGGGGCTGGTGGAGATCCGCAGCCAGGTCTGGCGCGACGTGGTCTTCGTCAACCTCTCGGGCGATGCACCGCCCTTCGAAGAGGCCATGTCCGGGGCCATCACCCGCTGGGCCGATTTCGACCAGCCGCTCTATCACGGCGGGGCCGACAGCCGCTTCGCCCTCGACGTGGCCTGCAACTGGAAGCTGGCGGTCGAGAACTATTGCGAAAGCTACCACCTGCCCTGGGTCCATCCCGGGCTGAACAGCTATTCCCGGCTGGAGGATCACTACAATATCGAGGCGCCGGGCCTGTTTTCCGGCCAGGGCACCCGGGTCTATCGCCAGATCACGGGCGAGGACGGCGGGACCTTCCCCGATTTCCCCGGCCTCGGCCCCCAATGGGATCAGGCCGCGGAATACCTGGCGCTCTATCCCAACGTGCTGATGGGCGTGCACCGCGACCATGCCTTCGCCATCCTGCTGATGCCGCAGGGGCCCGAGCGCACGCAGGAGCAGATCCACCTCTACTACGCAACGCCCGACGCCGACGCCGCCCTGCGAGCCCGGAACGCCGCGCAGTGGCGCACCGTGTTCGAAGAGGATGTCTTTGTCGTCGAGGGCATGCAGCGCGGCCGGCACGGGGCGAAATTCGACGGCGGCCGCTTCTCGCCCGCGATGGACGGGCCGACCCATTGCTTCCACGACTGGGTCGCGGCGCGGCTGGAGGCCCGGCGCGCCGCCGGACGGGTCGCCGAATGAACCGCGCGGCGCTGGACGCCGCCCTGCTGGCCGCGCACGCCGCCGGCGACCGCGCGGCGCTGGTCGCGCATTACACCCGCGCGGCCGAGATCGCGGGCGACGCCGCGGCCGAAGGGTTCTTCCTGACCCATGCCTATATCTACGCGCTGGAGGCGGGGCACGCCGAGGCCCCGGCCCTGCATGCCCGGCTGAAGGCAGCCGGGCGCGAGGACTGAGCCGTTCAGATCAGGCCGAACAGCGTGGCGCGGACCACCGCCTGGGTGGAATTGCGGGCCCTCAGCTTGTCCTTGCCGTTTTTCAGGCGCTGCTTGATGGCGCCCTCGGTGACGCCCAGTTCCGCCGCGATGGCGCGCAGGGGCTTGCCCGCCTTGACGTGACGCAGCGCCTCTATCTCGGCCTGGGTCAGGTTCGCGGGCGGCACCGACAGGGCATGCAGACGGCGGACGCGACCCTCGAGCACCCGAATCTCGGTGGCGGTGAATTCCCGGTCGGTCCGCGCGAAGAGGCCATAGCTGCGCTGGCCGGTCCGCGGGTCGGAGCAGCTCACCGCCACGCCAAAGCGCAACCCGGCCTCGGCCGCCCGCCCCAGCACGTTCTTCGGATCGGGGAGGTCGACCTCGCTCCAGCGGATCGCGCCGGAATGGCCGTGAATCCAGTGCATCACCGGATCGTGCAGCATCAGGCCTTCGGCGGTGTAGGTCGAAACCCAGTCCGCAGGAAAGGCGTTGGTGTCGATCACCGGATAGGCGAAACCGACGCGCAGGGCCACGTAATGGCCGGCCGGCGCCACGCACGCAAAGCGCCCGGCCGCGATCAGGTGCTCCATGACGCTGCCAGCTCCGTCTCCGTGCCCTGGTGATGCGTGACAGGGATTTTCATTTCTCCGCGATTTGTGTAACGGCCCCTGAACGGGTTACCCTGCCCTCACGCCAAAAACAATACACCGGACGGATCGCCGCATGTTCGCCCATCTCAGCCTTACCAGCGTCCTGGACAGGATCGCGGCGCTCAGCCCCGCAGGCTATGCCATCGCCCTGCATGTGCAGTTTACCACGGCGCGCTACGTGTTCCAGACCTATGACAGCGCCTGGGCCGAGTATTACTCGCAGCACGGGCTGGTGCTGCACGATCCCGTGGTGCGCTGGGGGATCAGCCACGAGGGCGCCCGCCGCTGGTCCGACATGGAGGCCGAAGACACGATGGGCGTGCTCGAGGCCGCCCGCCAGCACGGCCTGGCCTACGGCGTCAGCGTCGCAAACCTGCTGGACGGCTCGCGCAGCTTCGGCGGCTTTGCCCGGTCCGACCGCCCGCACACCGACGACGAGATCGCCGAGCTGGAACTGCTGCTGACCCGTCTGGCGCGCATGACCGCCGATCCCGACGCCCTGCCCGAGCAAGAGCGCGAGGCGCTGCACGCGCTGTCGGTGGTCCAGACCCACAGCTGAACGTGAACGGCCGGCGGGCGCTGGCGATGCCCGTCAGGTCATGAGCGTGCGGCGCACGGCCTGTTTCCACGCGGCATATCTTTCTTCGCGGCGCGTTTCGTCCATCGCGGGCTCGAACCGCCGTTCCAGCTCCCAGCCCTTTGCGAAGCCCTCCATGCCGGGGTAGACGCCCGCGCGCATCCCGGCCAGCCACGCCGCGCCCAGGGCGGTCGTTTCCAGCACCCCGGGCCGGTCCACCGGCGCGCCGAGGATGTCGGCCAGGAACTGCATGGTCCAGTCCGAGGCCGACATGCCGCCATCGACCCGCAGCACCGCCTCGCCCTGCCCCGGCCAGTCGGCGCGCATCGCCTCCAGCAGGTCGCGGGTCTGGAAGCCGACGCTCTCCAGCGCGGCGCGGGCGAACTCGGCGGGGCCGGAATTGCGGGTTAACCCAAAAACCGCGCCGCGGCACTCGGCGTTCCAATAGGGCGCGCCGAGCCCCGTGAAGGCGGGCACCAGGATCAGCTCCTGCCCCGGATCTGCGGCCGCGGCCAGCCCCTGCGTCTCGGCCGCGGAGCCGATGATGCCCAGCCCGTCGCGCAGCCACTGCACCACCGCCC
This sequence comes from Paracoccaceae bacterium, assembly GCA_049974865.1. GTDB lineage: Bacteria > Pseudomonadota > Alphaproteobacteria > Rhodobacterales > Rhodobacteraceae > JAGSOU01. The sequence goes on from JBNGCX010000039.1 coordinate 29,522, forward strand.
CGGCGATGAAGATCGAGCCTTCCAGCGCATAGGTCGGTTTCCCCTCCAGCCGATAGGCGATGGTGGTCAGCAGGCGGTTACCGCTGGTCACCGGCTCGGCCCCGGTGTTGAGCAGCGCGAAACAGCCCGTGCCATAGGTGGATTTCATCATGCCGGGGCGAAAGCAGGCCTGCCCGATCGTCGCCGCCTGCTGGTCCCCGGCGACGCCCCGGATGGGGATCGCGGCTCCGAAAAGCGCCGGGTCGGTGGTGCCGAAATCGTCGGCGCAGTCCCTCACCTCGGGCAGCATGACCATGGGGATACCCAGCAGATCGCAGATCGTGGAAGACCAGCGCCCCTTGCGGATGTCGTACAGCAGCGTGCGCGCGGCATTGGTAGCGTCGGTGGCGTGCACCCGGCCGCCGGTGAGCCGCCAGACCAGGTAGCTGTCCACCGTGCCGAACAGCAGCGCCCCCGCCTCGGCCCGGGCGCGCGCGCCGTCGACATTGTCCAGCAGCCATTTCAGCTTGGTCCCCGAGAAATAGGGATCGAGCAGCAGCCCGGTGCGCGCGGTCACCATCCCTTCGTGCCCCGCCTCGCGCAGGGCGCGGCAGGTCCCGGCGGTGCGCCGGTCCTGCCAGACGATGGCGTCGTGGATCGGCTCGCCGGTCTCGCGATCCCAGACCAGGGTGGTCTCGCGCTGGTTGGTGATGCCGATCGCGGCCACCCCGTGCGAGCCGATCCCGGCCTTCGCGATCGCGTCGCGCGCGGTGGCAAGCACCGTCTGCCACAGGTCCTGCGGGTCGTGCTCCACCCAGCCCGATCGGGGGTAATGCTGCGGGAATTCCCGCTGCGCGATGGCGGCGACCTTCATCGCGGCATCGAAGAGGATCGCCCGGCTCGAGGTCGTGCCCTGATCGATGGCCAGAATATGCGTCATCTGCCTGCCCTCCCCTGCGCCGGCCCACTGCCCGCCACTGAACCGCCTTTCGCGCGGGTTTTCAAACAAATGCCGGGGGCCGCCCCCTACTCGGCGGCGGCATGCTCCGCGTCCCGGACGTCCCGCATCCAGGCATCGAGCGCCGCGATCTCGCCGCCGCTCATCCGCAGGCCCAGCTTGGACCGGCGCCAGACCACGTCCTCGGCCCGGCGCGCGAATTCATGCGCCATCAGCCAGCGGACCTCGCGCTCGGTCAGGGTCGCCCCGAAGTGGCGCCCGAGATCCGACGGCCCCCGCGCCTCGCCCAGGACCGCCCCCGCCTCGGTGCCGTAGGCCCGGACCAGCCGCCGCGCCCAAGCGTCGTCGAGGAACGGGTAGGCCGCCTTCAGGTCGGCGATGAGGGCATCGGCGCCGTCGACCGCGAAATCGCCGCCAGGCAGCGGGACCCCGGCGGTCCAGTCCCCGCCCGTGCCGGGAAAGAACCGCCCGACCCTGTCCAGCGCGGCCTCGGCGAGGCGGCGATAGGTGGTTATCTTGCCGCCGAACACATCCAGCATCGGGGCGCCGGCGCTTTCGTCGGTCTTCAGCACGTAATCCCGCGTCGCGGCCGTGGCCGAGCTCGACCCGTCGTCGTAAAGCGGCCGCACCCCGGAATAGGTCCAGACCACGTCGTCGCGCGTCAGCGGCCGCTCGAAATACGCCGAGGCGAAGGACAGCAGGTAATCCTGCTCGGCCTCGGTGCAGACCGGCGGGCTGTTGGGGTCGTCGTGATCGGCGTCGGTGGTTCCGATCAGGGTGAAATCGGTCTCGTAGGGTATGGCGAAGATGATCCGCCCGTCGCGCCCCTGGAAGAAATAGCACTTGTCGTGGTCGTAGAGGCGGCGCGTCACGATATGGCTGCCGCGCACCAGCCGCACGCCCACGCCCGCCTGCAGATGCGCGGTGTCACGGATCACGCGGCCCACCCAGGGGCCGGCCGCGTTGACCAGCATCCTGGCACGGATATCGCGCCGCTGCCCGGTGCAGGCATCCTCGACCGTCACCACCCAGACCCCGTCCCGGACCACGGCCGAGACGGCCCGGGTCCGTGTCAGGATGCGCGCGCCGCGTGCCTGCGCGTCGCGCGCGTTCAGCACCACCAGCCGCGAATCCTCCACCCAGCAGTCGGAATATTCGAACGCCTTGCGAAACCGGGCCTTCAGCGGCGCCCCGGCCGGGTCGCGCGACAGGTCGAGCGTGGCGGTGCCAGGCAGAGCCCCCCGCCCGCCGAGATGGTCGTAGAGGAACAGCCCCAGGCGGATCAGCCAGGCCGGGCGGCGCCCTTTCATCCAGGGCATGAACAGGGTCAGCAGGCGCGATGTCGGCGTGCCGCCCTCAAAGCGCATGCCGCGGTCATAGGGCAGCACGAACCGCATCGGCCAGCTGATATGGGGCATCGCCCGCAGCAACACCTCGCGCTCCTTCAGGGCCTCGCGGACCAGGCGGAACTCGAAATATTCCAGGTAGCGCAGCCCGCCATGGAACAGTTTCGTCGAGGCCGAGGATGTGGCCGAGGCCAGGTCGCCCATCTCGGCCAGCGTCACCGACAGGCCCCGCCCGGCCGCGTCGCGCGCGATGCCGCAGCCATTGATGCCACCGCCGATCACGAACAGATCAACCTCGCCGCCGCTGGAGGCGTGCCTTGCCATCTCGATATCCCTTTCCCGGAAACTGCACCAAAACGAACCACATTACGAAGTTATTCGTCAATATTTGCTTTCGTTTCTTTTCGGTTCTGTGACAGACCTGTGAAATCATCACCCCCGAACACCGGTCCCGCCACCCGCGGCACGCCGGAAATCGCGATCGGACGCCAATCATTTGGCCCCTTCACGGCGAATCGGGAACACAGGCCTTGCACGCCCCTGCAAAACGAACATTATCGAACGGCCCCAGATGAGAGTTGCACGAATGGCCCAAAGCTTTCGCAAGCCGGAAATCCTCGAGATCGCCCGCCAGGAGGGCAAGGTCACCGTCGAAGGCCTGGCAGAGCGCTTCGACGTGACGCTCCAGACCATCCGCCGCGACCTGGCGGACCTGGCCGAGGAGGGCAAGCTCGAGCGCGTGCATGGCGGCGCGATCCTGCCTTCTGGCGTCAGCAATATCGGCTACGAGGAGCGGCGCGTCCTGAACGCCGAGCAGAAGGCCGCGATTGCCCGGCGCTGCGCCGCCGCGGTGCCCGAGAACTGCTCGATCTTCCTCAACCTGGGCACCAGCACCGAGGCCGTCGCGCGCGAGTTGCTGCGGCACCGCAATCTGATGGTGGTGACCAACAACATGAACGTCGCCAATATCCTGGTCGCCAATCCCGAATGCGAGATCATCGTCGCCGGGGGCGTGCTGCGCCGGTCCGACGGCGGGCTGGTGGGCACGCTGACCGCGCAGGTGATCGGGCAGTTCAAGTTCGACTACGGCATCATCGGATGCTCCTCGCTGGACGAGGATGGCGACATCATGGATTACGACATCCAGGAGGTCGGCGTCAGCCAGACCATCATCCGCCAGTCCCGACGCACCTTCCTGGTGGCCGATCATTCCAAGTTCCAGCGCACCGCCCCCGCCCGGATCGGATCGCTCGCCGATGTCGACACCCTCTTCACCGACGAGCCGCTGCCCGAAGCGCTGGATCGCAGGGCCGCCGAATGGGGTACGCGGATCGTGGTCGCCGGATAACGGCGGGATCACCCAAAAAAGAATTGCGTGGCTGCCCGTTGTCAGTGGTAGCCTCGGGCTGACCGGACCGGGAATGCCCGGTTCGCCCAAGGCGCATGCCCGGCATGCAGGAGGGAGGCGAGGTGAACAGTCAACCGGCAGACCAAGGGGGGCCGTCCCGCCGCTACGGCATCCCGTTCTCGCGCTTTCTGGACGCGGACGGCGCCCTGTCCGACGCCGCGCCCGGTTTCGCCGCCGACCGGGCAGAGCTCGTCGCGCTTTACGCCGGGATGCTGCGCACGCGGGCCTTCGACGCCAAGGCCGTTGCCCTGCAGCGCACCGGGCGGCTGGGCACCTATGCCTCGTCGCTTGGGCAGGAGGGGGTTCCGGTTGGCCTCGCCAGCGCCATGCGCGAGGACGACGTGCTGATCCCCTCGTTCCGCGAACACGGCGCCCAGCTCTGGCGCGGAACCAGCATGGAGGAGCTGTTCCTCTACTGGGGCGGCGACGAGCGGGGGTCGAACTTCTCCACCCCGCGCGAGGATTTCCCGGTCTGCGTGCCCGTGGGCACCCAGTATCCGCACGCGGTGGGCGTCGCCATGGCCTTCGCCCTGCGGGCCGAGGCGCGCTGCGCGGTCGTCGTGGGCGGCGACGGCTCCACCTCGCGCGGCGATTTCCACGAGGCGCTGAACATGGCCGGGGTCTGGTCGCTGCCCGTGGTGTTCGTGATCAACAACAACCAGTGGGCCATCTCCGTCCCGCGCGAGGCTCAGACAGCGGCGGAAACCCTGGCGCAGAAGGCCATCGGCGCCGGGCTGCCGGGCGAGCAGGTGGACGGCTGCGACGTCATCGCCGTGCGCGACGCGGTGGAGCGGGCGCTGGCCCGCGGCCGCGCGGGCGGCGGCGCCACTGTGATCGAATGCATCACCTACCGGCTGAGCGACCACACCACCGCCGACGACGCCACCCGCTACCGCGACGACAGCGAGGTGAGCCCGCACTGGGCCGGCGAGCCGGTGGCGCGCCTGCGCGAACACCTGGTCCAGACCCATGGCTGGACCAGGCAGGAGGAAGAGGAGCTGCGCGCGGGGAACAGCGCGGCGGTCGAGGCGGCGGTGCAGGCCTATCTGGGCATGGCGCCACAGCCCGTGACGGCCATCGCCGACTACATCTTCGAGGACTTGCCGCCCGACCTCAGGGCGGCGCGCGACCGGATGGCGGAGGGCACAGATGGCTGAGCTGACCCTTGTCGAGGCGGTGCGCGCCGCGCTCGCCCACGCGCTGGAAGAGGACCCCTCGGTCGTCATCCTGGGCGAGGATGTGGGCGTCGACGGCGGCGTCTTCCGCGCCACCGACGGGCTGTGGCAGCGCTTCGGCCGCGACCGGGTGCGCGACACGCCGCTGTCCGAGGCCGCCATCGCCGGGATGGCGGTGGGCCTGGCCGCGCAACGCTTTCGCCCCGTGGCCGAGATCCAGTTCCAGGGCTTCATCCACCCGGCGCTGGACCAGGTGGCCAACCACGCCGCGCGGCTGCGCAACCGGACGCGCGGCCGCCTGACCTGCCCCATGGTGCTGCGCGCGCCCTACGGCGGCGGCGTTCATGCGCCCGAGCATCATTCCGAAAGCATCGAGGCGCTCTTCGCCCATATCCCGGGCCTGCGGGTGGTGATCCCCGCCACGCCCCGGCACGCCTACGGGCTGCTGTTGTCGGCGATCCGCGATCCCGACCCGGTGGTGTTCTTCGAGCCCAAGCGCCTCTACCGCGCGCAGCGCCAGGAGGTGGCGATGGACGGCGCCGGCCTGCCGCTCGACACCGCCTTCACCCTGCGCGAGGGCCGCGACGTGAGCCTCATCACCTGGGGCGCCATGACCCGCGACGCCCTGGAGGCCGCCGAGGCGCTGACCGACGAGGGGATCGAGGCCGAGGTTCTGGATATGGCCACCCTCAAGCCCTATGACTCCGCGGCCCTGCTGGCCTCGGTCCGGCGCACCGGGCGCTGCGTGATCGTGCACGAGGCGCCGCGCACCGGCGGCTTCGGCGCGGAGATCGCCGCCCGCGTGGCCGAGGAGGCGCTCGACGCGCTGGTCGCGCCCATCCGCCGGGTCTGCCCGCCGGACATCATCCCACCCCTGCCCCAGCTCGAGGCCGCCTACATGCCCTCCAGCGCCGATATCTGCCGCGCCGTGCGCGAGGTGATGGCATGGCGCTGACCGAGTTCAACCTGCCGGACCTCGGCGAGGGGCTGGAAGAGGCCGAGATCGTCGAATGGCATGTCGGGCCCGGCGACCACGTGGTGGCCGATCAGCCGCTGGTCTCGGTCGAGACCGGCAAGGCCGTGGTCGAGATCCCCGCCCCCTGGCCCGGAACCGTGGCCGAACTGAGGGCAGCGCCCGGCGACAGCGTCGCGGTGGGCGCCCCGCTGGTCGCCTTCGACCTGGGCGAGCGCAAGGATAAGGGCGCGGTCGTCGGGCAGTTGGAGACAGAGGAACCCCCGGCGCCGGGCCCGAAGGAGGGGGCGGAAACATCCGCCCCCGCGGCGCCTGCCCCGGAGAGGGCGCCGCCGGGCGCAGCGCCCCGCGCCATGCCCGCCGCCCGCGCCCTGGCGCGGGAACGCGGGATCGACCTGTCCGGCATCGCCGGCAGCGGACCGGGCGGCGTGATCACGCGCGCCGATGTGGAGCAGCACGCGGCCGGCATCGTCGCGCCGGGCTGGACGCCGCTGGACGGGCCGCGCCGGGCCATGGCGCGGAACATGGCCGCCGCGGGCGCGCAGGTGGTGCCCGCCACCATTCACGACTGGGCCGACGTGACCGACTGGGCCGCGCCCCGGGCCGATATCATGGTGCGCCTCGTGCGGGCGGTGGTGGCCGCCGCCGGGGCCGAGCCGGCGCTGAACGCCTGGCTCGACGCCGGGGCCCAGGCCCGCCGCCTGCACGACCGGGTCGACCTTGCCGTCGCGGTGGACACCGAGGGCGGGCTCTACGTCCCCGTCCTGCGCGACGCGGGGTCCCGCGACGCCGCGGAAACACGGGCCGAGCTGGACCGGCTGATCGCCCGCGCCCGCGACCGCAGGCTGACGGCCGAGGATCAGGCCGGGGCCACCATCAGCCTGTCCAACTACGGCCCGCTGGGCGGCACCCACGGCCAGCTTGTCGTCAGCCCGCCGCAGGTCGCCATCCTGGGCGCCGGGCGGATCAGCCCGCGGACCATGTGGGGCACGGACGGCCCCAGCCGGGGCCAGGGCCTGCCGCTGTCGCTGTCCTTCGACCATCGCGCGGTCACCGGCGGCGAGGCGGCGCGCTTTCTCAACGCCGTCATCGAAGACCTGCAACGCAAGGATTGAAGGAGAAGTCCAGGTATGAAGGAAAGCTTTGCCTTCGCGGATGAATTCGGCCCGGAGAAGGTCGTCGAGATGACCGACCCCCGATCTGGGCTGCGCGCCATCCTTGTGGTCGACAACACCGCCGCCGGCCCCGCCATCGGCGGCTGCCGCATGGCGCCGGACGTCACGGCCGAGGAATGCTTTCGCCTTGCCCGGGCCATGACCTTCAAGAACGCCGCCGCGGGCCTGCCCCATGGCGGGGGAAAGCTGGTGCTGGTCGGCGACCCGAAAATGCCCGCGGAGCAGAAGGAGACCCTGATCCGGTCGCTCGCCCGCGCCATCGGCGAGGTCACGAGCTACATCCCCGGCCCCGACATGGGCACCGACGAAACCGCCATGGCCTGGGTGCGCGACGAGATCGGCCGCTCCGTCGGCCTGCCGCGCGAGGTTGGCGGCATCCCCCTCGACGAGATCGGCGCGACCGGCTTCGGCCTGTCGGCCGCCATGCGGGCGGTGCGCGACGTGCTGGACCTGCCCATCGAGGGCGCGCGCGTGGCCATCCAGGGCTACGGCGCCGTCGGCCGCTGGGCCGCGCATCACCTGGCAGAACTGGGCGGCGTGATCGTGGCCGTGTCGGATTCGCGCGGCGGCGTCCTCGCCCCCGCGGGCCTGGACCTCGCCCGGCTGGACGCGCTGAAGGCCGAGGGCAAGAGCGTCACGGATTATGACGGCGCCACCGCCATGGGCCCGGAAGAGGTGCTGACCTGCGACTGCGATATCGTGGTCCCCGCCGCGCGCCCGGATGTCATCAACGAGGACAATGCCGGCGCCATCAAGGCCCGCCTGGTGCTGGAGGGCG
>JBNGCX010000040.1:0-36810 GCA_049974865.1 Paracoccaceae bacterium
CTGCCTCATGCTCGGTAAGGATGCCGATGATCTGTTCTTCGCTGTATCTCGTTCGCTTCATTGTCCGTCCTCATCTTGGGCCGGACTCTAATTCCAAATCGACGAAAAATCCCGTGGCAGGTCACTCGCCCTCTCCCCTGCCCAAACGATCTGGCGACGCTCTGCGGCCGTTTCTGAGGCTTGTAGCTTTCTACTGGATCTCCCCGCCCCGGCGTAGAACATCGTTGTGACGCATCTTTCCTAGTCGCGATAGAGAACTCGTTGGATGTCCCTGTATGTGGCTCTGATGGTCGAAACGTCGCCGAGGATCGCCCGGGCATCAGCTGTGCTCCCGTAGCGCGCCTTGAGGAACTGCCCCAGCTTCTTCGGCCCGAGTTCCCGTTCCCCTCCCAGTTCGTACGAGACTAGGATAGCCAAGAGCAGCTCCTGCATAGGACGGGCGTAGTCGGGAACGGCATCGGTGCGCACGTAGTCGGCGCGATCGTGTCGGGTCTTGGGGTCGTGGGTGTACAGCACGTAGGCCAGGACGTCGAAGAGGTCGCTCTCGGGCGCATCCACGAGGCGTCGGATGTCTTCTAGGCGGTCCCGATCGTAGCCCTTGTCCGCGAGCTGTTCGAGAAAGTGCTCGCGGTTGTCCGGGTCGCTCCATTTCTCTCTGAGCTCGTCTTCGTCCGCTATCATTTCCGAGAGATCGCCAAATAGCCGTTCCAGAAATTCTGCCGCCGAAATTGGGCGTCCGTCGGGTCCCCAGTACGTCGTGGACGCGATGAACCGGATCGATCGGGCTCGCCCATCGGCGAGGCGCACCTGGATCTTCTCACGCGGCTCAGGAGGCTCCTCTCCGCCTCCCGGGAGTTCACCCCCTTCTGGTGGCTCTCCGGGCGTCTCGCCGCCCGTGAGGGGCTTGGGGGGCTCCGGAGCGATGGGTTCGCCGTCCCACTCGGGATCGTAGAAATTCTCGTGGGCCTTCACGAAATCATAGATCGTGAAGTAGTCCTTCCCGTCGTAGACCCGTGTCCCCCGTCCGATGATCTGCTTGAACTCGATCATCTGGGTGATCGGGCGCATCAGGACAATGTTGCGGATGTTCCGTGCGTCGACCCCGGTCGAGAGCTTCTGTGAGGTCGTCAGGATCGTCGGGATAGCCTTGTCGTTGTCCTGGAAGTCGCGCAGGTGCTGCTCGCCGACGGCCCCGTCGTCGGCTGTCACGCGGTGACAGTAGTTCGGGTCGCTACTGGTCTTCACCTGGTTGATCAGATCGCGCACCAAGGCCGCGTGGGGCTGGGTGGCGCAGAAGACGAGGGTCTTCTGGCGCTGGTCGATCTCGCCCATGAATTCCTGAACGCGCGCCAGTTCACGCTCTGGTATCTCGATCACCCGGTTGAAGTCGCTCTCAGTGAACCGCTGCCCCGCCTCGACCTCGCCCTGCAGGACCTCGTCCACCGGGTCGTAGACATACTCGTCGATGGTCGAGGCCATCTGGCGGACCTTGAAGGGCGTCAGGAAACCATCCTCGATCCCGTCACGCAGGGCGTATGTGTAGACCGGCTCGCCGAAGTAGTCGTAGGTGTCGGCGTTGTGCTTGCGCTTTGGCGTGGCGGTCAGGCCGAGCTGCACCGCCGGGGCGAAGTGGTTCATGATCGCTCGCCATGTGCTCTCGTCGCTCGCACCGCCCCGGTGGCACTCGTCGATCACGATGAAGTCGAAGAAATCTCGCGGGTAGTCGTAGAAGATCGGCTTTCCCTCACCCGTCATGAAGGTCTGAAAGATCGTGAAGAACACGCTCGCGTTGGTCGGGGGGCGCCCGCCGCGCTTGCGCAGCGCCTTCGGGTCGATCCGCGTCACTGCTGTCGGATCGAAAGCCGAGAAGGCGTTGAAAGCCTGGTCGGCGAGGATGTTGCGGTCGGCGAGGAACAGGATGCGCGGGCGACGCTTCGGCGTACCCTCTAGGCTCCATTTGGCATGGAACAGCTTCCATGCGATCTGAAAGGCGATGGAGGTCTTGCCCGTGCCGGTGGCGAGCGTCAGCAGGACGCGCTTCTCGCCCCGGGCAATAGCTTCGAGTGCGGCAGTGATGGCGCGGTGCTGGTAGTAACGCGGCTCCCACTTGCCGCCGTCTGTCTCGAAGGGGACTGCGCCGAAACGCAGCCGCCATTCGTTCTCGTCGCCGAAGGTGCCGTCCCACAGTTCGTCGGGTGTGGGGAAAGGCAGCGCGAGGTCATCGGTTTCGACCCCCGTGTCCATGTCGCACTGGAACCACTTGAGCCCGTTTGAGGCGAAGGCGAAACGTGCACCGAGCCGTTCAGCATAGTCCTTCGCCTGGCCGACGCCCTCGCGGTGGCTCAGCCCCGCCCGCTTGGCTTCGAGCGCGGCGAGCTTGTGGCCGCGGTATTCGAGAACGTAGTCGGACGAGAGCCCCTTGCCCCGCGTGCCGCCCGACTGGATGCGGCCGGGACAGATGACCTCACGCCGGATGCGAGAGCCCGGGACCACGCCCCAACCGGCGGAGGAAAGAACCGGGTCGATCCGGTTGGCGCGTGTGTCCGCTTCGGTTTCGTCCTGGAAATTCATATGGCCCGGTTGTCAATCACGTACTGGCGCCAGTCTGACTTGTCCTTGCCTCCGTTTGCAAGCAAAGCGCGATCAGTCTCGTCAGGACTCAATCCTAGCTCCTCGCTAAGCGCGTCCATCGCGCCACAGAAACTTTCGTACTGGCTACCCGTGTTTGCGTCCGACACGATGAAAGTATGGTGCGGCTCGCCTTCGCCGCGCCGCCATTTACGGATGACATCCATCCGTACGATCTCTGCGCCCACCAGAAGATTGATCGAACATCCAGCCCACTGATCCATGATGTAGCCTGGTGCCACACGCTCTCGGGCGCGAGGCGTCAGAAAGTAAATGAGCTTGGTGAAGTAGGCTGGCCCGACACCAAAGAGCTTGTCGCGGTGGCGAAGGTCGGACAAAGCGTCATACGCCTCCGCGCGGTTGATGGCACCTGCGCGGATGTCATCAGCAACTTGCAGCCATCCCTCATCCGCTAGGTCAAAGAACCGCTTGTGGAACCGCATGTTCATCCCGCCCCAGGCCAAAGCAGCGGCGCAAACGGTGTACGTGTTGATCTGCGGTTCAGCGGCCAACGCGAAAACCTCGCTGCGCTTCACGCGTCCCACCGGGAGGGCGCCAGCGTTGACGCCTCGTAACCCTCGGCCAAAGCCTGATCCCGTCTTCCCCCCAAGGTCGTCAATGTCGTGATCGGCATAGAGACTTTGCCTGAGCACATTCAGGGCGGACAAGTTCCAATCTGGGGTCGGGCTGGCCGCAGTCATGTTAGCTCCCCCGAGAAGGCTTTCTGCAGGAGGGATTGGCGGAGGTCGTTGAGGTCCGAAATCTTGGCCTCTGCGGATGTCGCCAAGGCGTTGGCTTTCCGTTTGAGATCATTAAGCCGCCCAACAACCTCCAACTGACGATCCAGACTGGGTAGATCGACAGGGAGTTTCTTGATGATCCCCATGTTAAGACCATCCATCACCGAACCGGAAGCCTCAGCCGCCAGATAGGAGCGTGCCTTCGGGCTGTGTAGGAAGTAGGCGTGCAGGTACTTTGGAAGGCACGTGCCTTGGTCAAGCGTGATGCAGCACAGGTGTTTAGTGTTGATCGCTACGGGAATGTCATCAGGTATCACCGCACAGCGGCCACATGTTCCCATAATCGTGATGATGACGTCGCCAGGACGAACCGTATAGCGACGCAGCGCGTCGTACTTGTCTTCGGTGATGAAACGCCGCTTGCCCCAACGGAACTCGTTGTTCACTGCGTTGTCGATCCCAAGCACAGCGATGCCCTGATCTACGAACTCGCTGTGGCGAAGCTGGCTTCCGAAGGGGCCTGTCCGTATCGACCCTTTCTCCGCGAGGGCTAGTTCCTTTACCTGCGACGTAATCGTAGAGGTCGCGGTTGTGATTTCATCGAACAGCCCGGAAGCGAAGTTGCCGAACAACTCCCGCGCGTTCTGGAAGTTGGCTTCGGCATGGGCGCGGGCGCGGGAGAGCCCCTCGCAGGCCTCGTCAAGGATCGCGACGATCCGCTGCTGTTCTTCGAGAGGCGGGAGGGGAATGCGTACTGATTTAAGGTTCGTGCTGGACAGTTCTTTGAACGTCGTTCCCGATCCAAGCCCCTCCAACAATGCCCTGTTCGCATAAAGGAAGTAGTACAGGAATAAGTGGTCCAGTCCCTCGCCGGGCACCAGCCCGCGACATCCCTGGTTGAACGCCATGGGGCTGGTGTTGATTGCAAGATGCCCAATTGGGGCTCTCGTTGAAAGGATCACCGAGCGTTCCGGAACCAAGCGAGCCGAGGAATTCTGAAGCCCCTTGTCCGAGATAGTCCGTGGCGTAGTCCCGATCTCCCGGCCGGTCATCTGCCCCATGTCCTTTGGGGTCAGCCACTGGACGTCGCCTCCCCAGTACTCAGCCACCTTCGACTTCGGGGTGCCCCCGTTCACGACCTTGCACACTTCGTCGAGGCGGACAGTTGTCCAGGGCACGGTTGCCCCATCCATCACAACATCCCCTTGATGTCTTGCAGGATCGCCGCCGTTTCAGCATCCCGTGCCAACATGTCGGCGATGATGGCTTCTGGTGAGCGGAGAGGCGCTGCCTCCGGGGCGTTGGGGTTCTTCACCGACAGATCGCAGGTTTCCTCATCGAGGTCGGCGCGCTTGATCGTCCAACTCTTCGGCCCCTCCACGAAGCCTTTCTGTAGCTCCACGAACTCGGCGAGGTCGTCGTCGTTGAGCGGGTTCGTCTTGCCTAGGCTGCGGCCCGGGTCGAGCTGGTAGACCCAGGTCGCGCCAGTCGGCGCACCCTTCTCGAAGAACAGAACTACGGTCTTCACCCCGGCGCCTTGGAACGTGCCCTGAGGCAGGTCGAGGATGGTGTGAAGCTGGCAGCTCTCCAGCAGGTCCTTGCGCAACGCGACGCTGGCGTTGTCGGTGTTGGAGAGGAACGTGTTCTTGATTACCACCGCCGCGCGGCCACCGGCCCGGAGTTTACGGATGAAGTGCTGGAGGAACAGGTAAGCTGTCTCGCCGGTGCGGATCGGGAAGTTCTGCTGCACCTCGCGCCGCTCGCTGCCCCCGAAGGGCGGATTGGCGAGGATCACGTCGTGGCGATCCTTCTCTTGGATGTCCATCACGTTCTCATTGAGCGAGTTGGTGTGGACGAGGTTTGGCGCCTCGATCCCGTGCAGGATCATATTCATGACCCCGATGATGTAGGCGAGCGACTTCTTCTCCTGGCCGAAGAAGGTCTCGGTCTGGAGCTGTGCCCATTCGGAAGCCGAGAGGTCGTCGCGGCGCATGTAGCTGTAGGCCTCGCAGAGGAAGCCAGCCGAGCCGACCGCACCGTCATAGACAGTTTCGCCGATCTGAGGATCAACAACTTTGATCATCGCTCGGATGAGGGGGCGCGGCGTGTAGTACTCACCACCGTTGCGGCCCGCGTTGCCCATGCGGCGAATGCGGGTCTCATAGAGCTCCGACAGCTCGTGACGCTGGGCCTGGGTGTTGAAACTGAGGCCGTCGACCACCTCCAGGACGTCACGCATGATGTAGCCCGAGCGGAACTTGTTGCGCAGCTCGGTGAAAACCTCGCCGATCTTATATTGGATCGTCTGGGGCCCCTCGGCGGTCTCACGGAACGAGGAGAGATAGGGGAACAACTCGCCGCCAACGAACTTGACCAGGTCATCTCCGATCCGGGCCGTGTTGTGGTCGAACTCGCCGTCGATCTTGGGGGCGGCCCAGCTGTCCCAGCGGAAGTCGCCCTCGATGATCGGTGTGTAGTCCTCGCCATGCAGCTCCGCTTCGTCACGGCGTTCGTTCTCGAGGTCGTGGAGATACTTGAGGAACAGGACCCACGAGGTTTGCTCGACATAGTCAAGTTCGTTTGCAATCCCCTCCTCGGCCCGGAGGAGGCTCTCGATGCTGTTGAAGGCGTTCTCGTACATGGCTCTCCGCTCGTCGACCCCGCCCGCAATGGGTGTCAGACCCGGGCTGGGAAGACAAGGCTGCCTCTCGCGGTTAGGGTAGGAGAAGTGACGCTGAGTGGCGCAGAACAACGCACACAGTTATCTGTCGTAGCTCGATTCTGATCTGGGATGTCGCACGGAAGAGCTGTGCTCGTTCAGCTGCACAAAACTGCTACGAAATGCTGTTACGATCTCAGCACGCTGTCCCGCCTAAGGCATTGAATTGTCTGGAATTGGCTGGGGTGGTAGGATTCGAACCTACGATACACGGTACCAAAAACCGCTGCCTTACCACTTGGCTACACCCCAACGGTGGGCGGTTATCTACGACCAACCGCCCCGGTCTGCAAGCCCCATTTCGCGAAAAAATCAGGCCGGCGGGCTCATATCTTCTGGTCGTAATCGCCGACGGCCGGCTCGGTGCGGATCACCGCGTCGATCTCGGCGAAGATGGCGCGCAGCTCCTCTTCGCTTTCGGCGCTTTCGCAGACCACGACCAGGTTCGGCGTGTTCGAGCTGGCCCGCACCAGGCCCCAAGAGCCGTTGTCCAGAATTACGCGCGCGCCGTTCACCGTGACGACGCTGTCGATTTTGCGCCCGGCGAAGCTGTCGCCCGCCTCGTGCTTGGCGACCAGTTTCTCGACCAGCCGGGCCAGCACGTCGTATTTCTCGGTGTCGGCGCAATAGGGCGACATGGTGGGAGTGGACCAGGTCTGGGGCAGGGCCTTGCGCAGGTCCGACATCGACATGCCGGGGTTGCGATCCATCAGCTTGCAGATTTCGACCGCGACGCGCATGCCGCAATCGTAACCGCGGCCCACGGGCTCGGCCAGGAAGTAGTGGCCGGATTTCTCGAAGCCCGCCAGCGCGCCCAGCTCTTTCACCCGGCGCTTCATGTGGCTGTGACCGGTCTTCCAGTAATCGGCCTTCACGCCATGCGCCTTCAGTTCCGGGTCGGAGGCGAAGAGGCCGGTCGATTTCACGTCGGCCACGAAGGTCGAGCCCGGGTAGAGCTTCGACAGGTCGCGGGCCATGATCACGCCCACCTTGTCGGCGAAGATCTCCTCGCCCTCATCGTCCACCACCCCGCAGCGGTCGCCGTCGCCGTCGAAGCCCAGGGCGAGGTCGGCGCCCGTGGTCTTGAGTGTGTCGGCCATGTCATGCAGCATGTGCATGTCCTCGGGGTTGGGGTTGTAGTTGGGGAAGGTGTAGTCCAACTCGTTGTGGCTGGGCACCACGTCGACGCCGATCCGCCGCAGGATCTCGGGGGCGAAAGCCGAGGCGGTGCCGTTACCCGTGGCGCAGACGACCTTCAGCTTGCGCGACATCCTGAAATCGCCCACGAGGTCGTCGATATAGGCCTCCTTGACGCCGTCCACGAATTCATAGGCGCCGCCCGGGCGAGACTCGCCATGGCCGCCCAGGACGATGTCGCGCAGCTCCGCCATTTCGTCGGGGCCGTGGGTCAGCGGGCGCTCGAAGCCCATCTTCACGCCGGTCCAGCCGTTGGGGTTGTGCGAGGCGGTCACCATCGCCACCGCCGGCACGTCCAGGTAGAACTGCGCGAAATAGGCCATGGGCGAAAGCGCGGGGCCGATATCCTTGACCGTGATGCCCGCGCGCATCAGCCCCAGGATCAGGGCGTTCTTGATGGCCAGCGAATAGTCCCGGTAGTCGTTGCCGACGGCGATCACCGGCTCGATGCCGCGGCGCTGCATCTGCGTGCCCAGCCCCAGACCCAGCGCGGTGACGCCGGGCAGGTTGATCTCGTCGGGGTATTTCCAGCGCGCGTCATATTCGCGGAACCCCGTGGGGGTGATCATGGCATCGCGCAGGAATTCCCAGGTGTTCGGAGTTACTTCGAAAATCGGTTTGGTCACGGAATCAGTCTCGCCTTGGTCGTGAAATTACAGTCGGATCGGGTTGGCCTTGGCCAGCCTGTCAAACTCCATGAGGCTGTGGATCAGGTCGTCCATCCGGTCGAGCGGGATCATGTTCGGCCCGTCCGAAGGAGCCCGGTCAGGGTCTTCGTGGGTCTCGATGAAGACGCCCGCGATCCCCAGCGAGACGGCAGCGCGCGCCATGACGGGCGCGAATTCCCGCTGGCCGCCCG
The DNA here is from genome assembly GCA_049974865.1 of Paracoccaceae bacterium. Lineage (GTDB taxonomy): Bacteria > Pseudomonadota > Alphaproteobacteria > Rhodobacterales > Rhodobacteraceae > JAGSOU01. The sequence goes on from JBNGCX010000040.1 coordinate 8,144, forward strand.
AGGCCCCGCCGAGGCCCCCCGGCTGCTGCACCGAATGGGTGGCATCCATGATCACCGGATAGCCGGTCTGCGCCATCTGCGGCAGCGCCCGCATGTCGGCCACAAGCGTGTTGTAGCCAAAAGAGGTGCCGCGCTCGGTCAGCAGGATGCGCTTGTTGCCGGTGGCCTCGACCTTGTCGACGACATTGGGCATGTCCCAGGGCGCCAGGAACTGGCCTTTCTTGATGTTGACCGCGGCTCCCGTCCTGCCCGCGGCCAGTAGCAGGTCGGTTTGCCGGCACAGGAAGGCGGGGATCTGCAGCACGTCGGCCACCTCGGCCACGGGGGCGCATTGCGCGACCTCGTGCACGTCGGTCAGAACCGGCATGCCGAGGGCCTTTTTCACCCCGGCAAAGATCTCCAACCCCTTGTCGATGCCGACGCCGCGCATGCCCGACAGCGAGGTGCGGTTGGCCTTGTCGAAACTGGCCTTGAAGACATAGCTTGCACCGGCGCTGGCGCAGATCTCGGCCATGCGCCCGGCGATCATCTGGGCATGATCCGCGCTTTCCAGCTGGCAGGGGCCGGCGATCACGGTCAGCGGGCGGTCGTTCGAGACGCTCAGCGCGCCGATGTCTACGTCATGCATGTCTAGGCAGAAACCTGTTCTCGGAGGATGGAAGCCGTCATGGATATCATGAGGTATATCCCGCCGAAGATCAGGAAGGCCAGCAGAGTGTTCTCGAAGGCGCGCGGATAGGTCGGCTCGTCCGGGGCCACGGGGCTGACGCCCAGCGACAGGTAGCGCACCTGGCGGTTCGCCTCGATCCGCGCGGTCTCGAGCTGCTGCAGCGCCTGTTGCAACAGAAGCTGCCGGTTGGCCAGGTCCGCCTCGGCGATCCGCAACTCGGCCGAGATGCGGGCCAGCGAATCCGTGCCCTGCGTGCTCTCGGTCATCGAGGCGCGCAGTTGCGCCACCAGCGCCTCGAGCCGCTTGATGTCGCCCCGCACGCCCTCGACGCGGGCGCTGTTGGGGCGCGGGTTGTCGAGAAGCTGCTGGAGCTGGAGTTTCTTTTCCTGCAACTGCACCTCGAAGGTGGAGATCTGGCTCATCAGCGCGCTGGTTTCCGTCGCCGGGTCCAGCACGCCCAGCCGCTCCTGCAGGTCGAGCACGCGTTTCTGCGCCTCCTCGACCTTGGCTTCGGCCTCGCGGAACGAGGCGCGCGCGCCGGCCATCTGGTCCTCGCGCAGCCGCTGGGTCAGCCCGTCGACGCGTTCCTCGGCGTAGGAGATAAGCGCCTCGGAGAAGGCGGCGCTGGTCTCGGGGTCGGCGGCGATGACCTCCATCTTCAGGATGCCCTCGGTCGGGTCGTAGCCGATCTTCACGTTGCGTTCGTAGATCTTGTAGGCGGCTTCGAGGCTGGCGTTCTCTTCCAGTTGCTGGATCGGGTCGATCCGGGGCTGACTGAAATGCGCCTTGAAGCCGAGATCGGCATCCAGCCGCCGCATGGCATCGCGCGATTGCAGGTAGCTCTGCACCGCGATCGAATCCTGCTGCACGGCCAGGCCGGTGCCCGCGAACATGCTGCCCAGCCCGCCGGCCACCTGGCTTTCGGCCTGCTGGATCACGAATTCCGATTTCGTCGCATACATCGGCGTGGCCACGAAGAAATAGTAATAGCCCGCCAGCAGCGTGGGCAGCATCACGAAGAAGGCCAGCCGCGTGATCAGCAGGGCAAAGCGGCGCCGTCGGCGGCGGGCGATGTCCTTCTGGATGCGCATGATCTCGCGCGCGCGGCCGTCGGCGCCCATCACTTCGGTCGAGGGCAGCTGCGCGCCGCGGTGTTGCGGCGGCACGGTCTGCGGCAGTTGCGGCTGCATGTTCTGGGCGGCGGACTGCCGTCCCTCGTCGGCCACCAGTTCCAGCATGTTGGCACGGTGGAAAGGGTCGATCCCGTTCTTTCGCAGCAGGCGCACCGCGTCGAAATCCGAGGTCGGGGCCAGCCCGTGTTTCTGCGCCACGCGCCGGGCCATGCGCAGCTGGCGCCCGGTCAGTCCCTCGCGGCGGATGGCAGCGATCTCTTCGTCCGTGCTGCGGTCCGCGGGCGTGGAGACCTGAACGCCGGCCTTGGGGGCGGCGGTGGGGAAGCGCTGCCCGCCGAACCCGTCCTCGACGGTTTGCGACGCGCCCTCGGCACGCGGGCGGCCGTTGCCGAGCGGGCCGCTGCGGCGGATACGGAACTTCTTAGCCTTGGGTTTCGTAGTCATAGAGCCTTTTTGCCTCTTCCAAGGTATCGAACTGGTAAAGCTGCCCGTCGCGGAGCACGGCGGCCTGTCGGCAGAACTTCTCGAGCGTGGCGGCCTGGTGCGAGACCACGACCACCGTCGCGCGCTGAAGCCGTTCGCGCAGGATGCTCCCGGCCTTGCGGTTGAACTCGACATCCGTGGTCGAGGGCATCCCCTCGTCGATCAGGTAGATGTCGAAATCGAGCGCCAGCATCAGCGAGAAGCTGAACCGCGCGCGCATGCCCTGGCTGTAGGTGCCGATGGGCATGTCGAAATATTCGTCGATATTGCACAGCCAGCGCGAGAAGGCCTCGACGTAATCCGGATCGAGGCCATAGAGCCGTGCGATGTAGCGCGCGTTTTCGGTTCCGGTGTGGCGGCTGACCACGCCCCCCATGAAGCCCAGCGGAAACGAGACGCGGCAGCTGCGGTGGATGTGCCCCTCGTCGGGTTTTTCCAGCCCGGCCATCATGTTGATCAGCGTCGTCTTGCCGGTGCCGTTCGGGGCCAGGATGCCCAGCGAGCGGCCAAGTTCCACCCTAAAGGACACGCGGTCAAGGATCACCTTGCGCCGCTTGCCCGTCCAGAACGACTTGCTGACATTGATGAACTCGATCATGTGCCGGTTCTGCCTCTGCCCCGGGCTGGCGGCCCGGTGTTTCCTTCCCGGTGACATTACCCGCGGTTTTGGGCGGCATTATGTCGGGTGGGGTGATAATGTTGTACGAACTTCCCCTTCGTGGGGCAATAAAATGACAAAGGCCGGCGCAGGATCTGCGCCGGCCCGGGAAATTGCCGCCGCAGCGGGATCAGGCGTTCTGCTTTTCGACCCGGCAGATCTTGCCGGCGACGATCGCCACGATCGCCGCGCCAAAGCTGAACAGCGCCCCCATCTTGGCGGCGTCCTGCACGCGGATGCCTTCCAACTGCACGGTGCTGTCGAAGGCCACCGAGGCGACGAACAGCGACACGGTGAAGCCGATGGCTGCCACGCAGCCGATCACCAGCAGGTCGATGGTGCGCATGCCCGCGGGCAGGCCCAGCCGCATCGGGTGGGCGGCGAGATAGCCGAACAGCAGGATCCCGACCGGCTTGCCGATCAGGAGGCCGGCCAGCACCAGCCAGGTGGGCGAGCCGATCGAGGCGAACTCCACGCCGGCGTTCAGCAGGCCGAAGAAGAACAGGATGATCTCGACCGGGTGCTTGAGCGCGTGCTCGATCATGTTCAGCAGGTCGCTCAGGTAGGATTCGGCCTCGGAGAAGATCCCGAAGGCGCGGTCGGCATGCGGGATGGCGGGCACCACGGGCAGCAGGCCCAGTGCCGGGTGCAGCCCGGCCTCCTGGAAGCCATACCAGCTCAGCGCGCCGGCGATCAGGTAGGGCCAGAAGCTGAGGTATTTGCGTACCCAGGTCGATTTGCTGCGCAACTGGTCGCCGCGGTCCATCACGCGCGGCAGCCAGTTGAAGAAGACGAAGGCCGCCAGCGACGCGCCCAACGACAGAAGCAGCCATTCCGGCGCCAGTTCGCCCGAGGGGTAGAAGATGGCCAGGATGATCAGCCCCGCCGCGTCGTCGGCAATCGCCAACAGCAGCAGGAAGCGCACCGCCGGGTGTCCGGCGCCGAAGACCAGGCGGCCGACGAGGTAGGAAAACGCGATGTCGGTCGCCGTGGGGATCGCCCAGCCGCGGCTCACGGCGTTGAACGTGTCCGAGCCCAGCACCAGCGCCAGGCCCAGGTAGACCGCGATCGGCCCCAGCATGCCGCCGGCAGTGGCGAAGAGCGGCGTCGCCGCCTTCTTGCCGCGCAGGCTGCCGTTTTTCAGGATGATCGCCTCCCAGACTTCCTTGGCCGCGATGGCGAAGAAGAAGGCCATCAGCACGTCGTTGACGAGGTAGTGCAGGGTCAGGGTGCGGTGCACATGACCTGCCTCGTCGTAATGTGCGTGCCCGATGATGAAATCGTCGATCAGCACCATTTCCACGAAGTCGTGATAGGAATGGGCGTCCACATTGGCCCAGACCAAGGCGATGATCGCGCCCCCGATCAGCAGGAGCGAGTAGTTGGTGACAAAGTTCCAGACCCTGTACATTCGCGGATGTCCCCCCAAATTTCCACCGTCAGATAGAGCATGTGAAACCGGGGGGCAACCGCTCGGGGTTCAGGCGATGAGGTTCCAGGCCAGCCCGGCGAGGATCGAGCCCAAAAAGGCGTAAGCCACATAGGCGGCGAAGACCCGGGGTTTGACCAGGGCCCAGACCGCGATCGCGGCCGGGATGCAGCTTACGCCGCCGGCGATCACGAAGGACATCGCGGCCCCGTCGCTCATGCCCTGGCGCAGCAGGCTGTCGACCAGCGGCACCGCGGCATAGCCGTTGAGATAGGCCGGCCCGCCGACCAGCGCGCCCAGCAGGATGGGGCCGATTCCGTCGCCGCCCAGAAGGCCCGCGATCGCCTCGGAGGGCACGTATTCCAGCATCAATGCCTCGACCATGTAAGCCAGCAGCAGCCACTTGCCGAGGAACAACGCGTTCTCGCGTACCGTGCCGCGGAAGGTGGCGCGGCGCGATTCCTCGCGCCAGAAGGCCCAGGCCGGCCTGCCGCTGAAGGCGGATTTCGCGCCGGAGCAGCAGGAACTGCCGCAGGACGGCTGCGGGGCCTTGCGCAGCGGGTCGGCGAACAAGGCGCTTCCGGCCAGGGTCTTGGTCGCCAGGCCGCCCATCAGGCCTACGCCCACGGCCGCCACGGTCTTGGCGATGGCGAAATCCGCGCCCAGCGTGCCCGAGGTGATCAGGAACATCGCCGGGTCCATCAGCGGCGAGGACAGCCAGAAGGCCATCACCGCCGAAAGCGGCGCGCCCACGGCTAGCAACGCGGCGATGAAGGGGATCACCTCGCACGAACAGAAGGGCGACAGCCCGCCCATCAGTGCGGCCAGCGCGATCATCCGCAACTCGCGCCCCTCGAAGGCGCGGGCCAGCAGTTTTTCCGCGCCGGTGGCCTTGAGATAGCCCACCGCCAGAACGGCGAAGACGATGAAGGGCGCGGTGTGCAGCAGGGCGCCGGCGGCGAACCGCATGGTTGGCCAGAGCTGCGCGGGGTCGAGACCGGCCAGCAGCAGCGGGATCAGCAGGATTGCCAGCCAGGCCTTGTCGACCCGTTTCCACAGGGAGGGCAGGCGCGGGGCGGTTTGGGTTGTCTCAGTCATGGTCGTGGCCTTCGTGAGGGACGCAGGAATCGGCGCAGCATTCCGACAGCAGGAATTCCGACAGCGCGCGGATCTCGTCATAGGCGGCGGCGGTGCAGATGATCGATCGTCCGCGCCGCGCCTGGGCCACCAGCCCGGCGCCGGTCAGCACCTTCATATGGTGGGTCAGCGTGGCGCCGTTGATGCCGCAGCGCCGGCCCAGCTCTCCGATCGACAGCCCCTCGGGGCCAGCGCGGACCAGCGTGCCTAGGACGGACAGGCGCTGTTCGGAGCCCAGCGCCGCGAAGCGCGCGGCGGCGAGCGTGAGGGTCGGGTCGGTGGGGTCTGCCAGCTTCATGTTTTGACATTTCTAAAAATGTCAAAATGAGTCAACCCCGCTTCGCGAGTTGCCGCGATTTGCATCGGGGGGCGCCCCTTCCTAAGTAGACGGGAATGAGCGACCCCAGCCCCGCCTTCACCAATCTTCTGGCCGAGCTTTCGGCCTGCCGGCTCTGCGCCGAGCGGTTCGCGGCCACCGCCACGGCCCACGCGCCCCGGCCGGTGCCGTGGTTCCGGCCCGGCGCGCGCATCCTGGTGGCGGGGCAAGCGCCGGGGATGCGGGTGCACAAGGCGGGCAAGCCCTTCTTCGACCCCTCGGGCGACCGGCTGCGCGCATGGATGGGGATCGACGCGGAAACCTTCTATGACCGCGACCGGGTGGCCGTTCTGCCCATGGCCTTCTGCTTTCCGGGCTATGACGCCAAGGGATCGGACCTGCCGCCGCCGCCGCTCTGCGCGCGGACGTGGCATGCGCGAATAATGCAAGAGCTGGGCGAGATTCCCCTTGTTCTGCCGATCGGCGGCTATGCCCAGAAGTGGCATTTGGGCAAGGCAGCGGGCAGCGTAACCGCCACCGTGGCGGCCTGGCGGGAGCATGCGCCACGGGTCTTCCCCTTGCCGCATCCGTCCTGGCGCAATACGGCATGGCTCAAGAAAAACCCCTGGTTCGAGGCCGAGCTGCTGCCGGTGCTCCGGGCCCGTGTGCAAGAGGTGCTGAATGACTGATCAAACCCCGCTGGACCGGGCCCATGCCGCCATGCAGGCCAATCCCGACGACGAGGCCGCGCGGTTGCGTTTCTACGAGCGGCTGGCCGATGCCGAGCTGTTCCTGTTGCTGTTCGACGAACCGCAGGGCGAGCAGGTCATGCCGCAGGTCTTCGACGTGGAGGAGGGTCGCGTGGTCGTGGTCTTCGACCGCGAGGAGCGGCTGGCCGAGTTCGCCAAGGAGACCGTGCCCTACGTGGCGCTGAGCGGGCGGCTGGTGGTCGAGATGCTGGCCGGGCAGGGCATCGGGCTGGGCGTGAACCTGTCGGTGGCGCCCTCGTCGATCCTGATTCCGGCCGAGGCGGTGGACTGGCTGGCCGAGATGCTGCAACAGCGCCCGACCGAGGTCGAGGCGCGTCCCGAGGAACTGCGCGCGCCGAAGGGGCTGCCCGAGCCGCTGCTGAGCGCGCTTGACGCCAAGCTGGCCGCCGCGGCGGGGCTGGCCCGGATGGCCTATCTGGCGGGCGTGACATACGAGGGTGGGGCGCAGGGCCACATGCTGGCCTTCATCGACCCCGCGCCGGGGGCCGAGGGCGCGCTGGCGCAGGCTGCGGGCGAGGCGCTGACATTCTCCGGCATCGAGGCGGGGGCGATGGACGTGGCCTTTTTCGCGGCCTCCGACCCGGTCTCGGCGCGGCTGGCCAAGGTGGGGCTGCGCTTTGACCTGCCCGAACCCCAAGCGGCGGCCGAAGCGCCCGGCGCGCGACCGGGGATGGACCCGGACAAGCCCCCGAAGTTGCACTGACCGGCGCCATCGCGCCGCGAGTATTTTTTCAAGAAGAAGGGCTCAGTAGCCCTGCTGACGGTCCACCCGGTAGAGGAAGGGCTCACCCGCCTCGCCGCGGCGGATATTCTCGGCGATGACCTCGCTGGCGGTGTCGGCGCGGGTTTCGGATGCGATATGCGGCGTCACCGTCACCCTCGGATGCGCCCAGAAGGGGTGCCCCTGCGGCAGCGGTTCCTGGCGGAAGACATCCAGCGTGGCATGGGCGACATGGCCCGCATCGAGTGCGGCGAGCAGCGCGTCGTCGTCGATCAGCGGGCCGCGGCCGGGATTGACGATCACCGCGCCCTCGGGCAGCCGGGCCAGCCGCTCGGCGTTCAGCAGGTTTTCGGTCTGCGGGGTGAGCGGGAGCAGAAGCACCACGATCTCGGCCGTCGACAAGGCCTCGTCCAGGCTCTCCTCGCCGGACAGGCAGGTAAGGCCCGGGATGTCCTTCTGCGTGCGGCTCCAGCCGGTGACGTCGAAGCGCAGCGTGGCGAGCGCCTCGGCGCAGGCGCGGCCAAGCTTTCCCAGGCCCAGCATGGCGATTTTGCGGTTGCGTGCCAGCGGCGGGACGACCGGGTTCCATTCATGGTCAGGGTTCACGATATGGGCGTCCATGCCGAGGTGATGGCGCAGGACGTGGCCGGTGACCCATTCCACCATGCCCTCTTCCAGCCCGGCATCGACCATGCGGCAGAGCGGCTGGGTGAGGGTTTCGTTGCCCACGATCTTTTCCACCCCGGCCCAGAGGCTGAGCACCGCCTTGGCATTGGTGAAAGGGGTGAAATCTCGCAGCGTGTCGCCCGGCGCGTAGACGATGTAGTCGACGCTCTCGGGGCGGTCCGTCTCGGTGAAGATGTCGGTCTTGAGCCCGGCCTTTTCCAGAGCGGCGGTCAGGCTGTGACGGTAGGTCTGCCAGCGGTCTTCGCCTGCGGCGAACAGAATTTTGATCATGAACGGCCCCTCGGTCGGTGGATATGCGCGCTTTGCACCAGGCCGAAGGCAGCCAGCAGCACCAGCATCGCCGAGCCGCCATAGGAGACCAGCGGCAGCGGCACGCCCACCACCGGGGCCAGCCCCATGACCATCGACATGTTCAGCGCGAAATAGAAGAAGAAGGTGGCGGCGATGCCGAAGACCAGAAGCGACGAAAACCGGTCCTTGGTCTTCATCGCCGCGGCGATGCAGAAGAAGATGATCAGCGCGTAGAGCGTGAGCAGGGAAAAGCCGCCGACGAAGCCGAATTCTTCGGCCAGGGTGGTGAAGATGAAGTCGGTGTGTTTCTCGGGCAGGAAGTTCAACCGCGACTGGGTGCCCTGCATGAAGCCGCGCCCGGCCCAGCCCCCCGAGCCCAGGGCGATCTTGGACTGGGTGATGTGATAGCCCGCCCCCAGCGGGTCGGTGGACGGGTCGAGGAAGGTGTCGATCCGGCGATACTGGTAGTCCTTCAGTAACTGCCACGGTGTCCCGCGCGACAGGAACACGGCGGTCACCAGCCCGGCGCCCGCGGCGATCACGGCCGTGAAATAGGCCCAGTGCACGCCGGCCACGAACATCACCACGCCGCCGCCCGCCATCAGCAGCAGCGCGGTACCCAGGTCGGGCTGGCGTAGCACAAGGAAGGTGGGCACCAGGATCAGCACCAGCGGCAGGAAGACATAGAGCGGCCGCGAGACCTTTTTGATGTCGAGCCAGTCGTAATAGGCGGCCAGGATCATCACCAGGGTGATCTTGGTCAGCTCCGAGGGCTGCAGCCGCATGAAGCCGAGGTCGATCCAGCGCTGCGCGCCCATCCCCACGGTGCCGAACAGCTCGACCGAAAGCAGCAGCAGGACCGACAGCCCGTAGGCCAGGGCCGCCATGTTGCGCCAGAACCAGATCGGCACGAAGGCCACGACGAACATCGCCGCCAGCCCCAGCGCGAAGCGCTTCATCTGCGGCTCCGCCCAGGGGCTGAACGAACCGCCCGCCACCGAGTAGAGCATCATGAAGCCGACCCCGGCCACAGCGGCCAGCAGCAGCACCAGCGCCCAGTTCAGATACAGAACCTTGCGCCAGCCCGACGGCACCTGCTTGACGGAATATTCAAGATAGCTCATGCGCGGCTCCGGCCCGGCGTGTCGTCCAGTGGCGCGCGCAGGGGCAGGTCGCGCAGGCGCTCCTCGATCTCCTGGCGCTGGCCCTGCGGGTAGGAGGATAGCGGCGGCACCTCGCCATGCAGGGCGCGCAGCAGGATGTCGCGCGCGATGGGGGCGGCCGTGCTGGAGCCGCCGCCGCCATGCTCCACCACCACCGAGACCGCGACGCGGGGCGCGTCAAAGGGCGCGAAGGCGACGAAAAGCGCGTGGTCGCGCCGTTCCCAGGGCAGGTCCTCGTTACGGGACACGCCGCGGGCGCGCTCGGCGGCGGTGATGTTGCGCACCTGGCTGGTGCCGGTCTTGCCCGCCATCGCCAGTTCCTCGTCGGCAATGCGCGAGCGCCAGGCCGTGCCCCGCCGGGAGTTCGAAACCTGGAACATCCCCCGCCGCACCTTGGCCAGCAAATCCGGGGTGATGCCCAGGTCTTCGCCCGCGCCGCTGGGCTGTTCGATCCCGTTCACCGACTTGATCAGCCGCGGCGTGACCGAGCGCCCGGTGGCCAGCCGCCCTGTCATCACCGCGAGCTGCAGCGGCGAGGCCAGCACATAACCCTGCCCGATCGCCGCGTTCAGCGTGTCGCCGACCACCCAGTCGGCGCCCCGGTTCCGGCGTTTCCAGGCCTTGGTCGGGGTCAGGCCGCCCGCGACCGCCGAGAGCGGCAGGTCGAACCGCTGCCCCAGGCCCAGGCGGCGGGCCATCGCTGTGATCTTCTCGATGCCCACGCGGCGCGAGATCTCGTAGTAATAGACGTCGCAGGATTGCTGCAGGCTCTCCTCGAGGGTCATGTGCCCGTGGCCGCCCCGTTTCCAGCAGTGGAAGCGGCGTCCGCCCACCTCCAGGTAGCCCGGGCAATAGACGGTCTCCTCGGGGGTGATCAGACCTTCTTCCAGCGCGGCGAGCGCGGTGACCATCTTGAAGGTCGAGCCCGGCGGGTAGGTGCCCTGGACCGTCTTGTTGGCCAGCGGGCGATAGGGGTTTTCCGTCAGCGCCTTGTAATCGGCGACCGAGATGCCGCGGACGAACTTGTTGGGGTCGAAGCTGGGCGCCGAGGCGATGCCCAGCAGGTCGCCCTCGGCCAGGTCGATGACCACCGAGGCGGCGCTTTCCCCGGCCAGCCGCGCCTCCATGAAATTCTGAAGCGCGTGGTCGACGGTCAGTTGCAGGTCGGCGCCGGGCTTGCCCGGTTCGCGGTCGAGCTCGCGGATGACGCGGCCGACGGCGTTGACCTCGATCCGCTTGGTGCCGGCCTTGCCGCGCAGGCGCAGCTCCTCCTTGGCCTCGACCCCGGTCTTCCCGATCTGGAAGCGGGGGATCTGGAGCAGCGGGTCGGGGTCTTCGATCCGGCTGAGGTCGTAATCCGACACCGGGCCGACATAGCCGACCACATGGGCGAAATCCGTCCCCATCGGGTAGATGCGCGACAGCCCCACCTCGGGCGAGACGCCGGGCAGGGCGGGGGCGTTGACCGCGATCTCGGCCACGTCCTGCCAGCTCAGCCGGTCGGCGATGGTGACCGGTACGAAGGGGCTGCGGCGCATGATCTCTTTCAGCGCGCGGTCGATCTCTTCGGGGCTGAGGCGGACGATCCGGGCGACGCGGGCCAGCACCTCTTCGACGTCTCCGGCATCCTCGCGGACCATCACGATGCGGTAGTTCTGCTCGTTGCCGGCCAGAAGGTGGCCGTTGCGGTCGAAGACCATCCCGCGGGCCGGCGGCAGCAGGCGGATATTGATGCGGTTCTCCTCGGCCAGCAGGCGGAACTGGTCGGCCTGCTCGACCTGCATGTAGCGCATCCGCGCCGCCAGCCCGCCCATGAAGGCCAGCTGCATCCCGCCCAGGATCAGCCCGCGGCGGGTGATGCGGCGGGCGCTTTCCTCGGTGTCGCGGGGGGAGTGTTTCATCGCAGCGCCCCCGTTTCCGCCTCGCCCGGCGACAGGCGGCGGATGTTGAAGGCCATGCGCGATAGCCCGACCACGACCGGATAGGCCATCAGGGTAAAGACCGCCTGCATCAGCAACTCATCAAGGCCCGGATGGGGAATCGCGAAGATACCAAGCGCCGCCCAGTAGGTGACCGCCAGCGCGATTACCGCGCCCGAGACGAAGGCCAGTTCCACCGCGAAGGGCATTTCGGCCGAGCCTTGGTGGCGGCTGCGCAGGAACTCGGCGGTGAGCAGCGCCAGCGTGGCCCACAGGCCTGGCGCCCGCCCCAGCAGCATGTCGGACAGGAACAAAAGCGCCCCCAGCAGCAGCGGGGTCACGATATCGGGGCGGCGCTGCACCCAGGCGAAGGCCAGGCACAACAGCAGGTCGGGGCCGGGCAGGGTGGCGGGCATCGCGTCCAGCGGCAGCAGGCGCAGGAACAGCAGCAGTGCGGCCAGCGCGACGAAGAGCAGCCGGTAGCCCCAGCGCTGCGTGGTGGCCGGATCAACCATCGGTGCCCTCCTCCTCGGCCCCGGTCTCGGCCGGCTCGGCGGCCTCGGCCAGGGGGGCGGGTGGCGGCGGGGCGATCAGCCCGCCGGTATCGGTGATCACCTCGTGGGCGTGGCTGCGCAGCACGCGCAGGAATTCCAGCCGCTCGTAATCGGCCGCCAGCCGCACGCGCAGCCGCCGCTCGGGATCAAGCGCGACCTGGCCCACCAGCAGCCCCGCCGGGAACACCCCGCCGTCGCCCGAGCTGACCACCCGGTCGCCGGGGCGGATCTGGTCGGGGTTTTCCAGGAACTCGATCAGCGGCGCGGCGGTGTTGTCGCCGGCCAGGACCGCCTGCTGGCCCGAGGGCTGGATCGTCACCGGGATGCGCGAGTTGGAATCGGTCAACAGGATCACCCGCGAGGTATTCTTGCCCACGCCCGAGATCCGCCCCGTCAGCCCCAGCCCGTCGGTGGTGGCCCAGCCGTCGACGATGCCGTCGCGCGCGCCCACGTTCAGCAGCACCGACTGCCGGAAGGGCGAGCCCGAATCGGCCAGCACCACGCCCGTGACGTAGGTCAGCTTGGGATCGAGCCGCACCTTGTTCAGGTCCAGAAGCTTGGCGTTTTCCTGCTCCAGCTGCAGGGCGGCCTCTTTCCAGGCCTTCATCTGCCGCAACTCGCGGCGCAGTTCCTGGTTCTGCTCCGACAGCCGCGCGTAGGACTGGAAGCCTTCGACCAGGCCCACCAGCTTGGTCACCGGCAAGAGCGCCCAGTCGAAGCTGGGCACCACCCGGTCGACCAGCGTGGCGCGGAACCGTTCGACCCGCGGGCTGTCGATGCGCCACAGCAGGAAGGTGCCCAGCATCAGAACGACCAGCACCCCGATCAGGATGCGCCTGACCGGGCGGGCGTAGTCCACCTGGCTGTTGCGGTCTCGTGCCATCGCAGCCCCTTGTCAGGCGCGCGTCCCCTCGCGGCCCCTTGTCAGGCGCGCGTCCCCTCGCGCCTCAGCTGTCGTAATCTATGACATGGCGCAGTTGCTTTTCATACTCCAGCGCCTTGCCCGTGCCGAGGGCCACACAATTCAGTGACTCGTCGGCGACCGAGATCGCCAGGCCGGTCTGCTCGCGCAGCGCCAGGTCCAGCTCGCCCAGCAGCGCGCCGCCGCCGGTCAGCATCACGCCGCGGTCCACGATGTCGGCGGCCAGGTCCGGCGGCGTCGCCTCGAGCGCGGTCATCACCGCCTCGCAGATCTGCTGCACCGGCTCGGCCAGCGCCTCGGCCACCTGGGCCTGGTTGATCTCGATCTCCTTGGGCACGCCGTTCAGCAGGTCGCGGCCGCGGATGGTCAGCGCCGCGCCGCGGCCGTCGTCGGGCATCCGCGCGGTGCCGATCGAGGTTTTGATGCGCTCGGCGGTGGCCTCGCCGATCAACAGGTTCTGCTGCCGGCGGAGGTAATTGATCACCGCGTCGTCCATGCGGTCGCCGCCCACGCGGACCGAGCGGGCGTAAACGATGTCGCCCAGCGACAGCACCGCCACCTCGGTGGTGCCGCCGCCGATATCGACGACCATGCTGCCGGTGGGGTCGGTGATGGGCATGCCTGCGCCGATGGCCGCGGCGATGGGCTCGGCGATCAGGCCGGCGCGGCGCGCGCCCGCGCTCAGCACGGACTGGCGGATGGCGCGCTTCTCCACCGGCGTGGCGCCGTGGGGCACGCAGACGATGATCTTGGGCTTGGTGAAGGTGGTGCGCTTGTGGACCTTGCGGATGAAGTACTTGATCATCTCCTCGGCCACGTCGAAATCGGCGATCACGCCCTCGCGCATCGGGCGGATGGCCTCGATGCTGCCCGGCGTGCGGCCCAGCATCAGCTTGGCGTCCTCGCCCACCGCCAGCACCTGCTTGCGCCCGTCCTTGACGTGGAAGGCCACCACCGAGGGTTCGTTGAGGATGATCCCGCGCCCCTTGACGTAGACCAGCGTGTTCGCCGTCCCGAGGTCGATTGCCATGTCCGACGAGAACAAACCGCCAAATCCTGCCATTACATGCTGCCTTGTTTCCGAGCCTGATTTCCGCCCCGAGTCGGCCGGGACGGGCCGGCAATGGTTATAGGCGCTGAGCGGTGCAAGGGTAAAGGGCGCATACCGACGCGACCGGCGCGATCTTGCCACTTGCATAAATGCTGCAAAAGCACGCGCTCAGGATGTGCGGTTTGTCATATTTTTATGCTATTCGAACGTCCAACTAGTGGCGCCGGGCCGGGATGCGCAATCGCGCGCAATGCCCCGGCCCGGGGTGAGCCTCATGCGGTCACGTTCAGACCGTGGCGCGGACGTCGTCCGGGCGGGTCTTTTCGCGCCGCACCAGCAGGCGGTTCAGCGCGTTCACATAGGCCTTGGCCGAGGCCACGACCGTGTCGGTGTCCGACGACTGGCCGGTGACGATCTTGCCGTTCTCTTCCATCCGCACCGAGACGGTAGCCTGGGCATCGGTGCCCTCGGTTACGGCATGCACCTGGTAGAGTTGCAGCCGCGCCTCGTGCGGGAACAGCGCCTTGACGGCGTTGAAGGTGGCATCCACCGGCCCGTCTCCGGTCTGGGTCACGCGGTGATCGACCCCGTCGATGGCCAGGATCAGGTCGGCGGATTGCGGCGCCTCGGTACCGCAGATCACGCGCAGGAATTTCACCTGGATGCGGCCGTGTCCCTCATCCGAGGAGCTGTCGCGCATCAGCGCGAGCAGGTCGTCGTCGTAGATTTCCTTCTTGCGGTCGGCCAGTTCCTTGAAGCGGGTGAAGACATCCTTGAGCTGATTGTCGCCCAGCACATAGCCCAGATCCTCCAGCTTGGCGCGCAGCGCGGCGCGGCCCGAATGCTTGCCCATCACCAGGCTGGTCTCAGAGAGGCCGATATCCTCGGGACGCATGATCTCGAAGGTCTGGGCGTTCTTCAGCATGCCGTCCTGGTGGATGCCCGATTCATGGGCGAAGGCGTTCTTGCCGACGATCGCCTTGTTGTACTGCACCGGGAATCCCGACACCGCCGCAACGCGGCGCGAGATGTTCATGATCTTGGTGGTGTCGATGCCGGTCTGGTAGGGCATGATGTCGTTGCGCACCTTCAGCGCCATCACCACCTCTTCCAGCGCGGTGTTGCCGGCGCGTTCGCCCAGGCCGTTTATCGTGCACTCGATCTGCCGCGCGCCCGCGTCCACCGCGGCCAGCGCGTTGGCCGTCGCCATGCCGAGGTCGTTGTGGCAATGCGTGGCGAAGATAATCTCGTCAGCGCCTGGCACCGTCTCGATCAGGCGGCGGATCAGCTCGGCCGACTCTTTCGGCGCGGTGTAGCCCACCGTGTCGGGGATGTTGATGGTGGTGGCGCCGGCCTTGATGGCGATCTCGATCACCCGGCACAGGTAATCGAACTCGGTCCGCGTGGCGTCCATCGGCGACCATTGCACGTTGTCGCACAGGTTGCGCGCGTGGGTCACGGTGTCGTGGATCACCTCGGCCATTTCGTCCTGGCTCAGGTTGGGAATGGCGCGGTGCAGCGGCGAGGTGCCGATGAAGGTGTGGATTCGCGGGCGACGCGCGTGTTTCACCGCCTCCCAGCAGCGGTCGATATCCGCGGTCTTGGCGCGCGCCAGCCCGCAGATCACCGAGTGCTGCGTCTGCTTGGCGATGTCGCTGACGGCGAGGAAATCGCCCTCGGAGGCGATGGGGAAGCCGGCCTCGATGATGTCCACGCCCATCTCGTCGAGCATGGCGGCGATTTCCAGCTTCTCGTCATGGGTCATGGTCGCGCCGGGGCTCTGCTCGCCGTCGCGCAGGGTGGTGTCGAAGATCAGGACGCGGTCCTGTTTTGCGGTCTCGGTCATGTCGGTGGTCTTTCGTCTTGTCCTTAGCGTTTGCCGGCGCTTGTCACTGACTGAGCGGCCGCGCCGAAGCGCGCTCAGCGCAGGCTAAGGAGAAGAAGGGCACGGGGAAGCAGGGCGCGCGCGGCAGCCCCGGAAATGGCGATATTCTGGTCCCGTACCATGGGGCGGACTATACGTGCTGCAGGCGAAAAGAAAAGCGCGAATTTTTCCGGTGCCGGCGCGCCTGTCGCCTCGGCAATAAAATCCTTGCCCGATCAAAACACATGCAGTCTATTGAATGAGTATATTTTGTAATCGGTTCGGGCGGGTAATCCGTGCTAGGCTTGTCGGAGGAGGGGACCGGCGCATTTCCGGTCCCGCGCGGTCAACGGTATTGCGCGGCCCATTTTCCGGTTTCGCCGTCTCCGGGTGGGTTGTCGGCTGCGACCCGATCTACCCGGCTATGAGGAGGGGAATTCCATGGCGCATGTTGTTGTTCTGGGGGCCGGGCTGGGCGGCACGATCCAGGCTTACGAGCTTCGCGAGACGCTCGGCCGCGATCACCAGATTACGGTGATTTCCAACAAGCCCTATTTCCAGTTCACCCCGTCCAACCCCTGGGCGGGCGTCGGCTGGCGCAAGAAGAAGGACATCATCATCGAGCTGGAGCCGGTGATGAAGCGCCGGGGTATCGAGTTCATCTGCGACGGCGCCACCAAGCTTGAGCCCGAGGAGAACAGGATCACCCTGGAGAGCGGCCGCGAGGTGACCTATGACTACCTGGTCATCGCCACCGGCCCCGACCTGGCCTTCGACGAGATCGAGGGCTTCGGCCCCGACGGCCACACCAACTCGGTCTGCCATATCGAACATGCCGAGATGTCGGGCGATAAGTGGGACGATTTCTGCGCCGATCCGGGCCCCATCGTGGTGGGGGCGGTGCAGGGTGCCTCGTGTTTCGGCCCGGCCTACGAATATGCCATGACCATCGACACCGACCTGCGCCGGCGCAAGATCCGCGACAAGGTGCCGATGACCTTCGTCACCTCGGAACCCTATATCGGCCACCTGGGCCTGGGCGGCGTGGGCGACACCAAGGGCATGCTGGAATCCATTATGCGCGAGCGGTCGATCCGCTGGATCACCAATGCCAAGGTCGAGAAGTTCGAGACCGACAAGGTGCATGTCACCGAGTTTGACGAAGACGGCAACGAGAAGAAGAAACACGAGATCCCGTTTGCCTATTCCATGATGCTGCCGGCCTTCCGCGGCATCCCGGCGCTGATGGGGATCGAGGGGCTGGTCAACCCGCGCGGTTTCGTCATCGTGGACGAGTTCCAGCGCAACCCGGCCTATCCCAATATCTTCGGCATCGGAGTCTGCATCGCCATCGCCCCAAAGGAGCCCACACCGGTGCCCACCGGCGTGCCCAAGACCGGTTTCATGATCGAATCCATGGTCACCGCCACCGCCCACAACATCCCGCTGATCATCAAGGGCGAGGAGCCGCGCGAGGTTCCCACCTGGAATGCGCTGTGCCTGGCCGATTTCGGCGACGGGGGCGCGGCTTTCCTGGCCATGCCGCAGAACCCGCCGCGCAACGTCAACTGGTCGGCCAAGGGCCGCTGGGTGCACTGGGCGAAGCTGGCCTTCGAATGGTATTTCATGCGCAAGGTGCGCCAGGGCGTCAGCGAGCCGTTTTACGAGAAATTCATCATGCGGATGATGAAGATCACCAAGCTGAAATCCTGATCTCTCAACGGATGCTTGCAATCCCTTTCCGGCTTGGCCGGGAGGGGGTTTTCGTGCCGCGGCCTCGACAAACCCCCTCGCCGCCCCATCCTCTGGTTCATGGCAGGGGACAGGGCACTGATCATCGGCGCCTCGGGCGGTATCGGCGGGTCGGTGGCCGCGGCGCTGGAGGCGCGCGGGGCGCAGGTCACGGGCCTGTCGCGGCGGCGCGACGGGCTTGACGTGACCGACGAGGCATCGATCCGCGCCGCGCTGGGCGCGCTGGAAGGGTCCTTCGACCTGGTCCTGGTGGCCACCGGCGCGCTGCACGGCGCCGGGCGCCCGCCGGAGAAGACCCTCCGCGCGCTGGAGCCCGAGGCCATGGCCGCGCAATTCGCCGTCAACGCGATTGGCCCCGCGATGGTGCTGAAACACGCGATCCGCCTCGTGCCGCGCGACCGCCGGGCGGTGGTGGGCGTGCTGTCCGCGCGTGTGGGCTCGATCGGGGACAACCGGCTTGGCGGCTGGTATTCCTACCGCGCCGCCAAGGCCGCGGTGAACCAGGTCGTCCACAGCGCGGCGATCGAGCTGGCCCGCACGCATCGCGGGGCGATCTGCGTGGCGCTGCATCCCGGCACGGTCGCCACGCCCTTCACCGCCGGCTATGCCGGCCACCTCAGGGTCACGCCCGGCGAGGCCGCCGCGAACCTGCTCGCGGTGATCGAGGGGCTGGGGCCGGAGGACAGCGGTGGTTTCTTCGACTGGGCCGGAAAGCGGGTGCCCTGGTGAGGTTGGTCCTGGTGCTGGGCGACCAGCTCTCGCCCGACATGGCCGCGCTTCGCGCCGCCGATCCCGACCGCGACCTGGTGGTGATGGCCGAGGTGGCGGACGAGGCGGGCTATGTGCCGCATCACCCCAAGAAGATCGCCTTCCTATTCGCGGCCATGCGAAAGTTCGCGGCTGAGCTGGAGGCGGCAGGCTGGCGCGTCGCCTACACCCGGTTCGACGACCCGCACAACGCCGGCTCGATCCCCGGTGAACTCCTGCGCCGCACCGCGGAATTCGGCATTTCCGAGGTGCTGGCCACCGAGCCGGGCGAATGGCGGCTGATCGGCTTGCTCAGGGATCTGCCGCTCAAGCTGCACCTGCTGGAAGACACCCGCTTCATTGCCTCTCATGCCAGGTTCGAGGCCTGGGCCGCAGGGCGAAAGGTGCTCAGGATGGAGCATTTCTACCGCGAGATGCGGCGCGAGACCGGCCTTCTGATGGACGGCGGCAAGCCCGCCGGGGGCAAGTGGAACTACGACCATGACAACCGCAAGCCCGCCTCGGATGACCTGTTCCGGGAGGGGCCGCTCCGTTTTGCCCCCGACGGTGTGACCGAAGAGGTTCTTACCCTGGTCGCGGCGTGTTTCGGGGCCAATTTCGGGGCCCTGCGCCCCTTCTGGTTCGCCACCGACAGGGCCGGGGCCGAGGCTGCGCTCGAGCATTTCATCGCCCATGCCCTGCCGTGTTTCGGCGATTATCAGGACGCGATGCTGACGGGCGACCGCTTCCTGTGTCACGCGGTGATCTCGCTCTACCTGAACGCGGGGCTTCTCGATCCGCTCATGGTCTGCCGCCGGGTGGAGCGCGCCCATCGCGCGGGGCGCGTCCCGATCAACGCGGCCGAGGGTTTCATCCGCCAGGTCATCGGCTGGCGTGAATTCGTGCGCGGAATCTATTTCCGGGAAGGGCCCGGTTATCCGCGCCGCAACGTGCTGGGCCACAAACGCAGGCTTCCGGCGTTCTACTGGGGCGGCGAGACCCGGATGACCTGCGTCGCCAGCGCGGTGGAACAGACCCGCGACGAGGCCTATGCCCACCATATCCAGCGGCTGATGATCACCGGCAATTTCGCAGCTCTGGCGGGCGTCGACCCGGCCGAACTGCACGAATGGTATCTGGCCGTCTATGCCGATGCCTATGAATGGGTCGAGGCGCCCAATACCGTGGGGATGAGCCAGTTCGCCGATGGCGGCGTCGTAGGGTCGAAGCCCTATGTCTCCAGCGGCGCCTATATCGACCGGATGTCGGACTACTGCCGCGGCTGCGCCTATTCGGTCAAACGGAAAACGGGCGAGGGGGCCTGCCCGTTCAACCTGCTCTACTGGCATTTCCTCGACCGCCACCGCTCCCGGTTCGAACGCAACCCGCGCATGGTGCAGATGTATCGCACCTGGGACCGGATGGAGGGCGGCCGCCGCGCCCGGGTGCTGGCCGATGCCGAAAGGGTGCTCGCCGATCTCGATGCCGGGCGGCCGGTCTAGATCTACCAGACGCCGTTCTCGTCCAGTTCGCCGCGCAGCTCGCCCGCGAAATCCAGCGCCGCGGCGCGCGGCCGGGTGAGGAGGCTGACGCCCACGAACAGCGCCACGGTCACGCCGATCACGCTCATCGCCAGTTTCGGGTCGAACACGCTGACGCCGGCGATCATCGCCATGTAGATCGCGGTGCCCGCACCGCCGACCAACGAGGCCAGAACGCCCCATGCCGTGCCCTCGCGCCAGAAGAAGGCGCCGATGGTGGCGGGCACGGTCACGATCAGCCCCGCCGCCGACAGCGCCGCCAGTTGATCGACGATCTGCGCCTTTTGCAGGGCGAAGAGGGCGGCGAACAGCACCACCAGCACCACGATCACCCGGCCGATGAAGATCTGCCGCGCGTCGCGCCCCTCGCCCTGGCGCATCAGGTCGCGCGCCACCATCGAGCCCAGCGTCAGCGCGATGGAGTCGAGCGTCGAGACCGCCGCCGACAGGATGCCGATGATCAAGAGCAAGCTGATCCCCACCGGCACCGCGCCCGAGCCCAGCAGCGCGGGCGTGGCGGTGGCCGGGTTCTCCAGCCCGGGGGCCAGCACCAGCGCGGCAAAGCCCCAGGTCACCGCGATCAGCGTGAACACGAGGCCGAAGCCCAGCACCCAGAAGATCATGCGCCGCATCGCCGCGAGGTCGCGGGTGACGAACAGCCGCTGGCTGACTTGCGGGTTGGACAGCGGGAAGAAGAACCAGGGCAGCGCCAGCGCAAGGAAGGTCGGCAAGCTCCACAGGCCCGGGCCGGGCACGTCCAGCCAGGCGGGGCTGGTCTCCTTCACCTTGGTGACGAAGGCGCCGGTGCCGCCGATCGCGGCCACCACGAACCCCACCGCCAGCAGCGCCGAGACCATCATCACCGCCGCCTGCGCCGCATCCGTCCAGGCGACCGAGCGCAGCCCGGCCACCAGCGTCCAGAAGATCGCCAGCGCCGCGCCGATGGCGATGGCGGTGGCAAGGCCGATCTCGCCGCCGGTCACACCCGACAGCAGCAGGCCGATCCCGGCCATCTGCGTGGTGCAATAGGGCATCAGGAAGACAAGGCTCAGCACCGCCACCAGCCGCGCGACATTACGGTCCCCGTAACGCGCTCCCAGCATCTCGGCCGGGGTGATGAAGCCCCATTTCCTTGCCGCCAGCCAGAAGCGCGGGCCGAAGACCACAAGCAGCGTCAGCCCCGAGAAATAGATCAGCTCGAACCCCAGCGCACCGATGCCGCCGCGATAGGTCAGTCCCGTCAGCACCACCAGCATGAAGGCCGAGTAGGTGGTCGCGGCATAAGACAGCCCCGAGACCATGCCGCCGATATGGCGCCCGCCCAGGTAGTAGTCCGCCGCGGTGCCGGTGTTGCCCCGCGCCGCGGCGAAGGCGATGGCACCCCCGATCACGGCGAAGACGGCCACGGTGGCCCAGATCATGGGGGCGGAAATCATGGCTCAGACCCTCCAGCGCGCGACGCCCGTCGCGATCAGCGCGATCACGGCGCCGCCGAACAGGCACCAGAAGATCGGCACGGCCAGCGACGGCGCGCCGCCGGAGAGAATACCGTAGGGCACGACGATGCCCGCGGCTATGACCAGGGCCGCCGAGAGCAGCCAGAGGGTGAATCCACGCATGTCGTCCGTCCCTTCCGTTCCCCGGCGGCCGCTTGCGCCGCGCATGCCGTCCGCCTCGACAGGAGGTGGAGCCGTCCTCAGTTTCCGCCGGCGGCGGTATCGCCCTCCGTGGCGCTGTCCGTTCCCGCGGCGCCGTCCTCGGCGTTCTCGCCGTTGGCCGAGGTCAGCACGCCGTTCTTCCAGGTGCCGCTTTCCTCTTCGCCGCTGGAATAGCGCATGGTGCCCTCGCCCTGCCGCTTGCCGGCGCGGAACATGCCCTCGTAGACGTCGCCGTTGGCATAGGTGGCCACCCCCATGCCGTCGATCTCGCCGTTCTTCCATTCGCCTTCATAGGTGAAGCCGTCGGGCATCACGATCTTGCCCTGGCCGTTTCGCTGGCCTTCGGCGAACTCACCCTCGTAGGTGGTGCCGTCGGCATAGGTGGCCTTGCCCTTGCCGTGGCGCAGCCCCTCGCGCCATTCGCCGGTATAGGTGTAGCCGTCGGCATAGGTCATGGTGCCCATGCCGTGGTTCTTGGCGTTCTTGAACTCGCCCTCGTAGACCAGTCCGTTGGCGTAGGTGGCGATCCCTTCGCCCTCGATTACGCCGGCCACCCATTCGCCCTCGTAGGTGGAGCCGTCGGGATAGGTGATCTTGCCGGTGCCGTCGGCCAGCCCGTCGCGGAACTGCCCGACATAGACCGAGCCGTCTGGATAGGTGACGGTGCCCTCGCCCTCGATCTGGCCAGCGACCCAGTCGCCCTCGTAGACGTAGCCGTCGGTGCCGCGGAAGGTGCCCTTGCCGTGGCGCTGGTCGTTCTGGAACGCGCCTTCGTAGACGTCGCCATTGGCATAGGTCATCTTGCCCGTGCCGTGGCGCTGGCCGTTGACCAGAAGCCCCTCGTAGACGTCGCCGTTCGACTGGATGAGCTTGCCCAGGCCGTTGATCTGACCGTCCTTCCACGCGCCGGTATAGACCAGTCCGTCGGGCATGGTCAGCGTGCCCTGGCCGGCGCGCTGGCCGCGCTTGAACTGGCCCTCGTAGACCGCGCCGTCGGGGTAGGTGATCTTGCCCTTGCCCTCCTTAACGCCATCCACCCACTGGCCGTCGTAGACATAGCCGTTGGGGCTGGTCATGGTGCCGGTGCCGTGATGCAGGGCATTGCGGAACTCGCCCTCGTAGCGCACGCCGTTGGCGTAGTTGGCCACGCCCGTGCCGGTGATCTTGCCGTCGACCCACTCGCCCTCGTAGGTGCCGCCGTCGGCGAAGGTGATCTTGCCCAGCCCCTCGGGCTTGCCCTTGGCGAAGCTGCCCTCGTAGACCGAGCCGTTGGGGAAGCGCGCGACGCCGGTGCCCCGGATCTCGCCCTCGACCCATTCGCCGGAATACTCGTAGCCGTTGGGCAGGCGGTAGGTGCCGTGGCCGTGCTGCTTGCCGTCCTTGAAGGTGCCCTCGTAGATCCCGCCGTCATCGTATTGCTTGGTGATGACCTCGCCGTCCTGCGCGGCGGCCGCGCCGGCGGATGCGATGAAGATGCCTGTCAGAACGGCGCGAAAAGCCGCCGCGCCTGCCCCTGCTTTATGCATGTGAGCCCCCTCGTGCCCTGAGCCTTCTTGCGCTGCCGCGCGGTGGCCGAAGCCTAGTTGACCCCCCGCGTGCTGACAACGGTTTTCCCGTGATCCGGCTTTTCCTTGCCGAAGAGTCTGCTAAGAGAGAAAGCAAAACGGGGACGCCCATGGCCGACAGATTCCGCCTGACACTTGCACAGTTGAACCCCACGGTGGGCGCGCTTTCCGCCAATGCCGCGAAAGCCCGCGAGGCTTGGGAGGCGGCGCGCGACGCCGGCGCAGACATGGTGGCATTGCCCGAGATGTTCATTACCGGCTACCAGTTGCAGGACCTGGTGCTGAAACATGCCTTCGTCAGCGCCGCCATGGCCGAGATCGAGGCGCTGGCCGCCACCTGCGCCGATGGCCCGGCGATGGGCATCGGCGGACCTTATGTGGCGCATGGGCATCTTTATAACGCCTATTTCGTCCTGCAGGGTGGGCAGGTCACGGCCCGCGTGTTCAAGCATCACCTGCCCAATGACGACGTTTTCGACGAAAAGCGCGTCTTTCACAGCGGCCCGATCAACGGCCCCTACACGGTGGGCCCGCTGCGCATCGGCACGCCGATCTGCGAGGACGCCTGGTACGAGGACGTGGCCGAGGCGCTGGCCGAGACCGGCGCCGAGATCCTGCTGGTGCCCAACGGCTCGCCCTATCACCGCGGCAAGTTCGACCAGCGGATGAGCCTGATGGTCTCGCGCGTGGTCGAGACCGAGCTGCCGATGGTCTATCTCAACATGGTGGGCGGGCAGGACGACCAGGTCTTCGACGGGGCCTCCTTCGTGCTGAACCGGGGCGGGGCGCTGGCCCTGCAGATGCCCCCGTTCGACGAGGACATCTGCCATGTCGATTTCGTCCGCAATGCCGAGGGCTGGCATGCCGAGGCGGGCCCCAAGGCGCGCCTGCCCGACGACTGGGAGCAGGACTATCGTGTGATGGTGCAGGCGCTGCGCGACTACATGGGCAAGAGCGGCTTTTCCAAGGCGGTGCTGGGCCTGTCGGGGGGCGTGGACAGCGCGCTGGTGGCCACCATCGCCGCCGATGCGCTGGGGCCGGAAAACGTCCGCTGCGTGATGTTGCCCACGGAATATACCGCGCAGGCCTCGCTGGAGGATGCCGAGGCGGTGGCCAAGGCGTTGGGCTGCCATTACCACTACGTGCCGATCGGCGGGGGGCGGGCGGCCATCACCGAGACGCTGGCGCCGCTCTTCGAGGGGCTGGAGCCGGACGTGACCGAGGAGAACATCCAGTCGCGCCTGCGCGGCCTGCTGCTGATGGCGCTGTCCAACAAGTTCGGCGAGATGCTGCTGACCACCGGCAACAAGTCCGAGGTGGCGGTGGGCTATGCCACGATCTACGGCGACATGGCGGGCGGCTACAACCCGATCAAGGATCTCTACAAGACCCGGGTGTTCCAGACCTGCCGCTGGCGCAACCAGAACCACCGCGACTGGATGAAGGGCCCGGCGGGCGAGGTGATCCCGCCCCGCGTGATCGACAAGCCGCCCTCGGCCGAGCTGCGCCCCGACCAGAAGGACGAGGACAGCCTGCCGCCCTACGAGGATCTGGACCGCATCCTTGAGATGCTGATCGACGAGGAGGACAGCGTGGCCGGCGTGGTGGCCGAGGGGTTCGACCGCGAGACGGTGAAGAAGGTCGAGCGGCTGATCTACCTCTCGGAATACAAGCGCTTCCAGTCGGCGCCCGGCGCGCGGCTGACCAGCCGCGCCTTCTGGCTCGACCGGCGCTACCCGATCGTCAACCGCTGGCGCGACGAAAGCTGAGGCCGCCCGGCTCGCGGCGGCCTAGACCGCGCTGAGGGTGCAGTCGGCCAGCAGCCGCTCGGTGTCCTCGCGGGTGCAGAGCAGCGTGGCCTCGGTCATCACGGTGGCCGCCGCCGCCGCCGCGCCCCACCGGAGCGCCTCGCCCAGATCCGCGCCGCGCGCCAACGCCAGGGTGAAGGCGCCGACGAAACTGTCGCCCGCGCCGACCTTGCTGCGCACCGGCAGGCCCGGCGGCGGGGTGACGTGCAGGCGCAGCCCTTGCGCCGCCAGGACCGAGCCGTCGGCCCCGCGTGCCACGATCACCGCCTGCGCAATGCCCTGCGCGACAATCCGCGCGGCAAAATCCGCGCTGTCGCTTCGGGCGGGCAGGGCGCGGCCGGCCAGCGCCTCGGCTTCCTCCTGGTCCATGCGCAGAACGTAGAGTGGCGGGAAGGCCCCGGGGGAGCGGGTGAGCCGCCTCAGCGCGTCGCCCGAGGTGTCCACCACCAACTTCGCGCCGTGCCCCTCAAGCCGGATGGCCACGCGGGCCAGGAAGTCGCCCGGCAGGCCCGGCGGATTGGACCCGCTGACAACCACGAAGCTGCCCCCGGCCACGGCGTCGGCGATCATGTCGAGCATGGCGCCGCTGCGTTCCGCGTCCCATTCCGGACCGGGCAGGACGAAGCGGTATTGCTGGCCGGTGCCGCGGTCGGTGACGGCCAGGCTCTGCCGCGTCTCGCCGGGCGCGCGGAAGGGCAGGAACCCGATGCCTTCGGCCATCAGAAGGTGGCGCAGCTTTTCGCCCGTCGGGCCGCCGACGGCGATCAGCGCGCGACTCTGCCCGTCGAGGATGCGTATCGTGCGCGAGACATTGACGCCGCCGCCGCCCGGATCGCTCCGCGGTGGATCGCAGCGCAGCTTGGGGCCGGGCTCCACCTCGTTGGTGGCGGTGGACAGGTCCACCGCCGGGTTGAGCGTGATTGTCAGAATGTCCTGCATGAGCTGCGCCCGGGTTTGCGTCGGGCGCAGCTTGCCACCCCCGGGACGGCGGGGGAAGGGGTCAGCCGCTCAGCATCATCTGGTAGCTGGCCGGGACGTATTCGAACCCGTCGCCGCGGGTCTTCGCGTAGCCCATCGCCGGCCAGGGCATGTGATAGCCGATGAAAGGCACGCGGTCGGCGGCCAGCATGCCGAAGACCTTGCGCCGGCTCTGGGCCGCCGCGGCCTTGTCGCGGTCGAATTTCACCTCCCACTCCGGGTAGGCCAGCGACCAAACATAGTGGTTGGCCGTGTCGGCGATCACCGCCAGCTGCTGACCCTCGCTTTCCAGCATGTACGCCATGTGGCCCGGCGTATGGCCGAAGGCGGCCATGGCGGTGACGCCCGAGGCGACCGCGCCGCCGTCATCGAGGAAGGTCATCTTCTCGGCCAGCGGCTTGACCTTGGTGTTGAAGCCCTCGTTGTCCATCTTGGCCCAGGCGTCGTATTCCACCGCGCCGGTCACGTAACGGGCATTGGCGAAGGTCTCGCCGCCCTCGCCGGACAGCCCGCCGATATGGTCGCCGTGCATGTGGGTCAGCACGACGGTATCCACCTGGTCGGCGCTGTAACCGGCGGCCTGCAGCGCACCGGTGATTCCGGCGGAGTTCAGGCCGGTGTCGAACAGGATCAACTCGGAGCCGGTATTGACCAGCGTCGGCGTGAAGAAGAACTGCGCCGCGTCGGTCGGCAGGAAGGCGGCCTGCGAGACCTCGGCGAATTCCTCTGCCGGAACATTCATGCCGAAAATGCTTTGCGGGTTTTCGACCGTACGATCTCCGGCCAGCAGGGCGGTCACCTCGAAGGCGCCCAGCGTGAAGCGGTTATAGGGGGCAAAGCCCGTGCCCATCATGGGCGCCTGGGCCGTGGCGGTCTTGGCGGTGAGGCCGGCCAGCGGCAGGGCTGCGCCTGCGACCAGGGCCTGGCGGCGGGTCAGGGTCATGGAATCCTCCCTCGGATGTGTTGGACCCCTGGAAGGATAGCACTGCGAAGACGGTTTTCCACGAACACGCGCCGCGCTGGCGCACATGTGATGTGCAGCTACTCCCACCAGCGGTCGATCGCCGCGATCTGGGCGTCGGACCAGCCGAAATGATGCGCCAGTTCATGCACGTAGACATGGGTGACCAGCTCGGCCAGCGTCACCTCCTCGCGATCGACCCATTCGTCGAGGATGGCGCGGCGGAACAGCCAGATCGTGTCGGGGCGGTCCGGTTGGTCCATCACCGATTTCTCGGTCAGCGGGATGCCGTCGTAGAGGCCGGACAACTCGAACGGGTCCTCTATCTCCAGTTCGCTCAGCATGTCGGTGGGGGCGAACTCTTCGACCCGCAGCGCCACGGCGCGGGCGGCCTGGGCATAGGGCGCGGGCAGGGCGTCGCGCGCGGCCAGGGCCAGCGCGGCGATGTCATCGGCGGAGGGCGGGGTTTCGAAGACCGTGCTCATGCCCCCGATATGGACAAAAGCGCGCCGTTGTGAAAGAGCAGCGCACAACAGGAGAGACCGATGACCGTTACCCGTTTCGCACCTTCGCCCACCGGCTATATCCACGTGGGCAACCTGCGCACCGCGCTGTTCAACTTCATGATCGCCCGCAAGGCCGGGGGCACCTTCATCCTGCGCCTCGACGACACCGATCCGGAACGCTCCAAGCAGGAATACGTCGATGCGATCAAGGAAGACCTGGAATGGCTGGGCCTGACCTGGGACCGGGTGGAACGGCAGTCGGACCGGCTGGACCGCTATGAGCAGGCCGCGCAGGACCTGCGCGACAAGGGCCGGTTCTACGAATGTTTCGAGACGCCGACCGAGCTGGACCTCAAGCGCAAGAAGCAACTGAACATGGGCAAGCCGCCGGTTTATGACCGCGCCGCGCTGGACCTGTCGGAGGACGAGAAGGAGCGCCTGCGCGCCGAGCGCGGCAATGGTCACTGGCGCTTCAAGCTCAAGCATGAGCGGATCGAGTGGACCGACGGCATCCTGGGCGATCTGTCGATCGACGCGGCCTCGGTGTCCGACCCGGTTCTGATCCGCGGCGACGGGCAGTTCCTGTACACGCTGGCCTCGGTCTGCGACGACATCGATTTCGGCGTGACCCACGTGGTGCGCGGCTCGGACCACGTGACCAACACGGCGACCCAGATCCAGATCATCGAGGCGCTGGGCGGCACGGTGCCGGAGTTTGCGCATCACTCGCTGCTGACCGGCCCCCAGGGCGAGGCGCTGTCGAAGCGCCTGGGCACGCTGTCACTGCGCGACCTCCGGGCGCAGGGGGTGGAGCCGATGGCGCTGCTCAGCCTCATGGCGCGCCTGGGGTCGAGCCAGCCGGTGGAGTTGTGTTCGTCGGTTGACGAGTTGATCGAGGGGTTCGACATCTCGCATTTCGGCGCGGCGCCGACGAAATTCGACGTGAACGACCTGTTCCCGCTGACCGCCCGTTATCTGCATTCCCTGCCGCTGGAGGCGGTGGCCGAGGACGTGGCCGCGCTGGGCGTGCCGGCCGACAAGGCCGAGGCCTTCTGGAACGTGGTGCGTGAGAACATCACCGTGAAGGCCGACATGGCCGACTGGTGGGACCTGTTCCGGAACGGCGCCGAGCCGGTGGTCGAGGACGAGGATCGTGATTTTGTGGTAAAGGCGCTGGAACTGCTGCCCGAGCCGCCCTACACGAAAGAGACCTGGGGCAACTGGACGGCGTCTGTGAAAGAGGCCACGGGCCGCAAGGGCAAGGGCCTGTTCATGCCGCTGCGCAAGGCGGTGACGGGCCGCGCGCGCGGGCCCGAGATGGCCGACGTGATGCCGCTATTGCAGAAGAAGCCGACGCTGGGCTGAAGCGAAGCGCGCCGAAGC
>JBNGCX010000041.1:0-36809 GCA_049974865.1 Paracoccaceae bacterium
GGCTTCGGTATGGTGGTCATGGGCGCCTATGGGCACAGCCGTATCCGTACGCTGGTAATTGGATCGACGACGACCGAAATGGTCCGGTCCTGCAAGGTGCCTGTCGTTCTGATGCGGTAGTCGCGATGACGGAACCAACACCCGATGAATTGAAGGCGACATTCCTGTCGAGACTTGCGAACGAGTTGCGGGGTCTGCGAGAGGCGTCTGTCCACACAGCTGCGGACCGCAGGCCCGTAGAGCTCGACCAGCAGAGCGTCGGGCGCCTCAGCCGGATGGATGCGATGCAGCAACAGGCCATGGCGGCGGCGCAAGAGACACGGCGACATGGACGGATCAAGGCGCTTGAAGCGGCAATCCGGCGGATCGAGGCCGGAGAGTTCGGCTTCTGTAACGACTGCGGCGACTTCATCGGCCTGGCCCGCCTCGAGTTGGATCCGACCATCATGCGCTGCCGCGACTGCGCAAGCTGATCAGGCACCACTTCGGTCTAGGCTCTATACAGGGCGGCGCTCGGATCCGAGCAGACGCAGGACCGCCTCCTGAAGTTCTGGCTGCAATGACCGCAAGGCGTTCGCATGCGATCCGCCGCCCTCGGCGCCGGGCATGACGACAGGAATTCCGGTATTCAGCATCTCATCGGGTTCGATGATGTCGAGAATGTCACGCCCGAGCTTTTCGTAGGCGTTCAGCAAGTCGTGCGCGGACAAAAAATCGCCGACCCTTGCCAACTCCTCCAACTGAACTCCACGGCGCCCGAAACGCGCATGATCGTGGAGGATGCCAAGGAGCTTCGGGCCAGGTGACAAGCTGCGCAGGGCATCTGCATATTCCTCGGCCGTGGGAACCCCGCTTGCCAGATCAGGGTTCGAGCGTCTCAGCGACCGGCGTTCAGAGCGCAGCTGTTCCAGCTTTCCGATCAGGTGTTCGATCGCTTCTTCGGTCGTTTCTCCCGAAGCCTCGGCGACAAGGTGACGAAACCTCGATGGCGGCTTTGGAAAAGCTCTCGCGACAATTGTGTTCTGTAGAAGCCCTGCCTTGATCATGTACCGGCCGTAGTCCTGCTCGACGATTTCCGGCGGCGTCGATTTCCTGGCTTTCTTGTTCAATGGATCATTCCCTCCTTTTCCGATCGTTTCCATCACCACGGAAAGTCATGCGACGACCGTTCGACCTCGGCATCGACCATCGTCGGAAACTGTTCCCTGAGCAGGGTGACATCGGACGCACAATCGGTTTCCAGATATGCGCGGTCCCCGATCCAGAACACGCGATGGGCGCCCTGTCCGAAATCGAAAAGGTAGCGATGAATTTGCGCCACGGTCTTGCGGCTGAGCCGCCTGTCCAATGCGATCTTCTTAAACATGCACCTCCTGATTTTCCTGCAACTCGTTGCAGGATGCCGCGAGCCGGACAATCGAGAATGTTGCTGGGAAACGGGGCGCAACGACAGCGATCGTTGTCGACCCCACAGGAGCGCGGTAACCGATGAACGGCCAAATGTCCAGCTTCGGTCGGGTCACCGCGATCGGCCCGGCACGTCAGGCCGCGCGGATCGCGTGACGCAAAGTGCCTGCCGTGCCTTGCATCTCGAGGCAGGCTCTGAAACTATTCAAGGTGTCAAGACGCACGGTTTGGGTGTCCCGCACGGATGGCCCGAAACCGTCATGTCAGACAACTCCAGCATGACAACCCACGCCGGCTTTGAAGGATCGGACGCGCCTCCGACCCCGTGGCCCCAATGACTATTAGACGCGACGAAACTCGAATGATGGATTTTCTACGAACGAACCTGCGCTGGCTGGCTGCCGGTTTCCTGCTGACCTTCGCCTCCGCCTTCGGGCAGACGTGGTTCATCTCGCTCTTCGCCGGTGCCATCAAGTCAGAGTATGGCCTGACCGACGGCACATGGGGGAGCCTCTATACCGTCGCCACACTCAGCGCCGCGGGTCTGATGTTCTGGCGAGGCGCGGCAGCGGACACGGTCCCTCTGTCGCGGCTGGCGCCGATCATGGCCGGGGTCTTCGCGCTGGCGGGCCTCGGGATGGCATTTGCCGGATCCGTCTGGCTGCTCGGTCTCTCTCTGTTCCTTCTGAGATTCTGCGGGCAAGGCATGTTCAGTCACATCGCGATGACCGCGATGGGCCGGTGGTTCGAGGCGCGGCGCGGCCAGGCCGTTTCGTTCACCAATCTCGGCCATCCTGCTGGTGAAGTCGTCGTGCCCATTCTGGCCGTGGTTTTCATCGCGTCCATCGGGTGGCGACCGACATGGGTCGGCGTGGCCGCTATCTTGTGCCTCGTCATCGCACCGACTCTGTGGCTGCTGCTCAAGGACGATCGGTCGCCGCAGGGCCATACCAGCGGAACGACGATCCCGGGCCTCGCCGGGCGTCACTGGCGACGACGCGATGCGGCGCGCCACTGGCTGTTGCCGGCGCTCTTCCCGGTCCTGCTCACGCCAGGCTTCATCAGCACGGTGGTGTTCTTTCAGCAGGTCCATATCGCGGACGTGAAGGGCTGGACCCTCGCGCAGATGGCGCCGGGATACTCGGCCTTTGCGACTGCGACCGTTGCATCCGCCTTTGCGGCAGGATGGGCGGCCGACCGGTTCGGTGCGCAGCGGCTCTTGTCGGTTCTCTTGATACCGATGGGCATCGGGGTCGCCTTGATCGGCCCCGCAGAGGAGGTCGTCGCCTGGTGGGTTGCACTTGGCGTGATCGGGGTCACGCAGGGCACCGCGAGCGCCCTTTGGGGCGTGCTGCTGCCGGTCGCCTACGGGACCCGGCACCTCGGTTCCATCCGGTCGCTTGCAACGACTGTCATGGTGATCGCGACGGCCATCGGCCCCGGTATCACCGGCCTCCTGATTGACCGCGGGATCGACTTTCCCACCCAGAGCCTGTTCATGGGCGCTTGGTGCTTCGTCCTGACGATCGGATGTGTGCTGATCGACCGGCGGCTCACACGGGAGCTGCGTCCTGGCTGAGCCGGCGGCGAAGAAAGCACCATCGGCCAGCACGAACAAGGCCTCGATCAGTCGAGGGTCAGTTCGCGAAACTCGAATGTCGCGGTGCTGACCTGGAACAGGTAGGACTCGGTCTGAAGCGCGGCATCGAGATCGAAGAGCGCGATGTTGTATCCCGTGGGCGCGAAGGCGCTCTTGTAGATCACACCGTCATAGCCTTCCGTCCGAAACACCTCGGCAATGATCTGGGTCGCCGCGTACTCGGCCGTGTTATCGCTGCGCGTGACAGGCCGCGAAAAGGCGTAGTCGATATGCGCCCACACGGCCTCGTTGACCTCTTCGGAGTCCGAGAGCTCGGCGTCCGGGGCATCGAGGCCATGATACTTCGAGCAGTCGACGACCGTCACGTCCCGGCCGAGGCTGAACCTCGCCACCGAGAGGATCGATCCGATCCACGGGCGTACTTCGGACATGGCGACCTCGCGTTTGGTCGCCAGGTAGAGACAGGGAATTCCCTTGGCATTCACGCGACCTTCGTAGGCGCGATCCTGCCACGGGCGCATGCGCGTCTCGGGATGGGGACCGCTGATCCGCCGCCCGCCGGCGTCGCTCGTCCAGTCGTGGCCGACCTGAGCGCGCCAGAACTCTGCTCCCTCCGAGAAGTTTCGAAGGCGGGCCTTGCAGGTATCGGCAACCGCGCGCAGGAACTTCTCGCCATTCGCGGAATGCAGATAGCGCGTCCGATACGACACCTCGGAGCGGAAATTCAGGAAGTCGCGGGGGCCAGCGAACTCTGCCAAGACGTGATCCTCAGACTTGCCGCGCTTTGTCGTCATGTCTCACAGATGACTTTCCGGGCGAAGGTGGCCGCCCGCTGTCTGCCTCACCAAGGAAAGGTCGCGCCCGTGTAGCGGGTTTTGTCCTCGACCAGTCGGGGAAACTCGCGCCGCAGCAGTTCGGCGTCATTCGGCCGATTGACTTCGACGTAAGCACGATTGTCAGCCCAGAACAGCCGATGTGTTCCCTCGGCGAAATCCATCAGATACCGGTGCAGGTTGTCGGCCGTCTTGCGGCTGATGGTTTCGACCAATGCAATCTTCTGAAGCATTCTCTCCTCCAAATTGAACTGAATTCCTGTTCGGTCAGGCCGCCGACGCGGACGAAACGTCACGCATCTGGTTCCGGAACTGAGCGATCGCCCAGTACATCTTGTTGCGCGCCGCGGGTGCGTTTAGCTCTGCTTTGGCGTCGGCCTCCTTCTGCTTGAAGGTCCACTGCTGGCCGATGCGCACCATCCATCGATGGCCCTGATCCTTGAAATAAAACGGAACGATGCCGTCTATAGTGCCTTTTCCGACAATTTCGTTTTCTCTCTTGTTGATTTTCACTTTCAGACTCATTCGTCATCCTTGTTTGTTTTGTTGCCGTTTGGGACCGGTCTGCTTGCCTGTCGGCACAGATCGGACGCTCGGTTTTCGCAATGTGCGGGTGAACATGCTGCCGCCAGTCGCACTGCGACGGCCATGGCAAGCAGGTTTCAAGAATTAATATAGTGACAAAGGCGACCTGTGTCTACCAGCGGCATGGACAGCATGGGCGACGGCGGTCCTACGGGATCAAATCGCCTGTCTCGCCTCATGCAGTGCATCGAGGGTCCAGACTCCACCGAGGAAAGCGGATGGCGTCCCGACCGAGATCAGGCTCAAGCGATGCATGGCGCGGGTGCAGGCGACGTAAAGCAGGTTCCGATCCATCTCTGTTGAGAAGACGGCTTCGCTGGCATCAGGGATGATGACCCGGTCGAACTCGAGTCCCTTTGCGAGATGTGGCGTGCAGACGACGACGCCTGTGGAAAAGCCCGTACTGCCCTCTTCGAGCAGACGTGCTTCGACGCCCGCATCTGTCAGCGCCTTGTGCAGCCGCTTCGCCTGTCCTTGCGTCTTGGCCAGCACGGCGAGGCTTGTGTGATCCGAGGCGCGAACGTCGCGGGCGGCGCTGACGATGTGCGCCAAGGCTTCCTTCTGGGACTTGACCACTGCCAGGTCGGGGTCCGGCCCGTGCCGTTCCATGGCGACCAGGTCCGGGTTGGGCGAAATCTTCAGCGCGAACTGCATGATCTGCCAGGTGGAGCGATAGCTCTTGTTCAGCGTGACCCGCCAGGCGCCCTCGAGCACCTGTTCGATCCGTTCAGGCGTCGAGGCGCTGTAGGGGTTCACTGACTGTGTGGCGTCGCCGAGGATCGTCTTTCGGCATTTGAAGAGCCGCGCCAGCACCGCGTATTGGACGGGCGTATAGTCCTGCATCTCGTCGACGAGCAGATGCTTGACCCCGGCATAGGGGTTCTCGACGCCTTCGGTCAGCATCTGCAGGTAGATCAGCGGGAAAACGTCGGCGTATTCGAGCTTGCCGCCGGTCGGCCTGAAGAGCTCAGGCTGGCCGATCCAGTCGAAGAACTCCTTGTAAGCCTTGCGCAGCGTGGTGCGCTTCACCATCCCGCGCGCGGCCTTGCGGATCACGGCGCGCTCTTCCTTGCGGAGCTCGATGTTGTACTGGGCCTCGAATTGCTCGATGACGGAATTGCCGGTGGCAACGATGCGCTCGGCAATGTCCAGCTGCTTGAGCCGTTCCCACGTAGTCTCGAAGACGAACCCCGGCAGGGGCCGCTTGCGAACCACAACGTCGCTTGGCACGAACGACGTCTTTTCCAGATGCTGGGCATAGGCCTCGATCTGGCGCAGGAACTCGGGGGCGGCCTTCGCGCGGATCCGCTCCTTCATAGCCTCGTCGTCACTCTCCAGCAGCCGCGCGGTCTGCTCGAAGAAGCTCTGGAACCGCATCTTGTCGCCAAGGATCTGCGCGGCGAGCGTTTCCATCCCGATCTCGGGGACGGTTTCCTCGCCGAGTTCCGGCAGCACGTTGCCGATGTAGTCGGCAAACACCCGGTTCGGCGAGATGATCAGGATGTCGGATGAGCTGAGCGTGTCCTTGAAGCGGTAGAGCAGAAAGGCGATGCGGTGCAGCGCAATCGAGGTCTTGCCCGATCCGGCGACGCCTTGAATGATCAACGTATGCGCCTCGGCGTCGCGGATGATGGCGTTCTGGTCGCGCTGGATCGTTGCGACAATGTTCTTCATTCCGTCGTCTGAGGCGCGGGCCAGTTCCTCCTGCAGAACGTCGTCGACGATGTTCACGCTGACGTCGAGCATGAATTCCATTGCGCCGTCGCGGATACGGAATTGCCGCTTCAGGGCCAGGTCGCCCGGGATATTGCCCGAAGGTGCCTCGTAGTGCGCCGGGCCTGTCTCGAAATCGTAGAACAGCGACGAGACCGGCGCGCGCCAGTCGTAGACCCAAGGTTCCTGCGTTTCCTCGTCGCGTAAGTCGTGGATGCCGATGTAGTAGGCCGCCGTCTCGTTCCGGTCGGATCGCCGGAAGTCGAAGCGTCCGAAATACGGGGACTTTCGCAGTTTCTCGAGCTTCTTCGCCTGCGCGCGCAGCACGTCCGAGGATCGCATCATCTGATCGATGGACTGGCGCATCGCGACCTTGTCGAGATGATCCATGTCGCGACGGGCTTCCCACATGTGGTCGTGGGCCGCCTGGATGTCGCGCTGGTAGTCGGACAGACGCGCGCCGATCTCGCCGAGATTGGCGTCGATGCGGGCGAGGCAGTCGGTCAGTCGTCGGGTCTCGAAGTCCTTGTCCGTTGTCATGGCAGAAGTGTTTCGTCTTTCTATTGTCTTCACGCCACCTTCGTGTGCGCTTTGTTCTGGCACATTCGGAAAACCGCCATCTGACTGGCGCCTCCGAGGTCCGGGTGGCGGCCAGCGATGTCGCGGACCTTGACCACATATCCCGCCGCACCGGCCGCACGGTCGCACCAGCTGCGAAACCTGGCGCGACCCCATTCGAAACGATGCTCCGGATGACGCATCCGGTGCGGCGGCACGCCCAGGAGCGGGTTGAAGTCTGCATTCGGCGTCGTGATTACCGCCATGTGCGGGCGCATTCGCCGAAACAGGGCCCGCTCCAGCTTCGACAGGTGGCCAGGATCGAGATGCTCGATCGTCTCGATGAGGATGGCGCAGTCGAAGCCGGCCAGATCGGGCGGTGGCTCGGTCATCGACGCCTCGCGCAGATCGAGACGTGGGACGCGCAGCTCGCACGTCTTCAGTCTCTGCCGCAATCGACCCAGCGAGGCACGGCAGAGATCGATGCCAACCATTTCTTCGTAACGCGGATCTTCCACCAGACGGACGAACAGATCGCCGTCGCCACAGCCAAGGTCGAGCACGCGTGCCGTGCCGCTCGCTTGCACGACGCGATGAACAGCGTTCAGCCGTTCCTCGTGCAGCCAGCTTGTCATGCGGACGGCTCGGCCCGTGCGAGATAGACGGTCTGCGTAAAGGGCTGCCCTGCCAGCGGATTGTCGAAGGTCACCGGTTCGGCCCAGGCCTCGGCGAAGGCTGCGCCCAGCCGGTCCAGGAAACGCTCATCCGACACCTCATTGGACCACAGGCCGAAGATGCCACCCGGCTTGAGGTTGCGCCCGAGCGCGCGCAGTCCCTCGACCTGATAGAAGCTGTCGCTGCGCGGATCGAGCAGGTGGTCCGGCGCATGGTCGATATCGGCGAGGATCGCGTCGAAGCGCCGCCCGGGCCGGTCCGGATCGAACTCGCCATCTCGGGCCATGGCGAAGAAATCGCCCTGTACCAGACGGCACCTTGGGTCATCCGCGAGCAGCGTTCCGAGGGGGAGAATGCCGGTTTCGTGCCACTCGATCACGGGCGCGAGGTATTCGACCACCAGCAGGTTCGCGACCCTTGTCTCGGCCAGAACGGCCTCGGCGGTGTAGCCGAGACCGAGCCCGCCCACCACGATGTCGAGTGTATTGCCTGGGCAGGCTTCGACACCAAATCGCCCGAGTGCAACCTCGGACGCGGTGAAGTGGCTGGTCATCAGGAATTCCTGTCCCAGCATGATCTCCCAGACATCCACGCCCAGCCGCAAATCTCGGCGCCGGCGGAGACTGAGCGCGCCGATCGGTGTCGGGCAGTAATCGAGTTCCTCGAACAAATGGCTCATGTCATTGGCCGGCGCGGATCGCACGGCCGCCTTTCTGTCTGAATTTCAGGATGCTCCCTTATCGGCCGAATGGCTCAAAATCTCAATCGTCGACCGGTTCGCGTCACTTCCCATCCTTGGCCCGACTGTCACGCATCGGCGTCACGATCCTCTCGATCTCCTCATCCGACTTCTCGCGCAGCGCGGGCACCAGATTGCGGACGTCATCGGGCGAAGCATTGGGGCGCACGATGAGGACTCTTTCGATGAGGTTTTTCAGTTGCTGTTTCATCGGCATGTTTCCGGCATCGAAGGCAGCTAGGTTGGCGTTCGAGGTCGAACGGGGTCAAACCCCGTCCGTTCACGCGGCGTCCTCGACCTTGGTGTCAGGCGCGGCATCGGCGATGGCGACCTGAGCGGTGATCATGGCGCCGGCCACGGAACACGCATTTTCGAGGGCGATCCGAACGACCTTTACCGGATCGATGATGCCACGCTCCACAAGGTCGCCGTAATCACCCTGTGCGGCGTCGAAACCGAACGAGTCCACCTCAGAATCCCGCACCTTCCCGATCACGAATGTGCCATCGAACCCCGCATTGTCAGCGATCCGGATCAGCGGCGCGTTCAACGCCTTGCGAACGAGAGCGACACCCGCGTTCTCGTCGGCATTTTCGCCGGTGAGATCGTCAAGGATCCGCCCGGCTCGCACCAAGGCGACACCGCCCCCAACGGTGAACCCCTCCTCGACGGCTGCCCGGGTCGCGTTGAGGGCGTCCTCGACGCGATCCCGACGCTCGCGCAGCTCGGCTTCCGAATTGCCCCCCACGCGAAGTACCGCGACACCCCCAGCAAGCTTCGCAAGGCGTTCCCTCAGGGCACCGCTCTCGCGTCCTGTTGTGGAGGCGTCAACCTCTTGCCGCAACTGTCCGATGCGCGCTTCGATCCGGTCCGTGTCGCCGGCGCCGCCGACCAGCGTCGTGCTTTCGCGCGTGATCTCGACGCGAGCGGCACGTCCCAGCATCTCGAGACCGGTGGCCTCCAGTGTCATCCCGAGATCGCGGCTTATGACGCGCCC
Source organism: Paracoccaceae bacterium (assembly GCA_049974865.1). GTDB lineage: Bacteria > Pseudomonadota > Alphaproteobacteria > Rhodobacterales > Rhodobacteraceae > JAGSOU01. The sequence goes on from JBNGCX010000041.1 coordinate 9,108, forward strand.
GCCGGTGACGACAGCGATGTCCTCCAGCATGGCCTTGCGGCGATCGCCAAAGCCGGGCGCCTTGACCGCCGCGACCTTGAGCCCGCCGCGCACTGTGTTCACGACAAGCGCAGACAGAGCCTCGCCTTCGACATCGTCGGCGACGATCAGCAACGGGCGCCCGGACTGGTTCACCGTCTCCAGGATTGGAACGAGCGGTTGGAGCGAGGACAGCTTGCCATCGTGCAGAAGGATGTATGTGTCTTCGAAGCTGACCGTCGATCGTTCCGGGTCGGTGACGAAATGCGGGCTGAGATATCCGTTGTCGAACCGCAATCCCTCGACCACCTCGGTGACTGTGGCAAGGCCGGGGTTTTCCTGTACGGTGATGACGCCGTCCGGTCCGACACGGTCCATGGCGTCGGCGATCTGCCTGCCGATCTCGGCCTCGCCGTTCGCGGACACCGTGCCGATATGGGTGATGTCACCTTGATCGGTCACGGCACGCGCAGCCCCGCTGAGGGCGGCCACCGTTGCAGCGGCAGCCCGGTCGATGCCACGCTTCACGTCCATCGGGTTGCCCCCACCGGCGACCAGTTTCACACCTTCATGAGCGATGGCCTGGGCAAGCACGGTCGCCGTGCTTGTCCCGTCACCAACGTCGCTGTTGGTCCTGGAAGCAACTTCCTTGACCATCTGCGCCCCCATGTTCTCGAAGCGGTCTTCGAGCTCGAAGGTGCGTGCGACGGTATCACCGTCTTTCGTGATATGCGGGGTGGTTGAGCCGTTCTCGAGGACGACGTTTCGTCCCCTCGGGCCGAGCGTCACGCCGACGGCGCGCGCCAACTGATCGACACCGGCCAGCATGCGATTGCGCGCCTCGATGTCGAATGAAAATTCCTTCGCTGTCATGCCGAACTCCTTTCCGTGTTTCGGATAGGCGGCAAGCAGAACCTGGCGATGTTTAGTCGGGTGTCGGGACCCCTCCAGTGTCGACTTGCAGCAATTTCGAGCGGGTCACTGCGCTGTCCTGGAGCGGATCGCTCTTTGGACGATCTTTGTCGATGTTGACCTGCTCGACGTGCCTCGTCCATGCGAACAAGGCTGGTGCAGACCTAGTCGGCCGCTGGTCGGAGGTCAACCGCGGGGCCTGATCGCCGTTGGCATCTTCGCACTGCGGGTCTCGGCCTGTTGGCACTGCTCCGATGGCGGTGGGCAAATGGCCGCTGTCGGCCGGTTCAACGGTTGTGGATCGAGACTCCGGGCGCTACGCTTTCGCCTGACGTCATCTGCGCAATGCTGTCGGAGCAACATCTTGAACAGATGGACGTTTTGGCATTGGCCGCGAAGTGTTCCAATTACCTGACCCACCCGCGGGTCACGCAGAAGAATGAGCCCGTGCATCAAAATGACAACAACGCGGCACAGATCGCATGAGATTGAGGTACTGGACAGCCCTGATAGTCGTGGTCTCGGTGTCGGTCCCCATCGTGATGCGGAACGGCGACCGGTCCGGACCCCATATCGCGGCTCCGCATGATGATCTCCCGGTTCAGGACAGACCTGCGCCGGGTGACACAGTGAGCGGCGAGCCAGACGCCTCTGCCACGCGTGGCGCGACGGATGACGCGTTGTCGGATGAGACTCTCACCTGGTCTCGCGTTATCGGTCCTGGCGAGAGCCTCGATATCCTGCTGGCCGAGGCTGGTCTTGCCGCTCCCGTGCGGGCCGAAATCTCCCGCGCGATCGGATCCGAATATGATCTCCGGCGTCTGAAACCGGGCTATCGCCTTTCGCTGCACATAGCCCCGAACGGCGCGCCCCGCAGCGCCATGCTCGAGGTCGAGGACGGGCTGCGTGTTCACGCCGCATTCGGCGCAAATCCATCCGTGAGAACGATCCCTCCCGCATTGGAGACCGTGGTCCGTGCCGGCGAGGCGGAGATCGGCACCTCCATCTACGCGGCCCTCGACGAGGCCGGCATGCCGATCAGGTTTGCCACCGATCTGGAACTGATCCTCGACGGTACCCTCGACCTTCGACGTGCGCTGACCGGCGGCGAGCGCCTGCGCATTGTCTGGCGCGAGAACCGTTTGGGCGACCGCTTGATCGGAGACCCCTTCATTGACTTCGCGGAGCTCGACCTTGGTGATGCGCGCTACGAGGTGCTCTGGCCCGACGATGAGTCCAGCGACAGCTGGATCTACAAGGACGGCAGCCTTGAACGGGTCTTCCGTCAGCCGGTCCCCGGCGCGCGGCTCAGTTCCTCTTTCGGGCTTCGGGATCACCCGGTTCACGGTGGCGTCCGGATGCACAGCGGCGTGGACTTTGCCGCCGAACTGGGATCTCCGGTATACGCCACACAGCCCGGCACCGTCTCCTTTGTCGGACGCCGGAGCGGTTACGGCCTCATGGTCGAGATCGAACATCCGCAAGATGTGCGCACGATTTATGCCCATCTTAGCGCCACGAGCGCAGCCATTGACGAAGGCCAAGGAATTGCAGCGGGCGAAGAAATCGGCAGAGTCGGGTCCACAGGAACGTCGACAGCGCCGCATCTACACTATGAGATTGTGGTTGATGGGCGGCCAGTCCCGCCGCTGACGGATGAGCGGCTTTGGCGCACGGCCGCCGAAACGCCGGCTTCCCCTTCAACTGAGCCCCTGCTGGACACAGCGCGATATAAACTGGAGCGCCGACTTGCACAGGATGGCTTCAGGATCCGCCAGATTGACGGTTGATGGCGCAATGCGCTGCTAGTTGGAAACTTGGCTGCGGAGCACCCCGAACAATCGACACGGATCAGGCCTGACAAAATCGCGACTGCTCCCTCATCACGGCATAATCGCTGAGCATCTCCACGATGGCTGATCCCTCCGGCAGCAAGACCAGTTCCTCAGCAGCCCGGGCCTGGATCTCCCGGCTGTACTCGACAACCGGCGGACATGCCCCGGAGTTGCCGATGTCAGAAGAGTCCGTCGCGCAGCCGCTCACCCAAATCGTCGCGAGAACGAGGACGACGCGTCGCCGCCTCCAGCATCCGCCTTTGTAGGTCATGGGTTTTCTCCGTGGTCTCGAGCCGTTCGGCCAGCCGACCGGCGCGCTCCCCCGACCGGCGCAGGGTCAGCAGAAATAGAAGGATCGCGATGGCAGTGACGCCGTAGCGGAGCGCAGTCCGCGCCCATGCCGATCCGGCGATCGTGGCGACGAGCCCAACAATCATCGCCGCCCCCGGCGCCAATCGTCGAGGCGGGCGTAGATCGTCACCGCGATGCCACCCAGAGCGACCGCGATGAACACCCAGCGCAGGGTGTCGAGATACGGCACAAGCGGCAGTATGGCGGATTGCGTCTCGGCTAGGACGCTCTGCGCGACCTCCACGCCCGCAGCACCCAGCGTCGCCACTCCGGCTGCCCCACCACCCTTCATGGTACGGCTGTCGGCCAGCACTTCGCGGGCGGGCGGCGTTTCGGCTGCAAATGCCGTCGCCCGTGCCGGGAACCGCTCCCCCCACTGCCGCTAAACCAATTGCAATGGATCGGCCGAGTTGGAAATCGCGTCGAGCACCGGACAGTCGGGAACTTCGGCACCAGAACACCTGGATGCCGTTGCAGCAAGGACGGCTTCGATCCGCCGGAGATCCGCGATCTTGGCCCGCACGTCCGCAAGGTGGCGCTCCGTCCGCTCCTTGACCTCGGCGCAGGTCGGTGCGGCGCCGTCTTCGAGCCCCATCAGCCCGCGAATGTCCTCCATCGAGAACCCGAGTTCGCGAGCGCGCAGGATGAAGCGCAGGCGTGTGGCGTGTGCGGCCGAATAGATCCGGTAGCCGGCGTCCGTGCGCGGCGGGTCGGGCAGCAGGCCGGTCTTCTCGTAGTAGCGGATCGTCTCGATGTTGCAGCCGGTCGCCCGGGCCAGGTCTCCGCGTGTGAAGCCGCTCTCGCGCTCGTGATCGGTCATGGGCAATTTTCCTCTTGAGCCTGTAGTTGCTACAGACCCTACACCCATCGTCAATCATGGACGAGAGGTGCGCGACATGGCGCTGACAGACGACAGAACGGACAGCATGGGCGCGGATAGCCCGGCCCGAAAGGGCTGGCTCGCGGCGGGCGGGGTGCTCGGCGCCTTTCTCGCCTCGGCCTGCTGTGTCGGACCATTGGTGCTGCTGACCCTCGGCATCTCGGGGGCCTGGATCGGCAACCTGACGGCACTGGAGCCCTTCAAGCCGATCTTCGCCGTGATTGCGCTCGGCTTCATCGTGGCCGGGTTCCGGCAGGTGTATTTCCGCAAGCCGACCGTCTGCGAGCCCGGTTCCTACTGTGCGCGCCCATCCTCGGCGCGGATCACCAAGACCGCGCTCTGGGCATCCCTGATCCTCGTCGTCGCCGCGCTCACCATCGACTGGTGGGCCCCGCTTCTCTACTGATCCCGAAAGGACACCCACATGAAGAAGATCCTTGCCCTTGCCCTGTTCGGCCTGACCGCCGTTGCGCCGGTCACCGCCATCCCTGCTGCCGCGCAGGCCGTCGCCGCCGAGCAGACCGTTACATTCGCGGTCGACAACATGACCTGCGCGCTCTGCCCAGTGACGGTGAAGCGCGCGATGGAGGGCGTCGCGGGCGTCCGCGGCGTCGAGATCGACTTCGAGGCGCGCACCGCCACGGTCGTCTTCGACACCGCCGCGACCAGCGCCGACGCCATCGCGACCGCGTCGGCCAATGCAGGTTACCCGGCGCGCGTCTCGGGCTGACGGGATGACCGAGCAGACCGACCGCAAGCTGATCGCGACAGGTGTCGTCGGCACCGTCATCGCAGCGCTCTGCTGCTTCACGCCGATCCTGGTCGTTCTTCTCGGCGCCGTGGGCCTGTCGGCCTGGCTGGGCTGGCTCGACTATGTGCTGCTGCCCGCGCTGGCATTTTTCGTCGTGCTGACCGTGTACGCGGTCTGGAGACGGCAGCGGCGCCAGACCACTCGAACGGATGGATAATTTCATGAAAGACGATTGCTGCTCGCCCAAGAGTGAGTTCGACCTTGCCGTGATCGGCGCCGGATCGGCCGGGTTTTCGGCCGCGATAACCGCCGCCGAGGGCGGCAAGCGCGTCGCGCTGTTCGGGCATGGCACCATCGGCGGGACCTGCGTGAACGTGGGCTGCGTGCCCTCCAAGACGATGGTCCGCGCCGCCGAGGCCCTGCACGGTGCGCGGGCTACATCCCGTTTCCCGGGCCTCAGCGGCGAGGCGCAGGTCGCCGACTGGGCGGCGTTGATCGCGGCCAAGGATGATCTCGTTTCAACGCTGCGCCAGAAGAAATACGCCGACCTGCTGCCGGGCTACGATGGCGTGACCTATCTCGACGAGGGTCCGGCGCGGCTCATCCCCGGCGGGGTCGAGGTCGGTGGGCGCAAGGTCGCGGCTCCCAAGGTCATCGTCGCCACTGGCGGGCGACCCGCCATGCCCGACATCCCCGGCATCTCGGACGTACCGACGCTGGACAGCACGTCGCTGCTGGCGCTGGACCAGTTGCCCGAGAGCCTGATCTTCCTCGGTGGCGGCTATATCGGCGTCGAACTCGCGCAGATGATGGCGCGGATGGGCACCGAAGTCACCATCGTCTGCCGCTCGCGCCTGTTGCCGCGCACCGAGCCGGAGGTGTCCGAAGCGGTCACGGCGACATTGCGTGCCGAAGGCGTGCGCGTCCTCGATGGCGCGACCTATCGCGCCGCGCGGCGCGGCGGGGGCCGTGCGGTCCTGAAGTTGACGGCGGACGGCACAGACCGCGATCTGACGGCCGACAGCCTTGTCCTGACGACGGGACGCGCCCCCAACACCGAGGGGCTGGGCCTCGCGGAGATGGGCGTCGAGACCGACGCACGCGGTGCGATCCGGGTTGGTGACGACATGCAGACCACGAAGCCCGGGATCTTCGCGGCGGGCGATGTGACCGACCGCGATCAGTTCGTCTACATGGCCGCCTATGGCGCCAAGCTCGCGTCCCGCAACGCCGCTCTGGGCGGAGCGGAGCGCTACGAAAACGCCGCGATGCCCTGGGTGGTGTTCACCGATCCGCAGGTTGCCGGCGTCGGGCTGACCGAGGCGCAGGCGCGCGCGGCGGGTCATGACGTCAAGACCAGCGTGCTGACCCTCGAAAACGTGCCCCGCGCGCTCGCCGCTCGCGACACGCGCGGCCTGATCAAGCTGGTCGCGGACCGGGCGACCGACCGCCTGCTGGGTGGTGTGATCATGGCACCGGAGGGGGCCGACAGTGTCCAGACGCTCGCCATGGCGTTGAAGTTCGAGGTGACGACGAAGGCTTTGGGCGAGACGATCTTTCCCTATCTCACCACGGTCGAGGGCCTGAAACTCGCCGCGCAGACCTTCGACAAGGATGTCGAGAAGCTGTCGTGCTGCGCAGGCTGAATGGTCGTGGCGAACTTGAGCGCATCCGGACGCATTCGACTCTGAGACCATTGCAGCCCGACAAGCGGATGTTCGCTCACAAAATCCGGAGCTGTGTAACGGACGCGGGATGGAAGGGTCATGATGTCAAGTTCCCTGCCATTGCGGAGATATCATCGATGACCGAATATCCTTCCCGCCAGTTACTGCTCTCGGGCGTCGGCCAACACCTCCTGCGGGCCCTCGTCGTCGCGCCGGTCGCCCTTCTCCTGGCGGTCTCCGTTGCGCTTGCGCAGACTGACCGGTTCGACCGCGCCTGGCCCAACACCGACTTCTCGCGGCTGGCCGTCGATCTCGGCGAGGTCATCTCAGGTGGGCCACCGCGCGACGGCATCCCCGCGATCCTCGATCCTGCCTTCATCGCCGCCTCGGACGAGACGCGGCTCGACGACCGCGAGCCGGTGATGACCTATGTGCCGGACAACGGCCCCGCCCGGGCTTATCCGATCCGCTATCTGATGTGGCACGAGATCGTGAACGATGTGGTGGATGGGCGCCCGACCGCGGTCACCTTCTACCCGCTCTGCAATACCGGCATGGTGTTCGACGGGCGGCTGGACGGGCAGGCGCTGACCTTTGGCGTCTCGGGCCTTCTGCGCCATTCCGATATGATCATGTATGACCACCAGACGGAAAGCTGGTGGCAGCAGGCATTGGGGGAAGGCATCGCGGGCGAAATGACTGGGCGGGAACTGACGCAACTACCGGCCTGGATGGAAAGCTGGGCGGCGTTCCTCGAAAGCCACCCCGACGGGCTTGTCCTGGATGAGCCGAACTGGCGCAGGGTCTATGGCACCAACCCGTACCGCAATTACGACACGATGCGGCCTTTCCTCTACTCTGGCGAGGACCCGCCGCACGGCATCCCGCCGCTGGAACGCGTGGTGCGTGTCGGCGACCGGGCGTGGCCACTGACGCGCCTGCGCTCCGAAGGAACGATCACCGAGGCGAGCCTGACGCTGAGCTGGGCCGAGGGGCAGGCCTCCGCGCTTGATACGGGAGACATCGGAGAGGGACGCGAGGTGGGCAATGTCCGGGTGCGGGATGCACGGGGACAGGACGTCGCGCATGACATCCCCTTCGCCTTTGCGTTTCACGCCTTTCACCCGGACGGTCGCTGGATGCTGGGTAACTGAGGTCCGGTGCAGCTGATACCTCGTCCCCTGGCCCCCGCCCTGACGGTCACTCTGGCACGTCTCGGCTTTGCAGCCGTTCTGTTGCCTTGGTTCGTGATCGGCGGGCTGAGCAAGATCGCGGGCCTGACCCTGTCGGTGGGTCCACCCGCTGGCGTCTGGCCGCTGAGCCTCGGGGCGTACTACGCGTTCATGCCCGATGTGATGGCAGAGGGCGCCGCGCCGACACTCGGACAGCATGCGTTCGTCCTCAGCATGACGCTGTCCGAACTCGTTCTGCCTCTCATGGTCGTGGCGGGGCTTGGCGCGCGGATTTCAGCGGCGCTGTTGATCGTGCATGTCTGGATTGCATCGCTGGCGACGGGCCAGTTGATGGCGACCGGAAGCCTGTTCGACGCGAGCCCCTTCGACCCGGGGCCAGATCAGGTTGTTCTCTGGACGCTTGTCTTGCTGCCGGTTGCAGTCCAGGGCGCGGGACCGATCTCGATCGACGGACTTCTTGTGCGACTGCGGAATGGGCGCAGCCCAGCCCAGTGACACTCGGGCGGACACGCACATGTTCATGGACATCGGCCGTCAACGCCCGGATCGTCGGATCAATCGACACTACGAAAGGATATACCGACATGAAACATTTACTTGCAATTGTGGCCATTGGACTTTGGGCGGCGCCCGCCTTGGCCCAGACCGGCGACATTGTGAAGGTACCGACATCGGGGAGCGTTGAAGCTACCGCGGACCGTCTCGTGACGGCCATTGGAAACGCGGGTGCAACCGTCGCGGCTCGCGTCGATCACGGCGGCGCCGCAGCTGGGGCCGGTCTGGAGCTGAACGACGCCGAACTCGTGATCTTCGGCAATCCACAGATCGGAACACCGGCCATACAGGATGACAGCCTGGCCGGCCTCTACCTGCCTCTCAGGGTGCTGGTCTATGAGGACGGCGAGGGACAGGTATGGCTCGCCTACGAGGATCCCGCAGCGATGCTGGGCAGGCTCGATGGGATCGGCTCAGAAGCGCCGTATCTCGAAAGGATGCGGGGTGCCCTGCGCAACCTGACGGCGGCTGCGGCCTCGGAATAGGCCTGCCCCGGCAGCCTTTCCGGGGCAGGCCTATTGCTCCGAGACCCATCGGGCGGATCGGCCTGAAGAGGCTTCAGTCCACCTTGTAGGGTGCGAACACGTCATCAACGGGCGTGCCCGCCAGGTGATTGACGTAGTTGGAGAAGGTCTTGCAGGCGATGGCAAGCACGACGCCCAGAACCTGCTTCTCTCCATATCCTGCCGCAAGGAAGGCATCGACGGCGTCCTTGCCGGGGTTCCCGCGCGAGACCACCATCGCCTCGGTAAACTTCGCCACGGCGTCAAGCTTTGTGTCCGGAAGATCACCGCCGTCGCGCAAGGCAGCCAGACTGTCGGCAGACACGCCGGACTTCTTGTCGGCGATCATCGAATGCGCCGCGGTGCAGTAGGTGCAACCGTTGACGCGGCTGATGGTCAGGAACACGGTTTCCTGTTCGGCCGGGGTGAAGCCGGCGGTTTCACGGAAATCCTTGTAGGTGCTGAGGTAGCCCCCAAGAACGCCCGGCAGGTTCGCCATGTAGGTATACATGTTCGGAACGAAGCCGAGGTTTGCCTTTGCGCCGGACAGCAGCTTTTCGGCCTCACCCTCGGCCGTGTCGAGGGTGGTCGGGGTCATTTCGAGCAGGGGTTCGCGGGTCATTGGAGTCTCCTATAATTACAGAATGATCGTTCTGTATCTTGCATGTGAGGGAGTCGCCAGCTATTTTCGGAATGAACAGTTCAAATATGGGTGAGATCATGGAAGCCCGTAGCGATGCTCACCGGCCTCGCGGGAGGCCAAGGGGCGTAAAGCCAGAGCAGGCGCTTGAAGGGGCGATGCGCGTCTTCTGGGCCGATGGCTATGACGCGGCGTCGATCGACCGGCTCTGTCGGGCAACGGGTATGCCGCGTGCCAGCCTCTATCAGGATTTCGGCGGCAAGGAGGGTCTGTTCCTCGCGGCCATCGCCCATTACGTCGAGACCCGCATCGGCCCGGTCGCCGATGCGCTCGGGCCGAGCGGTTCACTGGATGCCGATCTCTCGACTTTTTTTGCGAGGGTTGTGGCGCTCGCCACAGACGACAGCCAGACACCGGGCTGCCTGATTTCCTGTGTGCTGGCAGAAGTTGCGGGTGCCAATGACATCTTCCGGCTGGAACTCGACCGCCGGTTCACCGCGCTTGAAGACCGGATTGCACAGCGCCTCGATCACGAGGTGGCCTCGGGTGCGGTCACGGACACGCGCGCGCTGGCGGGCATGCTGGCGGCCGTCGCGCGCGGCATCATGCTGCGCGCGCGCTCCGGGGCCCAGGCACAGGGCCTTGACAGGATCGCCCATATCGCAGTCCGGAGCAGCGTCAGAGAGCTCACTTAGCTCCCTGACGCACCTTTCGAGATCGTTTTCCAAAGGTGCGTGTAGCGATACTTGCGCCGCATCTCGTCGGTCATGTCCATGACGCGCACATGCCGCTTGATGCCTGCGCCTTCGAGAATGCGGTTCATGAAGTTGTAGAGCGCGGTGACAGAGATGACGTCGAACAGCCCCTCTTCGCTGAACCCGGCATCATAGACAGCCTGCGCGTCGGCCATGCCTGTGCCGGGCGGATCGACGGTCAGGCGGCGCACGAAAGCCAGCACGGGCTTCATGCGCGCGGGCATCTCGGCGTGATCGAGGTCGATCCGCAGATCGCCGAACAGGTCGGCCGGAATGCCCCAGGCTTTGGCGTGATCGCGATGCGCCGAGAAACAGTAGTGGCACTGGTTCAGGGAGGAGACATAGGCCGCGATCAGCTCGCGCTCGCCGACCGTCAATTCGCTGTCATTGCGCAGGATCGCGTCGTGGTATTCGAGCAGCGGCAGGATCCCGCGCTCCGGAAATTTCCTGAAAAGCCCGAGAAGTTCGAGGTTCGGGATGGATGGAAAATGCGACATCGGTCCTCCTTCAGCCATGTGCCGTGATCGTCTGGCGAACTGTCCACGGAACCTGCATTCCATCCGTCCGCATCGCCAAAACTCACGCCCCTTTGATAACCGGTCATCATCTTTTTAGACAGTCTGTTCTGTATTTCTGTTAGATCGGCACGAAACGTGGCGCCCTCTGCGGTGGCACCTGCCCCGTATGGAGGACTCCGCCTTGAAGAAACCGTTGCTCCTGCTTGTCCTTCTCGGTCTCACGGCCGGTGCGATTTTCCTCCTGCGACAACAGCAGATCGACCTCGAAACCCTGCGCGGTCATGTCGATGCGCTCGGCGCATGGCGCGTGTCGAACGCCGCATTTGTCGTTGCGGGGTTCTTTGCAGCCTATGTGGTGGTCACCGCCTTGTCGCTGCCAGTGGCCACATGGATGACCCTGGCGGGAGGAGCGCTCTTCGGGTTCTGGCAAGGGGTGATGATCGTGTCTTTCGCGTCCACCCTCGGCGCGACGCTCGCCTTTCTTGCAGCGCGCTACCTGCTGCGCGACTGGGTGCGCGATCGTCTTGGAGACCGGGCAAGAATCCTTGATGCCGGCCTTGCCAGAGATGGCGCATTCTACCTCTTCACGTTGCGTCTGATCCCCGTGGTCCCGTTCTTCGCGGTGAATCTTCTGATGGGGCTTACACCGATCCGGACTTTGACATTCTACCTCGTCAGTCAGGCAGGAATGCTGGCGGGAACAGCCGTTTATGTGAATGCCGGAACACAACTCGCGCAGATCGAAGACCTGTCCGGTATCGTGTCGCTCCCGATGCTTCTGTCCTTCGCCCTTCTGGGTCTGTTCCCCTGGATCGCGCGGACCATCGTGCAAATCGTCCGGGGCAGAGCGAAAAACGGCGTTAGACAGGCCGAGGAACAAGCATGATCGACGCCGCCCTCTTGCCTCTTCAGCGCCGGGTCCTTCATCCGCCAGCGCGTCGGCTCGCAGCGCTCGGCGTGACAGCGGATCAGATCACTCTCGCGGGGTTCGTCATCGGCGCGCTCAGCTTGCCGGCCCTGGCGTTCGGGCTGTACGGCCTGGCGCTGGGTCTCATCGCCCTCAACCGCATCATGGACGGTCTCGATGGTGCGGTCGCCAGGCTGACTGGCCCGACAGATCGCGGGGCATTCCTCGACATCGCACTGGATTTCGTAATCTACGCACTCGTGCCGCTCGGCTTTGCGCTCTCGGATCCGGCGCAGAACGCCTTGCCCGCGGCAGTTCTCGTCGCCGCTTTCGTCGGCACCGGGTCGTCCTTTCTTGCCTTTGCTACGATCGCGGCCAAGCGGAGCCTGAGGGCGGACGCCTACCCCTCGAAGGGCATCTACTACCTGAGCGGCCTGACCGAGGGCGCGGAGACGATCGCGCTCTTCGTGGCGATGTGCCTGTCGCCCGACCTGTTTTCCATTCTCGCCTATGGGTTCGCAGCGGCCTGTGCCGTCACGACCCTGACGCGGTGGCATCAGGGTTGGGTGGCATTCGACCCGGAAGAAAATTCACGAGAGCGTGTAACGGACGGCGCGTCCAAGGGTCCTAAGGTCAATGCTCCTGCAGAATGAGGATCTTGAATGCGCCTGGGACTGACACTTGCGACAATTGCCACACTGCTCTCCACACCGGCTCTCGCCGACTGGCAGGCCACGCTCGACGCGGCCCGCGGCCAGACCGTCTACTGGAATGCCTGGGGCGGGGATGAACGGACCAATGCCTTCATCGCCTGGGTCGGAGAGCAGACCGAGGCGCGCTACGGCATCTCGATCGAGCATGTCCGCCTGAGCGACACCGCCGAAGCCGTGACCCGCGTGATCTCGGAGCGCGCGGCTGGCCGGGACACGGGCGGGTCGGTCGATCTCATCTGGATAAACGGTCCGAATTTCCTTGCGATGAAGGAGCAGGACCTATTGTTCGGCCCCTTCGTTGCGGATTTGCCCAACGCGGCTTACGTGGACTTCACACCGGGGGCGCCCGCGACGCTGGATTTCACCGTGCCCGTGGAGAGGATGGAAAGCCCGTGGCGGCTGGCGCGCTTTGTCTTCAGCTACGACAGCGCGCGGGTAGAGGCACCCCCGCGCAGCATGGCTGGGTTCGCGGACTGGGCCGCGGCGAATCCCGGCCGCATGACACATCCTGATCCGTCGAACTTCATGGGGGCAACCTTTCTGAAACAGGCGCTGGTCGAACTGGCGCCCGACCCCGACGCACTGCTGGTCCCCGTGACGGAGGAGAGTTTCGCCGAACAGACCGCACCGCTCTGGGCGTGGTATGACGCGCTGCGCCCGAACCTGTGGCGGCAGGGCGAGACGTTCCCCGAGAACGAGAGCGTGCAGCAACAGTTGCTGAACGATGGCGAGATCGACATCGCCATGTCCTTCGATCCCGCCTCGACCGCGGCGGCCATCACGCAGGGCCTGTTGCCGGAGACGGCGCGCGTCTTCGTGCCGGAAGGCGGTACCATCGGCAACGTGAGCTTCGTGGCCATCCCCTATAACGCCGCCAACGCCGCCGGAGCGCAGGTCGTGGCGAACCATCTGCTCGACCCGGCCGTCCAGGCGCGGATGCAGAACATCGCGGTTCTGGGCTCCTTCTCGGTGCTCGACCCCGCCCGGCTCGACGACGCGGCGCGCGCCGCCTTCGACGCCCTGCCGACCGCGCCCGCCCTGCCCACGCTGGAAGAGCTCGGGCCGACCCTGCCCGAACCGCATGCAAGCTGGATGACCCGCCTGACCGAGGAATGGGCGCGGCGCTACACGCGGTGACATGGGCCACGGCAGATGGACGCCTGCTCAGAGCGGCCGTGCTGGTCACGGTCGCGCTCGGCCTCGTGCTGCCCATCGCGGCGGGGCTCTGGCAGACCGGGCGCGCGGGCGCGGGGCTCATGCCTGCCATCGGAGCGACCGAAGCCTCTCCGGCCCCTTTCCAACAACTCATCAACTTGCCGGGCTTTGCCACGGCGCTGCGGCTGACACTGGTCACGGGGCTGGGGGCCACCGCGTTCTCACTCCTTCTGGCCGTGGGCGCCTGTGCCGCGATGCACGGGCGTATGTCAGCGCGCGCGAGCGGGCGCCTGTTGACCCCGTTCCTCGCAGCGCCCCATGCCGCGATGGCGATCGGCCTCGCCTTTCTCCTGTCGCCCTCGGGCTGGATCGCGCGGGCGCTCGCCCCTGTCCTCGGGTGGGACCGCCCGCCGATGTGGGCCACCGTGAACGATCCGGGCGGGGTGGCGCTGATCCTCGGGTTGATGATCAAGGAGGTGCCCTTTCTGCTCCTCGTGATCCTGTCGGCGCTGAGCCAGATCCCGGTGCGCCAGCATCTAGCCGCGGGCCGGTCGTTGGGCTACGGGCGCGGCATCGTCTGGATCAAGGTGATCATGCCGCAGGTCTGGCCGCTGATCCGGCTGCCGGTGATGGTGGTGCTGGCCTATTCGCTCTCGGTCGTGGACATGGCGCTGATCCTCGGGCCATCGAACCCGCCGACGCTGGCGGTGCTGCTCCTCCGGCTTTTCACCGCGCCCGACATCGGGCTGATGCTGCCCGCCTCGGCCGGCGCGCTGGTGCAGGCGCTGCTGATCGCGGCCGCCTTCGCCCTGCTGTGGCTCCTCGAGCAGGCGGGCCGCGTCCTCGGGCGCTGGTGGGTGCGGCGCGGCGGTCGGGGCCTCTCGGCGGAGCCGGGGCTGTGGCTCGCGACGGCGCTATCGGCGGCTCTATTCGCGGTGGGCGCGGCTGCCATGCTGTCCCTCCTGGTCTGGTCGCTCGCGTGGCGCTGGCCCTGGCCGGGCGTTCTGCCGGAAAGCTGGTCTCTCCGGGCGTGGTCGACACCCGGCAACGGCTGGGCGGCGGCGCTCGGCAATACCCTGATCCTCGCCGGGGCGACCACGGCGCTCGCGCTCGCGCTCGCCATCGCCTGGCTCGAGGGCGAGGACCGCGCCCGGCGCGGTCGCGCGGGCTGGGCCGAGGCGCTGATCTACCTGCCGCTTCTCGTGCCACAGATCGGGTTCCTCTTTGGGCTGAACGTGCTGTTCCTTCGCCTAGGCCTGACAGGCGGCTACTCGGCGGTCATCTGGGCGCAGGCGCTTTTCGTCTTCCCCTACGTGATGATCGCGCTGTCGGACCCGTGGCGGGCGCTTGACCCGCGACTGATACGGGCCGCGGGTTCGCTGGGCGCGGGGCCGTGGCGGCGGCTCTTTACCGTCAAGCTGCCGGTGCTGCTGACCCCGATCCTGACGGCGGGGGCCATCGGCGTGGCCGTGTCGGTCGCGCAATACCTGCCGACGCTCTTCATGGGCGCGGGCCGGATCGCGACGCTGACGACCGAGGCAGTGACGCTGTCCTCGTCGTCCGACCGCCGGGTGACCGGAGTCTATGCGACGCTTCAGGCCGGGCTGCCCTTCGTGGCCTATGGCGCGGCCCTCCTGATCCCGGCGCTGATGCACCGCAATCGCCGAGACCTTCAGGCAGGGGGCGCGGCATGACGCTGGAGCTGCACGAGGTCGCCGTCGCGCCCAAGGGCGCCGGTCCGCTCTTCCCGCCGATCACGCTGACGGTGCGTCCCGGCGAGGTGGCGACCGTCATGGGGCCATCGGGCATCGGCAAGTCCACCCTGCTCGACGCCGTCGGCGGGCACCTTGCGCACGGGTTCACCCTGTCCGGCAGCATCCGCCTCGACGGCAGGGATCTCTCGCCCCTGCCGCCCGAGGCGCGGCGCGTCGGGCTGATGTTCCAGGACGCGGTGCTGTTCCCGCACCTCTCGGTCGGCGACAACCTCGCCTTCGGGCTCGCGCGCTCGGTCCGGGGCCGTGCCGAGCGGCGGGCGGCCGTCGAGGCGGCGCTGGACCGCGCGGGCCTCTCTGGGCTCTATGACCGCGACCCGGCGACGCTCTCGGGCGGGCAGCGCTCGCGCGCGGCGCTGATGCGCACGCTCTTGGCCGAACCGCGGGCGCTGCTGCTCGACGAACCCTTCTCCAAGCTCGACGCCACGCTGCGCGACGACCTGCGCGCCTTCACCTTCGCACATATCGGCGACCGGGCTATCCCTGCGTTGATGGTGACCCACGACCCCGCCGATGCCGAGGCAGCCGGTGGCAGTGTCATCGCGCTGACCGGATGCGCGGATCGAGGCTCCACAAGGGCGTGCCCGAATCATACGAGACGAAGAAACCCTGACCTAGAACGAGGAGAGACACTGTGACCCTGAGCGAAAAGCAATCCAATTTGTGCGACCAGAACCCGCATGATTTCTCGGACCTGCGCGCGGTCCTCTTCAACACATCCCTGAAGAAGGCCGCGGACACGTCGCACACGCGGCTTCTGCTGTCCGTTGCCGGGGAGATCATGGAGCGCAACGGTGTCGAGGTCGAGCATATCCACGCGGCTTCGCATCAGATTGCCTACGGGGTCTATCCCGACATGACCGAACATGGCTGGGACAGGGACGACTGGCCCGCCCTGTGGGAAAAGGTTGGGGCCGCCGACATTCTCGTCATCGGGACGCCGATCTGGCTTGGCGAGGAAAGCTCGCTCTGCCGCGTGCTGATCGAACGGCTCTATGGCATGTCGGGAATGCTGAACGACAAGGGCCAGAGCATCTTCTACGGCAAGACCGGAGGCGCGGTGGTGACCGGCAACGAAGACGGCATCAAGCATTGCGCCATGACCATTCTCTATGCCCTCGGCCATCTGGGCTATGTCATCCCGCCCCAGGCCGACTGCGGCTGGATCGGCGAGGCGGGGCCCGGCCCGTCCTACGGTGACGATGTCGATGGGGCGCCGGCAGGGTTCGACAACGATTTCACCCAGCGGAACACCACGATCATGACCTGGAACCTGATGCACATGGCGCGGATGCTGAAGGATGCCGGCGGGCTGCCCAACCACGGCAACGATCGAAACGCCTGGAAGGCGGGATGTCGCTTCGACTACGAGAATCCCGAGTATCGCAGTTGAGGGGCATACTGCGGGGCACGCGCGATACCGGTGTCCGAATTTGTCACCGGCCGCCGCACGATCCCGACGATGCCGGTGTCCGGCACGACCATGTCAACGGTTTTTCAGAGCTCGAGGCACGCTGATGCGCCGCCCAATCCTTGAAGAGAGCCTCGTCGCCGCTGCAGTGGCTGCCAGTCTGGTCGCCGCGTCTCTGGCGGGTTTGCCCGGGGCGCTCGGCGCGCATCCGTGGTGGGCCCAACAATCGGCGATCATCGGCGGCGTCGGCGGTGCAGTGCTCTGGCTCGTCCTGCGCCGGGCGGGCCTGTCGTTTTCGGCGTTCGTGGTCGTTGCCGTATCGGCCTTGCTGGCCTCAGTCGCCGCCGCGTATTTCGGCAAGCAGGTCTTTGCCGCCTCCTTCGCAGAGAACGCGCTTGCCGGCCGGTTCTGGTATTTCGGCTGGTTCGCGATCTCCGGGTCCTTCGCGCTGCTCATCGCCACTGTCGTGGCCCGTGTCCTGCGGCGATGAGGCCCATGTCAGCCGCCGGTGATCGAATCCCCCCGCGATATGCGGCTTCACGATCTCGAAATACGGCGACAGGTCGAAGTCGCGCGGCGCGAACAGTGAATGGTGCCGGATATGCAGGATCTCGGCCCGCGCCTGACGTGATCCTCTTCGGGTCTTCACCTTGGTGACGTCGGGCAGGATCGGGTAGCGCACCGACTGGAAGGACCGCGCAATCAGCGAAGAGCAGATCGCCCGCGTCGGATCGCCGGAGCCGAAGGCCAGCATCCGCCGCCGCCAACGCACCGGAACCGGCGGTGTCGGAAAGAAGTATCGCAGCAAATCAAAGATGTTGCGCAGGTCGTATTTGAGGCCGATCCGCGCGATCATGAAGGCACAGACCTGCGCCCGTTCTTCCTCGGTCAGGCCAACCGGGCGGCAGATGCGGGTGTTGAAACTCGCGTATTTCGACAGTGGGACGGACACACAGCCCTGACCAAGGTTCACCTCCACCAGGTGATGCCGTTCGCCGCCGTCGGCGGCATCATGCAGGTGGCCGCCCACATACATGGCCGCGTGGGACCATGTCGATTGCGTGAGATATTTGATCGCTGTCGAAATCCGCTCGCCACCTTCGATCAGCAAAACGTCACCGGGGCGAAGGATGCGGCAGAGCGTCTGGAAATCCGAAGGCGTGTAGGGCTTGTAGCCCGAACAGGGGCGGTTCAGCTTGGAGGCCAACCGGTGCCCGATGCGGTCGAGCACCCCGTCCAGCCAGCTTGTTCCCTCCTGCGTCATCGACCCGATCCTCCGTCTTGGCCAAAGGACTCTCGGTCACCCGAAACGTTACATCTCGGCACGGCAGATATCGCCCTCACAGAAGATTCGGGGCACCCGCGCCCCAAGGGCGCGCATGACCACCAGCGCCATCCAGATGCCGGCGACGATGCCGAACCAGGAGGGAAGGGCATGGGACGAGAGCGAGGGGATACCGAACAAGATCAACCCGTCATTGCCGCCGGGGATCATCGCGGCACCCGCCCCCATGAGGCAGCCCGCGCCAAGCCGCCTGACGGCCGACCGCAGCCGGACCCGGCGAATGCGGAAGCTGCCGCGCAGCATCGCGGATGTCACCATGGCCAGCATCGCCGCGGTCGAGACGACCCACAACGTGGCCGGATGCGCGCATGGGGCCACCTCGGCGGCGCCTGATACGCAAATTGCCGTCGAGGTGAAGGACCAGGGTCGATCCATCAAAAGAAGCCCGGTGTTGGCGAGAGCCACGAGAAACACGCCGAGCGACAGAGGCCAGACACCATCCGATAAAATCCCCTTGCCTCTCTGCCAGACAAGACGGGTGAGACGCCAACCTTCCCACAGGATCCAGGTCAGGCCTGGCAGAACGATCCACCCGGGGAGCGACGTTGCGGAGATACTCCCCTGCGGGCTCGTCAAGAGGCCCCTCATAGCGAGAAGCCCGAGCCCCCAGCCGAGAAGGGTCATGAGCATCACGCCATGTCCCTCGGCAAGGCGCGCAAGCGTGGAGAAGCTGCACGCGCCGTTCAGACCCGCACCAACCCCGAACAGAATGCCGCCTGCCAACCCGGTCAGCATGAGGGGGCGCGCCGAAAGGTCAGCATCCAAACCCGTCAACGCCGCAACTGACAGAAGGCCGAGCGTCCAGAAAGATGCCTTGAGAAAGGACCACAGGACGTGGGCGCGCCTTGTGGTCATGACCTCCGCCACCGCCTTCACGGTGCAGAGACCAGCCCTGTGCGCCGAGACTCCGAGCAGCACGCCCATCAGGGCAGGCAGGGCGAAGTCGGGGAACATCGGAGCCTCGGCGCGGGCTGGATCACCTATGCCTTGGTGTCAGTTTGCAATCAGGTGATCCGAGGTGAAGACGAGGTCATCGGCAGCCCCCTGGTGGCAGGCGATGCAGCCTTCGTCCATCCCGCGCGCGACGCGCCCGGCCAGAGCCATGCCCATCGGGTTTTCGGCGATCGAGCCGTCGGGGTTGTAGCGTGCCCAGAACCAGTCGAGGTTCTCGGGATCGTAGCCAGCCTCGCGGCGGAACATCACGGTATAAGCGCCCAGGTGTCCGTCGGGGTTCGACAGGACCTCGTCCACCGACACGCCCTCGGGCCCGAAATTGCGCTTCACGATCAGGTCGCCGGTGTGATCGCCGATCGTGCCGACGTCATAGAATGTTTCGAGCATCATGCCATGCGGTTCAGTGCCCATGTAGGGAAAGGCCCGGATCATGTTCGGTCCTGCAAGACGCTCGGCCTCCATAAGATCCCAGAGCAACTCGGCATAGGCGATGTCGTCCTCGGTGCCGAAGGCCATGTCGCCGTCCTGCGCCAGCGCCGGTCCGGTCGCGATGGCGATGCTTGCAACGGCTGCGGATATGATCGTTCTCATGAGAAGTCCTCCCTTGGTTGACAAGGTTGGGACTCGGCGCGGCGCGATCCGTTACAGGCAAGCCGATCACGGTGCCGTGACACTCACGCCGCCATCACCTCTGCGAGATTTTCGCGATTCCGGATTTACCACGGGCCGTTCCGCACCAATGCTCATGAAAGAGGTTTTCGATGAAACGCTTTTTCTCCGTTCTGATCTGCGTGCCTGCGGTGGTTCTACTCGCCGGTCCTGCTGCAGCCGCCTGCGTGGCAAACGGGACGAGCGAGACTCTCTTCTTCACCATCGAGTCCCGGACCGGTGACGCCCGTATAGGGGCCGCCCTCGACCCCGGCGCGGAACTCTGCATGCCCGACACACCCTCCGCCATCTTCACCGCCTTCGCATCCGGGACCAGCGTTGAAGGGTGCCCCAGGCTCTCCGGGCCGGATGGGCGTGACAGGCTGTTGCACTTCCTGCCGACTGACAGCTGCCGTTGGGCCTCGCATGGGGAATGACGTGAACCCGGTGTCGCTGCGTTTACGATGCAATGCAATTTGCCGGGTCATGATCAGGATCTTTGCCATTCTGCTCATCGCCTATGGCATCCACCTTCTGATGGGCTGGGTCACGGGGCTGGCGCTCTTTGAGGATGATCGCCTGCGCATCGGGATGCTCGTCGCCTTCCTTCTCGCCTACGCCCTTCTCATCTCGGTCCCATTTGTTCCGGGCGTTGAGATCGGTCTCACGCTCATGGTGATGGAGGGGCCATGGATCGCGCCGCTGATCTACGGCTCGACCGTGGCAGGCCTGTCGCTCGCCTATGCCGTTGGAGAATGGGTGCCCTATGCGCGGCTTCACCGTGTCTTCGACGACCTTCGTCTGAAGAAACCATGTCGTCTGCTTGAGGCGGTCCAACCGCTCTCCCGCACCGAACGGCTGGAGGCATTGCGGGCACGCGCGCCCGGCTGGCTACGCCCGCTGGCCACGCGCTATCGCTATGTTCTGCTTGGCCTGCTCGTGAACCTGCCGGGCAACGCGGTTCTGGGCGGCGGTGGCGGCATCCTGTTCACCGCCGGGCTCAGCCGCTTGTTCCTGCCCGTGCAGACTGTCGTGACGATCCTTGTCGCGGTTGCCCCGGTGCCGCTTGCAGTGTGGGTCTTTGATATCGACCTCGGCGCATTTCTCGACTGACGGGGACGGGTTACGCGATCCGAAGGATATCCTCGCCCGCGAAGCACGGCGTGCGGATCGGACATGCCAAAGTTGCGTAGAGCGCGGGCGGCACCGAAATATCGGCAAGGTAGAGATCGCCCACCGCCCATCGTACCGCAGGATCGGTCAGGCCGCGCTTGGGAAGCGCAAGCGTGACGGTCGCATTGGCCGAGACGGAGGGCATCGCAAGCCGCCCGGTCGATGCGTCGAACCCCGACGGCACGTCGAGCGCAAGGATTGGCGTGCCGGACCCATTCGCCCATGTGATGAGATCAGCGACACGCCCCATCGGCGTGCCAGACAGCGAATAGCCCACCAGCCCGTCAAGGATAAGATCGGCGCCTTCGGGCGGTTCCTCGACCACTGCGACGCCCATGCCCACAAGGATGGCCAACTGGCCTGCGGGGACCGGAGCCAGTGCCGGGGCGGGGCGGGAAAGCACGATTTCGACACATGCGCCCCAGGCGGCCAGCCGCCGCGCCGCGACCAGCGCACCGCCGCCGTTCCCGCCGTTGCCCGCCAGCACGGTGACGCGGGGAGCGTCCCGGCCGACGAGCCACCGGCGCCACGCGACCGTGGCCAACGCGCGGCCGGCATTCTCCATCATCTTCTCGAGCGCGATGCCGTAGGTCTCGACCATGCGCCGGTCGACCTCGACCATGCCGGCCCGGTCGATCTCGGGCCAGCCCTTAGCCCATGGAAGTTGCCAGTCGTCGCGCTCCATCGTCTTTCCCCGAAATCCTATCCTTGATGCTCCGGACCGATGCCCTGAAACATCGCGCGCAAATCGACTGTGCCGCGTTCACCAAGGTCGCCGTGGTGCCGGTCGAGCCAGGCCTTTGCCGTCTCGCGGCCAAGATCCCGCAGATGGGTCAGAAACGCCCATTCCGCATTCACCTTGGACGAGGCCCCGAGCGGGTTCAGCACCGTCTGGTTCTCGATGATGTGGATCCGTGCCCGCCGGTAGTGCCCCTCATCGAGTTTGCCTTCGTCGAGCAGCCGGGTCACGAAATCGATGGCGCGCAACTCCTTGAGCAGGCTGGAGTTGAAACTGATCTCGTTCAACCGGTTCTGGATGTCATGGGCCGTGCGCGGGATGCCCTTGCGCTCCACGGGGTTGATCTGGACGACGATGGTGTCGGCGCTGTCGCTTTCGGTGTGAAACGGGAAGAGCGCCGGGTTTCCCATGTAGCCGCCGTCCCAATAGGGCACCCCGTCGATGACCACGGCCTTGAACATGTTCGGCAGGCAGGCGGAGGCCATGACCATGTCGACTGTCAGACTGCGGCTGTCGAAGACCTTTACCCGACCCGTCTCGACATTCGTGGCCGAGATGAACAGCCGGATACCGTCGCAATGGCGTACGCAGTCGAAGTCGATGCAGGCCTCGACGATGTCGCGCAGGGGGTTCATGTCGGCGGGATTGAACTGATAGGGCGAAAAGAGCCGCGTCATCATGTTCATCGTCTGGTAGCCCCAGGAACGTTCAAGGCTCCAGGTTCCCATCATCACGTCGAGCGGATCGCGCTTGATGAATGAATGCTGCGCGGCGTTGCTCACCGACTCCCAGAGATGATGCATCTTTTCACGCGCACCTTCCGGCCCGCTTGCCGTAAACCCATCCGCCAGCGCCACGGCGTTCATTGCACCGGCCGACGTGCCCGAAATGGCTGCGATCTCGATCCGGCCGTCTTCCAACAGGGCATCGAGAACACCCCAGGTAAAGGCGCCATGCGATCCGCCGCCCTGCAAGGCCAGGTTGACCCGCTTGGGCGTGGTTGCCGCCTTGCGGGGGTGATTGGTGACGACGGCGCTCATTGTGCGGTCCATCCGCCATCGCCAGTGCGGATCTTTTCCGGACCGGTGATGTCGATGATGATTGGGCTTTCACGGCTCACGACGCGGCAAGACCTCCAGCGATGGCGGAGGTTCGCGGACTGTGTGATCTTGAGCGAAAGTTCATTATCAGGGGTCATGCGAATTCTTTCAGGGGTTCCAGGTCCGTGCGAATGATGGCCTGCCCGTGCAGCGTCTTGTGGACGGGGCATTTGTCAGCAATTGCCAGCAGGGAGGCACGCTGGTCGTCGTTCAGATCTCCGTCCAGACGGATCACCCGGTGAAAGACATCCACCTTGGCATTGCCCTTGTCGCACTCCTCGCAATCCTCGGTGTGGCACCGGTCATGGCTGACGTCGCAGGAGACATGCGCAAGGGGCAGGCCCTTGCGCCGGGCATAAAGCCGGATGGTCATGGTGGTGCAGGCGCCAAGGGCGGCTGCGAGCAACTGATAGGGGCTGGGCCCCAGATCGGTGCCGCCCATGGCGACCGGTTCATCGGCGATCATCTGATGGCGTCCCGCGACAACGATATCTTGCCGGAACCCGGATGCCTCGGCCTCGGAGACGCGCACCACGCCTTCGGGCGCGTCCGGGGTCGCCTCTTCAGGCGCAAGGACAAGATAGCGCCGCGACCACGAGGCGATGACCTCGGCCGCATATTCGGCGTCTTCCTCACGGGTCAGCAGATGGTCTGCCTCGTCGAGCGAGACGAAGCTCTTGGGATGTTTCGCCGCGCCAAAGATCCGTCCCGCGTTGTCGATGCCCACAGTGGTGTCACGGGGCGCGTGCACCACCAGAAGGGCGGCGTTCAGGCGCGGCAGGGCCAGCTCCAGCGAGGCCGCTGAGATGTCGTCCAGAAATTCCTTGCGGATCTCGAAGGACCGGCCCGCCAGATCGACCGTGGCGCGCCCATGCGCGCGAATTTCATCCAGCTTGCCGCCAAAATTATGCGCGACATGGCCGGGGTCGAACGGAGCGCCGATCGACACCACGGCCCGAAGCCCGGGAAGATCGGGTGCGGCCTTCAGGACGGCCGCACCGCCCAGCGAGTGACCGATCAGAAGCTGTGCAGGCAAGCCACGCGCTTCCATGAAGGCGGCAGCAAGCATCAGGTCGGCGACGTTTGATGTGAAATGCGTATTGGCAAATTCGCCCCCGGAGTGACCCAGCCCGGTGAAATCGAACCGAAGAACGGCGATGCCAAGGGCCGCGAGCCGACCCGAGATCCGGCGCGCCGCCGCGATATCCTTGGAGCAGGTGAAGCAATGCGCGAGGATCGCCGCCGCCCGGACAGGGCCGCTTGGCAAATCCAGTCGTGCGGCAAGCATGTCGCCGGAATGCCCGGCAAAGGTGACCTTTTCGCTTTTCATCTTCGGACTTTCTGGTGTCGGAGTGGCGCCATCGGAACGGGCGCGATCGTCGCAATCGCGCCCGTTGGATCGGTTCAGGCAAAGACGGGTTTGGCTTGCGCCTGATAGACCGCGCCGAGAACCGCGCCGAAGATCACGTGGAGAACCAGCGTCATCATCGGTGCCATGATCCCCATGGCCATTCCGAACAGCCCCGCACCGGCCATCGGCATCACCATGACCATCATGCCCAGCCATGCGGCGATGCCGAACACGACGCCCTTGGCCACGGCCGAGGAACCCGGGATCATGTCGAAAAGCAGGGCGAACCCGATGCCCCAGGCCAACGTGCCGATCATGAAATGCCCCGTCCAGCCCATCACGGCCGGGGCGCCCATCATCGCGCTCAGCATCGCGATGACATCGAGTTCGGGCATGATGCCCATCATTCCCTTGGCCAGCATCATCACAGAGAGGACGACAGTGGCGGCAAACCCGGCGACAGCGCCGGCGACAATCTTGTTCATGGTCTTTCCTTTCGGTTGCGCCGAGGTTCAGCGGCGCGGTTGCTCCTTGCGAAGCGTCGAAAGGATTTCGGCAAAGCGGCCGTCCTCGGCCTCATGCTGGAGCGGCTCGCCCTGGTCAGCGACCTCTGCGGTCAATTGATCCGTCAGGCGCATTTGCTCGATGAAGCGTCCGCACCCCTTGCACATCGCGAGATGCAGGCGGATCTGGAGCGCGTCCCAGGTCGACAGTTCCCCGTCGATCAGGGCGCTTGCACGGTCGGCGACATCCTTGCAGCTCAGCATTTCGGTTCGGTCCTTTCGAAAACCTCACGGGGAAAGGACCTCCGCGGCAGGTTTTCGTTACGTGGTGCGTCGCAAGTTAACGTGATCATCGGAAATGTCCCGCTCGGCCAGTTCATGACAGCTCTGCCAACCTGGCGCGCAAGGACAGTCGTGCGCGATGCAGGAGCACCCGCATGTTCCCGTCACTGAGCCCGAGAGCCTCGCAAACCTCGGACGCATCCAACCCCTGCTGAACCCGCAACACGATCACGGCGCGTTGCGCAGGTGGAAGGGCGTCGATGGCCTCGCGCATGTGCTCGGCAAGTCGGCGTCCGGCAACGATGCGCTCGGGTGTGATTTCGTCCCAAAGCTCGGGCATCTCCTTCCAGCGACCGTGTCCGTCGAAAGCGGCAGCAAGGTCGTTGCCCTCGCCACCCTCCTCGAACGAGACGGATCGCCCGTCACGCCTTGCCCGGGTCCGTGCCTTGTTGATCAGGATCGTGAAGATCCAGCCGGCCAGCGAGGACCGGCCTTCGAAGCCACCGATGTTCTTCAGCACCGCGATCCAAGTCTCCTGCGCAACCTCCTCAGCGGTGGCGCGACTGTTCACAATTGTGGCCGCCACGCGGATCATGGACGGAGTATGACGGGTGTAGAGCGCCGAGAATGCAGCCTCATCGCCGGAGCGAAGACTTTCGAGGAGAGCCACTTCGTCTCGATGTTCGCCGCGCATGCAACTTCCCTGATCACAGCTCCTTTCTGCAAGTAAGCCTGCACGCCCGTCCAGTCCGCCGCGCCCGGCGCGCCAAGAGTTGATCTGGCGTGAATTGCGAATGACGGTCGCGATCTTCATTTTCCCGAGGTCGGTCGCTGCCTGGCTCGGAGCATGTCGGGGAAATCCAGACCCGCAGCGGCTGACACGAAACGCATGGCTCGCGGGCGCACCGGCTCGTACCGCTCGGGCGCCGATGACATTGTTGGACGTCGATCCGGGCTCTGTCGGGCTACTGGGGAAATCCCGAGGTCTTTGCGGAAATTGCATCTGCTGGATCTGGGCGTCGCTTGTTCGCGCCAGCCCGAGATGGGCGGCCTCATGGGGCTCGCTTAGACCCCACACTGCCAGCCTCGATTGTCATTCTGTTTCAGGTGCTTATCGAGTTGATAAGCTAGGCGCATGGAGCGAACGTCCGATCACCAGGACGATGCAACTCACCCGGAGCCTCCACGATGACCACGCGCCTGAACCCGCTCACCACACCACGCTACGAACTCCGCGCCGAGAAGGCCCGACGCAACCGGGAGGCGGCACTCGCCGCCTTCATCGGCAAGAAGGCCGAGATCGACGAGATGCTCGCCCGCCTGCAGGCGCTCAGCGACGACCATTTCGACTGCGCACCCGACGAGGTGGGCTGGGCCATGGTCGGCACCCTCGAACACTATGCCAGCCTCCTCAAGCGCATCACCGACAGCGCCTTCGGCGAGGGCGAACACGCCCGCTGATCTCCGGTCCAGCCGGAACTCCTGCCGCGCGCCCTGCGCGGCTCGGGGTCGTAGAAGGCGCCGCATGACGCGGGCCCGAAAACGGAGACGACCCCATGACCAAGCTTTCCGACACCCAAGCCCTGATCCTGAGCGCCGCCGCCCAGCGGCCCGAGCACATCGCCCTGCCGCTGCCCGAGAGCCTGCGCGGCGGCGCCGCCGCCAAGGTGGTCGGCGCGATGCTCGCCAAGGGCTTCCTCGAAGAGGTCGAAGCGGACATGCGCAAGAGCGAGCCCGTCTGGCGCGAGACCGGCGACGGCCACGGCGTCACGTTGGTCGTCACCGACGCAGGCCTCGCCGCCATCGGCATCGAGACCGATGACGCGAACCCCTCGCCTGCGGGCGCAACGGACGCGCCGACCGAGGAGCCCGCGCCTGATAGCCCCACCGGCACCGAGACCGCGCCCAAGGCGCGCACGCCGCGCGAGGGCACCAAGCAGGCCACGCTGATCGCCATGCTGCGCGCGCCGGACGGCGCGACCATCGAGGAAATCGTAGCAGCACTCGACTGGCAAGCTCACACCGCTAGGGGCGCCATATCCGGCGCGCTGAAAAAGAAGCTGGGCCTGACGATCACCTCCGAGAAAATCGAAGGGCGTGGCAGGGCCTACATGATCGCAAAGGACTGACCCCGCGCACGGCATCCCGTTGAATGCCGCCGCCCCAAGAGGGCCGCGGTTCTCGTCTCAACGGTCCGTCTTGCGGAACACGCTGTACTGGAAACTCTGCCGGTTGCCCATCGGCGTGATGTGCATGTGGCGTCTGGCATCGAGCGTCTCGAACCGGCCCGGAAGCAGTCGGTCGAGTTCCTGCGCCAGCGTCTCCGGGGTGTAGCGGACCACGGGCAGGCCCGAGCACATCTCCGGCCCGTCATCGGCGAAAGTCGCGATGATAGCGATCCCGCCCGGGCGAAGGGCGGCGGACAGCGCGCGTGCGTAACCGGCACGATCCTTGGGCGCGGTCAGGAAGTGGAACACCGCGCGGTCGTGCCAGACCGCGTAGCACCGGTCGGGCGTCCACGTCGTGATGTCCGCCTCGATCCACGCAACGTCGACGGCCCTTGGGCCGAGCCGCAGCCCGCTGACGGCCAGGGCGGCAGCGGAAAGGTCCAGCACCGCGAGAGGTCCGAACCCTTCATCGAGCAACGCGTCGACGAGCCGGGACGCGCCGGCCCCGATGTCGATGAACGACTCGCCCGGTTGCAAATGTTCGCGGATCAATTCCAGCGATACCGCCGGCGTTGCTTCGAACCACGTCAGTGCGTCTTCCGACCGTGCGCCATAGACTTCGTCCCAGTGCTGTTGTCCGCCTGCCATCGTGTGCGTGCCTCCACGGTCCGACCGTAACGCATCCTGGCATGGCAAGGGATCCTGTTCTGCGTCCCGCGAGTGGACTCCGCGAAGGCCGCATCCACCGGTTTCCGGCTGGCCTCCACCCGGATTCCGGATCCACCGCGGAATCCACCGTCCGAACGCCTCGAGCACCAGCGATCATTGGACTTTCGCCTCATCCGCCTGGCTCCGGCTTCCGGGGTGGCTTCCCAAAAAATCGGCCCTGTCGCTGGCGATATT